>NZ_JBQHCW010000020.1:0-155820 GCF_052068115.1 Nonomuraea sp. ZG12
AGGGCGAGAAGGTCAGGAACTTCGAGGGGCTCCTGGATGCGCGAAAACGAGACGCGACTGGGACCGGCGGGTACGGCGGAGGCGTTGCGCGAGGCTGCCAACAGATGTCCTTCCGAGGGCTCGCGGCGGACTGACTACACGCACGCCAGACAACCTCGCAACGTGAGCAGCGGAGCGGGTCGTCAAAGGGCAGCGCAAAGGGGCAGTGTAGCCGAACGGCACACGCCTGTCCACTTCGCTCTCGCTGCATGCTTCACGTTGGTCGCAGCATCGCCCGTCCGAGCGGATCCGTCAAGCCCGAAAGCTCGACTTTCAGCCGTCTCGGGGCCTGGACGCTGGGTTTTCTCCCCTGTGTGATCGGTCGCCTACCGCCCGGCCCAAGACGATACCCGCGAACGGGGGCGGCTAACGCTCCGTCACACCGGGGGTCGAACCCATGCTGACAACCGGTGTAGCTGCGAAGGAGATACCCGTGACCTGGGCTCCGCCAAACCTGATTTTTAGTAACAATTGAAGTAAGCGGCGCGCCCGGCGCCTCACGCGGTCCCGATCAGAGTCGACAGATCGGCCACGAGCCAGCGCGATCCTTGCTTGACCATGACGAACCTCGCCCGGTTCTGGCTGACCTGTTGCTGCTGCTCTGCCTTCCCGGCGATCTTCTTTACCGTACCCGTGTTCACGAACATCAGAACCTCCACGCGACCGGGTTCCGCGCGCTCCACGGCGACAGCCGCGACGGCGGCGGTCTGCACGGTCCGCTGCGCCTTCGCCTTGGCCACCAGCGTGCCGGACAGCTCCTTGTAGTGACTGGTGAGCGCGCCCGTCGTGTGCTCCGCCGCCCGCGCCAGATCCTGCTCGATCGTGCGGTAGTCGTAGGACAGCAGATCGGGCGCGACGGCCCTGGCCGCCGCCATCGCCTCGGCGCCGGCCGCCTCGCCGTCGCGCATGGCGCTCAGGTCCAGCCAGAGCACACCCGTCACAGTCGCCAGGGCCAGCACCAGGACGGCCAGCGAGACGACCCCGGCCTTCCTCACGAGACCTGCACCGCCTTCGACACCAGCCACGCGCCGGACACCTTGGTCAGGTCCATCGACCATCGGTAGAACCGCTCCTGCGGAGCGTTGTCGGAGCCGTCCCAGCGGATCTCCACGTCGGCCACCACGAGTGCCTTCGCCGTGCTCTCCGACATCGACACCAGCCCGGCCGCGCGCAGCACGCCCTCCTGCACGACCTTGTTGGCGACCGTGGTGCTCTTGAGCTTGCTCGCGGCGGCTTCGTAGCCCGCCTTCGCCGGGCCCGTCGAGGTGACCAGGATGCGCTGCAGATCGGCCTCTACGGTCTTGTGGTCAAGTGAGAGCAAACTCACCGCGTGGGTGCCCGCCGCGAGCAGCGCCGCCTGCCGGTCGTCCGCTCTGGCCTGCGCGTCGCGCGCCTGCACGACCAGCCAGACGACGGCGGCTATCAGCAGCGCCGCCGCGACGGCGAGCGCCGGGACCGCGTGGCGGCCCAGCCGAGCGAAGATCTCAGCCACGTACGCCCCCTTCCCGGCACCGATTCGCCGGGATCATAACCCGCGGGCCTCGGCAGGGGTGCGCGAACCAACCGATGCCGTCGATATGGCCCTTGATCAGGCTACGAGCGGCCCGGAAGCCTTCAGATGGCCGCTGAGGCCGCGAGCGCCCGCCCTACTCCGGGAAACGCCTCGGCGGGCTGCCAGGGCGTGTCAGCCCTCACTGAGCGCCCGCAAGCGGGGTCGCAGCAGTCGTGCGCCCTCTTCGGGTGACATCCCTGTACGCATGTCGTCCGGGCTGCGTACAGGGATGTACGCCTGTCGTCCGGGCATGCGAAAGGGGCGACACACCCGGCACCTGGGTGTGACCGCCCCTTTGCGATGAAGCGTTGAGCCGCCTCGTGACGCGTTCTGAGCGAACGAGTTACTTGACGGTGACGCTGGCGCCGGCGCCCTCGAGGGCAGCCTTGGCCTTCTCCGCCTGCTCCTTGTTGACCTTGCCGTCGAAGACGGACTTGGGAGCGCCGTCCACCAGGTCCTTGGCCTCCTTGAGGCCGAGGGAGGTGAGGGCGCGGATCTCCTTGATGACCTGGATCTTCTTGTCACCGGCGCCTTCGAGGATGACCTCGAACTCGTCCTGCTCCTCGACGGCGGCGGCCTCACCGGCACCACCGACGGGGGCGGCGGCGACCGCGACGGGGGCGGCGGCCTTGACGTCGAAGACCTCTTCGAACTGCTTAACGAACTCGGAAAGCTCGAGGAGGGTCATCTCCTTGAACGCGTCGAGCAGCTCGTCGGTGCTGAGCTTCGCCATGATGGTTTCCTCCGTATGGGACTTTGAAATTTAGGAACGGGACCGCGGGTGTTGCGGCAATCCCCGTCTTACTCGCCCGACTCTTCGCGCTTGGCGCGAAGAGCGTCGGCCAGCTGAGCCATGTTGGTGGGCAGCGCGGCGAACATCGCAGCAGCAGAGCTCTGCTTCGCCTTGATCGCACCAGCAAGCTTCGCGAGAAGAACCTCGCGGGACTCAAGGTCAGCGAGTTTGGTGATCTCGGTGGCGTCCAGCTTCTTGCCGTCGAGGACGCCTCCCTTGATCACCAGGAGGGGATTGGCCTTGGCGAAGTCACGCAGACCCTTGGCCGCCTCGACAACGTCTCCGCTGACGAACGCGATCGCGGTCGGACCGGTCAGCAGCTCTCCGATGCCGGGAAGACCGGCCTCGTCCGCTGCGATCTTGGTCAGGGTGTTCTTCGCCACGGCGAACTTCGCATTCTCACCGAGAGATACGCGCAGCTGCTTGAGCTGGGCGACGGTGAGACCGCGGTACTCGGTCAGAACGGCCGCAGCGCTGCCTTCGAACTCGCTTCTGAGCTCGGCAACTGCTGTCGCCTTATCCGCCCTCGCCATGGGCCTCCTTCCAGATGTGCCACCGGCGAAGGGTCCCCTGACATGAGAACAGCCCCGGGCGCAGGGCGCACACGGGGCTCACGCACATGACTCGCGTCATGCGGGGAAACTCGTATCACACCTGCGCGGGCCGTCCACATGTCGTGGATCCTTCGGTCGCCAGGCTTTGAGGCACCTGACGACGACCGGCGGTCTTCGGCAACGACCACACTACGGGGTGGCCGCCGAGTTTCCAAATCGCTCTCTAGTTGGTCGTGCCCTTGGGCAGCTCACCGACCTGGTCGGCGGGCGGGGCCTGGATGTTCACGGGCTCGTTGTAGCCCTTGAACATCAGGGCCGCGTCCATCGAGGCACCCTTCTCCGAGCCGCTCATCGTGACCTTGCGCGGCAGCTTGTCGGCGCCGACCCAGATGTCGAACTTGACGTTCTTCAGCTCGGCCAGGTTGGTCCGCGCCCGCTCCTGCTTCTCGGCGGGCAGCTGCTTCAGCGCCGCGTCCACCGGGAAGGTGCCGGCGTAGTGGGTGGTGTCCTCGCCGCCGACGTTCTCGGTGCCGACCGACTTGACGTCCTGCGAGGCGGTGACCATCTCGGTCACGCCGGCCAGGTCGAACTGCTGGATCTGGTCGAGCACCTGGTCGATCTGGCCGCGGTCGGCGCCGGCCTCGCTCAGCGGCACCTTGACCCACTGCTTGGTCGCGCCGAGCACCTTGTTGAGGGCGTCGACCTTCAGGTAGACGGTGTCGCCCTGCAGGACGACCCGCGCCCCGCCGGGGAGGCTCTGACCACCGAAGTCGGCGCTGTCGATGGTGAGGTCCACGGCGAGCTCGGGCTTGCTCTGGAAGAGCATGCGGCCCTGAGCCTTGCCGGCGCCGTTCTGCGGGTCCGTCACGTTGACGACGGCGTCAACGGTGTAGGAGCTCACGTCGGCCGTCTTCTGCGCGGCCTGTGCCAGCACCTCCGAGGCGGCCAGATTGACCTGGATGGGCTGCGCGGTCGTTCCGCAACCGGCGACTGTGACCGCGACAAGGGCGGCGCCGGCCGCGGCAGTGGCGAGAGAAATCCTGCGCTTCAGCATGGTTTGAACCCTACGTGCCGGAGATCTGTCAGGAGCGGCTTCCCCGTACATCTCATGGAAAACTAAGGGTTATCCCTGAGGGCGATTCCCCCGAGACATAACGTTTCCCCCCGAGACATGACAGAGCCCCCGCCGCGGTGCGCGGCGGGGGCTCTGTACGGGTCTGACGGCCCCGAAGGGGGTCTGTCCTACGCCTCCAGGTCGGCGGTGAGGCCGCGGGTGGCGTTGGGGTCGACCGGGACGCCGGGGCCCATGGTCGTCGAGAAGGTGACCTTCTTGACGTAGCGGCCCTTGGCGGCCGACGGCTTGAGACGCAGCACCTCGTCGAGCGCGGCGGCGTAGTTCTCGATGAGCTGAAGCTCGGGGAACGACGTCTTGCCGATGACGAAGTGCAGGTTGGCCTGCCGGTCGGTGCGGAACTCGATCTTTCCGCCCTTGATCTCGGTCACGGCCTTGGCGACATCGGGGGTCACGGTGCCGGTCTTGGGGTTCGGCATGAGACCACGCGGGCCCAGGACGCGGCCCAGACGGCCGACCTTGCCCATGAGGTCCGGGGTGGCGACCACGGCGTCGAACTCGTTGAGGCGGTTGCCCTTGGCGATCTCGTCGATCAGCTCGTCGGCGCCGACGATGTCGGCGCCCGCCTCGCGGGCCGTCTCGGCACGGTCGCCGGTCGCGAAGACCAGGACCCGGGCGGTCTTACCGGTGCCGTGCGGGAGGTTGACCGTGCCGCGCACGATCTGGTCGGCCTTGCGAGGGTCGACGCCCAGCCGCAACGCCACCTCGACGGTCGCGTCGAACTTGGTGGCGGACGTCTCCTTGGCCAGCTTCGCGGCCTCGGCGGGCGTGTAGAGCTTGTCGCGGTCGATCTTGGCTTCCGCGTCCTTGTGCGCCTTGCTGCGCTGCATGTCTGTCTCCTTGTGGTGCGCGGGCCGCATCCGGCCCTCCCACGGTGTCGGGAAAGGTCTTACTCGGCGACGGTGATGCCCATGGACCGGGCGGTGCCGGCGATGATCTTCTCGGCGGCCTCGACGGTGTTGGCGTTGAGGTCGGGCATCTTCGTCTCGGCGATGCTGCGCAGCTGCTCGCGGCTGAGCTTGCCGACCTTGTCCTTGTGCGGGACCGCGCTGCCCTTGTCGAGGCCCAGAGCCTTCTTGATCAGCTCGGGCGCCGGGGGCGTCTTCGTGATGAAGGTGAAGCTGCGGTCTTCGAAAATGGTGATCTCGACGGGGATGATGTTGCCCCGCTGGGCCTCCGTCGCAGCGTTGTACTGCTTGACGAAGTCCATGATGTTGACGCCGTGGGGACCGAGTGCGGTACCGACCGGCGGGGCGGGCGTGGCCTGGCCAGCGGGAAGCTGGACCTTGACCAGAGCCGCGATCTTCTTCTTCGGAGGCATGAGTCCTTCTCCGGGTCCTGATCGTGATGCTGTCCTGACGCGGATGCGCCCGGACATGTCGGAAGGCCGCCCTTCGCGAAAGGCGGCCGGCCGAACGTCTAAGTGTAGGTGATCGTCTTAGATCTTCGAGACCTGGTTGAACGACAGCTCGACCGGGGTCTCTCGTCCGAAGATCGAAACGAGCACCTTGAGCTTCTGCGACTCGGGGCTGATCTCGCTGACCGAGGCGGGCAGGGTGGCGAACGGGCCGTCCATGACCGTGACGGACTCGCCGATCTCGAACTCGACGGTGGGTCCGGTGCTGGTCTTGGCGGCGGCCTTCTTGCTCTCCTCGCTCGGCTCCGGGGCCAGCAGCTTGCCGACCTCGTCGATGCTGAGCGGGCTCGGCTTGTTGGACAGGCCCACGAAGCCGGTCACGCCGGGCGTGTTACGGACGGCGGCCCAGGACTCGTCGGTCAGCTCCATGCGCACCAGGACGTAGCCGGGCAGCACGCGCTCCTTGACCGGGACCTTCTTGCCGCTCTTGAACTCCTGGACGGTGTGCGTGGGCACCTCGACCTGGTAGATGAAGTCCTCCATGTTGAGCGAGACGTTACGGCTCTCGATGTTGGACTTCACCCGGTTCTCGTAACCGGCGTAGGAGTGGATGACGTACCACTCGCCGGGGAGGCCGCGCAGGCCGCGCTTGAACTCCTCGACCGGATCGACGTCGGGCAGGATGTCCCCGTCTTCGTCGACGGTGGGAGAGGCGTCGGCGGACTCGTCGCCGTCGACCGGAGCGTCGTCGTCGGTCTCGACGACGGCCTCCTCGTCGTGGTCGGCAACGTCCTCGACGGTCTCCTCAGCGGCCTCGAAGGCCTCTTCCGGCTCGCGGGACTCGTCCGCCGGCACTGAAGACTCGGACACGGTGACTCTTCCTCCTTCGTCGTAAAGAATGGCGACTCCGTCAGGATGCACCGGAGGCGTCAGGATCAGGCCCCGCCGAAGACCCGTAGAACGACCCAGCCGAAGCCGGCGTCCAACGCGTAGACGATGCCGACCATGATCACAACGAATACCATGACGACGGAGGTGTACGTGACGAGCTCATTGCGTGTCGGCCAGATGACCTTACGCAGCTCGCTGACGATCTGCCGATAGAAGAGGGCGGGAGAAGTTCGCTTCTTCTTCTCTCCACCAGGCTTACCTGCGGTCTCGCCGCGCGTGTCGATCGCCACAGTCCTCACCTGATCTGTCGTATCCAACGCAGTTTTGCGGCGCGCTTACACGCCAAGTATTGCGCGGACCGCACTCGCAGGGCACGAGGGACTCGAACCCCCAACCGCCGGTTTTGGAGACCGGTGCGCTACCAATTGCGCCAGTGCCCTATGTCGTCAACCACACTACCCTGATCGACTCACTGCCTGGACCGAACCGCACACCGACATGCGGCGGCACGACCAGGGAAAAGTGTAGGGGTGTTTGGCCGCCACGTCGAACTGATCCCCGATCGCCCAGGTCACACGCCCATGAAAGCATGGGGACATGTCCACCCGTCCCCGTGTCTCCACACGGATTTCCGCGATCTCCGAGTCCGCGACCCTCGCCGTGGACGCCAAGGCGAAGGCGATGAAGGCCGCCGGTCGGCCGGTCATCGGCTTCGGCGCCGGCGAGCCCGACTTCCCGACACCCGGCTACATCGTCGAGGCGGCCGTGCAGGCGGCGCGCGACCCGCGTTTCCACAAGTACACCCCGGCGGGCGGCCTGCCCGAGCTCAAGAAGGCGATCGCCGCCAAGACGCTGCGCGATTCCGGCTACGAGGTCGACGCGTCGCGCGTGCTGGTCACCAACGGCGGCAAGCAGGCCGTCTACGAGACGTTCGCCACACTGCTCGACCCGGGCGACGAGGTGCTCGTGGTGGCCCCCTACTGGACGACCTACCCCGAGGCGATCAAGCTGGCCGGGGGCGTCCAGGTGGACGTCGTCACCGACGAGAGCACCGGCTACCTCGCGAGCGTCGAGCAGCTGGAGGCCGCGCGCACCGAGCGCACCAAGGTGCTGTTGTTCGTCTCGCCGTCCAACCCGACCGGCGCCGTCTACTCACGCGAGCAGACCGAGGCGATCGGCCGCTGGGCGGCCGAGCACGACCTCTGGGTCGTCACCGACGAGATCTACGAGCACCTCACGTACGGCGGCGCGGAGTTCACCAGCATCGCCACCGTCGTCCCCGAGCTCGGCGACCGGGTCGTCATCCTGAACGGCGTGGCCAAGACCTTCGCGATGACGGGCTGGCGGGTCGGCTGGCTGATCGGCCCGGCCGACGTGGTCAAGGCCGCCGCCAACCTGCAGTCCCACGCCACCTCCAACGTCGCCAACGTGTCGCAGATGGCCGCGCTGGCCGCCGTCTCCGGCGACCTGTCGGCGGTGGCGGAGATGCGGGAGGCGTTCGACCGCCGCCGCCAGACGATGGTGCGGATGCTCAACGACATCCCGGGCGTGTTCTGCCCCGAGCCGAAGGGCGCCTTCTACGCCTATCCGACGGTCAAGGACCTGCTCGGCAAGGAGCTGCGCGGCCGGCGGCCCCAGTCCTCGGCCGAGCTGGCCGAGCTGATCCTGGAGGAGGCGGAGGTGGCGGTCGTCCCCGGCGAGGCGTTCGGCACGCCCGGTTACTTCCGGCTGTCCTACGCCCTCGGCGACGACGACCTGGTCGAAGGCGTCAGCCGCCTGGCCAAGCTGCTGGCCGAGGCGCACTAGTCCGACGCGCGGGCGGCCCGCCACCGGCCGGCGGGCCGCCCGCGCGCGGAGGGCCTATTTGACGCTCGCGGCCACCTTGGCGATCTGCCCGGTGATGCCCCGGGTGGCGGCGACGTAGACGGCGGTGCCGGGGTGTTCGAGCCACATGAAGTGCCGCACCCCGCCGCGGGTCCGCCAGTGCAGGGCGGGCTTGCCCCGGTGCATGACGAGCCCCGCCTGGGTGACGAGGGAGGCGAACCGCTCGGGTGACCGCACCCCGCACACCACCCCCACGTACAACCGCTCGTCCCCCATGCTCCAGATCTGTCCCTTGACCTTGAGGCGCTCGGTGAGCGACCCGAGCCGCCGGAACGTACCGGACCGGGCCGACCCCGGAGGCATCGTCCCGATCGTGACGGGTACGGCGCCGCAGGCGAGGGTGAAGCCCGACTGGGAGATGGGGGCGTTGCTCGGCCGCGCGACGGGGGTCCTCGGCGTGGTGGGGCCGCACGCGGTCAGGCTGAGCACCAGCATCGCTGCCGCCAGGCGCCGCATCACAACACCATGACTTTCAGGTGGACGTCGGGAATAGGGCCCTTAGTCTCCTACAGGAGCCGGGGGCGAGGCGGCAAGACCGTTCGGCCGGGGCCAGGCCCGTCGGGTGGCAAAATATGGCGATGGCACGGTCCCTGCACACGCTTCCCAAGGCCCACCTGCACCTTCACTTCACCGGCTCGATGCGGCACGCCACGCTGATCGAGCTCGCCAGGGAGCAGGGCCTGCACCTGCCCGACGCGCTGGAGGAGGACTGGCCGCCCAAACTGCGGGCGACCGACGAGCGCGGCTGGTTCCGCTTCCAGCGCCTGTACGACATCGCCAGGTCCGTGCTGGGCCGGCCGGACCACGTTTACCGGCTGCTGCGCGAGACGGCGCGCGACGAGGCGGCGGCGGGCTCGCGGTGGCTGGAGATCCAGGTGGACCCGTCCGGTTACGCGCACCGGTTCGGCGGGCTGACGGCCACGCTGGAGCTGGTGCTGGACGCGGCGCGGCGGGCCGCCGACGAGGCGGGGATCGGCATCGCGGTGGTCGTGGCCGCCAACAGGACCAGGCATCCGCTCGACGCCAACACGCTGGCCCGGCTGGCCTCGCAGTACACCGACCAGGGCGTGGTCGGGTTCGGGCTGTCCAACGACGAGCGGCGGGCCCAGGCGCGCGACTTCGAGCGGGCCTTCAGGATCGCCAAGCGGGCCGGGCTGCTGGCCGTGCCGCACGGGGGTGAGCTGCTGGGGCCGCGCAGCGTGGCGCAGTGCGTGGACGACCTGGGCGCCGACCGGGTCGGGCACGGCGTGCGCGCGGCGGAGGACCGGCGGCTGATGGAGCGGCTGGCCGACCGGCAGATCTGCTGCGAGGTCTGCCCCACCTCCAACGTGGGGCTCGGGGTGGTGGAGCGGGCGGCCGACGTGCCGCTGCGCAGGCTGTTCGACGCGGGGGTGCCGATCGCGCTGGGGTCGGACGACCCGCTGCTGTTCGGGGCGCGGCTGCTGCGGCAGTACGAGCTGGCGCGGGAGGCGTACGGCTTCAGCGACGCGGAGGTGGCCGAGCTGGCCAGGCAGTCGATCAGGTCGTCGGCCGCGCCCGATTCGGTGCGCAAGGAGCTGATGCGGGGCATCGACGACTGGCTGGCCTCACCCGAGTGAGCGGGCCAGCTCGACGGCCCGGTCCATCGCGGTGACCCCCTCCAGCCTGTAGCCGACGGCGCCGGTCTGCCAGATGAGGGTGGGGCCCGCCTGGCGCAGCGGGATCTCGGTGTCGTCCGGCCTGGTGATGTAGCCGACCGGGTGCTCACCCGACAGCCACCAGCCGGTGACGCCGTTCACCGGGACGTCCTGGGGGAACGGCGGGCCGAGGCGTTTGAAGAAGTAGGGGTCCATGCCGCCGTCGAACTGGTCGAAGCGGACGCCGCCCGGCCAGAACATCGACACCACCCGGCCGCCGTCGCTCACCGTGACGCGTGGCGGCGGGCCCAGCGCGGTCAGGGTCCGCACCGGGAAGCGGGCCTGGGCCGCCGCCTGTCCTGGGGGTACGGCGCGCTCGCCGGGCAGGACGGTGGGGGTGGCCACAGGGGGCGGGGTGTCGCTGGTCAGCGTCAGCTCGACGCCGGCGTGGCGCAGGATGGTGAGCACAGCATGCCTGCCCTGCGGCGTGGCGGCGGTCACGGCGACGATCACGGCCACGACGACCGCGACCACCCTCCACCTGATCCGTCGCCGCGCGTTCGCAGGGGTGTGCGGGGGCAGGGCGTCGAGCCGGGCGCGTACCGCCGCCGCCACCTGGTCGGGCGGCGGCGCCGGCACGTCGAGGGACTCGGCCAGGGCGCGCAGCTCGGCCTCAAGGTCATCGGAGCTCATCGCGCACCTCCTCCCTCAGCCGGGCCAGGCCCCGGTGGGTCCTGGACTTGACGCTGCCGATCGGGCAGCCGAGCACCTGGGCGGTCTCGGCCTCCGACAGCTGTAAGAAGTACCGGCAGACGACGGCGTCGCGTTCCCGTTCCGGCAGCGTGCGGACCGCCTCCAGCAGCCGGGCGCGCCGGTCGGTGGCCACGGCCGTGCCCTCGGGATCGTCGCCGGCCGTCAGCTCCGCCGTCGCGCTGAGCCGTACGGAGAGCCGGGACCTGCGCCCGCGCGACCGGGTCAGGTTGTGCGTCTCGTTGGCCACGATGCGCAGCAGCCACGGCCGGAACGACGACTCGCGGCGGAACGACCGCAGGTGCTTGAAGGCCTTGACGAACGCCTCCTGCACCACGTCCTCGGTCTCGTCCCCCGCGCCCAGCACGGCGGCGGTGCGGTGGGCGAGCGCGCTGTAGCGGGCGACCAGCGCCTCGTAGGCGGACAGGTCACCCTGGAGCGAGCGGCCGATGGCCTCGTCGTCGTCCATGGACGAGTCAGATTCCACCGCATCCTGAAGCCACGCGGAAGGGCGTTTCGTCCATGAGGTGACCTCTCGTTCCTGCCTGGCACTAGACTCGGGCCATTCCTCGAGCCCCTAAGGAACGGGACTATGTCTTCTGGGTATGACCGTGTAGTGCAACCGGCGGCCGGTGACGAGGCCCTGGAGAACCATCTCGGTGGGGACGAGGCCAAGAACTATCGGCAGTACGAGTTCGACATGGTCGCCCCCCATGTCGGCCGTTCGATGCTGGAGATCGGTTCGGGGCTCGGCCACTTCGCCGACCAGTTCCTGCCCAGGCTCGACCGGCTGGTCGTGAGCGACTTCGACCCCTACTGCGTGGAGCAGCTGCAGAAGCGTTTCGAGGGCCGCGACGACATCGACGTGCTGCAGTTCGGCCTGCCGACCGAGATCCCGCTGAAGGACAAGGTCGACACGGTCGTGATGATGAACGTCCTGGAGCACATCGAGGACGACGCCGAGGCGCTGCGCTCGCTGGCCCGGGTGACGCTGCCCGGCGGCCGGATCATCATCTGGGTGCCCGGCTACATGCAGCTGTACGGCGACTTCGACCGTAAGGTCGGCCATGTCCAGCGCTACACGCCCAAGACGCTGCGCGCCACGGTCGACAAGGCCGGCCTTGAGGTCGACGTGCTCAAGCCGATCAACTTCCTGGGCGGCATCGCCTGGTGGGCGGCAGTCCGCCGGGGCGGCGTCGGCTACCCTGACCCGCGCCTGGTCAAGATCTACGACCGCACGGTGGTGCCGGCCACGCGGCTGATCGAGCGCTTCATCCGCCCCCCGTTCGGCCAGACGGTCTTCTGCGTGGCCCGCGTCCCTGCTTGATGACCCAGGGCTACTTGATGGACCCGGCCGTGAGGCCCCCGACCACCTTCCGCTCGATGAGGGCGAACAGGATGATCACCGGGATGGTGGCGATCACGGAGCCGGCGAACAGGTTCTGCCAGTCGACCTGATACTGGCCGATGAAGGAGTTGAGCGCCACGGTCAGTGGCTGCTTCTCCGGCGTGGTGGTCAGTGTCAGGGCGACGACGAACTCGTTCCAGGCGGCGATGAAGGTAAAGATCAGTGCGGTGATCACGCCGGGCATGGCGAGCGGCAGCGTGATCCTGAACAGCGCGCCGAAGCGGCCGTTGCCGTCGATGAAGGCGGCCTCCTCCAACTCGCGCGGGATCGAGGCGAAGTAGGCGTTCAGGATCCACACCGCGAACGCCAGGTTGAACCCGCCGTTGACCAGGATCAGCGACCAGATCGAGTCGACGAGCCCGAGCTGCGAGAACTCCCGGTAGATGCCGACCAGCATGGCCGTGGGCTGGAACATCTGGGTGATCAGCACCAGGATCAGGAACATGGTGCGGCCCCGGAAGTTGTGCCGGGCGGAGTAGTAGGCCGCCGGCAGCGCCACTAGCAGCACCAGGACGGTCGAGCCGGCCGCCACCTGGAGGGTGACCATCAGGTTGCCGGCCAGTCCACTGCTCCAGAAGTCAACCAGGTTCGACCATTCCCACTGCGAGGGCAGCAGGGTGACGTCGCGCAGGGTCTCCTGGGGACGCAGCGAGGTCAGCACCATCACCACGTAGGGGAACAGGAAGATGAAGGCGACCACGTAGGCGGTGGCCGCGACGAGTGTCGTCTTGAGCCTGGGCATGGCGCGGGGGCCGGTCGGCCTGGGCCTGGCGTGGGCGCGCGGCGGCGCCTTCGGAGCCGTTTCGACGGCCATCATGCCACCGCCCTGTTCCAGCGGGAGATCTTGAGGAAGAGCGCGGTGATCACGAGCACCATTCCGAAGTTGACCACCGACATCGCGGCGGATTCGCCGATGTCGGAGCCCTTGAGGATGAACATGAGGATGGTGGAGGTCGCCGTCGAGTAGCCCGGCTGTCCGTGGGTCATCGCCCAGATGATCGGGAAGCTGTTGAAGACGTTCATCACGTTGATCAGGGCCGCGACGGTGAGCGCGGGCCTGAGCAGCGGCAGGGTGATCGACCAGTACGTACGGATCCGGCGGGCGCCGTCCATCTTGGCGGCCTCGTACACGTCCGAGGGGATGGTCGCGAGTCCGGCGAGCAGCGCGTACGTGGTGAACGGCACGGAGACGAACACGGCCACGAACACCAGCCACGGCATGGCCGTGGAGGCGTCGCCGAGTTGGTCGGCCGAGGCGCCGCCCATCGCGTCGATGAGCCCGAGTTTGAGCCTGATCTGGTTGATCACGCCTACTTCGGGGTCGAGCATCCACTTGAAGACGATCGCGGTCATCAGCACCGAGGCCGCCCAGGGCGCGATCAGCGCCCACCGGGCGACCTTGCGGCCAGGGAAGCGCTGGTTGAACAGCTGGGCGAGGGCCAGCGAGATCACCACGGTGAGCACGACGACCGCGACCACCCAGATCACGCTGCGGACCATGACGTCCGCGAAGTCCTTCTCGGCGAACAGCTTGTGGTAATTGTCCAGCCCGTTGGAGCCTCGGACGATGCCGACCCGGCTGATCTCCAGGAATGACGACCGGATCATCTCGACGACCGGCCAGAGCACCACGAGCGCGATCAGCAGCACGGCGGGCCCGACCCAGGCGAGGGGCTCCAGGGCGCGCAACCTTCTCATGAAGAACCTTCCATGAAGGTACGGCCGGCGCCCTGGCAGGCAGGCGCCGGCCGTACCGGACCCTCGATGGTCAGCCGGCCGCGGCGGTCTTCTGGAGCTCGCCGAGGACCTTGGCCGGGTCGTCCTTGACGGCCCCGCCGATGATCTGCTTGATCTGCGGGTTCACCTCGGCCCACTTCGGGTCCTGGAAGGGGTAGAAGCTGGCGTTGGGCAGGCCGTCGAGGAACGGCTTGAGCTTCTCGTCGCCGGACAGCTTCTCGATGCCGCTCTTGGTGACAGGCAGCAGCTTGTAGGTGTCGCTGATCTTCTGCGCGGCGCTGCCGGTGTAGAAGAAGTCGAAGAACTTCTTGATCTCGGCGGCGTGGCCGTTCTTGTTGAACGCCATGATCCAGTCCATGACGCCGAGCGTGGTGTCGAGCGGGCCGGCCTTGCCGGGGATGGGCACGACGCCGTAGTCCTTCAGGCCCGCCGCGTCGAAGATCGGGATGGACATCGGTCCGCCGTTGACCATGCCGACCTTGCCCGCGCCGAAGTCCTCCCAGACCGTCTTGCGGTCCTTGGTGCCCGGGTTCGGGGTGGTCAGGCCGGCGTCGACGAGGCCCTTGAGGTAGCCGAAGGTCTCGACGTTCTGCGGGGAGTCGATCGCCCACTTGCCGGAGGCGTCCTTGTAGCCGCCGCCGTTGCCGAGCATCCACAGGAACGACTCGGCCTGGGCCTCCTCCTGGCCGAGCGGGAGGCCGAAGGGCTGGCTGACGCCGGCGGCCTTCAGCTTCTCGGCCGCGGCCTTGAGCTCGTCCCAGGTCTTGGGCGGGTCGGTGATCTTCGCCTTGGCGAAGAGCTCCTTGTTGTAGAACAGGGCGCGGGCGGAGGAGACGAACGGGATGCCGTAGGCGGTCCCGTCGACCTTGCCGAACTCGGCGAACTTCTCCAGCATGTCGCCGGACGTCGCGGGCGACAGCACCTCGTCGACCTTGTACAGGAGCTGGTCGGCGACGAAACCGGAGTAGTCGCCGGTCTGCAGGATGTCGGGCACCTGACCGTTCTGGATCATGGTGGCGACCTGCGAGTCGATGTCGTTCCAGTTGATGACCTGGACGTCGACCTTGATGGTGGGGTTGGCCGCCTGGAACTCGTCCACGACGCCCTTCCAGAACGTCTCGCCCGAGTTCGGCTTGCCGGGGCCGTCGCCGTAGTCGGCGGCGACCATCTTCAGCGTGACCTGGCCGCCCGAGGCTGCCTGGTCGCCGCCCTCGGTGGTGGGCGCACTGGAGGAGCCACAGCTGGACAGGACCAGTGCGGTTGCCAGGCCGAGAGCGGCGCCGCCCACAAGTCTCATTCTCACCGTAAGTACCGCCTTCTCGTCGGACGGGTCACACTGGTCCGTACCAGTCACCAGACCCGGCCCAGGGGGATGGGGCCGCGCGAGACGCAGCTCGACGCGTTTGCGCCAGCGTAAGCCTCTGTTCAACAGCCGGTCTATACCGGTTGGTCTCGGTTTGACAACACCACGGCATCGGCGGTCTAGACCACGCGTCTGCGTACGTTCTCCCCGCCCTGCGGCGACCCGATCCACGGTCCCTCGATCGACGGGTCGAGAACGCCCTCCTCCAGGAAGGTGTAGCGGCCGCCGAGCACATGGCGGGCCAGCCGCACGTCCTGGCTGTCGCTGTTGTCCCACAGCCTGTCGAACAGCGCGTCCACCCGCAGCCTGGCCTGCCGGCAGAAGGCGTCGGCCAGCTCGTACGGCCTGCGGCCCAGCTCGTGGGCGTCCTCCTGGGCCCTGACGCAGACCGCCGTCATCGCGAACACCTCGGCGCCGATGTCCACGATCCGGCCGAGAAACGACTGCTTGTGCTCCAGCCCGCCCTGCCAGCGCGACATCCCGTAGAAGGTGACCCGCGCGAGCTTCCTGCTGGTCCGCTCCACGAACCGCAGGTGTGCCGCCAGCGGGCCGAAAGGCGCGTAGGAGGTGGGCAGGTTGCCCGCTCCCGTCACCAGGCCGGGCAGCCAGCGGGCGTAGAAGGCGCCGGCCCGCTTGAGCGCCTGGGCGCGTTCCTGGCGGGAGGCGTCCGGGTTGATCAGCTCACCGGCCGCCGACAGGTGCGCGTCGACCGCCTCCCGGGTGATGAGCAGGCGCATGATCTCCGAGGAGCCCTCGAAGATGCGGTTGATCCTGGAGTCGCGCAGCATCTGCTCCGCCGGCACCCCGCGCTCGCCGCGCGCGGCCAGCGACTCGGCCGTCTCGAAGCCGCGGCCGCCCCTGATCTGGACGAGCTCGTCGAGCACCTGGTACGACAGCTCGGAGGCGTACAGCTTGGCCAGCGCGGCCTCGATCCTGATGTCGTTGCGCCGGTCGTCGGCCATCCTCGCGGTCAGGTCGCAGACCGCCTCCAGGGCGTAGGCGGTGGCCGCGATGAAGGCGATCTTCGTGGCCACGGCCTCGTGCTCGCCGACCTTGCGCCCCCACTGGACGCGGGCGTTCCCCCACTCGCGGGCGATCTTCACGGCCCACTTGGCGCTGCCCGCGCAGGTGGCGGGCAGCGAGAGCCGGCCGGTGTTGAGGGTGGTGAGCGCGATCTTCAGGCCCTGACCCTCGCGGCCGATCAGGTTCCGGGCCGGGACCCGCACCTGGGAGAACTCCGTCACCCCGTTCTCGATCCCGCGCAGCCCCATGAACGCGTTGCGCCGCCTGACCGTGATGCCGGGCGAGTCCCCCTCCACGACGAAGGCGCTGATCTTCCCGCCCGTCCTGGCCATGACCACGAGCAGGTCGGCGATCACGCCGTTCGTCGTCCACAGCTTGACGCCGTCGATCACGTACTCGTCGCCGTCCCTGACCGCGGTGGTGCTCAGCCGCGCCGGGTCGGAGCCCACGTCGGGCTCGGTGAGCAGGAACGCGGAGATCTCGCCCCGCGCGCACCTCGGCAGGAACTCCCGCTTCTGCTCCTCGGTGCCGAACTGCTTGAGCGGCTGCGGCACCCCGATCGACTGGTGCGCCGACAGCAGCGTCGCCAGCGCCGGGCAGTAGGAGCCGACGAGCACGAGCGCGCGGCAGTAGTACAGGTACGGCAGGCCCAGCCCGCCGTACTCCTGACCGATCGTGATCCCGAAGGCGCCGAGCCCGGCCAGCCCCTTGACCACCTCGTCGGGCACCTGCGCGGTCCGCTCGATCAGCGCCGGATCGACGTGCCCGTCGAGGAAGCGCCGCAGCGCCCTGACGAACCCCTCGCCCCGCTCTGCGGCCTCCTCGGGGATCTTCGGAGCCGGATGGACCAGATCCAGCCGCAGGTCGCCGAGGAACAACTGCTTGGCGAAGCTGGGGCGGGTCCACTCTCGCTCGCGGGCCTGCTCGCCGAGCTCTCTTGCCTTGGCGTACTCGCTCATAGCATCCTCCCGCTGACAGTACGCCTGATGGAGATTGCTGTGTACTGCCCGGCCGAAGGCGCTTTGCGCCTTGTGTACCAACCTTTTTCGTACGCCCGGCGCTGGGCCTCGATCAGCCCGGGAAGCGGATGTAGGCCGGCGGGACCCGGTCCACGAGCCAGACGCCGTTGGCGCTGACGTGGAAGGCGTGGCCGGCGGCGCGCATGGCCGCCGCGTCCACCGGGAGCACCACCGGCCTGCCCCGGCGGGCGCCGACCCGGGTGGCCGTCTGGCGGTCGGGCGACAGGTGGACGTGGTGCCGGCTCATCGGGCGCAGCCCCTCGGCGCGGATCGCGGGCAGGCTCGCCGCCACCGTGCCGTGGTAGAGGAACGCCGGAGGCTCGCGCACCGGCAGGTCCAGGTCCACGGTGACCGAGTGGCCCTGATTGGCGCGGATGCGGCCGTTCTCCAGGGCATAACGCTGCTTGTCGTTGTCCTGGACGACCTGGGCGAGCTCCGCCTCGGTGATCGGGAAGCCGTGGGCGGCCGCCGCGCCGAGAAAGGCGTCGACGTCTGTCCAGCCGTGCTCGTCCAGTTCGAGGCCGATGCGCTCGGGCTCGTGCCGCAGGTGCTTGGCCAGATACTTGGAGACCCGCACCATGCGTCGTTCGTCCATCATCGCTCCCGGCGGCGCCGAACGGTTGTGGCGTCCACTGTCTCAAAGATCCGTATTCCCGCGGAACGCCTCAGACCGCAGCCTGTCCGGGATGCGCTTCCCTCTAGCGGCCATCACCGGCGCCGTCATGGTGCTCTCCTCCTGCTCCACGCCAGATGGCCACGCGGCGATAAATCGGTTGTGCCGTGCGCGGAGCGGGGGCTACCGTAACGGACATGCGCCTTTACCTGTAATACGCCTGAGCCCGATCGGGCCGGCCTCTCAGCCACCCCGCCCATGCAGACGCGGCCGCTGAGCTTGCGTACCCGGCTGTCGCCGCGTCGCGATTCACGTAAAGGAGCCCACCCATGCGCGTACGTTCATCCGGCAAGAAGAAGCGAAATCTCCCAGGCCATCCCGGTCGGGAGTTGCCGCCCATGCCCCGGCAGATGCCGAAGGCCCCGCAGCGGCCGATCGCGCCGCCCCGGCGGATCCCGCCCAAGGGGCGATAGGACCACTACCTGGATGGTGGTGATCGCGGCGCACGCCCGCCACGCCATGGGCGAGCCGCGACAGACCGATGCCCCGGCCGACTCGGCCGGGGCATCGGTGGTGTCAGAGCCGTTCGATGATGGTGACGTTCGCCTGGCCGCCGCCCTCGCACATCGTCTGCAGGCCGTACCTGCCGCCGGTGCGCTCCAGCTCGTGCAGCAGCTTGGTCATCAGGATCGCGCCCGTGCCGCCCAGCGGGTGGCCCAGGGCGATGGCGCCGCCGTTGGGGTTCACCCGGGCGGGGTCGGCGCCGAGCTCCTTCAGCCACGCCAGCGGCACCGGCGCGAACGCCTCGTTGATCTCCGTCACGTCGATGTCGTCGATCGACAGCCCGGCCTTCTTCAGCGCCTTCTGGGTCGCCGGGATCGGCGCGGTGAGCATGTAGACCGGATCGTCGCCCATCAGCGCGAGCTGGTGGATGCGGGCGCGCGGGGTGAGCCCGTGGTCCTTGACCGCCTGCTCGGAGGCGATCAGCAGGGCGCCCGAGCCGTCGGAGATCTGCGAGGAGGTGGCGGCGGTGATCTGGCCGCCCTCCTTGAGCGTCTTCAGCGAGGCCAGCTTCTCCAGCGTGGAGTCGGGGCGCGGCCCCTCGTCGTGCTCGACGCCGTTGATGGGCGCGATCTGGTCCTTGAAGTAGCCGTTGGCGATGGCCTTGGCGGCACGCTGGTGCGACTCGAAGGCGAAGCGCTCCAGCTCGTCCCGCTTGAGCCCCCACTTCTCGCACATCAGCTCCGCGCCGCGGAACTGCGAGATCTCCTGCATGCCGTAACGCTCGACCCACTTCTCCCCGAACGGGAACGGCATGCCCTTCTCCAGCGCGGCGGTGATCGACGAGCCCATGGGCACGATGCTCATCGACTCCACACCGGCGGCCACGACCAGGTCCTGCGTGCCGGACAGCACACCCTGCGCGGCGAAGTGGATCGACTGCTGGGAGGATCCGCACTGGCGGTCGATCGTGACCCCGGCGGTGGTCTCCGGCAGCCCGGCCGACAGCCAGGCGTTGCGCGCGATGTCCATGCTCTGGGGGCCGAACTGCATGACGCACCCCATGATGACGTCCTCGACCGCCGCCGGGTCGACGCCCGTACGGTCGATCAACGCCTTCAGCGAGTGCGCGGCCAGGTCAGTGGGGTGGACGGTGGACAGGCCGCCCTTCTTCTTGCCGACCGGGCTGCGAACCGCCCCGACGATGTACGCCTCTGCCACAGTGCCTCCTGGTAAACCGAGCATCATTCGGTCCTTACCCGGAAGGGTACAACAGAACGTTGCTCTACTCAGTCGGCGGCAGAAGATCCTCCACGGTGTCGACCCGGAACCGCCACCGGTCCACCGCCAAGCCGTTCAACGCCTCCGACAGCGACAGCGCGAGCGCGCCCAGCTTCGCCTGGTCGTCGCCCCGCAACTCGATCGCGGTCAGCTCGGTCGCGAACGGCAGCAACTCCTGCGCGGCGGGCGGCTGCCCCTTTTGCGGCACCACCAGGACCCGGATGCCGCCGGCGTTGAAGACGAACTCCTCCTCCTGCTCGACCTCGCCCTCCAGCAGCTCCAGCAGCTCCTCGGCCGACGGCCGGACCGGCAGGATCACCGCGGGCCCACCCCCGTGTCCGGCATCGGACGGATCGGCGACCTCGCCCCGGCACACCGCCAGCCCGCCCAGCCGGAAGGCCAGCCCCTCGGCCAGATAGCGGTCGAAGTAGTCGAACGGCAGCGGGCCCTCCGCCGTCACCCGGCACGCCCACACCTTCTCCAGCTCGCCGCCCACCAGATCCGGCTCCGCCTCGACCGGGGCGTGCACCCTGACATCCGCAGCCACGATGTCGTCACCGTCCTCGCGGGCGCCCGGATCGGCCAGCTGCACCATCCGCAGCAACGTCGCGCGGTCCGGCTTGGCGGGCAGTGCCGCCGTGGGGCCAGTACGCAGTCTCCGCTTCGCCATCCAGCCCATTGCGCGCCTCCGCGATCAGCTTCGATACGAGCTCGTCATCGTCGCGTAGACGATGACGTTGTCGGTGTAGTGCCCGGTCCTGCGGATGTAGGTGCCGCCGCAGGTGATCAGGTGGAGCTGGGCGTTCTCCCGCGGACCGTAGACGCGCTCGGTCGGGAACGTCTTCTTGTCCGCCTGCTCGACGCCGCCCACCGTGAACACCGCCGTGATGCCGTCCTGCCGCTTCACCTCGATGGTGTCGCCGTTGACCAGTTCCGGCAAGCGGCTGAAGACCGCGCTGCGCGTCGCCGTGTCCTTGTGCCCCAGCAGCACCGCCGGGCCGGCCTCGCCGGGCGTCGACATGTTCCGGTACCAGCCCACCAGGTTGTGGTTGTTCAACGGCGGCACCTGGATCGTCCCGTCACCGGCCAGCCCCACGGACTTGATCGGCGCGTTGATCCCGAGCCGCTTCACCGAGATCCTGACCGGCGTCGAAGGCAGCATCGCCGGCGCCGGCACGATCTCCGGCAGCGGCGGCGGCACATCCGGCGCCGCCTGGAACATCGCCTGCTCCGGCTGCGCCTGCTTGGGCTGCGCCGACAGGGGCAGCGCCTCCCGGTCGCTGGCCAGGCCGTACTCCTCGGGCGAACCGAGCACGATCAGCATCCCGGCGACCACGGTCACCACACCGGCGATCGCGGCCAGGAGCAGCGCGCCCCGCAGCACCTTCCCACCCTGATCCGGCGACGGCGACGGCGGCGGCGGTACGGGCGCGCCGCCGTACGGATAGTGGTTGGCCACCTCGATCAGCCCCTGGCGACGTTACGACGACGCAGCAGCAGCCCACCGGCACCGGCACCCAGGACCAGCACGGACCCGGCCAGCAGGAACATCCGCCCATCCGGCCCCGCATCCCCACCGGCACCGGTAGCGGCACCCTTCTTGGGCGTCTGCGACGACCGCGTCGTAGGACTCTTCCGCGTCGTGGGCGTCTCGGTGACGAACTCGGTCTTGGTCTTGGTGGGGGTGGGTGTGCTGCTGGTCGTGGGAGTGTTGCTGCTGGTGGGGGTCGACGTGGCCGCACTCACCGTGAAGGTGTACGTCTTCAGGCCAGTGGTGGGGGCGGTGCACTTGACCGCCTGCGTCGTGGCGGTGGCGCTGGTCCCGAAGACCAGGTCCCCCGGCGTGATGGTGACCGTGCCGGTGGTGGTCGGCTTCACCTTGATGGTCACGTTGGGCAGGGTCGTGATCTGGGTGGTCGCGGTCAGGGCGGCCTCTCCGGTGGCCGACGCCGGGGCTCCGGCGCCGCTGGCCTTCACGGTGGCGAAGAGCTTCGAGCTCGTGGGGAAGCCCGCCGTGGGCGCCGGCAGCGGGTCACCGGTGCTCTGTACAGCGCCTGTCCAGGTGATGGAGGCGTCCTGGTTGGCCCTGGCGCTGGTCGGCATGGTCGGCGTGACCTTGATGTCGACCTGGGCGTCGTCCGTCGTCGTGCCGCCCACGACGGTGCACGTGTAGGCGATGATGTCGGTCCCGGTGCCACCGCCGGTGCCGATGGGGACGTCCAGCACATCGGTGGCAGGAGACGAGTTGGTGCAGGTCGTCACACTTCCCGTGACATTGGCGAGCGACAACTTGATGTCGCCAGGCCTCACACTGACCTTGCTCGTGGTTCCGGCGGGCACCGACAGCTTGTAGGCGACGGTATCCGCCGTGGTGCTGGTCGCCCCCGACGCGACCTCAGGCCCGGCCTTGGCTCCCGGATCGCTCACCGTAACCGTCGAAGGGGTGTTCGTCAGGGCAGCATCCACCTGCAGCGTCGTCGCCGCCGTGACAACGCCGGCGCGAAGCGTCAGGGCCGGAATGTTGACCGTCAGATCCAACGTCGAGCCCGCAGCCACCGAGTCCGGAGCGCTGAGCCCGACCGTAATCGTGGTGCTGGTAACGGGACCGGTGTTGCTTGTCGGACAGGTGTAACTGAACTGCTTCGTCACCGCCATGGACGCAGTTTCGGCCTCGGCGGCCGCTGGCGTCGGGCCGGCGAGTAACGCTCCGGCGAAGAGGACAAGAGTGCCCGTCAGCCCTAAGGCGGAGGTCTTCTGGGCGAGGCGGCGCCGCGCCTTGGACGTCAGCACTGTCCTTCTCCATTTCAGCACAGTTCACTACAGGGCGTACTCACGCTTCCAGCCGCGTGTCACGGTTGGGTTTAGATCATACGAACTTATCCTGTCAATCTTCTGTAAAAGACCAAAACCCCGCAGTCAGCCCTTCTTCTTCGACAGCGTCGCGTACACGATGATGTTGTCCGTGTAGCTGTGCGCCGACTTGTTGTAGATGCCGCCGCACGTGATCAGCCTGAGCTGCGAGTTGGCCGTGTTGCCGTAGACGCGGGCCGTCGGGAACGTCTTCTTGCCCACCTGCTCGATGCCGCTCACCGTGAAGCGGGTGACCTTGCCGTCCGAGCGGTACACGTAGATCTTGTCGCCCTTGGCCAGCTCCCCGAGGCGCTTGAAGACGGCCGCGCCCTTCTTGGTGTTGACGTGGCCGTTGATCACCGAGGGGCCGAGCTCGCCGGGGAGCGGGCTGTGGCGGTACCAGCCGGTGAGGTTGGGCTTGCTCAGCGGCGGCGTGCCCAGAACCCCGGTTTTGGACACCGTCACGGTGCCGACCGGTGCGTTCACCTTGATCTTGGGGATCCGGATGCGCAGCGGCTTGGCCTTGGCCTTGGCGGCCTTGGTCTTGGCCGGCGGGATCGCGGCCACGACCGGGGCGGCGGCCAGGGGTGGGGGCGCGTCGAGGCGGGCCGGGGTGAGCGGCACGTTCTTGCCGCCGGGGCCGACGCTCGGCGGCAGCTGGAACGCGCCCGCGTTCTGGTACTCCAGGGTGCTCGGCTGGTCCTGCGCCACCACGGGGACCGACGCCGAACCGTCGTCAACCGTGGGGGCGAGCGCGAGCAGCCCCACCATGATGGCACCCACGCCGCCCAGCGAACCGGCGATCAGCAGCCCCGGCGTGGCCCTGGTCAGCAGCGACTTCTGTTCGGTCATCAGATCGTCCCTCCGGCGTGTCGCGCGCGCCGCCGCCGTAGCAGCAGCCCTCCGGTGACGCTCCCCGCGAGCATCAGGGATCCGCCCGCGATCAGCCCGTACGGTCCCGCCGCCCCCGGCTCGGGCGCCTCACCGGTGTCCACGCCGCCCTTGGGCGTGTTGGCGACCTGCGCCTTCGTGGGGGTGGGGCTGGCGGAGGCCGAAGGGCTGGGGGTGGGCGACTTGGTGCTGCCGGGCACCACCACGGTCACGTGGTTGCCCGTGGGGAAGGCGTTGTGCTGCGGGGGCGTGTCGTCGCCCGGGTCCGGGTCGGGATCCGGGTTCGGGTCGTCCGTGGGTTCGTCCGTAGGGTCATCGGTCGGTTCGTCCGTGGGGTCCGGGGTCGTCCCCCCTCCCACGGTGATCTCGACGGTGCCCGGGTTGTTGGTGATCGTGCAGGTGGAGCGGTGCTCTGTCGGCGGGTCGATCAGCTCGCGCGTGTGCAGCTTGAAGGCGTCGAGGTAGATGGGCTTGCCGTCGTCGATGCTCCTGATCCGGGCGGTGTGCAGCCCGTACGGGAGGTCCGTGCGCTCCCAGAGGGAGACGTTGCCCTTGATCGAGGCGGTGGGGTTGCCGCTGGAGTCCAGGGTCGGGTCCACGACCGTCCCATTGTCATCGTCGATGATCACTCTGACCTGGCCCAGGCCGGGCTGCTCGCGGCCGATGTACTCGAACCCGGTGCCCCGGAACCGGATGATCGCCTCGTCCTTGCGCGTGGTGGTCATGTGCACGTCCCGCAGCCAGTCGCCGTACTCGACGTTGGTGCCGGGCTGCAGGGCCCAGTTGTGGCGGTAGATCACCCGGGGGTCGTCGTTGTTGATGACGACCTCACCGGCGGGCGGGACGAAGTCCACGCTCATCGCCTGCGGGGTGAGCTTGATGACGCCGCTTTCGGTCATGTGCGCCTCGGAGGACAGGCCTTCCGGGGGCGTCAACGGCAGGTGGGGCTTGAGCGCGCCCTGCTCCTCGCTGCCGTGCGCCTCAAGGGTGCCGTTCCACGCGCCGTCGAGCTTGACGTTGCCGATCAAGGAGACCTGGGCGCCCTCGGCGTAGTAGTCGGGGGACTTGAACCGGGTGGTGCCCACCTGCTCGATCGACCAGCCCAGCTTGAGCATGCCGCCCTGCTGCACCGTGGTCGGGATCTGCACGCGGGCCTTGAGATTGACCGTGGCGCTCCCGGCGATCCCGCCGGTGCAGCTGTAGTCCACGACCAGGCTGAACGTCTCGGCCTCGGCGGGTATCGCGACGAACGAGGCCGAGGCAGCCAAGCCGAACGTTGCGGCGATCCACGCCTTGCGCCACCGACTCACGGCAACTCCGATCACACAGTAAACCGAAGGTAGATCTTAGGGTCGGCAGCCGTGCAACAAGTACATCTACCATCACTTGTGATGAACCCGTGTCCGCACCGGAAACCATCCGATCAGCGCAGTTATACGTACGAGTAACAGAATAGTATTCTACGGTCACATTTCCCCTGCTTGGAGGCGATATGCGGCGAGATCTTTTCGACGAGGAGCACTTGCTCTTCCGCGACACCGTGCGCGAGTTCCTGACCCGTGAGGTCGCCCCCCACCACGACCGGTGGGAGAAGGACGGCATCGTCCCCCGCGAGGTCTGGAAGAAGGCCGGCGAGATCGGCGTCTTCGGCTTCTCGGTGCCCGAGGAGTACGGCGGTGCCGGCATCACGGACTTCCGCTACAACGCGGTGATCCTTGAGGAGATCATGCGCCAGGGCGCGTCCGGCCTGGGCTTCTCGCTGCACAACGACGTCGTGGCGCCCTACCTCGTCCACCTGACCGACGAGGAGCAGAAGCGCCGCTGGCTGCCCGGCTTCGCCGCCGGCGAGCTGATCACCGCGATCGCGATGACTGAGCCGGGCGCCGGCAGCGACCTGCAGGGGATCAGGACCACGGCGGTCCGCGAGGGCGATCACTACCTCGTGAACGGGCAGAAGACGTTCATCACCAACGGCATCAACGCCGACCTCGTGGTGGTGGTCGCCAAGACCGACCCGTCCGCCGGGGCGAGGGGCACCACGCTGCTGGTGGTCGAGCGCGGGATGGACGGGTTCGGTCACGGCCGCAACCTGGACAAGGTCGGCATGAAGGCGCAGGACACGGCCGAGCTGTTCTTCGAGAACGTACGGGTGCCCGTCGCCAACCGGCTCGGCCCGAACGACGGCGAGGGCTTCATCCAGCTGATGCACAACCTGCCCCAGGAACGGCTGTCGATCGCGGTGGCGGCGGTGGCCGCGGCCGAGACCGTGCTGGAGCAGACGATCGAGTACTGCAAGAGCCGGCAGGCCTTCGGGCGGAACATCGGGTCCTTCCAGAACACCCGGTTCGTCCTGGCCGAGCTGGCCACCGAGACGGAGATCGCCCGCCACTACGTCGACAAGTGCATCCTGGCGCTCAACGCCGAGGAGCTCTCCGCGGTGGACGCGGCCAAGGCCAAGTGGTGGACCACCGAGCTGCAGACCAAGGTCATCGACCGCTGCCTCCAGCTCCACGGCGGCTACGGCTACATGATGGAGTATCCGGTCGCCAAGGCCTGGCTCGACAGTCGCGTGCAGACCATCTACGGCGGCACGACCGAGATCATGAAGGAGATCATCGGCCGATCCTTCGGATTCTGAGGCGTTCCGGAGCATTCACGAGCGTTCTGAACCGCCGCGCCCGGCCGCCCGGCAGCGCATACTGGTCACCATGGACGGCGGCCTGATCCTCCTGGTCTTTCTGGCACTGCTGTTCGCCTGGTGCCTCAACCGCGTGCGCCGGGCGATCCGGCTCGGCCCTGTCGGCTACGCAGGGGTGATGATCGTGTTCATCATCGTCATGCTGCTGCTGTGGGGCCAGACCATGCGCTAGCCGGGAAGGGCGCCGACGAAGCGGGGGCGAGCTCGGCGCGCTGCCGCTGCCTAACCGCCGCTGCCCGCCAGCAGCACCCTGGCCACCAGACCGGGATCGTCGCTCATCGGGACGTGCCCGCACCCCCTGAGCAGCTTGACGCGCTGCCCAGACCACTTGGCGGCGCGCACCGCCTGGCGGCGCGGCAGGAGCCGGTCGTGCTCGCCCCAGGCGATGGTGATCGGCGACTTCGGCGGCGCGGGCGGCAGCACGTTGGCGAACGACTCCAGCGTCGGCTCGAACCCGGTGGACTCCCCCAGCGCCTGGGTGGCGGCGATCAGGGCGCTCGGCGTCAGCCTGGCCGGGTGCGCGACCAGCAGCCCCGCCGTCAGGGCGCGCCCCAACGGGCTCTCCGCCGTCATCTCCGCCTGCTCCGGCGGCATCGACCGGGCCGAGGCCCGCATCGCGCGCAGCACCCCCCGGCAGTAGAGCAACTCCGCCCGCGACCAGAAGCCCGCCGGGGACAGCGCGGTGGCCGACCGGACCGTGCCGCGCGAGGCCAGCTCCAGAGCGAGATAGCCACCCAGGGAGTTGCCCGCCACGTGCGGTTCACGTACGCCGAGCAGTGCGCAGAACCCCTCCACCGCGTCCGCGAGCGTCTCGGCGGTGTAGGGGACGCCCGCGGGCAGGTCGGGCGAGCGGCCGAAGCCGGGCAGGTCGACGGCGATCACCGTCCGCGAGGCCGCCAGCCGGTCCAGCACGGGCAGCCAGGCCTGCCAGTGATGGCCGATGCCATGCATGAGGATCAGCGGCTCGCCGGTGCCGCGGCGTTCGAAGGCCAGCTCCATGGCCCCGAGTAGACCACTCAACGGCTACGGGTGGGAATCTCGAACCAGACGGCTTTACCTTCCCTGGTCGGCCGTGAGCCCCAGCGCTTGGCCAGCTGGTCGACGAGGTAGAGGCCGCGGCCGCCCTCGTCGTTCTCGCCCGCGCTGCGGATCCGGGGCAGCCGCAGGTCCTGGTCGAACACCTCGACCCAGACCGACTCCCCGCCACGGCGCAACCGCAGCGTGAACTCCTTGTCGCCGGCCACCTCGTCCTCGAAGCCCGGCACGTCCCAGGACTCCTCGAACGGCAGCGGCGGCCCCTCGACCACCAGCTCCCTGCGCGGCACGCTCGCCGTGGAGGCGTGCAGCACCACGTTGGTGACCACTTCGGAGACCAGCAGGCAGGCCAGCTCCGCGCGCTCCTCGGGCACATTCCAGTCGGCGAAGGCCTCCGAGGCCATCCGGCGCGCCTCCCCCACCATGATGGGCTGGGCCGGGAAGGTGCGCTCCTCCACGTCCAGCTCATGGTCGCTGGAGCGGACGACCAGGATCGCCATGTCGTCGTCGATCTCGCCGGGCACCGCGACCGTCGCGACGTCGGCGATGCGCTCGACCTCGGCGTCGGTCATCTTGGCGAGCTTCTCGCAGAGCACGCCGAGCGTCTCGGCGTCGGTGGGCATCCGGCCGTGGCGGTTGGGGCGGCGATCGACCAGGCCGTCGGTGTAGAGGAGCAGCGCGGCGCCGGGCGGCAGCGTGCGGGTCTCCTCCTTGTAGACGAGGTCGGCGTGCAGGCCCTTGGCGCGCACGCCCAGCGGCTGCCCGACCTCCTCGATGTCGAGCTCCACGCACTGGCCGTCGGCCAGCAGCAAGGGCGGCGCGTGCCCGGCGTTGGCGAAGGACAGCTGCCGCGACCAGGCGTCGTAGACGAGATACTGGCAGGTCACGATGGGCGGGACGCTCACGTCGGTGCCGCTGTCGTCGCGCTCGGGCGTGGCGATGATGCGCGTCCACTCGTCCAGCCTGGCCAGGATGTCGGCGGGCGACTTGTCGTCCTGGGCGAAGGCGCGCAGCGCGGCCCTGAGCTGGCCCATGATGGCCGCCGCCTTGGCGCCCCGGCCCTCCACGTCGCCGATCACGATGCCGACCCGGCCGGCCGACAGCGGGATCACGTCGTACCAGTCGCCGCCCACCTGGGTCTGGATGCCCTGGCCGTGGGAGGCGAGCGGCGCGGCGGGGTAGTAGCGGACGGCGATCTGCAGGCCGTCGAGCTGCGGCAGCGCCCTGGGGAGCAGGTGCTTCTGGAACGACTCGGCGGTGTGCCGCTCCTCCTCGAACAGCAGCGCGTTGTCGATCGCGAGCGCGACCCGGGTGGCGATGGCCCCCACGAAGTCACGGTCGAAGGCGTCGTAGTGGGGGCTGCGGCGCTCGGTGAGGTTGGACAGCCCGAGGTACATCAGCCCCAGCGTCTCGCCGCGCACGCTGAGCGGGGCGACGATCGCGGAGTTCATGCCGACCTCGCCGCACAGCCGCGCGCTGCCCTCGGACGGCGCGGGGAAGCTGTTGGCGGCGAAGTCGTCGACGAGGATGGTCTCCTGGCGGCGCATCGCCGCGTCGGCGTAGTGGCCGGCGGGATAGCGGATCTCCGCGCCCACCGGCTTCCAGGTGCCGGGCGGCGGCTCCCAGCTCTGCACGTGCTGGGAGATCCGGCGGACCAGCCGGTCGCCCTCCATCAGCTCGATGAAGCAGTGGTCGGCGAACTGCGGCACCAGCATCTCGGCGACCCGCTTGAGCGTCTCCTCGACGTAGAGGGAGCCCGCGAGCCGCTCGCCGATGCGCTCCAGCAGGCCGAAGCGGTCCTTCTCGCGCTCGTTGCTGCGCAGCGCCTCCCGGGCGCTGATGACGATCCCGGTCACCGAGCCGGACGGGTGACGCAGCGGCACGGCCTGGGCCCGGACGTAGACGATCGTGCCGTCGGGGCGCCGGACGTCGACGGTGCCCTCCCACACGCCGCCCTTGAGCACGTGCTTGGCGAGCTCGATGGCCTGCGGGTGGTCCTTCTCCATGATCCCGAGCGACAGGGCCGACGCGTCGCGCGCGGACTTGCCTGGCCTGCCGAACAGCTTCTCGGCGAACGGGTTCCAGTAAAGGAGATTGCTGAAGCGGTCCGTGACGACCACGGCCATGTCGGCGTGATCGAGGACAGACGCGGCGGTGAGCTGGTCGGTCGCGTCCTGGGAAAGATCCCCCCATCGCTTCATCCGGGAACCACTCCTCGGGGAGGCATGCGCGAAAAGCGGACCACGGGCGCTCCTGCAACAGTCTTGGCCGGGGGGGAGTGGAGTGTCTCCCGGGTGGGATTCAACCAATCAGCCGCGCGTGCGTCAGCGCTTGGTGACGAAGACGTGCGCGGCAACGTCACGCGGAATCTCCGCGAGAGAGTCGTTCGCGTCACCGTCACCTGTCACCCGCACACCGTCGTCGCTCGCCGCGAGCGTCACCTCGCGTCCGGGTTGTATCCCAACTTGCTTGAGTTTAAGCATGAGAGCGGGATCGCTTTGCACTTGTTCGCTAATTCGCCGGACCACCACGGGGACGCCATGAGCTCCGGCGAGCTCCGTCATGGCGACCAGCGCGCTGCCGACGTGCTCGACGGGCTCGGTGGCGCCCAGCTCGGCGAGCCCCGGAATGGGGTTGCCGTGGGGGCAGGACGTGGGGTTGTTGAGCAGCTTGACCAGGCGCGTCTCAACGGACTCCGACATCACGTGCTCCCAGCGGCACGCCTCGATGTGCACCTCTTCCCACGGAAGCCCGATCACATCGATCAGCAGGCATTCGGCGAGCCGGTGTTTACGCATGACGCGGGTGGCGAGTGTGCGCCCCAGCTCGGTCATGGACAGGTGGCGGTCACCCTCCACGCGAACGAGGCCGTCCCGCTCCATGCGGGCGACGGTCTGGCTCACGGTGGGGCCGCTCTGCTGCAGGCGCTCGGCAATGCGCGCGCGAAGGGGGACGATGCCCTCTTCCTCGAGCTCGTAAATCGTACGGAGATACATCTCCGTAGTGTCGATCAGGCCGTGTGCGGTCAAGGCTCCTCCCAACTGAAATGCTACGCCGGTCAGGGCAGGGACTGAGCCCGTCCGCTACGGGCACAGGAAGTCAGGTGCCAAAGCCTATGGGGAGAACGACTGACGATGGCAAAGGATGGCAACAACTCCGCGGCCCGGTTCCTTCCCGACCACCTCGATCTCGCGTCCCTGCGGGGCGCGGCGGCAGCCTGTGAAGGCTGCGGTCTGTACCGGAACGCGACCCGTACGGTGTTCGGCGAGGGCCCGGCCGAAGCCAGGTTCATGCTGGTCGGCGAGCAGCCGGGCGATCAGGAGGACCTCAAGGGCCACCCGTTCGTCGGCCCGGCGGGGCGTGTGCTCGACCGGGGTCTGGAGGAGGCGGGCATCGACCGGGACGAGGTCTATCTGACGAACGCGGTCAAACATTTCTCTTTCACGTCCCGGGGCAAGCGGCGGATCCACCAGAAGCCGACGGCGGCCGAGGTGGACGCCTGCCGGCCGTGGCTGAACGCCGAACTGGCCGTGGTGCGGCCGGAAGTGGTCGTGGTGCTCGGCGCGACGGCCGCGCGGGCGGTGCTCGGCCGGGACTTCCGCGTCACTAGGCAGCGCGGTGAGCCGGTGCCGCTGGGCGACGACGTGCCGGCGGAGGTGACCGCGGTGGCGGTGGCCACCGTGCACCCTTCGGCCGTGCTGCGCGCCCCCGACAGGGACGCCGCCTACGCGGGCTTCCTCGCCGACCTCCAGGTGGCCGCCCGCACCGCCTGAACGCCCTCGGCGCGCGCCCTGTACGTCCTGAACACGTCCTGAACGCCCTCAGCGCGCCCTGTACGTCCTGAAGCCGGCCACCGACAGGCCGACGACCAGGACGGCGACGGCACACGCCAGGCCGCCTCCCACCCACGCGGTGGTGAGCCCGAACACCGAGGCGGTGGCGCCGGCCCGCACGTCGCCCAGCCGGGGACCGCCGGCGACCACGACCATGAAGACGCCCTGCATCCGCCCGCGCATCTCGTCGGGTGCGTAGAGCTGCAGGATGGACTGCCGCCACACCGAGGAGACCACGTCCGCCGCTCCCCCGACGGCCATGAACAGCAGCACCATCCACAGCTGCTGGGAGAGCCCGGCGGCGGCGACCGCCAGGCCCCACACGGCGATCACGAGCGTCAGCGCCAGCCCTTGCCGCTTGATCCGGGTGACCCAGCCGGAGAAGAGCCCGCCGAACACCGAGCCGACGGCCATCGCGGCGACCAGCCAGCTCAGCGCGAACAGCGACCCGCCGAAGCGCAGGTCGACCAGCTCGGGGAAGAGCGCCCGGGGCAGCGCGAAGACCATCGCGATGATGTCCACGACGAAGGACATCAGCAACACCGGCGTGGTGAGGATGAACCTCAGCCCCTCCGCCACGGACCGCCAGCCCGGCCTGGAGACGGCCCCCAGGGGCGCGAGCGAGGGCAGCCTCAGGGCCGCGTAGAGGCCGGCGGTGAAGAGCACGGCGTCGACCGCGTAGGCCGCGGCGAAGCCGCCGTGGACGAGCACGACGCCGCCGAGCATCGGCCCGCCGACCGCGCCCATGCTGTAGACGAGCGAGTTGAGGGCGTTGGCCGACGGGACCAGCTCGGGCGGCAGCAGTCTCGGGATGATCGCGCCCCTGGTGGAGGAGCTGACGGCGAAACCGGCGGCGCCCAGCGCGACCGTGCCGAGCAGCACGTACACGTCGGGCACCCCGAGCAGCGACTGGACCAGGATGAGCACGGTGCTCACCCAGGCCACCAGCGACCCGGCCACGAGCAGCTTGCGCCGGTCCACGGCGTCGGCGACCGCGCCGCCCCACAGCCCGAACACCACCAGCGGGATGAGGTTGGCCAGGCCGAGCATGCCGACCCAGAACGACGAGCCGGTCAGCTCGTAGACCTGCTGGCTGACCGCGACGACGGTGACCGCCAGGCCGACGTGGGAGACGGCCTGGCCCGCCCACAGCCGCCGGTAGGCGGGCACCGACAGTGGCCGGGTGTCTACCAGATGCCGTTTGACGAACTCCCCGAAAGCCACTTGATGGACATTAAGGGGCGAGCCTCTCCACCACCCACCGGGGTCCGGTGCGCCGGTAGCGAAGCCTGTCGTGCATCCGGTCGAGCTGCCCCTGCCAGAACTCCATCTCCACCGGAGCCACCAGATAGCCGCCCCAGAAGTCGGGCACCGGCGGATCGTCCGGCCAGCGGGCCGCCAGTTCCTCGTAGCGGGCGTCCAGCTCCTCCCTGGACCGCACGACGGCGGACTGTCGTGACGCCCAGGCCCCGATGCGGGAGCCGTACGGCCTGGAGGCGAAGTAGGCGGCCGACTCCTCGTGAGGCAGCCGCACAACCGAGCCCTCGACGCGCACCTGGCGGCGCATCGGGTGCCACGGGAACAGCAGCGAGGCCCGCGGGTTCTCCGCCAGGTCGCGGCCCTTACGTGACTCGTAGTTGGTGTAGAAGACGAACCCGCGTTCGTCGTAGCCCTTCAGCAGGACGGTCCTGGCGCTCGGCCGACCGGCCTTGGAGGCGGTCGCCAGCACCATGGCGTTGGGCTCGGGCAGGCCGGCGTCGAGCGCCTCCCCGAACCAGACGGTGAATTGCGCGATGGGATCGGCCGCGACGGCGGCTTCGAGCAGCGGTTCGCCCTCGTAGGTGCGGCGGAGCCCCGCCAGTGAGGGCGGGCGCGAGGTGGCATCCACAAGCGGTATTCTCCCGCGCTCGGGGGCAGAACCCTCACACCGCCTCTCACCAGCTGTTATGGCGTTTCGGCGGGTCCGGAGGGCGACCACCGGGCGGGAGGGGGTTAAATTGACCCGCCGGTATCTCGACATCAAGGCATTGCCGGAACATGGCAAGAAAGGGAGGCGGCCGAGAATGTCCGACTTCAAACCCGGCCTCGAGGGCGTTGTAGCTTTCGAGACCGAGATCGCGGAACCGGACAAAGAAGGGGGCGCCCTTCGATACCGGGGCGTTGACATCGAGGAGCTGGTCGGCCGTGTCCCCTTCGGGCACGTTTGGGGCCTGCTGGTCGACAACAAGTTCCAACCGGGTCTACCCCCGGCGGAGCCGTACCCCATCCCTGTCCATTCCGGTGACATCCGCGTTGACGTACAGAGCGCGCTGGCCATGCTGGCTCCGGCCTATGGCTTCAAGCCGTTGCTCGACATCAGTGACGAGGAGGCCCGCGACCAGCTCGCACGCGCCTCCGTGATGGCCCTGTCCTTCGTGGCGCAGTCGGCGCGGGGCCTCGGCCTGCCGATGGTGCCGCAGAGCCGCGTCGACGAGGCCAAGACCATCGTCGAACGCTTCATGGTCCGCTGGCGCGGTGAGCCCGATCCCAAGCATGTCAGGGCCATCGACGCCTACTGGACCTCGGCGGCCGAGCACGGCATGAACGCGTCCACGTTCACCGCCCGTGTCATCGCCTCCACCGGCGCCGACGTGGCCGCCGCGCTCTCCGGCGCGGTCGGCGCGATGTCGGGGCCGCTGCACGGCGGGGCCCCGGCCCGCGTGCTGGGCATGATCGAGGGCGTCGAGAAGCTGGGCGACGCCAAGAAGTACGTACAGAGCGAGCTCGACAAGGGCAGCCGGCTCATGGGCTTCGGTCACCGCGTCTACCGCGCCGAAGACCCGCGGGCCCGGGTGCTCCGCCGCACCGCCAAGGAGCTCGACGCGCCGCGGTACGAGGTCGCGGCGGCGCTGGAGCAGGCGGCGCTGGAGGAGTTGCACGCCCGCAAGCCCGACCGGGTGCTGGCCACCAACGTCGAGTACTGGGCCGCGGTGGTCCTGGACTTCGCCGAGGTGCCCTCGCACATGTTCACGTCGATGTTCACCTGCGCCCGCACGGCCGGTTGGGCCGCGCACATCCTTGAGCAGAAGCTCACGGGCAGGCTGGTGCGTCCCAGCGCCAACTACATCGGCCCGGCGTCGCGTCCGCTCAGTGACGTGCCCGGCGCCACCGAGGTCGCCGGCACCATCTGATCACCGCACATCCGATCACGGCACGATCTCGGCTTCGCAGCGAACGGCCCGCCCGACCGGCGGGCCGTTCTCCGTTCTCACCCCCCGCGCAGCGCCGCGTCCGGGCAGGCGGGCCGCGGCGGCACCAACTCGGTGAGCCTGCCGCACAGGCCCACCAGGCGCTGCTCCTTCGCCTGACCGACCGCCCGCTCCGGGACCTGGACCAGCATGACGGCCTTGCCGACCGACTCGTGCGGCACCCGTCCCCGGGTGAACTCGATCACCCCCGTCGTCCCGTACTGCGTGCCCAGCGCGCCCAGGCCGTACAGGACCGTGCCCTTGTCGGGCAGCGAGCCGGTGCCCCCGTAGGCGGAGCCGATGGCGAGCCCGAGGGCGAGCGTGGCGTCGTAGGCGAGCATGGAGTGCAGCTTCGACGGCTGCGGGTCGGCCTTGATCAGTGCCAGGATCCTGGCGATCTGCGCCTTGCCCCCGCGTCCCTCCCCCGCCCATGGTGACTCCCAGGCTCCCTCCCACGCCAACGTGACGTAGTGCAGGCGCATGTTGGGGTGCTCGCCCAGCGCCTGCTGGTTGTCCTGTACGTATTTCGTCACGTCGTCGGAGGCGAGTACCTGGTGGGTGCGGGCCTGGCTGCAGCCCACGTTCAGCCCTTCGACGAAGGTGGCGAAGTCGTCCCCGCGCCCGGTGTAGAAGATCAGGTCGTGGCCGCCGTCGCAGGCCTGCTTCACCTGGGTCTTGAGCTGCTCGCCGCCGGAGTACCGCAGCGTGGTGACCTTGTCCTCGCCGAAGGCGGCGGCGAAGTCACGCGACAGGCCGATGCTGTAAAGGTCGCCTTCGGTGACGTCCTCCAGCAGCGCCACGGTCCTGGCCCGCGGCAGGTCGCCGGTGCCCGCCTTGATCCACTCGGCCGTCGCCCGGGCCTGCCGGCCGTTGGCCGCGGCCATCCTGAAGAAGTACGGCGCGGGCACCCGCTGGTGCACGGCCAGGTCGTCGGCCGTGCCCACGGTCACCATGACCGGGAGACCGGCGGCGTTCAGCACCGCGATGGCCTCCTGGTTGCGCGCCCTGCTCTGCGCCATGCCGATCACCCCGACGACCGGCGCGCCCGACTCCAGCCGGTCGACCACCTGCCGAGCCGCCTCCACGACCTTCCTGAACACCTGCCCCGGGTTGACCAGCAGGACCCGGAGCTTGGGCCGCGAGCCGGTGGCGGCGTTGAACGCCTGCTGGTAGGCGGCGATGCCGAACAGCTCACCATGGGAGCCCGCCAGCAGCGCCTGCGGTGAGCCGGTCATCGGGCCGATGTAGGCGACCTCCACGTAGCGGCCGCTCTCCACCGCCTTGACGTTCTCGGCCGCGATGAGCCCGATCGGCCTGGCCAGCCGCTCGTGGAAGACGTGGCCGCCGTCGGACAGGCCGATGCACTCGCCCTGGTCCCGCCGCACGTCGGGGCTCTGGCAGTAGGTCCTGTCGAGGTTCCAGATGTACGCTCCCGACGCGACCAGCGGCCCCACCAGCAGCGCCGCCACGACGACCCAGTAGGCCCTGACCCGCTTGTGGCCCAGCTTGGACTGTCGCTGCGAGTCCTGGGCGACGGCCTGCCTGACCTCGTCCAGCGCCACCCCCTCGATCACCAGGCAGGAAGGGCCGTACCGGGACCGTGCCTGGTGCAGCCAGTCCCGGTACGCCTCGTCCCCGATCGGCTCGCCCCGCCGCGCAGCGTTCACCCGCACCGTCCGTAGGCTGGGCAGCAGGTCATCCCGCTTCGGCCCGGAGGTGACGACCAGCAGGGGATCCCAGCGCGCCACCTGGCGGCGCACGGCGTTCACCCGGGTGAGGAAGGGCGGGGGCTGCGCGCCGCCCACATTGCGCAGGTAGACGGTGCAGTAGTAGGCGCGGGCCCAGGACGGCCAGAGGAACAGCCGGCGCCGCCGGTAGGCCTGCCGGAGATCCTCCAGGAAGGCGTTGACCAGCACCATCTCCAGCTGCTCCGCCGTGAGCCTGGCCAGCCTCTCGGCGTAGGCGGGCAGCCGCTCCCACGGGTGGCGCGGGCGGAGCCGCTGGCGCCGGAACCACGAGCTCCTGATGTGGGTGCGAGCGAGCAGCACGGCGTGGCCGGCGGCCACCGCCGTGGCGCCCGCCACGCTCAGCGCCCAGCCGGCGATCGTGATCAGCTGACCGGCCAGGGCGGCGAGCAGCGAGGCCGCCGGGATCCAGCCGGTGAGCAGCCTGCTCAGATAGTCCAGCCAGACCACGATCGGCCGCTCCTGGCCGTCCTGGAGCCGTCCCGGCCGGTGCGCGGAGAGCGCCTTCTCCATCTGCGGGACCTCGGTCTCCCCCGCGAGCTTGCGCTCGATCACCAGCAGCACGAACTCGGTGAGCTGGAATCGGATCGGCGGCAGCCCCTTGTGCCCGATCCGCTGGCCGAGCCTGTCCACGGCCTTCCGCACGACCGACCGCACGTCCCCGGCCTCGCCCGCGTCCAGCGAGCAGATCGGTATGCTCGGATCGTCGGGCACCATGACCGGTTCGAGGTCAACGTCGTCCGGGCCGTCCAAAAAGATCGTCAGCTGCGGCAGCGGCGAGTCGCCGCGCCACGGGGCGGGCCGCTCGACCAGCCTGCGAAACAAGTCTTCGAGGGACCTGCCGATTTCACTCCCCGCCATGAGAACTCCCTGTAGCAGCCGCCCCCGAGGCTCCCCCCATCCTCATCGATTCCATGGCAAATCGCCCGTGATCCACGGAACTTTCGATCAACTCCCGTGACCGGCTCCAGGTGGATCACTGACCGGAAGATTTCTCACCATCCGGACCCTGGCTCGGGCAGTTTCCCAAGCTCGCTAACCTGGTGACGTGGCTGACATCGTGATTCCCGCTGACATCAAGCCCGCCGACGGCCGCTTCGGCTGCGGGCCCTCGAAGGTTCGCCCCGAGCAGCTGGCGGCGCTCGCCGCGGCCGGCGCGAGCGTGATGGGCACCTCCCATCGCCAGAAGCCGGTCAAGAACCTGGTCGGCCGGGTGCGCTCCGGACTGGCCGACCTGTTCTCGCTGCCCGAGGGCTACCAGGTCGTGCTCGGCAACGGCGGCACCACGGCCTTCTGGGACATCGCCTCCTTCGGGCTCATCCGCGACCGGTCACAGCACCTGTCCTTCGGCGAGTTCTCCTCGAAGTTCGCCACCGTGGCCAAGAAGGCCCCCTGGCTGGGCGAGCCGTCGGTGATCACCTCCGAGGTCGGCACCCACCCGCGGGCGGTCGCCGAGGACGGCGTCGACGTCTACGCGCTCACCCACAACGAGACCTCCACCGGCGTGGCCATGCCGATCAGCCGGGTCGGCGGCGACGACGCCCTCGTGCTCGTCGACGCGACCTCCGGGGCGGGCGGCCTGCCCGTGGACGTGTCGGAGACCGACGTCTACTACTTCGCCCCGCAGAAGAGCTTCGCCTCCGACGGCGGCCTGTGGATCGCGCTCATGTCGCCGCGCGCCCTGGCCAGGGTCGAGGAGATCGCCGGCAGCGGCCGCTACGTGCCGGAGTTCTTCAGCCTGCCGGTGGCCGTCGACAACTCCGCCAAGGACCAGACCTACAACACCCCGGCGGTGGCGACCCTGTTCCTGCTGGCCGACCAGCTCGACTGGATGAACGGCAACGGCGGCCTGGCCTGGACCACCTCCCGCACGGCCGACTCCGCCCAGCGCCTCTACACCTGGGCCGACAAGTCGTCCTACGCCACCCCGTTCGCCGCCCCCGAGTTCCGCTCGCAGGTCGTCGGCACGATCGACTTCGCCGACAGCGTCGACGCGGCGGCGGTGGCCAAGGTGCTGCGCGCCAACGGCATCGTCGACACCGAGCCCTACCGCAAGCTGGGCCGCAACCAGCTGCGGGTGGCGATGTTCCCGGCCATCGACCCGGCCGACGTCGAGGCGCTGACCGCGTGCATCGACCACGTGGTCGAGCGCCTCTAGCGTGTCGCACGCGAACCGGCACCGGCCCGCGCCGGTGCCGGTTCGCTGCTTCAGTAGGCAGGCTTGGCGGTCGGGCTGCGGCGCAGCACCCAGGCCGCGATCACCCCGCCGACGAGCCCGAACAGGTGCCCCTGCCAGGAGATGCCCGGCTGGTTGGGCAGCACGCCGGCCAAGATGGACCAGTACGCGATCGCGACCCCGACGCCGATGACGATGTCCAGCAGGTGCCGGTCGAACAGACCACGGGCCACGACATAGCCGAAGTAGCCGAACACCAGCCCGCTGGCCCCCACGGTGAAGACGTTCGGACTGGTGAACCAGGTGCCGATGCCGCCGATGACGATGATCAGAAGGCTGGCGGCGAGAAACTTGCCGATGCCTCGCAGCCCCGCCAGGAAGCCGAGCACCAGCAGCGGCAGCGAGTTGGCCATCAGGTGCCCGAAGCCCGCGTGCATGAAAGGCGCGGTGAAGATGCCCATCAGCCCGGCAGGCTCCCCGCCGACGATGGCGAACTCCGCGTCCAGGTCACCCGGCGTGACGTAGTCGAAGATCTCGATCAGCCACATGACACCGAGCACGGCCACCATCAGGAGCAACGCGCTCAGGGCACCTGACAGCAGCGTCCCCGCGCCGCGCTTGGCGGACTCGAACGGGGATCTCGAATAGTCGCTCATCCGCGTCTCCCAAAGAGGTCGTGTCCCTCAACCGTACGTAGGAAGCCGCAAGCCCGCGTAAAAACCCCCTCCCGCCATCGGAAGGTGGCCGATGGCGGGAGGGGGCGGTGGTGGCGGGAGGGGGCCGGTGATGCGGGGGTGCCGGGCTACTCGCCCTTCCACTGGGGAGCGCGCTTCTCCGCGAAGGCCGCGGCGCCCTCCATGGCGTCCTTGGAGCCGAACACCGGGTTGATGATCTCGGACTGCTTGGCGAACATCTCCTCCAGCGACCAGTCCTGCGACTCGATGATCACCTTCTTGGTCGCGGCGAGCGCGAGCGGCGCGTTCTGGGCGACCTTGCGGGCCAGCTCCAGCGCCCCCTCCAGGGCCGCGCCCGGCTCGGTGATCCGGTTGACCAGGCCCAGCTCGTACAGGCGGGAGGCGGGGTAGTGGTCGCCGGTCAGGGCGAGCTCCATGGCGATGTGGTACGGGATCCTGCGCGGCAGGCGCATGATGCCGCCCGCGCCCGCCACGAGGCCGCGCTTGGGCTCCGGCAGACCGAACTTCGACTCCGCCGAGGCCACGATGAGGTCGCAGGCCAGGGCCAGCTCGAAGCCGCCCGCGAGCGCGTACCCCTCGACGGCGGCGACGACGGGCTTCTTGGGCGGCGCCTCGGTCAGGCCGCCGAAGCCGCGCCCCTTCACCACGGGCAGGTCGCCGGTCAGGAACCCCTTCAGGTCCATCCCGGCGGAGAACGTGCCACCCGCCCCGGTCAGGACGTACACCGAAATTTCGGGACGTGCGTCGAGCGCGTCCAGCACCTCCGCGACGCCCCGCGCGACCGCTCCATTGATGGCGTTGCGCGCCTTGGGACGGTTGATGGTGATCACGGCTACGCCGTCGGACTCCTCGACGAGTACTTCGTCAGACACGAGACCTCACTCTGTCTTGGCCGGCTACTTGGGCTGGAAGCGGATGCCGCCGTCGAAACGGACGACTTCGGCGTTCATGTAGTCGTTGGCGATGAGCGAGGCCACCAGGTGGGCGAACTCGTCGGCACGGCCCATGCGCTTGGGGAAGACCACCGGGGCCACCAGCTTGGCCTTGAACTCCTCGGAGTTCGGCGAGAAGCCGTAGATGGGGGTGTCGATGATGCCGGGGCAGATCGTGTTGACCCGCACGCCGATGGCGGCCAGGTCGCGGGCGGCGGGCACGGTCATGCCCACGATGCCGCCCTTGGAGGCGCTGTAGGCGAGCTGGCCGGTCTGCCCCTCCAGCGCGGCCACGGAGGCGGTGTTGATCACCACGCCGCGCTGCCCGTCGGCGTCGGCCGGCTCGGTTCTGGCGATGGCGGCCGCGCCGATGCGCATGAGGTTGAACGTGCCGATCAGGTTGACCTCGATGACCTTGCGGTAGGAGGCCGGGTTGTGCGGCGCTCCCTCGCGGTTGACGGTGCGCTCCGCCCAGCCGATGCCGGCGCTGTTGATCACCACGCGCAGCGGCTTGCCGGTGGCCACGGCGGCGTCCACGGCCGCCTGCACCTGCTCGTCGTCCGACACGTCCGTCTTGGCGAAGACGCCGCCGAGCTCGTCAGCGACGGCCTTGCCGCGCTCCTCGTTGAGGTCGGCGATGACCACGGTGGCGCCCAGCCGCGCCAGCTCTCGGGCCGTGGCCTCACCGAGGCCGCTGGCACCGCCGGAAATGATTGCTGCAGATCCGTTCACGTCCATAGCACGGACCCTAACCCGCCAACCGAATGAAGTTCTACTCGGGGGCGGGTCAAATTCCTCCCACGGCGCTGTCCACGTCGGAGTAGACCTTGATGCGCCGGTCCAGGCCGGTCGTGCGCAGAATCCGGGCCACCGGCGCCTGCGGAGCCGCCAGCGAGACGCCGCCGCCCTCGCTGGTCGCCAGCCGCCAGGCCTCGATCAGCACGGACAGACCGCTGGAGTCCATGAAGGACAACTGCTGAAGATCGAGGACGAGTCTGGCGCTGTCCTGCTTGATCGCGTCGCGCACCTCGTCCCGGAGGAATGGCGCGGTGAACAGGTCGAGCTCTCCCGCAACGGCCACCACCACGGCGTCACCGAGGGCGTGTCGCGCAAGCCGCAGCTTCATTGGCCCCTCCTCGATGAGCCACTGTACTTCGACTTGCCCTGATACCGAGCATGCACAAACTACGATCAGTCGTATGCACGAGGACGAGACGGCACTGGGTGTCCGCATGCCGTCCGCCCGGCTGAGCCCGCTGCGGGCGGTGCTGCGCAGGATGGCCATCGCGCTGGGGATGCTGCTGGCCATGTTCGCGCTGGTAGCGGCGGATCTCGACGGCTACCGCGACAACGCCGACGGCCACGTCTCCCTGATCGACGCCCTCTACTACGTGACGGTGTCGATCTCGACGACCGGTTACGGCGACATCACCCCGGTCAGCCAGGCGGCCAGAATCGTCAACATCGTGGCCGTCACGCCGCTGCGCATCGCCTTCCTGGTCGTGCTCGTGGGCACGACGCTGGAGGTCCTCACCAAGCGGACCAGGGACGCCATTCTGATCGAACGCTGGAGGGCCAGGTTGCGCGACCACACGGTGATCATCGGGTACGGCACCAAGGGCAGCGCCGCGAGCCGCACCCTGCTGGAGAACGGCCGCTCCAAGGAGTCGATCGTGGTGGTCGACCCCGACCCCGTCGTCATCGCGGAGGCGGCCGAGGACGGCTTCGCCGGCATCGTCGGCGACGGCACCCGCAGCCACGTTCTCAACCGCGCCAGGATCCGGGAGGCGTGCGAGATCATCATCGCCACCCGCCGCGACGACAGCACGGCCCTGGTCACGCTCACCGCCCGCAGCCTCAACAGCAGGGCCACGATCGTGGCGGCCGTCCGCGAGGCCGAGAACGACCCCCTGGTGCGGCAGAGCGGCGCCGACGTGGTGATCACCTCGGCAGAGGCCGCCGGGCGCATGCTCGGTGTCGCCACGCAGAGCCCGGCCGTGAGCTCTCTGATCGAGGACCTGCTCGCCTACGGCAAGGGCCTGGACCTGTACGAGCGGGCCGTCCTGCCGTCGGAGACCGGCAAGCCACCGGTCCAGGGCGAGGAGCTGGTGGTGGCCGTGGTGCGCGACGGCAAGATCATGACGTACGCCGACCCTGGGGTCGCGGAGTTGCGCGCGAGCGACCGCCTGGTGCTCATGCACGTTCAATCGCCGCTGGAATAGCGAACCCGTAGGGCAGCTCCAGGCGGTGGCGGGCGAGCAGCTCGGGGTCGGCGAGCAGCTCGCGGGTGGGGCCGTCGGCGGCGATCACCCCGTCCGAGAGGATGAGCGAGCGCTCGCACAGCTCCAGCGCGTACGGCAGGTCATGGGTGACCATGAGCACGGTCACGTCGAGCGAGCGCAGGATCTCGGCCAGCTCCCTGCGGGCGGCCGGGTCCAGGTTGGACGACGGCTCGTCGAGCACCAGGATCTCCGGCCGCATCGCCAGCACGGTCGCCACCGCCACCCTGCGGCGCTGGCCGAAGGACAGGTGGTGCGGCGGCCGGTCGATGGCCTCCAGCATGCCCACGCGCTCCAGGGCGGCCCTGACGACGCTCTCCAGCTCCTCGCCCCGGAGGCCGGAGTTGGCGGGGCCGAACGCCACGTCGTCCCGGACCGTCGGCATGAAGAGCTGGTCGTCGGGGTCCTGGAAGACCAGGCCGACCCGCTGCCTGATCTCCTTGAGCGTGTCCCGGCGCACCGGCGTGCCGGCCACCGCCACGCTGCCGTGCCCGGGGGTGAGGATGCCGTTGAGGTGCATGACGAGTGTGGTCTTGCCGGCGCCGTTGGGGCCGAGCAGCGCCACCCGCTCGCCGCGCCTGATGGCGAGGTCCACGCCGTACAGGGCCTGTGTCCCGTCGGGATAGGCGTAGGCGAGCCGGTCGACCTCTAGAGAGAGTTTCTGATGCGTCACAGCGAGAGTCCCAACACTGCCAGGGCCGCGAGGGGCAGAGCGAGCGCGGCACCCCATTGTCCGGCAGATGCCGAAATTTCCTGAATTATTGGCATCTGTCCGGAGTAGCCCCGACTGAGCATGGCCAGGTGCACCCGTTCGCCGCGCTCGTACGAGCGGATGAACAGCGCCCCGGCCGACCGGGCAATCACCGGAATTTGCCGGAAATTTCGTGCTTCGAACCCTCGGGACTCCCGCGCGATCCGCATCCGCCGCATCTCGTCCAGGATCACGTCCAGATAGCGGAGCATGAACATCGCGATCTGCACCAGCAGGCCCGGCACCCGCAGCCGCTGCGCCCCCAGCAGCACCGCGCGCGGCTCGGTCGTCGTCGCCAGCAGGATCGAGGCGACCACGCCGAGCGTCGCCTTGGCCAGGATGTTCCACGCGGCCCAGAGGCCGGGGACGCTCAGCGACAGCCCGAGCACGGTGGTCCGCTCCCCCAGCCCGATGATCGGGATGAGAAAGGCGAACAGCACGAACGGCAACTCGATCACCATCCGGCGCGGGATGTACGCCGCCGGGACGCGGGCCACGGCCGCCACCGCGATCAGGAGGAGGGCGTACACCCCGAAGGCCCAGAACCGCTCGCGCGGCGTGGCCACCACCACGATGGCGAAGCACAGGACGGCGAGCAGCTTGCACTGCGCCGGCAGCCGGTGCACGGGCGAATCTCCCGGCCGGTAGAGCTGATGCCTGTGCCCCGCCCCCATCGGCTCGCCCGCCGCCTTCCGATCGCCTAGACCCGCGTCTTGTCCTTGCTCCGCGCGGCGTAGCCCAGCGCCCCCGCGACCAGCAGCGTCACCCCGACGCCGATGATCCCGGCGACGCCCACGGGGATGCCACCCACGTCACCGTAGTCGGCCAGGCTCCAGGTGCCGAACAGGTGGTCGGTCTGCTGGGCCAGGAAGCCCTGCTCCTCGCCCACGGCCTCCAGCCCGTCCGGGTCGCCCGAGGCGAAGAAGGACACCACACCCGCCAGCAGCAGCGTCAGCCCGAGCGCGCCGAACACGAACGGCCTGCTGCCCACCGAGGACACCGAGGACGCGGGTTCGGCCTGCTCCTGCGGCGTGACCGTGCTGGTCCCGTCCGCGCCGCGCAGCTCCAGCGGCCGGGAGACCCCGCGGGCGCCGTACACGAGGTCGGGACGGACGGCGAGCACCGCGCCCACGGTGAGCGAGGTGATCAGCGCCTCGCCGATGCCGATCAGCACGTGCACCCCGCCCATCGCGCCCGCGACGGCGGCCAGGTCGATCGGCGCGGTGCCGCCGATCCAGAACAGCGCCGTGAACGCCAGCGCGGAGGCGGGCACGGAGAGCAGCGACGCGACGAAGGCCGCCGCGCCGATCCCGCCCCGGCCGGTGGCGAACCTGGTGACCAGCTTGAAGACGCCCCAGCCGACCAGCACCGTGACGATGCCCATGAGGAAGATGTTGACGCCCAGCGCCGTGAGCCCGCCGTCGGCGAAGAACAGCGCCTGGACGAGCAGGACCACGGTCATACAGAGCACGCCTGTATAGGGCCCGACGAGGATGGCCGCCAGCGCGCCGCCCAGCAGGTGACCGCTGGTCCCCCCGGCGACCGGGAAGTTCAGCATCTGCACGGCGAAGATGAACGCGGCGACGAGCCCGGCCATGGGCGCGGTCCTGTCGTCGAGCTCGCGCTTGGCCCCGCGCAGACAGACGGCCACCCCGGCGGCCGCCACCGCCCCGGCCGAGATGGACACGGCCGCGTTGAAGAAGCCATCGGGTACGTGCACGACGATCCTCCGAACAAAGAGTACAAACGTCCCTACTTTAGGACATCGTCTTGCAGTTGCACATAGGTGGCATTAGCGCATGATTCTTCGGAAGACCATCCGCGCGGTGAGCTGCCGCACGACCGTGCTGAGCCGCCCCTTGCCCGAGGTCGCGTACGGGCGCACGCTCCGCAGCACGGTCCCCCCGAGCCAGCGGCGCGGCGCGGCGACCGTCTCGGCGTCCGTCTCGATCCTGAACCTGGCGGGCGGCCCGCCGAGCTCCAGCTCCAGATAGGCGTCCCAGGTGCCGGGGGTGTAACGCCCCATGGCCTGCCTGGCGACGAATCCGCCGCCGGGCAGCGAGACCACCCGCTCGGCCCGCTCACGGCCGCTGCGCCGCTCGCGCCAGACCAGCCGCCGTACGGCGGAGGCGGGCGGGACGGTCCCGACCACGGTGATCTCGCCGTCGACGACCAGCCGCCGCCCGAACGACCAGCTCGTCCTGGTGATGCGCACCCTGCCGGGCACCCCGACGACGTACCCGCCGACGTCGATGCTGAGGTTGCCGTTCTCCCTGGTGAAGTACGGCAGCACCACCACGCCGTCGAGCAGCCGGGGCGCCGGGCGGGTGAGCCCGTCCTCCCGGTCCGCGCCGAGCCTGCCGGACCTGACGACGCCTTCGAGCTCGATGGCCACCCGCAGGTCCCACACCCCGGAGCCGAGCGCGCCCGCGTCGATCCGGGCGGTGAACCGGTCACCCGTGAGCTCGGCCGGCACGACCAGATCGCACTCCGGCTCCTGCCGTGAGCGCAGCACCAGGGACACGGCCTCGTGCGCGCCGACCCCCGCCAGCGCGGCGACGCCCATCACCACCAGCCGGTCGCCGTCCCAGCGCAGCCCGGTCAGCCGCCGCCGGACGGTCGCGCTCTCGATGTCGGCCAGCCGGACCAGCCGGTCGACGTCGCCGAGGGCGGCCAGCCGCTGCCGGTCGGTGCCGCTCAGCCGCTGGTAGACGCCGGGGGTGAGCCACTGGTCGCAGATGCCGGCCACCGCCTGCGCGATGTCCTTGCGCTTCACGTCCCCCGCGGCCAGGAACGAGGCGCCGAGTTGCACGAAGACGTCCAGCCTGAAGTGACGCAGCAGGAGGTGGTCGCGCAGCGGCCCCGGCGGGATGTGCTCGGCCATGAGTTGGATCGGCCCGCGGATCATGGCCAGCCAGGCGACCGGATCCCGGCTGTCCGGGCGCTGCATGACGCTGCTGCCGTCCTCCCTGGCGACCAGGTGGTAGCAGTCGTAGTCGGCGACCACGGAGATCCCCTCGGCGTGGCAGTAGGCGTGCACGCTGAAATAGATGTCCTCGCCGACCAGCACCCCCTCGCGGAACCTGATGCGGTGCCGCTCCAGCATCTGCCTGCGGAACAGCTTGAAGCAGCTCAGGCTGTTGTAGACAGCGCTGTCGCCCAGCTCCGCCCGGTCCGCGCTGCGCTGGAACATCGAGGACGGCGCCCGCCTGCCATGTCCCACGATCTTGCCGAGCACGATGTCGGAGTCGTTCCTGTCGGCCATCGCGACCAGGCGTTCGAGGGCCTCCGGGCCGAGGTGGTCGTCGGCGTCGCAGAAGAACACGTAGCGCCCGCCGGCGTGGTCGAGGCCGACGTTGCGCGGCCGGCCGGCGCCGACGCCGCCTTCGACCCGGATGACTTTGACGATGCCGCGGTGGTAGGCGGCGTACAGCTCGAGCAGTTCGGCGCTGCCGTCCGTCGACCCGTCGTCGACGACGACGATCTCCTTACGGACGCGCTGCACGAGCGCGGAGGTGAGACATCTGTCCAGGTACGCCCGGCAGTTGTGGGCGGGAATGATGATGCTCACGTCAATCGCGTCGTCGCTGCCGGTTGTCACCATCGCCACTATCAACCCGCCCCTCGGCGTCACAGCGTGCTTGCGCCTCGTATCAGTATGTGACCAGGGGCCAGGGCGGCGGGGGCCGATCGAGGGTCTTGGTACTCCGGCTTTGCTCAGGATGGCCATTCATCGCAATCACCAAAAAGGCCCAGGTAAGACCGCCAATTACCACATTCAGCCGGCACCGAATCGGCTTCAGGGGCGTTGTTATCCCCCTGGGGAGGAGAGAACCTCTCCGAGGGAACAGTGCCGTACCCCCGCCACCGGCGAGTGATCCACAGGAGCGAGTAACGCGTCTACAGTTAGGCAACCTTGACGGTGGAGGTGGCGGCTATGGGATCGGTTCTCCGCACACGGATGGCAGGAAAAGGGTCGGCTGTGCACACTGCTGAGTTCATCGTCTCCTCAGCTCGGCTGGGAGAGCTCTACGAATGTTCCGCGCTGCTCCGACGTACCAGGCTGCGGTCGGAGGAGATCGTCGACGAGGCGCGCGCGCTGCTCGCCGAGGCCGAGCGGAGCGGCGACGCGGGGCGGGTGCTGACCCTGACCGGAGAGCTGGAGGAGGCCCGTCAGGCCTACGCCAAGGTGCTGAACGCGTACGTGATCATCTGCCGCAGGATCAACGAGGAGCGGCAGGAGATCCTTCAGGCGCAGATCGAGCGTGACCGCCTGTCCGGCGTGGCCTGACCGTTCGCCTATCGCTTGTGAACCTCTGTGGCTCCTGGGCCGTCTCTAGGTCAGGGAGGCCCACATGCGCGTCCTTGACGGTCTCGCGGCGACCGATCTCGACGAGCTCCGGCTGGAGCTGCTGGTGATCGCGGCGCTGCACGAAGAGGCGGAACGGCTGGCCGCCGAATGAACGGGCTCCAGCTCCCCGGGTGACGCCGGGGAGCTGGAGCAGGGGTCATCCGCCGTGCTGACGCCGCTCAGTCGGCGTGACCGGGCAGCACCTCGTCGCCGTCCGGGTCGGCGGCGAGCAGGCGCTCCACGAGCTGGCGCCGCTGCTCCGGCGAAAGCCGCACGGGCCAGACGGCGGGCAACATCAGCAGGTCGCCGTTGGGCATGCCGACGAGGTCAACGGGGAATGGTGGGGAGGAGATCACAGTGGCGTCATTCTCGCACGTCAGGTGCCTCCGCGAGTCTTGTTCGCGTCCTCTCGACCGGCTGGTGCTCCGACAGTTTCCGCAAGTCAGGGCAGCTTTTCCCGCCTTATGAGGATTTGCTCCGGGCCCGGAACGCCGCGGTCTTGACCCGGTTCTGGCACGGCGTGGAGCAGAACCGGCGAGTCCCGTTGCGCGAGACGTCCACGTACACCCGATCGCAGTGCGGCGCCGTGCACACCCCCAGCCGGTCGCCGAACTCGCTCCCCAGCACGAGCGCGAGCCCGGTGGCGCAGCTCGCCGCCCAGTCCCCGGCCATGGCGCCGCCGGGGCCGTGGAAGTGCAGGTGCCACGGCTCACCGTCGTGCCGCTGGAGCGTCGGCCTGGCGTCGGTCTCCGCCAGCAGGGTGTTGACCCGCAGCGCGGCGGCGTCGATGTCGCCCGCCGCGACCGCCTCGAAGACCGCGCGCAGCCGCAGCGCGATCCCGACCAGCTCGGCGGCCTCGGCCTCGGTGGCGGGCCGGTGATCGGGGTAGCCGACCCGCAGCCCTTCGGTGGCGGCCGCGGCGACGTCGGCGGGCGGCGGCGCGGGCCGGCCTCGCCGCTCGCCGGGGGTCAGGCTGTTGACCAGCCCCACGGCCACCTTGATGACCCCATCCGTGTGACTGTTGAAGTCCAATTGACCAGTTACGCTTTCTGCTTTAGCTTGTGACTATCGAAAGTCTAGACGACAGTCACAAGGAGACTTCTGTGCTCACCCACGATGCCGCACTCGACTGGATCGCGCGCTGGGACCGTCAGCAGGAGGGCTACCTGCCCGACCGTGAGGAGCGCTTCACCGCCCTCATCGACGCCGTCGAAGCCCTGGACCGCCCCGACCCGCTGGTCATCGACCTCGGCTGCGGCCCCGGCTCCCTGTCCGCCCGCCTCCTGAGCCGCCTGCCCAAGGCCAGGGTGATCTCCGTGGACGCCGACCCGCTGCTGCTCGGCCTGGGCCGGGCCGCCTACCCGCACCTCACCTTCGTCGCCGCCGACCTCCGCACCCCCGGCTGGACGGACGCGCTCGGCCTCGACCGTCCCGCCGACGCCGCCGTCAGCACCACCGCGCTGCACTGGATCTCGCCGCCCGACCTGCGGAGCATGTTCGCCGAGCTCGCCACCGCCCTGCGCCCCGGCGGCCTGCTGCTCAACGGCGACCACCTCGACGCGGGCGACGCCACCCCCACCCTCGCCCGGCTCGAACGCGCCGTCCACGACAAGCAGACCGAGCGGACCTTCGCCGGCGACCAGCCCGAGGACTGGCGCACCTGGTGGGACGCCGTCGAGGCCGACCCCGCCATGGCCGCGCTCAACGCCGCCCGCACCACCGCCGGGGCCGACCACCACGGCTCCGAGTCCCACCTGCTGTCCCAGCACACCGACGCGCTGCGGGAGGCGGGCTTCAGCGAGATCGGCACCCTCTGGCAGCGCGGCAACAACCGCCTGCTCTGCGCCGTGCGTTAGGCAGGCATCTACCGTGGCCGTATGGACTCCCGCCTCGGTGACGATCTCGCCCAGATCCCGGAACTGATCGACGCGACCGGCGCGTACGCCGTACGAATCCTGGACGGCCTCGCCGAGCGCCCCGTCGCGCGACCGCCCGCGCGGCGGGAGCCCCTCCCCCTGCCGGCCCCGGGGGCCGGGGCGCGGGGCGCGCTGGCGGCGTTCGCCGAGCGGTGGGAGCCCGGCTTCTCCGCCGGCGCGGGCTCCCGCTACCTGGGCTTCGTCACCGGCGGCTGCACCCCCGCCGCGCTGGCGGGCGACTGGCTGACCGGCGTCCTGGACCAGAACCCCACCTCCGGCCTCGACTCCACCGCGCCCGACCTGGAACGGGAGACGATCGCCTGGCTGCGCGAGCTGCTGGGGCTGCCCTCCGCGCTCCAAGGCGCCTTCGTCAGCGGCGCGACCATGTCCAACTTCGCCGGCCTGGCCATCGCCCGCGAATGGCTCGGCGAGCAGCGCGGCGTCTCCATCGCCGAGCACGGCACGGCTGCCCTCGGGCCGGTCCACGTACTGTCCGGCAGGGCGCACTCCAGCGTCGGCAAGGCGCTGTCCATGCTCGGCCTGGGCCGCGCGGCCCTGCACCCGGTGGACGTGCTGCCCGCGAGGGAGGCGGTCGACGTGGCCCGCCTGGCCTCGGCCCTCGAAGCCCTGGACGGCGAGCCCGCCATCGTGGTCGCCAACGCCGGAACGGTGAACACCGGCGACTTCGACGACCTGCGCGCCATCGCCGCCCTGCGCGACCGCCACCCCTTCTGGCTGCACGTCGACGCCGCCTTCGGCGCGTTCGCCGCGCTGTCCCCCGGCCACGCCCACCTGCTCGACGGCCTGGCCGAGGCGGACTCGATCTGCGTGGACCTGCACAAATGGCTCAACGTGCCGTACGACAGCGCCATCCAGCTCACCCGCCGCCGCGACCTGCAGGCCCGGGTCTTCCAGAACTCCGCCGCCTACCTCGGCTCTCCCGGCGACGACCCGGACTTCGTTCACCTGACCCCCGAGAACTCGCGCCGGCTGCGCGCGCTGGCGGCCTGGTTCACCCTGGCGGCGTACGGCCGCGAAGGCCACGCCGAGATCGTCCGGCGCGACCTCGCCCTGGCGAGCCGGCTGGGCGAGCGGATCGCCGCCATGCCCGCCTACCGGCTGCTCGCCCCCGTCAGGCTGAACGTGGTCTGCTTCACCCTCGCCGGCGACCCCACCGGCATCGGCCGGGTGGCCCAGGCGGTCACCGACTCGGGCGAGGCGTTCTTGACGACGACCGTGTACGACGGCGTACCGGCGCTGCGCGCGGCCTTCAGCAGCTGGCGCACCACGGAGGACGACGTGGACAGGGTGGCCAAGGCGCTGTCGCGGGCCTGTTGAGCGGGCATCGGGAGAGTTACCGTCCGGCGCAGGTGTAACCGGACGGGACCGCGGTGTCGCCGTTCGGGCGGGTCGCCTGGAAACCGACGCTGCCGGTGCCGGCTCCGGGGGCGAGGGCGCCGTTGTGGGCGGCGTTCTCGATGGTCACGGTCTGCCCGCTGACGGTGACGCCGCCGTTCCACGAGCCGGTCAGCGTGTGGCCGGCCGGCAGGGTGAAGGTGACCGTCCATCCGGTGATCGCCGAGGTGGCGGTGTTGGTGATGGTCAGCGGCTGGATGACGTACCCGGTGCTCCACTGGGCCTGCACGGTCGGCACGGCCGTGCAGGTGCCGGTGGACGAGCCGGGCTGGGTGGTGACCTGTGCGGTGCTGGAGACGGGCGAGGTGTTGGCCGCGGCGTCCCTGGCCCTGACCTGGTAACGGTAGGTGGTGCCCGGGGTCAGGCCCGTGTCGCCGAACGAGGTCGTGGCCGAGGTGCCGACCTGGGCGAACGTGCCGCCGCTCGCGCCGGGCGCGCGCAGGACGTCGTACCCGGCGACGCCGTTGTCGTCCGTCGAGGCCGTCCAGCTCAGGTTCGTGCCCGTGGCCGTGGTGCCCGAGGCCGTCAGGCCGGTCGGGGCCGTGGGCGGCGAGGTGTCGCCACCGCCGCCGGTGGTCGTGGTGAACGTGACCGCCGGCGAGTTGCCGGACAGGTTGCCCGCGCCGTCACGCGCCCGTACGTACACCTGATATCGGGTGTTGGCGGTCAGCCCGGTGAGGGTGGTCGAGGCGGTGGTGGACTGGCCGAGCTGCGGGTCGGTGGCGCCCTGCTCGCGGTAGACGGTGTAGCCGGCCAGGCCGGAACCGCCCTGGTCGGTGGACGGGCTCCAGGTCAGCGTGGCGCTGGTGGCGGTGATGTCGGACGCGGCCGGGGTGCCCGGCGTGCTCGGCGCGGTGGTGTCGCTGGAATCGTCGCCGAGGGTCGGGGTCTGCCAGTCTCTCCACTGCGCCAGGTTGCCCTGTGCCCTGGACGAGATCCTCATCGCGCCGGGCGCGTTGCCCGTCTTCAGCAGGAACTTCTGGATGTTCTGCTGCAGCGGGGTCCGCCATTCGGACCTGTTGGCGCAGTGGCTGCCGTCCTGGACGTCGGACCAGTAGGTGATGTTCTCGCCCGCGCCGAGCGCCTTGTAGACCTCCGCGCCGCCCAGGGCCGCCACGCTCGCGGACCTGGGGCCCAGGTTGGTGATGTGGGGGTTGTCCATGATGAACAACCCGCGCGGCGCGACCATGGCCACCATCTCGTGCGTGTCCACCGGCAGCCTGTTCGGATTGCCGGTGAAGGAGCCGAACGCGTCGCCCAGCCACGGCTGCTCGCCGTAAGCGCTGCTCAGGCTCTGCGCGCCCTCTCCGGGAATGCCACGGAAGATGGGCACACCGGCGCTGCCGGACTCGATCGGCATGGTCAGCGCGATGCGCTGATCGAACGCCCCCACCACGAAGGCGCCCTTGCCGAACCGCGAGCACCCCGTGACGCCGGTCGCGTCGGCTTTGAGTATGGTGCCGCCGGACTGCTCGATGACGTCGATGATCCGGCTCACGCCCCAGGCCCAGGCCATCAGCAGCCCGGTGCTGCTCGATGAGCCGTAGACGCTGTAGAACGCGCCCTGTTTGTTGGTGCGCGGGGTGCCCTCCCGGCCGACCGCGTAGGGGTCGTAGTTGATGACGGCGGCGCCGGCCGCTCGGATGGCGGCGGTGTCCGCGCCGAACCCGCCCAGGACGACGACGGCGGGGAAGGGCCCGGAGCCGCTCGGCAGGGAGACGCTCGCCGAGAAGGTGGAGCTTCTGCCGTTGTGGCTCACGTTCACCGTGATGTTGCTGCTGGAGACCGTGCCCGTGACGCTCGACGGCTTCGCGGGCTTCTCGCCGTAGACGAACCTCTCCGCCAGCTTCTTGATCTCTTCCCGCCGGCACCGCCAGTCGGACTTGGCGGTGATACGGGTGCCGTTCAGCCTGGTGAAGGGGTCGGGGAGCCTGGAGTCGGTCGGCAGCGATCCTTCGCTGGGCAGGCCGGTCACCACGCAGTCGGCGCCCTCGTTCTCATCCGCGACAGCCGCGGCTGCGGTGGGGGCCACGGCCACCGCTCCGGTGATCGAGAGGGTCACCGCGACCAGCAGCGTGAGGACCCTCGAACAGGCTTCCGAGCTGGTGATCACCAGGGCTCTCCCTTCCGGGCGGGGGTGTTGGCGATCATTCTGAGAATCAGCCCGAAAGATGTCAACGCATCACCGAAATGTTTCAGCCTGCAAGCGCTATTAGCAGCTGTGGCCTGCGCTTATACATGCTTCGGTGTCGGGAAGTTTCGGAAACTAGCTGAAAAAGGGCCCATCTCGGCTGGGCATTCCGAATTTCGCTCTTCCACTTGGCTTGGCGGGCGCCGCGATCCCGTCCGCCCGGAGGCGCTGGGGTCAGGCAGGTACGCCGTTCTCGTCGAGGAGGCGTACGAAGGTGGCGCCACCGGCGGCGGCACGGGCGCCGAGGACGTGCCCGTCGCACATCCTCGTCTCCGTTCCGGCCTGGTCGATCACCTTCCACGTCACCGGCTCCGGGCACGGCAGGCCGAGCCGGTCATGGTTCCAGGTGCGGCTGCACACCCGGCACGTGGAGATGCCTCCTCTGGAGGAGAGGGTGTTGCCGTGCTCGGGGCAGACGCCCCACGGCAGGCCGCACGGCTGGGCCTGGAGCTTGGCCAGGTCCGCGGCCGCGCGCCGCAGGTCCTCAGCGCCTCGGGTCAGCCAGGTGACGGCATGCCGTGCCACCGCGAGGTGCTCGGCTTCCGGCGACGCGTTCGGGACGCGGTCACAGAGTGCCAGGACCTCGGCGGTGAGCGCCTCGGCACGGCTCGCGAGGACGGTCAGGTGCTCGGGAGTGACAGTCATGCGGGCTTCCATCTCGCACAGGGCCGCCGTGGGTACGGCCTGCCCTGGACCCTACGTCGTATCCACCGATACCGTGCCGACCGACCGAGCACCTGCTGCCGCTAAGCAGCCCGGCGGCGAGCTCTGATCGTCACCACCACCATGATCATTAGGGACGCCGCACACAGCGCCACCGACCCGGCCACCAGGGGGTTGACGAAGCCCGGCACCAGGTCAGGGCCGCATGTGGTGTCGTGCAGCGGCCACATGCTCTGCGCCCCGCCCTCCGGGCCACGGTGGCCGTAGGCGTAGAGGTCCGGCCGGACCAGCCCGCACCGGTCGTCGGGGTCCGTCCACGCCCCGAAGGTCGTCGCCCCCAGCCCGTACCCGTAGGCGGCGATCGCCGCGCACAGCGCCGCGGCTGACAGCGACCAACCCGCTCGCCGCCGACCACGGTCTCGCAACGCGAGCACCATGAGTACGAGAGCCGCGACGGCAGGCACCGGCCAGACCAGCATCAGCAGGAGCAGCACGATGAGGAGGACAAAGCGCACGAGTGTGACCTTATGGGGCGGTCAGCAGGCTGGGATTCGGTCTTGCGATGGGGAAGCCTTTCGGCCGTGACGTTCCGCCGACGCCTGCCGCGGCCTACAGTCGTCGGGTGAGCACATGGCGCGAGACGGTCTGGGACCAGCCCGACATCCCCGAAGATCTCGAACAGCGCGAGCTAGAGATCACGACCACGTACCACGTCACCGTCGCTCGCACCGGCAAGCGCTGGACAGCCACCGTCGACAACCTGCCGGACCATCACGTCGTCCAGGTTCAGGGCGCGACCTGGAGAGAAGCGGCGGACAACGTCATAGAAGACGTATCCGCCCTGGTCAGCCACAATTCCGACTCCGCCGGCTTCCACTTCACCCCCGCCGACCAGGACGCGGCGGACGCTCTGAACAACGTCCACAGTGCACGCGCCGCACGCCTCTACGCCGAACAAGCCGAACGCGACGCCGTCCGCGACGCCGCCCGTGTCCTGGCCGACCAGGGCTGGACCACCCGCGACCTCAGCAGCGTCCTGGGCCTGCCCCAGCAGCGCATCTCCCACATCATCCCCGCACCGCCGGACTGAGATCATCCGTGCCCGGAATGGAGCCCACGCTCGATCAGTGGGCCAACTCGGCGCTAGCGCCGGCGATTCGCTCAGCGATATCCCTGAAAGCCATCGCGCACATGATCGCACCCCGGGGAAGGCGTTGGCAGAATGCCCGGCCGCCGGTGCCGCCTCAGAGCAGCGTCTCGGGGCGGAGGACCTCGCCCCGCAGAATCTGATGAATCTCGCTGACGTCGGCGTTGTGGTTCGTCTGCCGTCGAAGTTCTTTCCGTATGGCGTCGGCCACCACGTCGGACAGAAGCACCTGAGCCAAAGACCTCGGCGACGTCGCGGCGCGAGCCCGCCACAGGTCATCGATGAGGCGGCGCTTGAACGCTTCCTTGGTCAGGTAGAAGAGCGCGTCCGTCTTGGCGGCCAAGCCGGTATCGCTGAGCAGGTCCACTTCAAGAGCCAGGTCGATGACCACGGGAAGACCGGCGGTCATGTGGTACGCCTGCCATACCTGTCCGTTGCACAGGATCATCCATTCCACGCCCTCGTTCACCGCGTACATCTGCACCTGACGCAGGTGCCTGGCGTTGAGCTTCTGGCTACAGCGTTTCACCTCGATGAAGGCGACCAACTGCTTGTCGATACGGATGCCGTAGTCAGCGAACTCTCCTTTGACCTGGTATTCCGTGGTGAGGTCGTCGTACTTGTCGTATCCGAGCCCCGCGCACAGGAAGTCTGTGATCAGAAGTCGCGTGTCTCCTTCATTGGCGTCACGCGCCACGAGATCGTTGAGCGGCTTGGCATAGCGGCGAATCGCCGCTCTAACACGATCGCGAGCATCGGTCTCCCATTTCGGAGCCGTTCGTGCCGCCGCCTTCTTCGCAGGAGAACTCGCCGTCTGTCCGTTTTCGGCGCTTACCTGTGATATCTGCTCGCTCATGGCTTCCACCTGCGCATCTAGTAGGGACATCGCAGGTTAAGCGGCAATGAAGATCAGCACATGGGCTAAATTCAAACGATACAAAAATGACTCCTTAGGCGACGCAACAAGGCATACAAATCGCAAATGCCGCAAATTACGTGCAAAAAGAGCCATGCGACTGAATCGCCAGACGGCAAGCGCACATCGTCAGGCTGAAAGGCGACACCCCCTCGACGAACTGCCTCTATGAGCCGGCGTCCTGCAGTCCTCTCAGTGGCCGTCGATACTGCCGACGATCAGGTCGGTCAGCGCCGTGACCGCCTCGGCGGCGGTGGTCCGTCCTCGGTTCAGCTCCGCGGCGATCGCTTCGGCCGCGCCCAGCACGCCGATGCAGCGGAGCTGAAGGCGGTCCGGCGCGAGGCCGGAGTGCGGCTGCAATGCGGCGGCCATCAAGGCCGTGTAGCCGTCGAACATCTCCCGCTCGATCGCCTCCATTTCCGGATTTCCTTTCAACGCGGCGGAAATGGCGCTCCACTCCGGCATGTCGATGGCGCAGGCGAAGTACGCGGCGCTCATGACACCGGCTATCTCCCGAGGAGCCGATGCGGCACCCCGCAACGCCTGCGTCAACGCCACCCGGTGTCGTTCGTCGAGTCGCCGGTAGAGCGCGAGCAGCAGGCCGGGGCGGGTGCCGAAGTGGTCGTAGACGATCGGCCTGCTCACCCCTCCGGCCTCCGCCAGGGTGAGCAGAGTAAGGCTGTCGGTGCCCTGGGTGCGCACGATCGTCATGGCGGTGTCGAGCAACTGCTCCCGCCTGGCCGGCTTGGACAGCCTCGTCGATGCGGTGGTCATCGTCCTCCCTTGCGCTGCCGCTCAGCTTAGGCTACAAAATGTAACTTACAAAATGTAGGTTCGTACGAGAGGGAACACCGTGAAGTCAGTACTGATCATGGGCGGTTCGGGGCAGGCAGGTGCGGCGACCGCGTCCATCCTGCGCCAGTGGCACCCGACGCTGCCGCTCACCATCGCGGGCCGTGATCTCGACCGCGCGCAGCGAGTTGCCGACAAGCTCGGCGGCGCGACAGCCGTGACCATCGATCTGCGGCGGAGCGACCTCGGCCTCCCGGCCGACCATGGCCACTCAGCGGTCGTCGCGGCGGTGTGGGACAGCTGCCTGCACGGACTCCGCCATGCGCAGGACCGCGGGCTCCCGTACCTCAGCATCTCCAACGGTCTGACCGACATCGCGCCCGAGGTCATCGCGGGCGGTCAGCGAGCCGGCGCCGCGCCGATCCTGCTGGCCAGTCACTGGTACGCGGGACTCGTCGTGCTCGCCGCACAGGACTTCGCCAAGGCATTCGGCAGGCTCGACACCATCCAGGTCAGTGCCGTACTGGATGAATTGGACAGCGGCGGGCCTGCGGCTCTTGAGGATGTGCAGCGCCTGCTGACCGTCACCTCGGCCGGGCTCGTACGGCGCGACGGCGTCTTCACCTGGGTCAGCGGCCCCGACGCGCAGGCGGAGGTGGTCAGCGTCGACGGCACCGTCCTGCCCGGCCAGAGCATTCCCACCCTCGACCTGCCGAGCCTGGCCATCGCGACGGGCGCACCGAACGTCCGCTTCGATTTCGCGGTCGGAGAATCCGCGAGCAGGCGCCGCGGCGGGGCTGCTTCCACCGAGGTCAGGATCGACCTCGAAGGCGCAGATCTCACGGGCGCACCACTCCGTACGAGCCGCTACCTCATCCACCCGGAGGGCCAGCGCCCCCTGACAGGGCTCGGCATCGCCCTCGGCGTCGAACGACTGCTCGGCCTGCGTGGTGAGGCTGTGACGCCGGGCATCCACACCCCGGAGGCATTGATCGACCCTGCCTACGCGGTCGAGCGGATGCTGGAGATCGGCGCCACCTTCGTCGACGCACCCGCCCATCGCTGAAGCACCCCCTCCCCGGACGGAAGCCGTCGAGGCTTCCGTCCGAACGCGCTCCCGTTACGGCTCCCGCCAACAAGTCCGCGATCCTCAACCCCACCCCGCTGTGATGACGCTCTCATCGAGTACGAGCTCTGGGACAGCATCATCAGCCTGGTCCTGTTCAAGGTCCTGGAAGGACCGCACCCCGCCGCGACGCCCCGGACACCCGAACCTCTTTCTGCAGCAGACCGCTTGCAGCCTTACGCATGTAAGGGTAGCGTTGGCGGCGCCCTTACATCTGTAAGTTCGTTCGGACGGCCAGCCCGCGCCGACAAACACGGGAACGTTTCATGAAAACAAGCAGGCGAGCAACGAAGATCGCAGGAACACTAATCATCGTAGGCATGATCGCCGGCGCGCTCAGCGTTGTTCCCGTCCTGGAGGAGCCCAACTATCTCAATCTGATTCCTGCGCACAAGACCCAGATACTCGTCGGCGCAGTCTGTCAGTTCCTCATGATCCCCGCCTATATCGGATTTGCACTGTACCTGTATCCGATATTGAGGATGGAAAATGAAGCACTCAGTCTGGGTTTCCTTGGATTCAGGCTGGTAGCAGCTACGTTCCACTTCATGGGTGTGATTTTTTTACCTTTATTCCTTGTACTGGGCCAGGAATATGCCCAAGCCGGCACTTCAGGCACATCCCACCTGGAAACCTTAGGCGAGTTGCTGCGAACGGCGCGCGACTTGGTCAATCACGTCGCGGTCATCATCTCGCTGAGTCTCGGAGACTTCCTATTCTTCTGCATTCTATATCGGTCGAGATTAATCCCTCGCCGGCTGTCCGTGTGGGGAATCACTGGGGTCGGACTAGCCACGTTGGCGAGCTTTTTGGTACTGCTCCGCCTGACTGATGTCGTCACGCCGCTCTACCTGGCCATAAATGCACCACTGGCCCTACAAAGCTTGGTCCTGGCCATGTGGTTGATCACAAAAGGCTTCGGCACAAAGACATTGACCAGGGGCCACCGGCACGACGGCCGACGCGACTGACGTGCACGTCGTCTGACCTTCCCGGATGCGTCGGCGTGTGGGGACGTTGCTGTCACCTCAGCCCTGGCCACCCGGTGCCGGGGGCCGGCACGAGTCGGCCGGCCCATCCTCATCTTTCGATGCCTACGCCTGCCGGCAAGAGCCCGGTACACGCCGCCTTCCTGTGTGCGGGGCTGGAACAGGCCACCCCTTTCACCGTGCAACGGGCATGATGCTTTGATGGATAAAGGGGGCGTTTCCGCATCCCAGCGCGGAGGCGTACCCGATCTGACAACCAGCGGAGACGGAGGCGGTCTCCATGGATCTTCTCCTGCGTCCCGGGGCACGCACAGATGCGGCTGAGTGCGGAAGGATCTGCTTCGAAGCGTTCGACCAGATAGCCCGCGAGCACGGCTTCACCGGCGACCTTCCCGACGTGGAAACCGCGACCGGCCTGGTGGACACGCTCCTGACCCACCCGGGCTTCTACAGCGTGACCGCGGAACTGGACGGACGGATCGTCGGCAGCAACTTCCTCGATGAGCGCTCGAATGCCGTCGGCGTCGGGCCGGTCACCGTCGATCCAGCATGCCAGAACGCCGGTGTGGGCCGTCGGCTCATGGAAGACGTCATGCACCGGGCCGAAGCACGGCAGGTACCGAGCATCCGGCTGCTGCAGGCGGCTTATCACTGCAGGTCGTTCGCCTTGTACGCGAGCTTGGGCTTCGAGTTCCGCGAGACCATGGCATGCCTGCAGGGCCCACCGATCGGGTCCACCATCCCCGGATACAAGGTACGGCCCGCGACGGACGCGGACCGGCCCGCATGCAACCAGGTATGCCGGCGGGTGCACGGGATCGACCGCGGTGGCGAGGTCAGCGACGCGCTCCAGCAGGGAACGGCCCGTGTGGTCGAGCACGGTGGCCGGGTGACCGGGTACGCCACCGACCTTGCTTACTTCGCCCACGCCGTGGGCGAGACTCCGGAAGATCTCAAGGCGCTCATCGCCTCGGCCTCCGCTTTCAACGGGCCGGGCATCCTCGTACCGGCCAGCGACACCGCGCTGCTCGGGTGGTGCCTGGACCACGGCCTCAAGGTGACCCAACTGGCGAACTTGATGACCATCGGGCTCTACAGCGAGCCCGCCGGAGCGTACCTGCCAAGCATCCTCTATTGATCCGCTGACTCCCCTCGACCTTCCGACGAGCCCGCTTCACACTCCAGCAACCGCACACCCGTGCAATGGCTGGATACTGGCGACCATGGTCATCGTCAACGTCGTCATGGAGACCTACGACGCGGTGGATTTCACGGCCTGGCCGATCGCGGAGCCATCGAGCGACCGCCTTCTCGCCCTCTCCGGCCGGATGTCTCCCCTCGAAGTCGGGACGGCCATGGCCGTCATCTTCAGCTACAACAAAATCGCCATCGCCCACGCCGCCGACCTGACCGAGGCCCACCTGGAACAGCATCTCGCCGAAGCGGAAGCCCTGATCGCTCCAGGCGGGCTGCGCTTCCACGACACCACCACGGGCGTCAGCATCTCGCCCGGTTGCTGCTTCGGCTTGGAGAACTGGCGGGACTGGTGGGACGTGGCTCGCGGGCAAGAGCCATGGCTCGGCCACGACCCCACGCCACACATCACACATGTGGGTCACGTCATCCGGCTCTCCCAGGACGACGGGGACTCTCCGTCCATCGAGATCACCCGCGGCGAGCTCTCCAGCCTGCTCACCACAGCCCAACAGCACTTCTCCGGATTCCTCGACCTCGCCCGGCAATGGGCGGCGACCACCACCCCCGGGCCGGCCGACCGGCTCATCTCAGCCCTCGACCAATTTTTCGTGATCACCGTAGCGGAGTAGGCGAACGCCAAGGTCACGACCACTTCAGGCTGCCCAGCAACTCTTATAGTCCGGCGCTCTGTCTAGAGCGGTGTCGCCGACCAGCGCTGACATGTCTCGCGTGTACAAGAGCCCGGTTCGAACGTGGCATCACATGGTGGAGGTGAGCCCTTCGCCGATCCTCTTCAACTCGGCGTCGACGGCCTCAGCGCTGGAGAACTCCTCCGCGTACACAGGGCTGAACATGATCTCGGCCCACTGCCTGTCGCCCATTCTGAGGAAGAGGGTCGGAGTGCCCTTCATGCCGTCCTCACCGACGTTCTGCACGACCAGGTAGCCGCTCCGTGCGCCGACGGTCACCCCCTCGCCGTCCTCCTCGCCGCGATACGCCTGGATCTGGTCGTCGACCTCCTGGACGGCCTCCTCCTCGTACATGTGAATCTGCACCCGATAGGAGCCCTTGTCGTCACCCTTGTAGTTGTACGTGATCGAGTACCTGTCGCCGTTGTCCACCGACCGTTGGGACCACTGCAGCCTCTCGGGCAGGTATCCCACCCTGACATGCCCGAACTCCCTCCCGTCGCCCAGGTCCCCGAGGTTCGGCGGCTCTGTCGGCACAGGTGGGGTGTCGTCGATGGGAGGCGGTTCCGGCACCACGGAGATCGTGGGCTCCTGCCCGGTCATGGCCACCGAGCCGACGGTCAGGTACCCGATGGGCGCGGCGGCGATGACGGCAACCGACGTGGCCAGCGCCGCGACCCTGACCCTCCGCCGCTTGCTGCGGGAGGAACGCATGACCCGCTCCGCCAGGTCGGGCGCGGCGTGCAGCCTCGCCGTCTCGTCCGCCATGAGCCGGCGGATCTCGTCCTCAAGCGTGGGCATCCTTGATCGCTCCTTCCAGTGGTTCCCGGCCGAGCGCCGAACGGAGCTTGGCCATGGCCTTCGACGCCTGGCTCTTGACCGTGCCGACCGCGCATCCGAGCACCTCGGCGGTCTGCGCCTCGGTGAGGTCCTCCCAGTAGCGCAGGACGATCACCGCCCGCTGCCGGGGCGGCAGGGCGCGCAGCGCCTCCATGAGCACATGGAGCAGGTCGGGGTCGCTCGCACGGGCCGGCGTCTCTGGCGGGCTGTACATGGGGATGATGCTGAAGATCGCCCGGCGGCGGGCGCGGCTGATGGCGGCGTTGATGATGACGCGCCTCACGTAGGGCTCGGGGTTGTCGTGGCAGGCCACCCGGTCCCAGTTCCTGTAGGTACGCTCCAGCGCTGCCTGCAGCAGGTCCTCGGCCTCTGTCTTGTCGCCGCAGGCGAGATAGGCGACCCGCAGCAGGCTCGTGGCACGCGTGGCCACGAAGGCGCCGAAGTCGTGTTCTCCGCCGCTCACGGCTGTCTGTCCGATATCACGCCTTCTAATACGCCTCGGCCTTCGCGACCGTTGCCCTCTCGCTCAGAATATTTTCGCGGGCAACCCTTCCAGCGGCCCAGGCGTATGGATGGTCGTGACTTCGAATCCATGGAGCAATCTGATGACGTTCGCGACCGCGCCGGCCCGGCGGCTGATCACTCTCGGCGTCGCCCTGGCCGTGGGCGCCACCGTCTTGAGCGCGCCGGCGGCTGTCGCGGCCACTCCCCCCGAGGGGGCCTACTGGCACACCAGGACGATGACGACGTCCACCCATCCCTTGCGGTTCGGCTCCAAGTCGGGCCCCTATTCGCTGGTCGAGCGGGAGATCTCGGAACGGTGGAGCGCCCCCGACGGCAGGGGCTGGTTCGGGTTCCGGGAGCTCGGGACGCTGCCGGGGACCGCGGCCGACAAGAAGGCATGGCGGCGCGACGGCTCCCCCTCCACGTGGAGCACGTCGATCGACGGCAAGACGGTGAAGCTGTCCGCCGAGCCCGCCAGAGGCCACGTTGGACCAGAGCCGACGAAATGGAACAAGTTCCAATTCGCGGGGCAATGGCTGACGTACGACGAGGTTCAGCGCCTGCCCGCCGACCCGAGCCGTCTGAAGGACTGGCTCACGAATGCGGGCCGGGCCGGTCGAGAGGTCGACTTGCCTGGCTGGCTCAAATACACCCTGTCCGAGCTCCTGCACGATCTTCCCGCCCCGAAGGAGGTCCGCGCCGCGGCCTACCAGGCCCTGCTGACGCTGCCGGGCGCCCGCGCCGACGGCAACGCGAAGGACGACCTGGGCAGACCCGGCGCCGCCGTCGTGATCGACCACACGAGCGGGACGGGAAAGAAGGCGCACTCGACCAGGGAGAGGCTGATCGTCGACACCGGCAGGATGGTGCTGCTGTCACAGAACCATCTGGGCACGGTCGACGGTAAGGCATCCGCAGGCACGTCCTACAGCACGACCAACACGACGCTGATCGAGGTCGGCTGGACCGACTCCCAGCCTGCCGTGCCGGCTCTGCCCTGACGCGCCGCTGTCACGCGACGTGCACGCTGCCCGGCGCCAGCAAGACTAAGAAGAAGCGCCAACAGATCGTCTGGAGCGTCGACGCTGCCCGCCGCTTCCTCGAACACGTCCAGGACGAGACGCGCGAAAAGACCGGCACCAACGGTAACCGGCGCCTGCTCAGCGGCCTCGCAACTTGATCAGCTTCAAGGACGTACACCAATGTCCAGTGCCGAGACGGAAGCAGGCCAACAGCCCTGACCCACGCATAGGGCTGGGCTGAATCAGTCGACCAGGCCGGCGCGGTAGGCGGCGATGGCCACCTGTACGCGGTTCGTGACGGCGAGCTTGTCGAACAGGTGGGAGATGTGGCTCTTGACCGTGGCCTCGCTCATGTTCAGGCGGGCTGCGATCTCGGTGTTGGAGCGGCCGAGCCCGACCTCAGTGAGCACCTCGCGCTCGCGGCCGGTCAGGGCCTCCAGCCGGGCGAGCGCGTCACGGCGGCGCCGTATGGGCTGGTCGGTGGTGATCTGGTGGATCAGCCGCCGAGTGACCCGCGGCGACAGCATCGAGTCGCCGCCGTGCGCGAGACGGATCGCCTGGATCAGGTCGTGCGGCGAGGTGTCCTTGAGCAGGAACCCGCAGGCTCCCGCCTCCAGGGCGGTGAAGATGTGCTCGTCGCTGTCGAATGTAGTGAGGATGATCACCGCAGGTGCCCGGGCGAGCCGGCGGATGGCCCCGGTGGCGGCCAGGCCGTCGTACCGGGGCATCCTGACGTCCATCAGGACGACGTCGGGCCCCAGGCGGCGGACCGCGTCGACGGCCTGGTTGCCGTCCTCGGCCTCGCCCACGACCTCCACGTCGGGTGCGGACTCGATGATGAACCGCAGCCCCGCGCGGATCAGCGATTCGTCGTCAACCAGCAGTGTCCTGATCATGTGATTCCCCTGGGGATGCGTCCGCGGCGTGCCACGGCAGCCGGCCCTCAAGACGCCAGCCTCCCGCATCATCCGGCCCGCCGCGCACCGTTCCGCCGATCAGCCGGAAACGCTCCGCCAGGCCCACCAGACCGACCCCGGCGCCGGTCTCCGGACTCCGCTGAAGCGATCGTCCGTTGGCGACCGCGATCGTGACGCCGTCTTCCCTGCTCCCGGTCGCCGTGACCGTGACCGGGGCCCCGTGGGCGTGCTTGTGCGCATTGGTCAGGCCCTCCTGGACGAGGCGATGCGCGGCCTTGGCCGTTTCCGGTGGCCACGTGCCGATCTCGCCGTGCAGGGTGACGGTCCCGCCGGCCGATACCCAAGAGTCCACCAGCCGCCGCAGGTCGGGGAAGCCGTCGTCGTCATCGTCGGGCCCGGCGCGCAGCACGCCAAGGATCTTGCGCAGCTCGTCGAGCGCCTCCTGCGCGCTGACCCTGATCAGCGCCGCCTCCCGCTCGACGCGCTCCGGCCCTGCGCTCGCGTTCACCTCCAGGCCGCCGGCGTGCAGCGAGATGAGCGCGACCTTGTGCGCGAGCACGTCGTGCATCTCCCGCGCGATCCGGCCGCGCTCAGCGGACCTCGCCTGCTCGTTGCGCAGACGCTGCTCGGTCTCGGCGCGTTCGGCGCGCTCGCGCAGCGATCGGGTCAGCTCGCGGCGGGTGGTGGCGTACGCCCCTGCCACCAGCGTGACCCCGGTGGCGGTCACCGCCGAGATCAACGCGTCCGTGCCCAACCGGCCGCCGTCCACCCACTGCTGGGCCAGGAACCCCGCCATGCCGATCGCCGCCAGCGCCGGGAAACGCGTGCCCGCGCCGGAGAACAGGCTGATCAGCAGCGGCCCCGGATTGCCCGACAGCACGTACGCGCCCGCCCCGACGACCGCCACCCCGACCGGCCACCGGCCCCGGAACCACAGCGCACCCGTGCCTGCCAGCCCGGCGGCGACGATGACGGGTCGCGGCAGCGGCGCCCATGGCGTCTTGACTGCCAGGACGGTGAGGAACAGGCAGAGCGCCACGGAGGCCGCGCTGATCGCGTGTGGCCCGAGCGCGGCCACCCACCGCAGCGCCGCGCGGTACGACAGCATCGATCCAGCGTAGCCAGGGCGGCGGCGCGCCACCTCATACCCGGGTCGATGCCGGACGCCGGGCGGTCTCCGACTTTCGTCGGAGACGCCTATGGCCGCGATGGCGATGCGGCCGCACCCTCGCCGGCCGCATCGTGGATGGCCTCGACAAGGTCAGGAGTCGTCCTGTGTATGTCTTCCGTTCGTTACTCGTCGCGGTGTGCGCGGCTCTGATGATCCTCGTCCCGCGTCCCGCCGCGGCAGCAGCTACCGATATTCCGCACGAACGTGCTCTGGCAGACTTCTTCGACGCCGCGATGGCGGACGGGCTGGCGGCCAACCACGTGCCGGGCGCGGTCGTCTCGGTGGTGGGCGGCGGGAAGATGCTCTTCAGCAAGGGGTACGGACTGGCCGACGTCGAGAACCGCAGGCCCTTTGACCCGGACACCTCAATGGTCCGGATCGCCTCGATCACCAAGCTGTTCACCTGGACCGCGGTGATGCAGCAGGTTCAGCAGGGCAAGCTGGACCTGAAGGCGGACGTGAACCGCTACCTCACCGCGTTCCGGATCCCCGCGACCTACCCCCGGCCGATCACGCTGCAGGACCTGATGGACCACACGGCCGGGTTCGAGGACCGCACGATCGGCGTGGGGGCGCGGAGCAAGGACGACGTGCCGCCCTTGGCGGACTATCTCGCCGACAACATGCCCGCGCGGGTGCGCCCGCCCGGCGAGGTATCGGCGTACTCGAACTATGGGGCGGCGCTGGCCGGATACATCGTGTCGCGGGTGAGCGGGCAGCCGTATGACGCGTACGTGCGCGATCACATCCTCGACCCGCTCGCGATGCGGCACAGCACGGCCGCCGAGCCCGTCCCTGCCCCCTTGGCCGCGGATCTGGCGCGCAGCTACGACTACGAGGGCGGGGCGTATCGGCGCAAGCCGTTCGTCTTCGACAACCTCGCCCCCGACGGGTCGATCAGTGCCACCGCGAACGACATGGCCCACTTCATGATCGCTCACCTGCGGGACGGACGCTTCGGCGACCAGCGCATCCTCGACGAGCCGACGGCCCGGCTCATGCACCGGCGGACGTTCGCGGCCGATCCGCGCATCGACGGGTACGCCCACGGGTTCAAGGAGCAGACGCTCAACGGGCATCGCGTGCTCATGCACGACGGCGGCTGGGAGGGCTTCCAGAGCGCGTTGCTGCTGGTGCCCGACGCCGACCTCGGCCTGTTCGTCTCCATGAACAGTCCAGGCGGGGCCGACGCCGCTACCGAGATCATTCCTGCCTTCTTCGACCGCTTCCTGCCCGGAAAGCGCGCCGTGCCCGACGGCGGTGCTTCCGTCATGCCTGTTGAAGGCTTCTACAAGCTCACCCGGTCCGCCGAGTCCAGCATCGAGAAGGTGGTCGCCCTGACCAGTTCCACCTCGCTGCGGGTGGAGGGCGGGAAGCTCACCTTCAGGGGCTCGACGTGGAGCCCGCTGGGGCCCGGGCTGTATCAGCGCAACGGCGGCACCCAGCGGCTGGCGCTGGTGACCGGCGGGAGCGGTGTCGCGTACGTGGCCACGGACGGCCCCGCCTACCAACGCGTCCTCTGGTGGGATACCCCGCCGGTCAATGTCGTCATCGTCCTGCTGTTCGCCGTCACCGCCCTGACCGCTGTGCTCGGCCTGCCGGTGGCCTCTGTAGTCCGCGGGGTCAAGAAGCGTCCCGTTCCGCGTGTCTGGCGCGCCGGGCGTGTCCTGACTGGGCTCGCCGCCGCGGTCGGACTGGCGTTCGTGGTGCTGTTCACGCTGGTCCTGACCGGCGACACGAGCATCCTGTACGGCGTGCCGACCAACGTCCAGGTCCTCCTGGTGCTGCCGCTGCTGGTCCTCGCCCTCACCGTCGCCGCGATCGCCACCACCGTGAGGGCCTGGCGGCGCGCGGGCGTCCTGGCCCGCGCCCACCAGGTGGTCGTGCTGGCGGGACTGCTCGCCCTCCTCTGGTTCTGCCAGCACTGGAACTTGCTCGGCTGGCACCTGTGATCACTCGACCGCCTGGCTCAGCAGGCTCTGGTACGAGGTCTCGTCCGGATGGTCGGTCGCCGGATAGTTGGCCAAGGGGTTCGTCACGTCGCCCGCCGAGTCGAAGTCCCAGCCCCGCACGAGCCGTCCCGCCGGCCCGCGCCGCGGTGGTGAACGTCCGACAACTGCTCAACGAGCTTGGCCCGCATCGGCTCACTCGGGCCCTTGGTACGCGCCTGCGGCTCCATCCGTGTCCTCACCCTGCGTCCTGTTCTGATGCTCTGGCTCGTCCTCCGGGGGCGGCCGGAATACGCCGGAGGGGGCGTACCCGTCCACGCCGTCATCCGCCTCGGCACCCGCAACGACGACACGCTTGTCACCCCTGGGCTACCCTCGCTTGACCCTTTCGTAGATCCAGGCTCCGATCCGGCAATTCGGAGTCTTTTAGGAACGATTGCTTCGATCTCAGGGTATGGGCGATTCGGAAGGGTACTTGAGGTTGCATAGGCATCTGAATGGCGAGCGAAAAGCTGTGAAAGTGCATTAGACCGCACAGGTCAGATTGCCACTATAGCCAATGCACAAATAGCTGCGGGGCGTATCGTCGGCCCGTCACGCGGAATTGTGAGAGGTGGTTCATGTGAGTTCGGCTTTTCACTACCGCGCCGTCTCCGACACTTCCTGGACCACAATCCAGGAGCCAACGGAGAGGTGCTACGATCTACAATCGGATGCCAGTTTCGCGCACAACACAACCAACTTCAAGGCCCTGCTCTACACGACGCGTTCGTGCAACGAAGCACACCTGCATCATGCGCTCATCCCCAACGAAACATGGGACGGCGGCCTGACGACAATCAGGTCCGTTCGGTTCGAAGCGTCCTGACATAACGCCGCTGCCACATCGAGTCCCGCCTGTCATGGGCGGGATCCGATGTGCATTTTGCTCGCCTGACCAGGTTATAGGTCAGGCCCTTCGCCTGGCGGCCGACTTCGAGGCGGGCGGTACGGCGGTCCTGGAGCTACGTGCTGCTGCTCTTCAGCGAGGGTGTCGTACCAGTGGGCGCTGCCGCATGGGCTCGCTCGACGCCGGCACAGTCGGGGTTGAACTGCGCCGGGATTCCGAGCCCCGAGACCCGCAAACGCCAGCCTCGATAGTGCGCCGCACATCCTCTGACTGACTACCAGCATGAGAAGGCCGGGCCTTTAGCCATTCGCAGACGCCTCCAGTCGGCCACTATGCTCCGGCATCGTGACAGCGCTCGCCATCATGGCCCTATTCGGTGCGACAGGCGAGATCGGGCCCTTACGCTGCGGCGCCTCTTTGAACAGCATCGTCGGGATACTCGGCCCGCCATGGGAGATCGGCCGTGTCAGCCAGCGGAGAAGATGGCCCCATCTCTTCTCATATGGACACGTCGAACTATGCGTCTGCCACTGCCGCACCGTCACAATGATCAGCGTTCAAGCTCGACACAACCCCATTGAGCTCCCCAAGCCAGGAACGAACCTCCTCGCCGCCTTTCCCTCTCACATGACCTTGAGGCAGATCACGAAATCGCTGGAAGAGACAGGCTGTCGTTGGCACACAGACTCGAATGACTCGCCCGACAAGCTCGAGCTTCGCACCGAACCAGCGGGCGTCAGCTTCGCCTTTCGCATCGGCCACACACCCGAACCCTGCCTGGAACAGGCTGGCCTCTGGATCAACGAGCACGAGTGCGCTTCGCCACCCCATGGACTCCCCGACGACGGCTTAGGCATGTGACGAGCGGAACGGTTGCTGTACGGCGCTGCTGTACAGAGATCAAAAGGCCCCTCCCGAATCCCGGAAGGGGCCTTTTACCTGCGAGCCGACCTGGGAATCGAACCCCAAACCTTCTGTTTCACCAAGAGTGGCCATCGTTTCCGTGTATGCTCCGGATCTTGCTGTCACGCCTGGAGTGTGGTTCCGTGCGCAGGGTTCTGGCCGTCAAGCCCGAGGGGCCATGGCTTGTGCTCGTCAGCGGAAGCTGGAATGTCGCGACCCCCGACGCGAAGGTGGACACGCCTTTCATCAGATCGAGACTCTGGCTCCTCCCGCTGCTGAAGAAGCCGCGGGATGAGGTGGAAAGTCATGGCAGGCAAGCGCTCGGCCCTGATGGTCCCGACATTGCTGAGGCATTACGAGCAGTTATCGAGTGTGGGCTTACGGGTCCTTCCGAATACTGGGTTGCACGTGCCCTGACGTGGATCATCGCTGATGAGGTCGAGCTCTTCGCCGAGCCGCTCCAGCGGATCGCCGTCGGACAGTGCTCCCAAGCTACCCGGCACGCCGCGAAACGCCTCTTGAAGCAGAAGGGCCTCTGGTCAACTCACACACCCTGTGACGGGCACGTCTGAGAACGCTGCCAACGGTTTTACAGGGCGTCGCCTGTCCCGCTGCACATGGTCGTCCCACCTCAATGTTCACCCTCTCAGCACTGCCCACCCAAAAGATCATTCGGCCACATTCCGGATCTTGCTCGTACGGCCCCACACGCTTCGCTTCTCGTCTTCATGCTCGACGATCACCCTCAGGGCGTAAGGACGATACTCGTCATTGGCGGACTCAACACGACGCCCTGCCGACGTCAAGATCACCCACAGCGCCTGCTCCATTGCCTGATGGATGACGCCGAAATGAAGGAGCGCCGCGCCATGGTGGTCACCGCTCAGCGTAGGCTCCCGAATCTGTTTCAGCAGTGTCGGGCCTACGGACCAGGAGACGAAGGCTCCTCCAGCGGGATCATGACCTGGGTCCAGATCCACGTCGACTCCTGCGGATGCGTCATGCTCTAGCGATCCGAAACCAGCCGCAGCATGATCTTCTCGTAGCCTAGCGGCGAGCCTGCTCCTAGAGGCGAAAGTAGCCTCGTCCACCCGATCAAAGTGCGACACGCTCCGAACGTAACTGCTGGGACCTACGGTCCGTACCTCGCCGATGAGGCTTCCACCTCAGCAACCTACGGCTCTCCGCTCCGTGCGCCGCTCATCCCGGAGCCGGAGCGCCCCCGCCGGAGGCTTGGCTAGGGAAAAAGCCCTTATCAGGCTTGTCCAACCATGCCATGTACCACTCGTAGAAGTTTCGTTCTCGGACAACGCCGCCATCGGAGCCTTGGTCGTCGAACCAGACCTCTCCAGCGACGGGGCCGTTCACGACCAGGCGGTGGAAGGCCCCGCACCCGAATTCGGCTAGGACCAACGATCCGGTGATCCAGCGCGATTCCTCGTAGTCCTCGGGTTGCTCTTCGAGCGGGGGTGTCCAGTCCTCGGTATGGGGGAACGGCGCGGTGTAGAAGTCGGGGTAGACGTGTTCCTTCGCATCCAGCCGTAGCGCTTCCTCAATGGTGTACATCCCATATGAGGGACCTGCTCCACCGTTCCCGACCTCGGTCAAGAAGACCCGAAAGGTGTCAGGGAGTTGGATTCCAATTTGCTTCTCGAGCTTTGCGACTTTCCGTTCGGAGAGCTTCCGTCCAAGCCGGTAGTGATGCCGGGACGCGCCGAAGCGCCTGTGCTCGGGGTCCTGGCGCTCGATCTCGGCAAGACGGCGATGAACGAGAGCAGCGTTCCACACGAGGACTCCAGCGAAGCTACTGGCGAAGGGTGGCAACAAGCTACCTCAAGCGAAAGCGGCCCGGGCCGCTGGCCTCCAGGCCACACGCCCGGCCGCCGAGCGGCGGGAGGGCCGCGAGGCGGCGCGGAGCGCCGCCCTTGATTCCTACAGGAGCAATCCGACACCGTGCGACTGCACCTCAAGCCGGGGCTCGGTCGCCACACGCTGACCAGGCTCACGGTGGCTCAGGTCGATGCCCTTTGGCAGGCCAAGCGCGAGGCCGGCTACAAGGCGAACAGCGTCCGCAACATGCGGGCCGTACTCCGGAGAGCGCTCGGGCAGCCAGAACGGGAGGGCTTGGTCATGCGGAACGTCGCGGCGCTGTCGATGCCTCCCCGCATACCCGTCGAGGAAGGCCGGACGCTCACCGTGGAGGAAGGGCTAGCTCCCGCTCCTGGGCCTGTGCATCTCGGCGCTGAAGCAGCGGCGCGAGTTGCAAGACCACGCTACACACCTGCGCCTCGTTCCTGTCGGCCCTCGATGTACACCCCCGCGTTGCGATGCGCATCCTAAGGCACTCGCAGATCAGCGTGACCATGAACGTCTACACCCAGACCCCAAGCCCAGAGACTCGAAAGGCCCGTGACCGACTGAACGCCAGCCTTGATAACGGCCAGCCCAGCTCATGACACACCACGAGCAGGGCCCTCCCGCATGCATGAGGGTCCTGCTCGTTCTAGCAGCCCATCAGGAAGGACGGCGCTTCGTTGACCCACTCCTCACTCAGCCTCACTCCTGTGGCGAGCTCAATGACGGTCAAAGCGGCCGCCCAACAGCTCTCCCCCCTCTTCCAATCGAAATAGGGAAGAATGGCCTGCACTTGCGGCCACCGGTCCCAACCTGGCAGCCCCACCGCCTCTTCGGCGTACATGGCGTTGAAGGACAGCACCATCTCACCGTCGGCGGCAAAGCCGAGGCGATTGGTGGCGTTGACATTCCAGTAGGCGCTGTAGGCTCGCCCACCCACACTCAGCCGGGGAAGCACCGGTGAATCAACACACTGAAACCCGTTGTGCTCGAAAAGTGCTACGTGCCGATCCGAACGATCGACGAGCATCCCCCAGGGCGCGTCATCCGACAGATTGATGAACACCTCCTCATGCTCGAAGGTGTCCGTCTCATGGACCTCGTACTGCCCCGTCCCGCTCACCCGCTTACCGATCTCCGCAAGACTCAACGCAGATCCGTCGTGGGGCACGAACACTGTCCAGCAGATGGCTTCTCCCATCCAACTGCCATCGAGCAACTGCCTGTAGTGCAGGTATGCCTCACGCGCAACCTCATCAACCACGCTTACCTCCATCAACCATGGCGAGGGAAAGATCGTCGCAGGAAGGACCGACAGAAGTCGGAGAGGTTGCCGTACGAAGCTGCTGTAAGCCCAACTGCGCCTATCAGTATCCCTGCGAGTACGGTTGCCGACTTCGAGCGCGTGGTTCAACAGGTTCTATGAGCCTGGCAGGTGCCCGGTACGGGGTCAGTGATCTATAACCAGTCCACAGGGGACTTTTCCGTTAGCGGACGCTGGCGAGCAGACCGTGGTGAAGGTGTCCGGGGAGTGCTTCATGCGGCTTTCTCCACCGCACTAGCCGTTTATTGTGCAACCCACGACCTGAAGCATCCTGGCCACCCCACGGAACAGTGGCGGAACAGGGCTGGAGGTTGCTTCATGGCGATCCCGAAAAAGGGCTCGCGGCTCATCGCCGTCGACGACACTAGATTCCGACAGGCAGCGCCTTCAACCTCGAACTCACCGATGGTGACCTGACCGAGTTGATGAACGGCCAACCGCCTGCCTACGACACCCCCTTCATACGGAGATAACTCCCTCGTTACCCAGCACGGCCGTCCGCTTTTCAGGCGGACCGATCACCCTGCTTGCGGGCATGGACCTTGGGGTACATGGGCGCTCGCGGTGCAGTTCGTATGGGACTGGTAGCCGCCGTTGCCGTCGCAGAACCCGGCGTGCCCAGTGGCAGGGCCCGACAGAGAAGGCCGCGGCAGGCGATCGCCATGGCCGCGTGCGGCAGGCACTGAAGTCTGCGATCGTCACGGCCTCTGCAGAACACTTCATCATGAGCTTGGCTGTAGGGGCTAGTGGTCCAGATCCCACAGCCGCACCGTGCCGTCCCAACTGCCGGAGACGGCGACCGTCTTGCCGTCCACCTGCCCGATCGCCACCGACCGAACGTTGTCGGTGTGGCCGGTGAGCGGGTCGCCAAGTTGTTCGCCCGCAGCCAGATCCCACACTCGCACCGTGTCGTCCCAGCTGCCGGTGACGGCGACCGTCTTGCCGTCCAGCTGCCCGATCGCCACCGATTGAACATCGCTGGTGTGGCCGGTGAGCGGGTCGCCGAGCTGTTTGCCCGCAGCCAGATCCCACACCCGCACCGTGGCGTCGCTGCCACCGGTGACCGCGACCGTCTTACCGTCCAACTGCCCAACCGCCACCGAGAAGACGTAGTTGGTATGGCCGGCGAGCGGGTCGCCAAGCTGCTTGCCTGCGGCCAGATCCCACACCCGCACCGTGGCGTCGCTGCCACCGGTGACCGCGACCGTCTTACCGTCCAACTGCCCAACCGCCACCGAGTAGACGTGTCGGCGGTGGCCGATGAGCGGGTCGCCGAGCAGTTGGCCTGCGGCCAGATCCCACACCCCCACCCTGCCGATGGAATCGCCGGTGACTGCGATCGTCTTACCGTCCAACTGCCCGACCGCCACCGGGCCGACGATGCCGACGAGCGGCTTGCCAAACTGCTTGCCTGCGGCCAGATCCCACATCCGCATCGTGCCGTCGCCGCCTTCGGAGACTGCGATCGTCTTACCGTTCAACTGCCCGATCGCCACTGAGAAGACTGAGCCGGTGTGGCCGGTGAACGGGTTGCCGAGCGGCTTGCCCGCGGCGAGATCCCACACCTGAACCGTGCCGTCGTCACCGACTCCACCGCCAGAGACCGCGATCGTCTTACCGTTCAACTGTCCTAACGCCACTGCTCCGACGAGGCTGTGACCGATGAACGGCTGGCCGATCTGGCGGAACGAAGGGGCCGCTTCTCGCCACCAGGCGAGGAAGGTCACGAGGGTGAAGCTGACGATGATGATCGCGACCAGGCTCCGGCGCCGAACCCGGCGGGTCGCTCGAACGTCTGAATGGCTGTCTTGGAACTGCGGATCTACCGGAGCGTGGATTGCGGTCCGGGTGGTAAGTGCCGACGCCTGCGTGCCCGGTATCAATGTGGGCGAGCGTGGTGGCATCACCGCGTCAACCGGTGATGCCGTGTGAGGGAGACTATCGGGCCTGGCGTCTATCTCGTCGCCGAGCCGCCGGGCATCGCGGGGCTGTAAGGGATGGGAATCAGACACCAGGCCTCCGACAGCTTCCGAACCTCCCCCGCTAGGCACGGAGACAGCGAACCCACCATAGATCCCTACCGACGTTACCCGGAACAGCAGGACATATCCGTAGAGGCCACCAGCCCGAGCACCTGAGCTTCTGCACCAGCAACAGAATCCGACTAGCCTGCACTCGCATTTCGCGCCGTACGAACCCAAAGGCCCCTCGCGATCATCGCGAAGGGCGTTCCACCTGGGAGCGCCAAGCGGAATCGAACCCCGAACCTTCTGTTCACAAGGGCATGGCAGGCGCCTCGTCAACGCGCGACAGTCCTGCTCAAGTGGTGATCGTGGAACGCCGGCATGTGATCGGGTAAGACGGCGTTGCTGTACGTGCTGCTGTACAGCACAGCTCATCCCCAGGCTTCGCGGGGAGGACGGTGAGGCTACTGACGGAGGTGAATGTCGCGGACCTGGTCACGCTCGCGCATCTCCTCATCGCACGACGGGTGCCTAGCCTCACCAGATGGAGCGCTCGGCAAGATCCAATCCAAGGACTACCGTACGGCTGTGACGCTTACCGATGCCGATGTGACCACTCTTCTCGCACCAGCCGGCCTCCTGTTCGTCAAGCGGATGAACCAAGAGAGTGTCCGATTGCCTCCGCTGCCACCGGGACACTCAGCCGCGAGTGCAGGACCGGAGCATGGCCGGTTCGATTCCCGCCCGGACGAGATAGCCGATGTCGACGACGCGGACATGCCCGACAAGGTCAATGCGGGCTGGTTCCGCATGGCAGCCGAGTACGGGCTCTTCAACGAAGATCGTGAGTTCCTGCTCTCAGTCTGCTACGCGAGATACTGGGAAACCGGCACTGGGGACGATGACATCGCGTGGATTCACGTACGCCTCCTCGAAGAGTGGGATTTCGTCGCTAGCCAGGTAGATCTGCTGCGAAGCAGCATGGCGGGGCTGCTCACAGAACGCTTCGTGCCGGAGTTCATGATGGCGTCCCTGGACGGGCGGATGAAGTTGAACACCACCGTCTGGGGCAACGGCACAGTCAGCACCATCGTCATACGCCCTCATGACGCCTATCCACAGCCCAGTGGGTGAACCGAACGAGCCGGCGCGCCGAGCCGGATGGGGTGTAAGCCTGGATGCCGCCGTTCAGACATCATGGCGGATCGGGTCACGCATGCCCGCCGGCGCGTGCGTGCGCGTCGAGGAGGTGCGCGACCGCTTCGGTCACCTGCACGGCGAACGGGATGTGCAGCCATTCGTCCGGCACGTGCGCGTTCGAGTCCCCACCGAGCGCGCCTGTCACGACGAACTGCGCTCGCGGATACCGCCTGCCGAGCATCTCCATGAACGGGATGCCGCCGCCGATGCCCAAGTTCTGGCACGGCTTCCCGAACACGCGATCACCGACCTGCCGCAACGCCGAGGCCAGCCAGGGGGCCGGCGCCGGCGCGTGCCAGCCGTTCATGACCATGAAGTCGCCGACCTCGACCTGCGCCCCGTACGGCACGTCGGTCGTGAGGATCTTCTCCAGCGCGGCCCGCGCCGCCTCGGCGTCGGCCGAGGGGGGCAGGCGGAAGCTCAGCCGGAAGGAGGTCCAGGCCCGCAGCACGGCGCCCGCCACCGCGGGGTCCGGGAGCCCGCCGGCGCCGGTCACGGACAGGGTCGGCCGCCAGGTGTTGTTGAGGACGAGCTCGACGTCGTCGTCGGAGGCTCGCCTCATTCCCGGCGGCAGCGGCAACCGGGGCACGGCGACCTCCGGATGGAGCGCGACGAGCTCCGCCGCCTCCGCGCGCCGGTCCTCCGGGATGGGCACCACCATCTCGGCCACCTTGACCTCGCCGGTCTCCGGGTCCTCCACCCGATCGAGCAGCAGGCGCATGACACGGAATGAGCTCGGCACGACGCCGCTCCCGAGCCCAGAGTGGACGCCCGTCTCGAGGACGCGCACCGTGACGGTCGCCTGCACCGCGCCGCGCAGGCTGGAGGTCAGCCACAACCGCTCGTAGTCTCCGCCGCCCCCGTCCAGGCAGACCACCAGCGACACCTCGCCGAGCCGACCGGCGAGATGCTCCAGGTACACGGGCAGGTCCGGGCTGCCGGACTCCTCGCCGGTCTCCAGCAGCAGGACCGCCCGGGCGTGTTCGCCGCCTGCCCCGCGTACGGCCTCCAGCGCGGTCGTTGCGGCGTAGCCCGAGTACCCGTCGTCGGCGGCACCTCGGCCGTAGAGCCGGTCGTCGCGGATCACCGCCTGCCACGGGCCCAGGCCCTCCGACCAGCCACCGAGCGGCGGCTGCTTGTCGAGGTGCCCGTACAGCAGGACGGTCCCGGTAGCCGCCGCACCCGGAGTCGCGGGCACGTCCACGAGCAGGAGCGGGGCGCGGCCGTCGAGCTGCAAGACGTCGCACCGCGCGTCGGGCAGGCCCCGCGATGCCACCCAGCCCCGCACGTGCTCGACGGCGGCCCGCAGATGACCGTGCTCCTCCCAGGCGGCGTCGTAGGCGGACGACACGGCAGGAATCCCGATCAACCCGGAGAGGCTGGGCAGCACGTCCGTCGCCCAGGCTTCACTGATCGTTTCACGAAGTTTCTGATGGTCCATGCGGTAATACTGGCGCAAACGCCGCGCCGCTCATGCACGGCGAGCGCGACGGCCCGCCCGGAAGCCGTCGGCTCCGTACGCCATGATCGGCCGTCAAAGACAGCACTCAAACGTCCCTCAAGGAGGGTCATGGTCGTCAACGATGGAACCGGGTGGTCCGGAATCGGCTGGGATGGCTGGACGAACCTAAGTCTGATCCGCGCCCGGCTCGACGCGGGCGCCGATCCCCACACGAGCGGGTACTTCCACGTCCGGCCGCTACATGCCGCCGCCGAACGGGGTTCACCCGAGGTGGTGCGCGGCCTTCTAGTTCGCCGGCGCAAATCAGATGCATCGTAGCCGTGGCCGCAGGCAGGAAGGAGCCGGGAACGGGTGGGTGCGAAGTGAACGGCTGCCAGAGGCAGGAGTCATATGCCCACGTTGCTGTACAGCACTGCTGTATGGAGATCAAAAAGGCCCCTCCCGAATCCCGGAAGGGGCCTTCTAGCTGCGAGCCGACGTGGGGAATCGAACCCCAAACCTTCTGTTTACAAGGTCCCCAAACGATCTTCATGGGCGTTCGGACACGTTCGCCACGCTGGTCGCCCGCCCTCCGGCTGTTCAGGCCTGTTCACCTCAGTTCATGATCGTCCGTTTGAGTGGCTCCCAAGGTGGCTCCCACAGAGACCTACTCGTACAGGTGGGCGACGTGGATCTGAAGAGCAAGCGACTGCCATGTCAGCGGGTCGACGTCGTCCTTGAACGGAGCTCCTTCGCGAAGACAGCCGTCCGCAAGCCAGGCCGCCCACGTTCTGAGAAAATCGCCGACGTACATCCTGCTCCAACGCCCATCGACGAACTGCTTGCCCTCGCGGCGCTGCCGTTCCCAGTCGGCACGATCGGCGTCGAAGTCGTCCGCCATGATTTCCAGGTAGGCGGCGAAGTCTCGCATGTCCTGCACGTGGGCGACGTCGGCAGGTAGCTCACGCGGTGATGTCATGAGGACGAGGGTAAGAGGGGACTGTCAGCTTGGGAACCGGCTACTGATCATGCCGCTCTGAGCAGGGAAAACAGGGGTGCAGGTCAGAGTGGGTCGAATGACCGTGAGTCCCCGCGAGCGACCGCGCTTCCCCTTCTGTTCTGGCACGCATCTGGCACGGGTGCCGGCGCCCCCTGTCGGCGCCACAGCTTGCTCGTAGGGGCTTGGCCTCCCGACGTCGACTCCTGGCATGATCGCCAGATGTTCGACTTTGGGATCAGTGGATACAGGCCCGGCACATACGGTGATCTATCGCGCATAGCGGGCTGTAGTGGTGATGCCATGCTGATTTGTCAGACGCGAGGCGAGCGATGATGGGTCAGAGGAACTCGACCTCGACCCTGTGCTTGGAGAAGATCTTCAGAAGGTGGTCCAGTTCGATGCTCGGCCCCCAGTCGCGCAGGCGGTGGTCCGGCCGATCGTAGCCAGCGACGAGGTGGCGGCGGGCCACATCGGAGTGGTGCCAGATCAGCCGGAATGGGCTGGCGGCACCCCATCTACCGGCGAGGCAGTCGTGGAGAGCGTCGAGGTTCCAGCTGAAGTAGCCACCGGGACCGTTGATCGCTTCTCCGATGGTGCAGTAGAAGGCGTCGATGTCGGTGACGAAACGGCCGTCGAGGTGATAGGTCGTCCCAGCCGGCTTGTCCGGCAGTCCGCCCTGAAGACAGTGACGACTGACTGCCAGGCCAAGCCATTCGCGCTGTAGCAGCCGGTCGTAGCGTGTCCACAGGTTGGGCTCGGCCGGACCGCCGTCATGCCACATTTGGAAGATCTCGCGGGCGCCGCTCGGTGTCGGTTCCTCGATCCCGCTGTCGAGGGTGATGTCCAGCAGGCCGTCGCCCAATCTCGACGGGCGGACGGCGACGACGGTGGCCGACAGCAGCCCGCCCCTGCCGGCGATCCGGCCGTCGTATTGAAGGGCCATGACGGATGCCGTGATCTTGCGTCCCTCGATGCTCTTCAGCAACGACGGCGCTTCGGGAAAGAAGCCGATCAGGGTCACCGGCCGGACCGGCGCGGCCGGTCGCTTGCGGAAGACTCCGGCAACGTCCAGGCACCCGCCGAGCTTCACGTCATCGAGCGCGGCCAGCCGGAACCCCGTCACGTCCGGCTTGTCCTCCGGCAGCCCTTCCTCCGGAAGCAGCCGGACATACCCGCGCAGGTCGAGGTCGACAAGGCCGTCCCGTGCCGCCGACGGGCGCCGACCGATCACGGTGATGTCGATGAGCTCTTCCACGCAGGTACACCCGTGCTCGTCCCACAGGCACCTGGCAGGCCGCTGCCGGTGGATGGGAAACAGGGCGATGCTGGGCAACCACGCCCGCTCGGTCCCCAGATGCCCCAGCGCCTCCAGCAGCGGCCCCGTCGGATCGCAGCCGAGCAGGGTGAAGGTCTCTGGCAGAGGGATGGGCTCGGGCTCTGAGAAGAGCCCGTCGATGTCATGGCACACGCCCAGCGTGACGTCCGGCTCACCCACCTCACCGGTGTACTCATCCAGCAGCAGCCACCGCGCGCCCGGCATAACAGGAGTTGTCATCGCGACAGACCCTAACCACTGGCCCTCTCATGTGCACTGGTTGGCGCCGATGGTGATCTATCACGCATAGCGGACTGTGACGGTGAGGCCACGACGAGCGGTGGAGCCTACGCACTTCCCGCTCACCACAAGCAGGGGACCAAACCCCGACGCACCACCTGACCGGTCACTATGTGCAACCGTCTACTTCGACCCATACGTTGAGAACACGAAGATCGGAGGTTGAAGGACAAGCCGAGCAGGAAAGCTAACGCGGTTGCTGTACGGCGCTGCTGTATAGAGATCAAAAGGCCCCTTCCGAATCCCGGAAGGGGCCTTTGAGCTGCGAGCCGACGTGGGGAATCGAACCCCAAACCTTCTGTTTACAAGACAGATGCTCTGCCGATTGAGCTACGTCGGCACGGCCTACCAGTGTAGACGCTCAACCACGACGATGACGAGCCACCTCGTACAACGTCACCCCAGCAGCCACCCCCGCGTTCAGCGACTCCGCCGCCGCCCGCATCGGAATCCTGGCCACGACGTCACAATGTTCCCGTACCAGCCGCGAGAGCCCCTTCCCCTCGGACCCCACCACGACGACCAGCGGCTCCCCCAGCAGCTCGACGTCGCCGATGTCGACCCTGCCCTCGCCGTCCAGGCCGATCACGAACAGTCCGGCCTCGCGGTACTCGCGCAGTGCGGCCGTCAGGTTGGCCGCTCGGGCCACCCGGAGGTTGGCCAGGGTGCCTGCGGAGGTCTTCCAGGCTCCGCCGGTGACTCCGGCGGAGCGCCGGGACGGGACCAGCAGCCCGTGGGCTCCGAAGGCCGTCGCGGAGCGGGCGATGGCGCCGAGGTTGCGCGGGTCGGTGACCCCGTCGAGGGCCACGATCAGGGGCACCTCGGCCGCGTCATGAGCCAGCTCGACCAGCTCGGAGGGGTGCGCGTAGTCGTAGGCCGGGATCTGCAGCGCCACGCCCTGGTGCACGGCGCCCTCGGTGAGGCGGTCGAGCTTGTCGCGAGTGACTTCGAGCAGGGCGATGCCTCGCTCGGTGGCGACCCGGATCGCGTCGCGTACGCGGTCGTCGTTCTCGAGGCGCTGGGCGACGTACAGGGCGTTGGCCGGGACGCCGGCGACCAGGGCCTCCAGGACCGGGTTGCGACCGCCGATGTACTCGGGGGCGTCCTCGGAGCGCTTGGGCTTGGCCGCGCCGGGACGCCGGGCGCCGCCGCGGTCCTCGCGGGCGATGCGCTCGGTGCGGGCCTTGTCCTTGTACCAGTGGCGCATCTCGGCAGGCGGGGTCGCGCCCCGGCCCTCGAGCCCGCGGCGCACCTGCCCGCCGGTGCCCTTGGACGGGCCCTTCTTCTTCGCGGGCCTACCCGACGATCTACCAGCTGCCATGGCACCAAGGGTACTCGGGCCACCGGCCAGCTCATGCCGAACGCTAGCGGCTGAGCTCCCAGCGGGGCCCGTGGGGCGTGTCCTCCACCACGACGCCCGCCGCCGCGAGCTGGTCCCTGATGGCGTCCGCGGCCGCGTAGTCCTTGCGGGCGCGGGCCGCCTTGCGCTGCTCCAGGGCCACCGCCACCAGGGCGTCGACCACCGGCCTGAGGTCCGAGCCGGCCTCGCGCCACTGCGGGGCTCGCGGGTCGAGGCCGAGCACGTCGAGCATGTTCTGGGTCTCGGCCAGCAGGCGGGCCACCGCCTCCTTGTCCCCCTTGGCCAGGGCGACGTTGCCCTCGCGGACCACCTCGTGCACGACGGCGACCGCCTGCGGGGTGCCGAGGTCGTCGTTGAGCGCGTCGACGAACGCCTGCGGGAGCGGGGCGTCTGCGTCGACGTCGTGGATGACCTCCGCCGCACGGGCGACGAAGCCCTCGATCCGCTGGTAGGCCGCCGCCGCCTCCAGCAGGGCCTCCTCGGAGTAGTCGATGGAGGAGCGGTAGTGCGGGGTCGCCAGGTAGTAGCGCAGCTCGACCGGGCGTACCTTCTGCACCAGGTCCGGGATCAGCAGCGAGTTGCCCAGCGACTTGCTCATCTTCTCGGCGCCGATCTTGAGCATGCCGTTGTGCATCCAGTAGCGGGCGAAGCCGTCGCCGGCCGCCTGGGACTGGGCGAGCTCGTTCTCGTGGTGCGGGAAGACCAGGTCGATGCCGCCGCCGTGGATGTCGAACGTCGGCCCCAGATACTTGGTGGCCATCGCCGAGCACTCCAGGTGCCAGCCCGGGCGGCCGGGACCCCACGGCGTGGGCCAGGTGGGCTCGCCGGGCTTCTCGCCCTTCCACAGCGCGAAGTCGCGCGGGTCGCCCTTGCAGGACTCGTCGTCGGTGTCGGCGGCGGGCCGCATGTTGGCGAGCTTCTGGTTGGACAGCTTGCCGTACTCGCGTTCGTACGACATCACGTTGAAGTAGACGTCGCCGCCTGCGGCGTAGGCGTGGCCGCGCTCGATGAGGCGCTGCATGAGCACGATCATCTCCGGCACGTGGCCGGTCGCGCGCGGCTCGACGGTGGGCGGCAGGCAGCCCAGCGTGTCGTACGCCCAGGTGAAGGCCCGCTGGTTGCGCTCGGCCACCACGAACCAGGGCACGCCCTCGGCGGCGGCCACGCGAATGATCTTGTCATCGATGTCGGTGACGTTGCGGCAGAAGGTCACGTCGTACCCGGAACGCGACAGCCAGCGGCGCAGCACGTCGAAGTTCACGCCGGAGCGGATATGTCCGATATGAGGAGGAGCCTGCACGGTGGCGCCACACAGATAGAGCGACGCCCGGCCGGCTTCGACCGGAACGAATTCACGAATGGCGCGCGTGCTGGTGTCGTATAGGTGCAGGCTCACGAAGGCTAGGCTAACGCCTCAGCCGGCATCACATGCCGAATAATCATCCCCGCAACGTCACCTTGTCCGGCCGGATGCGCACAATGAGCCGCTCGGCACCCGGATGCTCCGTCCACGGCTTTCCGGTGTACTTGTGCGCCAGCTCCTGAATGAGCGCGCCCTCCGGGTCTTCCTGCACGGTCACCCGGCCGCGCACCTCCACGTAGCGGTAGGGGCTCTCGGGGTCGATCACCAGCAGGCTGACCCGCGGATCCCGGTCGAAGTTACGCGGCTTACGTCGCCCCTTGACCGTGGAGAACAGCACCTCGTCGCCGTCGGTACGCACCCAGACGACCGTCGACTGCGGCCCGCCGTCAGGATTGAGCGTGGTCACCACCGCGTGGTTCGGCGCGTCGAGCAGTTCGCGAGCGCGGTCAGGCAGCTCAGCCATGTGTCTCCCCTTGATCGGTCCTGACCCCCATTGTTCTGTAGGCTCGAAAGCGCCATGGACGTGACTCCCCCCTCAACGCTGCGCCGCCTGGGCATCGCCCTGGCCGGGCTCGCCGTCGCCGCCCTCACCGGGGCCGCGTGCGTGCTGTCGTTCGACGATCTCCGGAGCCTCGCCGTGCGCGGCGAGGCCAGACCGGACCTCGCCTACCTCTATCCGGCGGCGTTCGACGCCCTGCTGGCCGTCGCGCTGATCAGCGTGCTGCTCGTCCGCTCGGCCCGCACGCTGGTACGCGCCCAGGCCGCGCTCGTGCTGGTCCTGCTGATCGTGGCCGCCGCCGCCGTGAACGTTCTCGCCGCGCTGCGCTACGAGCTCCCGATCTCGTCGACCGCGGTGGGCGTGGCCGTCGCGCCGTGGGCGATGCTGGCCGTCGCGTTGTGGCTGTGGTTGCTGTTGATCAAGCACGTGCAGGCTCGCAAGCCCGCCCCGGCCGGCGATGAGGGTACGGATCCGCACGACATCGTGCCGTTCGACGGAAGCGTACGCACTGAGGCGGCGCCACGTCCCGGCGGGCACCACGAGACCCCGCCGCCGCTCGTCACGCCGTCCGACGCCGTGCCGCCGCCCAGGAGGCCGGTGACGACCCCGCTGGAGGCGACCCCGGTCGTCGGCCCGACGGCCGCGCCGGAGACCCCGCCCATCTCGGAGCAGGTCACCCGCTGGCACGCGACCCCTGAGCCCGCCCGAGACCCGGACCTCGACCCTACGGACGGCTCGGGAGCGGCGCGCGGCCACGAGCGAGACGACACCCCACAGCCGGCGTCCAAGCCCGACGCCCAGCACGTTCCCCAGCCGGAGCCGGAGCACGAGCCGGCGCCCCGGTTCGACCCCGTGCCCCAGCCCGAACCAGAGCCCCAGCCTGAGCGTGAGCCCGAGCCGACGCCCGCTGGGCGAGAGCCCGCCGAGCACGAGCGGCGCGGGCTCGAAGGGTGGAAGCACGAGAACCACGGGCCCGACGGACGGGAGCGCGAAGGACACGGGCCCGACGGGCGGGAGCGCGAAGGGCACGAAGCCGAAGAGCGGGAGGGGCGGAAACTCACGGGGCGGGAGGCCGAGGGGCGGGAGGCCGAGTCCGAGGTCGACGTCACGCCCGATGGCGGGGCAGCGGTCGAGGCCGAGCGGCAGCCCGGCTTGCGGCGTCCGGTTCGCTGGGGTGACCGCGTCAAGCCGACCGACGTGCTGGTGCACCCCCGCCAGAGCAGGGCTGCGGAGAAGGACGTCGACACCCAGCCGGTCGCCGTCATCACCGACACGCCGTCCTCCCGCGCCGATGCGCCGACCACCCCCGAGGACTCGGCGGCCTCCCAGGAAGGCCGCGCCCCGGACCCCCACCACGGCGCGGAAGCGGCGGACGATCACGAGCGCCGCGTCACCGACTCCCCCAGGGCAGGCGGAGCAGCGGAGTTACGAGACGAGTCGATGGAGGACACGGCCCCGCACCCGGTCCTCCCGGACTCCGGCCCCACCAGAGCCGCCCAGGACGCCCCCTCAGGCCGCCTGCGCAGCACCCCACTCCCACCCGAAGCACCCGAAGCGCCGTAGAAGCCCGAAACGCTCGAAACGCCCGAAGACTGCCCCAGTCGCTCAAGGCGACCCGTGCACCTCCCCCGCCCTCCAGCTGAAGAGCGACACGGATCCGCCATGGGTGAAGGACGCGGAAGGCCCGCTCGGCCTTGCCGAGCGGGCCCTGGTGCGTGTGGTGCCGTGCCGATGGGGGTCCGGCACGTCGTCAGACGCTGCTACCACGTCGGAGCCCCGCGACGAGGCCGACACCGACGATCGCCAGCACGACCTGCATCACCAGCTCGATCCAGTCGATGCCGGGGGTCGTCTCGACGCCGAGTACCTGAGCGAGCACGGTGCCGATCAGGGCGGCAACGATGCCGACGACGATCGTCAGTATCCAGCCGATGGCCTGCCGGCCGGGAAGCAGCAGACGACCGATTGCGCCGATCACGGCACCGATCAGGATGGCGCCAAGGATGGACTGGATTGTCATGACACAAACCTCCCCGTGAGGGTGAGCCGTTCATCCTCACGGGTGGTGGATACCCGATCCCCGGCCTTTATGCGCGGGAATATTGTTTGGGCAGGTCAGGTGGTTGTTCGGCCGGTTCCGCCGGTTTTCCCTTGGGCCATTTTCGCCACGATCGACACACCGATCACGGCCAGCACCAGTTGGAGGATGTGCTCGATCCAGTCGATCCCTCTGGTGTCGGCCCAGCCGAACGCCTGGGCCAGCAGGGTGCCGAGCAGGGCGGCCACGATGCCGACGATCAGCGTCAGGCCGATGGACATGTTCTGCCTGCCGGGCACTATCAGCCGGGCCAGCGCGCCGACGATGGCGCCGATGACTACTGCGGAAACGATCGCGCCGATCATGTGGTAGCTCCCCCCGAGACGGTCACATGTCGTGAAGGGACCTACCCGACAAAAGCGCAGGTTATCCCTGGTAGACGGCGATCCGTACCGCGCCAGTGACGGACCGCCGCCGCCCAAGGTGTGCGGACCGTACGCGGAGTCCGCCCATCTACAGACGCCCGACGCCTACGAATGGTTGACCACGAGGGCGGTGGCGACGGCGGCGACGCCCTCGCCGCGACCGGTGAGCCCGAGCCCGTCCGTAGTGGTCGCGCTGAGGCTCACAGGGGCCCCCAGAGCCGCGCTGAGCGCCTTCTCGGCCTCCTGGCGCCGGGGAGCCAGTTTGGGGCGGTTACCGATCACCTGGACGGCCACGTTGCCGATCTCGAAGCCCGCCTCGCGTACCTTGCGGGCGGTCTCCTCCAGCAGGGCGATCCCGGACGCGCCCGCCCAGCGTGGGTCGGCGGTGCCGAACAGCCCGCCGAGGTCGCCGAGACCGGCGGCGGACAGCAGGGCGTCGCAGGCCGCGTGCGCGGCGGCGTCGCCGTCGGAGTGTCCGGCCAGCCCGGTCTCGCCGGGCCAGTGCAGGCCGGCGAGGTGGAGCTGCCGGCCAGATGAGAACGGGTGGACGTCGACACCGACGCCCACCCGTGGAAGCTTCGTATTCAGGAGTTGAGAACCTCGTCGAGCAGGGCTTCCGCCTTGTCCTCATTGGTCTTCTCCGCAAGTGCCAGCTCGCTGACCAGAATCTGGCGAGCCTTGGCGAGCATGCGCTTCTCCCCAGCGGACAGGCCGCGCTCGCGGTCCCTCCGCCACAGGTCGCGAACGACTTCAGCGACCTTGTTCACATCGCCGGAGGCGAGCTTCTCCAGATTGGCCTTGTAACGACGAGACCAGTTGGTCGGCTCTTCCGTGTGCGGCATTCGCAGGACGTCGAAAACCCTCTCGAGGCCTTCCTGACCAACTACATCGCGCACACCGACGAGTTCTGCGTTTTCGGCTGGCACCTGGACGGTAAGGTCGCCCTTGTCGACCTTGAGCACCAGGTAGGTCTTTTCCTCACCCTTGATGGATCGCTTGGTGATTGCTTCGATCCGAGCAGCCCCATGGTGGGGGTAGACGACAGTGTCGCCGACCTGGAAAGTCATGTGACAAGTACCCCTTCCGCTGTACTCCAGAGTACCACGCGTCCACAGCCTCCCGGAACAGTGAAATCATCATAACTGCAGGTCAAAGGCGCATATTGGGGGTTGACAAGCGGTCAACTCTATGAATCGCATATCCACACATAGCTAATGACCTGCGGGGGTGCGGATATGACCTTGGAATCAGGTCGATATGGTAGGCGCTGCCCATCCCGCATGCGCGAGACCCTAGGAGAACCCGTCGTGACCAGCCGTCGCTGGATTGTCGCCGCCGCCGCGTTCCTGGCAGCCCCTGTAGTGGCCGGCTGTTCTGTCGGATTCGACGCCAACACCAACACGCCGTACGCGCCGGTCGAGGGCGCGGCCCTCATCGAGCAGGGCGCCTACGGCAAGCAGAGCATCTTCGTCCCGCAGGCGTTCATCCTCGGCCCTGACTCGGGCGGGCAGATCCCTTGGCGCGGCTCCGTCCCCCTTTACCTGAACATTCTCAACTCCGGGACCGCCCCGGACACTCTGACGGCGGTCAGCGCCGGCACCGTGGCCCAGGCCAAGCTCACCGCGCCCATCCAGCTGCCGATCAACCAGCTCGTCAACACCGGCAAGCCGGCCCCCCAGATCATGCTGGAAGGCCTCTCCAAGGGCCTCAGAGGCGGCGAGAGCATCCGCCTGGACCTCCAGTTCGCCAACGCCGGCACCGTGTCCATGGACGTCCCCGTGGTGACGCGCAGCCGTGAGTTCGCCGCCTACCCCGCGGTCCCCGGCGCCGTGCCGGCCCCCACCCCCTCGGCCACGCCGACGCCGGCCGAGGAAGAGGCCCACTGACCGCGGCCACCGACCGGCCCACCGACCGGCTCACTGGCCGCGCTCGGCGCACGCGAAAACCCTTGTTCAGGTACGGGCTCCGTATCTGAACAAGGGTTCTCTCAGGCGGACTCCTCGGTGGCGTCGAACTTGTAGCCGAGGCCGCGCACGGTCAGGATGCAGCGCGGGTTGGACGGGTCGGCCTCGATCTTGGCGCGCAGCCGCTTGACGTGCACGTCGAGGGTCTTGGTGTCACCGACGTAGTCGGCGCCCCAGACGCGGTCGATGAGCTGGCCGCGGGTCAGCACCCGGCCGGCGTTGCGCAGCAGCACCTCCAGCAGCTCGAACTCCTTGAGCGGCAGCTGCACCTGCTCGCCGCGGACCGCCACGACGTGCCGGTCGACGTCCATGCGGACCGGGCCGACGGCGAGCACCGCCGTCTCCAGCTCCTCCACCACGTCACCCTGGCGGCGGAGCACCGCGCGGATCCGGGCCACCAGCTCGCGTGAGGAGAACGGCTTGGTCACGTAGTCGTCGGCGCCCAGCTCCAGGCCCACGACCTTGTCGATCTCGCTGTCCTTGGCGGTCAGCATGATCACCGGGACCTTGGAGCGCTGCCGCAGTGAGCGGCACACCTCGGTGCCGGACAGGCCGGGCAGCATCAGGTCGAGCAGCACCAGGTCGGCGCCGCTGCGGTCGAAGGCGTCGAGCGCGTCGGGGCCGGTCGCCGCGATCGAGACCTCGAAGCCCTCCTTGCGCAACATGTAGGACAGGGCGTCGGAGAAGGACTCCTCGTCCTCCACGACCAGGACTCGGGTCACGGAGCGACCTCCAGGGGAATCGAGGGTGGTGCGGCCAGGGCCGTCCCGCCGAAGGCGGGCAGTCGGAGAGTGAAAGTCGAGCCGGAGCCTTCTTTGCTCCACACCGTCACGTCGCCCGCGTGGGCGGCGGCGACGTGCTTGACGATGGCCAGGCCGAGCCCGGTGCCGCCGGTGGCGCGTGAGCGGGCGGCGTCGACGCGGAAGAAGCGCTCGAAGATGCGTTCCTGCGATTCCTCGGGGATGCCGATCCCCTGGTCGCTGACGCTGACCTCGACGCTGTCCCCCGCCGGTCTGGCGCTTATCACGACGCGGGTGTGCTCGGGGCTGTAGGCGATGGCGTTGTCGATGAGGTTGCGCAGCGCGGTGATCAGCAACTCGTCGTCGCCCCAGATGCGCAGCCCCTCCGTCCCGCCGGTGACGAGTGTGATGTCCTTGGCGCCGGCCCTGGTCTTGCAGTAGTCGATGGCGACCTGGACGGCCTCGTCGATGGAGACCTGCTCGGGGGTGGGGATCTCCTCGGCGCCCTGGATCCTGCTCAGGGTGATGAGGTCCTGCATCAGATAGGTGAGCCGGGCCGCCTCGTGCTGCATGCGCCCGGCGAAGCGGGTGACGGCCTCGGGGTCGTCGGCGGCGTCCTGGACGGTCTCGGCCAGCAGGCTCAGCGCGCCGACCGGGGTCTTGAGCTCGTGGCTGACGTTCGCCACGAAGTCGCGGCGCACGGCCTCGACCCTGCGCCGCTCGGTCTGGTCCTCGGCCAGCACGAGCACCTGGCCGTAGGAGCCGAGCGGGGCGACACGGACCGCGAAGTTGGTGTTCTCGTGTCCGAACTTGTGGGCTGCGACGTCGATCTCCGTCTCACGGATCTCGCCGTCGCGGCGTACCTGCCTCGCGAGCGCGAGCAGCTCCGCGGCCATCAGCCGATCGCCTTTGACCAGCCCGAACGCGCGCGCGGCCGAGCTGGCGCGGAGCACGTGGTCCTGCGCGTCCAGCACGACCGCGGACGACGGCAGCACGGCCAGCACGGACGCGATGCCCTGCGGCAGTGCCCCGGCCTCGGTCTCGGCGCTCTCGCCTGACTTGCTGCTGGGAGCCTCGATCTGATTGCGGTAGAACAGCACCGCGAGAGCCCCCACCACGAAGCCGGCCAGGGCCGCGAAGCTCATGGCCATCTCACTCATGCTTACGATGGTAGGCGTCGCCGGCCTGCGGACAGCCCCCTCACCTGGGGACGAACCCGCCTTTCCCGGAAAGTTCACCTCCGCGTCGGAGTTCGTTCATCGATCGCCGCATACGGTGACGGCATGCGCGACGCCTACCACGAAGAACTAGACGCTCTCACGGACAAGCTGGTCGAGATGACCAGGCTCGTCCGCTCGGCCATTTCCCGGGCGACCATCGCACTGCTGGACGCCGACCTGCAGCTGGCGGAGAGCGTCATCTCCCGCGACGGGGAGGTCAACGCGCTCTTCGAGGAGATCGAGACGTCCATCTTCGACCTGATGGCCCGGCAGCAGCCGGTGGCGATGGACCTGCGCCGGGTGATCACCGCGCTGCGCATGGGCACCGACCTGGAGCGCATGGGCGATCTCGCGGTGCACGTGGCCAAGGTGGCCCGCCTGCGTCATCCCGACTCGGCCATCCCGGCGGAGATCCGCTCCACGATCCTGGAGATGGGCCAGATCGCCGAGAACCTGGTCACCAAGGCCGGCAGCTGCGTCGCCTCCCGCGACGTGGACTCGGCCATGGAGCTGGAGCAGGACGACGACGCGATGGACCGGCTGCACCGGCGGCTGTTCAAGATCATCCTGTCCAAGGACTGGGCGCACGGCGTCGAGCCCGCCATCGACATCACGCTGATCGGGCGCTACTACGAGCGCTACGCGGACCACGCGGTGCGCGTGGCCACGTCCGTCGTCTATCTGGTGACGGGCACCCGGACCGTCTGACGGCCGCGAAGGGGGCGCTGACCGCCCCCTTCGCGCCGGCGCCCTACCGTCCCTGGTTGGCGACGGCCTCGATGGCCGCCTTGGCCGCCTCCGGGTCGAGATACTCGCCGCCGGGCCGCAGCGGGTGGAAGTCGGCGTCCAGCTCGTAGCGCAGCGGGATGCCGGTGGGAATGTTGAGGTGCGCGATCTCCTCGTCGCTGACGCCGTCGAGGTGCTTGACCAGGGCGCGCAGCGAGTTGCCGTGCGCGGCCACCAGAACCGTGCGGCCGGCCGCGAGGTCGGGGACGATCGAGTCGTACCAGTAGGGGAGCATGCGGTCGACGACGTCCTTGAGGCACTCCGTGCGGGGCATCAGCTCGGAGGGCAGCAGGGCGTAGCGCCGGTCACCGGCCTGGGAGTATTCGGCGCCGTCCTCGATCGGCGGCGGCGGCACGTCGTAGGAGCGCCGCCACAGCATGAACTGCTCCTCGCCGAACTCCTCACGCGTCTGCGCCTTGTTCTTGCCCTGGAGCGCGCCGTAGTGGCGCTCGTTGAGCCGCCAGCTGCGCTTGACCGGCAGCCAGCGCAGGTCGGCCTCGCCGAGCGCGAGCTCGGCCGTCTGGATGGCCCTGGTCAGCAGGCTGGTGTGCACGACGTCCGGGTGGACGCCTGCCTCGGTCATCAGTCTGCCGCCCCGGCGGGCCTCGTCCTCGCCCTTGGCCGACAGGCTGACGTCCACCCACCCGGTGAACAAGCCCTTCGCGTTCCAATCACTCTCGCCGTGCCGCAGCAGCACCAAAGTCGCCATGCGGCCAATCCTACGGTTTGCGGGCGACCCCGCAGAGAATGTACGGCGCCGCCCCGGCCGCGCGGACTAGCTGGGGGGATTCGGGACGCCACTCGGCCAGGTTGACCACGCCGGGCGGCAGCAGTTCGAGACCGTCGAAGAAGTCGGCGATCTGGGCCGGCCGGGCCGGGGCGCCCTGGTAGATCTCGTCCACGGCGGGCTGGACCCCGCCCGACATGTGGGAGCCCGACATGTGGGACAGCACGAGATGACTGCCCGGCGCGAGCGACGCCATGAGGTCGGAGATGATCGGCCGCGGGTCGGCGACGACGTGCACGACGGTCAGCAGCAGGACCGCGACGGGCTGGTCGAGGTCGAGGTGCTCCTGGACGCCGGGGTGACCGAGGATCTCCTTGGGGGCGTGCAGGTCACCGTGCAGGAACCGGACGCCGGGGGTGCCGTGGAGCAGCGCACGGGCGTACGAGACGACCTCCGGGTCGTTGTCCACGTAGACGGTGCGGCAGCCGGCGGCCTCCTCGGCGGCCACCTCGTGGACGCATCGCCGGGTGGGCAGTCCGGCGCCGATGTCGATGAACTGGCGGACGCCGTCACGGACGAGAAAGCGTACGGCTCGGCCGAGGAAGGCCCGGTTCTCGCGGGCTCCGGTGAGGATGCCGGGCAGGATCTCCAGGACGCGGTCGGCCGCCTCGCGGTCGATGGCGGAGTTGTCCGTGCCGCCGAGCAGGTGGTCGTACATCCGCGCGACGTTCGGCTCCGCGTGTCCCTGGGGCTCTAAGTTGCCGGGTTCGGTCACAGCCAAAGATCTTAGCCACGCTCGGGATCGGCGAAGCGGGCGAACGCCCGCAGGTTGGCCAGCGACTCGCCGCGCTTGGCCCGCCACTCCCACTCGCGCCTGATGGACGAGGCGAAGCCCAGCTCCAGCGCCCGGTCGAACCAGTCGTCGGCGTAGGTGAGCACGCAGCCGAGCAGCCGGTCGATCTCCTCCTCGGAGACCGCCGCCAGCGGGGTCCGGCCGACGAGGTAGACGTCGCCGACCGGGTCGAGGGAGAAGTGGACGCCGTACATGCCGCCGTTCTTGCCGAGCAGCCACCGGTAGAACTCGGCGTGGTTCTCGTCCGGCTGACGGCAGAAGAACGCCTCCACGTGCAGCGCCCGCTCACCGACGATCAGCCAGACCATGGTGGCGAGCTTGTGCTGCCCGGGCAGCTTGACCAGGAACGCCCCCGGCCGCGGCTCGTCAAAGGTGACGTCCGCGGCGGTGAGCGCGGCTTCGACGACGGCGCGCATGCCGTACAGCCTATGAGTTGATCGCCACGGGCTGCCGGTGCAGGTTGGCGACGGCCTCGGCGTAGACCTCCATGAGCCGGGAGGAGGTGGCCTGCCAGCCGAAGGCGGCGGCGTGCTCGCGGGCGCCGGCCGACAGGGTGTCGCGCCAGCGGGGCTCGGTCACGAAGCGGCTCAGCGCCCTGGCCCAGTCGTGCGGGTCGTGGCCGTCCACGAGCCGGCCGGACACGCCGTCGCGGACCGCCGTGCGCAGCCCGCCCACGGCGGCGGCCGCGACCGGCGTGCCGCAGGCCTGTGACTCTAAGGCGACCAGGCCGAACGACTCGCTGTGCGAGGGCACCACGGTCACGTCGGCCGCGCGGTACCAGTCGGCGAGCTCGTGCTGCGGAGCGGGCGGGACCAGCCGGACCACGTCGGCGATGCCGAGTTCGGCGGCCAGTTCGGTGAGGAGCGAGGGCCTGGCCAGACCGTTGCCCGAGGGGCCGCCCACGCAGGCGACCACCAGGCGGCCGCGGAGCGAGGGGTCGTCGATCAGCATCCGGGAGGCGGCGCGCAGCAGCACGTCGGGGGCCTTCAGCGGCTGGATCCGGCCCACGAACAGCAGCATGTGCGCGTCCCGGGGGACGCCGAGCCTGCGCCGGGCCTCGTCCTGTGAAGCGGGCTGGAAGACGGTGAGATTGACACCGGGGTTGACCACGGCGACCCGCTGCTCGGACGCGCCGTACAGCTCGATGAGCTCGCGCGCCTCGTCGCGGGTGTTGGCCACGAGCCGGTCGGCGATCTCCACGACCTGCTCCTCGCCCACCACGCGGGCCTGCGGCTCGGGCCTGTCGCCGGCGGCCAGCAACCGGTTCTTGACCTTGGCCATGGTGTGCATGGTGTGCACCAGCGGCACGCCCCAGCGCTCCTTGGCGAGCCAGCCGACCTGGCCGGACAGCCAGTAGTGCGAGTGGATGACGTCGTAGCGGCCCGGCTCGTACATGGCCTCGGTGCGCAGCACCTCCGACAGGAACGCGCACAGCTGGCCGGGCAGGTCGGCCCGGTCCATCTCCTCGTACGGTCCCGCGGTCAGGTGGCGGACCACGACTCCCGGCTCCAGTTCGGCGACCGGTGGCAGGTCCCTGGCCGTGGCCCTGGTGAAGATCTCCACCTCCACACCCAGCTGCGCTAGCCGTCTGGCCGACTCAACGATGTACACGTTCATGCCACCGGCGTCGCCCGTCCCGGGCTGTTCCAGTGGTGACGTGTGCATGCTGATGGTCGCGACCCGGTTGACCCGTCGTCGCCTCACCCGACATCACCTCCCGAACGAAGTACAACCATGGAGATCTTCCCGGCATTCCCTCCCATAGATCACAGGGGGTGGCTTCTGGGAGGACCCCGGTTGAGGTCGCGGCGGGTGGCCTTCCGGGAGGGCCTGGCAGGATATGGCGCATGAAGAGAACTGCTGTGGTCACGGGCGCGAGCAGCGGGATCGGCGAGGCGACGGCGCGACGGCTGGCCGCCGAGGGCTACGACGTGGTGGCGGGCGCCAGGCGCCGCGAGCGGCTCGACAAGCTGGCCGCCGAGGTGCCCGGGATCAGGCCCGTCACGCTCGACGTCACTTCCCAGGACTCCGTCGAGGCGCTGGCGGCCTCGCTGGAGCGGTGTGACGTCCTGGTCAACAACGCGGGCGGCGCGCTCGGCACGGAGTCCGTCGCGGACGGCCTGCTGGACGACTGGCAGGCGATGTACGACACCAACGTGCTCGGCACCCTGCGCGTGACCCAGGCCCTGCTGCCCCGGCTCGTCGAGTCCGGCGACGGCGTGCTGGTGATGCTGACCTCCACCGCCGGCCTGGTCTCCTACGAGGGCGGCGGCGGCTACTGCGCCGCCAAGCACGCGCAGAGCTCGATGGCCGAGACCCTCCGGCTGGAGCTGGTCGGGCAGCCCGTGCGCGTCGTCGAGATCGCGCCGGGCATGGTGCGCAGCGAGGGCTTCGCCGTCACCCGCTTCCGCGGCGACGAGTCTGCCGCCGCGAAGGTCTACGAGGGCGTCCCCGATCCGCTGACCTCCGACGACGTGGCCGACGCCATCGCCTGGTGCGTCACCAGGCCCGCGCACTTCAACGTCGACCGCATGGTCCTGCGCCCCCGCGCCCAGGCCGCCCAGCACAAGGTGCACCGCGTCAGTGGCTAAGCCCGTCGGGGCGATCACCCGGGGCACGACCGGCCACAACCGGCTGCGGCGCGCGGACCGGTGGGTCGCCGCCGCGCACGGCCCCGCGCTGCGCGCCGCCCACCGCCCGCTGGTGGTGGACCTGGGCTACGGCGCCTCGCACGCCACCACGCTGGAGCTGTTCACCCGGCTGCGCGTCGTCGTGCCCGGCGTCGAGGTCGTCGGCGTCGAGATCGACCCGGTCCGGGTCGCGCTGGCCAGGCCGTACGAGCGGGAGGGGCTGAGCTTCAGGCTCGGCGGGTTCGAGCTCCCGGTCGCGCGGCCGCCGGCGCTGGTGCGCGCCTTCAACGTCCTCAGGCAGTACGGCGAGGCCGAGGCGTGGCGTTACTGGGACCTCCTGCGGGCCCGGCTCGCCCCGGGCGGCCTGCTGGTGGAGGGCACCTGCTCGGAGACGGGACACCGGGCGGTGTGGGTGTGCCTGGACCGCGACGGGCCGCGCACGCTGACCTTCTCGGCCCGCTTCGACGCCTTCGACCGGCCGTCGGACCTGGCCGACCGGCTGCCCAAGACGCTCATCCACCGCAACGTGCGCGGGGAGCCGATCCACGCCTTCCTGCGCGACTTCGACCACGCCTGGGCCGTCTGCGCGCCGTACGGGGCGCACGGGCTGCGTCAGCGCTGGCTCGCCGCGGTCGGCGCGCTGGCCGGGTCCTGGCCCATCGCGCGCCGGCCACCGCTCGGCGGCCGGCGCCGCTGGCGGCTGGGCGAGGTGACGCTCCCCTGGGCCGCCGTCGCCCCGGACACCTGAGGTCGTCGTACCGAAGGCCCGCAGTCGTCGTACCGGACGCCTGAGGGTCAGAGCGCGGCCTCGAACGCGGCGTACGCTGCCTTGTCGAACAGGACGAAACGCACCTCCTCCACGGGCGCTTCGGCGGCGCGCACCGTGCGGATCGCGACGCGCGCGCCGTCGTCGAGCGGCCAGCCGTAGATGCCGGTGGAGATCGCCGGGAAGGCCACCGTCGCCGCCCCCAGCGAGCTCGCCACCCGCAGCGACTCGCGGTAGCAGGAGGCGAGCAGGTCTGACCTGTCCTCCGTCGCGGAGTGAACCGGTCCGACGGTGTGGATGACCCAGCGCGCCGGCAGCCTGCCCGCCGTCGTGGCGACCGCCTGGCCGGTCGGCAGGCCCTTGCCGTACTGCGAGGCGCGCAGCTTCCTGCACTCCTGGAGGATCTCCGGGCCGCCACGGCGGTGGATGGCGCCGTCGACCCCGCCACCACCCATGAGGGAGGAGTTGGCGGCGTTCACCACGGCGTCGACCTGCTGCTCGGTGATGTCGCCCAGAACCAGCGTGATGTGCATCTCTTCAGCATCCCGGATGGCTGCTCGACACGTCGTAGTACTACGCTGAAGAGTGTGAAGGGTCTTGGGGAGCTTGAACGCAGCATCATGGACATCCTGTGGGCGGAGAACAACCCACTGACCGCCCGCGAGGTCGGCAGGCTCATCGCCGACCGCGACCTGGCCCCGACGACGGTCATGACCGTGCTCGACCGTCTCACCCGCAAGGGCTTCCTGCACCGCACCCGTGACGGGCGCGCCTGGCGCTACGAGCCCGCCGAAAGCCGTGACAGCTATGTCGCTGAGCTTATGCTTGAGGCACTGGGCATGACCGGTGACCGGTCCGCCGCCCTGACCCGCTTCGCCCAGGCCGTCTCTGGGCCCGAGGCGGACGTCCTGCGCAGAGTCCTTACGGAGCTGGAGGAAGAGTGATCACGGCAGTGGTGCTGGCCGCGCTCGCCACGGCGTGCGCGATCGGCTCCTGGCGTCTCACCACCGCCCGCTGGACCTCCCGCGCGCCACGGACCGCCATCATCCTCTGGCAGTCACTCGGCGTCGCCTGGGGCCTGGCCACCACCGGCTCCATGCTCGCCTTCGGCGTGCAGCCCTACGAGATCGGCGTGCTGTCCGGCCTGCTCGCCTTCGCCGACGGCCAGGCGCCGAGTGTGGCGTGGGACCCGCTGCACGTCCTGGCGATGATCGCCGGGCTCACCGCACTGACCGTGCTCGTCGTGGTGCTCATCTCGGCCGGGGTGCAGGCGCTGCGCGCCCGGCGGCGGCACCGCGTGCTGCTGGCGCTGATCTCCCGTGACGATCCGGGTGTGCCAGGTGTGCGGGTGCTCGACCACCCGAGCGCCGCCGCCTACTGCGTGCCGGGGCTGCGCTCCCAGGTGGTGGTCAGCGAGGGCGCGCTCAAGCTGCTGTCCCAGGACGAGCTGACCGCCGTGCTCGCGCACGAGGCCGCGCACGTACGCGAGCGGCACGATCTGGTGCTGCTGCCGTTCACCGCGCTGCGCAGGGCGCTGCCCTGGGCGAAGGTGGTCCGCGAGGCGCAGGAGCAGGTCGAGCTGCTGGTGGAGATGGCGGCCGACGACCGGGCCCGCCGCTACTGCTCGCCGCGCCGCCTGGCCACCGCGCTGCTCAGGTTCGGCACCGCGGGCGCGATGCCGACGCCCAGCGGGATGCTGGGCGTGCACGCGCACCACGTCATGGCCAGGGTGGACCGGCTGCTCAAGCCGGGCCCCGAGCTGCCCGTGAGCCTGCGTTACGGGGTGCTCGCCCTGTCTGTGGGCCTGGTCACCTCCACCCCCTTCCTCTGGGTCATCCAGCTCTAGCGCTTGCTCCTGCTACCACTGTGTTTGCATTTGCAAGCACGGCGAGGCACACTGGAGGCATGGCACTACCGAAGGTCGGCTCGATCGGCGAGTACATCCGTGAGCAGCGGCAGCAGGCGAAGATCTCGCTTCGCCAGCTCTCGGCCGCGGCGGGGGTCTCCAACCCCTACCTCAGCCAGATCGAGCGCGGGCTGCGCAAGCCGAGCGCGGAGATCCTCAACCAGATCGCCAAGGGTCTGCGCATCTCCTCGCAGGCGCTCTACGTGCAGGCCGGCCTCATCGAGGACCGCGAGCCGCCCAGCGACGTGATCGCCACGATCAGGGCCGACACGTCGCTGACCGAGCGGCAACGTCAGGTGCTGATCGATATCTACGAATCGTTCCGCAAGGAGCATCTCGCCGGGGATGAGCAGACCTCCCAGAATGCCCATCCCCAGCGCGACTCCGAAACGGACGACGAGCGGCCGCTGCCACCGGAATTGCTCGCCGCACTTGAGCCCTATGCGGCGAGCACGGACAACGGCGCCGTCAACCAGGAAACCAAGGAAGGTTAACCCATGACTCTGGCCACCGAGGTCAAGAAGCTCACCGATTCCAAGCCTTTCTACGCGGTCGCCGGCGTCGGTGACTTCGCCGTCGAGAAGCTGCGCGAGCTGCCCGACCAGCTGCAGAAGCTGCAGTCGCGTCGTGTCGAGCTGGCCAAGGACCTGCCGGTCCGGGCCCGCACCTACGCCGACAAGGCCGAGGGCATCGCCAAGGAGCTCCCGGAGAAGGCGCGCGAGTACGCCGACGTGCTCACCCACCGCGCGGTGGAGGCCTACGAGGACTTCGCCAGCAGGGGCCGCAAGGTCGTCAGCAAGACGACCGGCGAGGCCGCCCTGGAGCTGGAGGAGCTGTCGGAGGCCGCCGAGCCGCCCGTCGCCGCCCCTGTCAAGAAGACCCGCACCACCAAGGCCCAGGCCTGACCTGACCGAAGGCCCGGCTCGCACGAAAGCCGGGCCTTCGTTTTGTGGCTCCCGTGCGCCGGGGGCGCCTATTAGGCTGGGGCCGACTCATCGCGGCATCGGGCGGAGCCTTTATATGGAAATCATCAATCTCGTCTTCAACTTTCTCTTCCTCGTGCTCTCCGTGATCATTTTCGGCATGGCGGCGTATGCGCTGGCGCATGCGGTACGCGTGTCGAACGACGCGTTCGTGTCGGCGGGGAAGCTGCAGAAGAACATCTGGCTGATCATCTTGATCCTGGCGACGCTGTTCTCGGCGGCGGGCGCCTATGGCTATCTGACGAGTTTCCTCGTCATCGGAGGGGCCGCATTCCTCGGCATCGGCCTGGGGATCTTCTCCATCATCGCCGTCATCGCCGCCACCGTCTACATCGTGGACGTCAAGCCCGCGGTGAAGGGCATGGGCGGGCGCGGCGGCAACCAGGGGCCCTACGGACCCTGGTGAGGTAGCCGGCTCAAGGCTCCGGCCAGCCACGTCCCCAGCCGGACATGCCCGGCGTGCGTCGGATGGACGCCGTCGGGCAGCGTCATCTCCGCCTTTCCGCCCGCGGTCCAGCGCTCGCGCATCGGGTCGAGGAACGGCACCGCCTGACGCTCCGCCACCTCGGCCAGTACGTCACGCACGCGATAGGCCTTCGCCGGGGCTCGCCCCATCCAGATCGGGCCCACCATGACGACCTCGGCCCGTGGCCAGGTGGCCCTGGCGTCCTGTAGGAGCGTGGTGGCCGCGCGCCGCACCTTGGGCGAGGACCAGCGGCAGTCGTTGTGCCCACCGGAGATCACCAGCACGTCGGGCGCCGGCCGCCAGGCGAGCTCCGCCTCGAACGACTGCTGGAACGTACGTCCCACGCGCCCTTCACTGAGATAGCCGGTGCCGCCCGCGCCCGCGACGATCGGCTGCCAGCCGAGCAGGCGGGCGGCCTCGGTCGCGTACGCGTGCCAGCGAGGGACCGGCCCCGATCCGACGGTGAAGCTGTCCCCGACGAACATCACCACCGGTGCGCCCTGCCGGACGGGCGTCCGGAGTGCGATCTCGGGTGCCGCCGCCGCCGTACTACAGGCCGACGTAGTGCCATAAATCGCCATTAAGGCGGCTGCCCGGGCGATGAAGGGGAGATGCATCAGACCACGCATGTACCACCTCGAAAGCTCTAGGCTGCTGGTATGACCAGCGATCTCCACGGGCGCACGCAACGGCTTGAGCTGTCCGACCAGAACCTTCGCGACTTCGAAGCCGTCGTCCTCGACTCCACCCCTGAGGGGATCGTGGTGAACAGGTCGGCATTCTATCCAGGGGGCGGCGGCCAGCCTGCGGATCACGGAGTTCTCCTCTGGCAAGGGGTGGAAACTCGCATCGTCGGGGTGCGCAAAGGCGACGATCTCTACCTGATCCCGGCAGAGGACGACCCGGTGCCCCCGGTCGGCACGGTCGTGCGGGCAGCCGTGGCCGACGAGCGCCGCTCCGCCCTCATGCGCACCCACTCCGGCCTGCACGTGCTCTGCGGGGTCGTCTTCCGCGACTACGGTTGCCTGGTCACCGGGGGCAACATGGAGCCGATGACCGCCAGGATGGACTTCAACCTGCCGGAGGTGCCGGCGGGCTTCAAGGAGGCGGTCGAGGCGGCCTGCAACGCCGAGATCGTCGCCGACCGGCGCATCGACGTGCGCGTCCTGCCGCGCGAGGAGGCGTTCGCCATCCCCGACATCATCCGCACCGCCACCAACCTGGTGCCGCCGGAGGTGCAGGAGGTCCGCATCGTCGACATCAACGGCCTGGACACCCAGGCCGACGGCGGCACCCACGTCGCCTCCACCAAGCAGATCGGCCGCGTCAAGGTGACCAAGGTGGAGAGCAAGGGCCGCGGCTTCCGCCGCCTCCGCATCGCCATCGCCGACTGACGGCGCCCGCTCAGCGCTCCTGCTTGACCGCGCCCGCCCAGCGCCCCCTACTCGACCGCGCCCGGCCAGCGCTCCCTGCTTGAGCGCGCCCGCTCAGCGCCCCCACTCGAGCGCGCCCGCTCAGCGCCCCCTGATCGGCCGCGCCGCTCAGAGGTCCTGGTACGAGTGCGCGCCCATGCTGCGTAGCCAGGCGGCTACGGCGGTGAAGCCGTGGCGCTCGGCCGCGTCCAGGGGCGTCAGCGGCTCCCAGGACGGCACCCAGTCCACGGTGGCGCCCCGCGCCAGCAGATGCTCGGCCACCTGACGCCGGCCGCCGTGGCAGGCGTACCAGAAGGCCAGGTCGACCTCGTCCTGACCGGAGACCGTGACCTGGTCCAGCAGGCCGAGGGCGGCGGCGTGGCGAGGCTCGACGGCCGCGCCCCGCGCCACCAGCCGCCTGGCCGCCTCCCACTGCGCGAACGCCACCGCGTCCGCGAGCGCCGTCCCGCCCGCGATGACCGCACCCCGCGCCTCGATGTCGGCGCCCGCGTCCAGGAGCGCGTCCAGCGCCTCGACGTCGTCGCTGCTCGCCGCCCAGTGCAGCGGGGTCTCGGCATGCCCGCCGCGAGCGCCTCGTTCGTCGGATTCGCCGTACTCGCCGTGCTCTCCGTGCTCGTCGTGCTCGCCGCGCTCCTGGTGCTCGGGCTGGTCGCCGCCGAAGGGGGCGTTGACGTCGGCGCCCGCGTCGACGAGCGCGGCGATCGTCTCGGCGACGTTCGGGAAGTGGCCCGGCCAGTCGGTGGCCACGTGCAGGAGCGTACGAGATCCGTCCACGCGGGCGGTGGCCAGCGCCGGGTCGGACGCCAGCAGTCGCCGGAGCGCGGGCACGTCACCCGACCGGATCGCCTGGACCGCGCCGGGCCCGCTGATCGGTCCCTCCGCGTGCGGAGTGCTGCTCATCGGTTCCTCCTGGCGCATGTGGACTCCATCTTCGGGGGTTGTCGGGGGGAACCGCTAGCATGTGCGGCCATGACGGGTTTCAGGCACATGCTGGCTGCGCTGGGGGCCATCGCTCTGGTGGTGGCCTCTGCGTCCGCCACTCCCGCCATGGCGGCGGCAGGGATCACCGACGAGGTGACGATGACCCTCGGCAAGGGTGGCACCCTGCACGTCGTAGAGAAGATCAGCGGCGCCGAGGGAGAGCTCAAGCGGACGTTCCTGACCAGGACGCGCTACGACGACACCAGCGACCGGCTGTACGAGATCTCCGGCGTCAAGGGCGGCAAGCTCACCGGCGACGTGCTGACTGTGACGGCTCCGGCCACCGTCGAGTACGACGTCAAGGGCGCCGTGACCGCGACGGGCGGCATGGAGGAGCTGCGCTGGTTCGCGGTCAACGGCTGGAACACCGCCGTCGCCAAGGCCACAGTCAAGATCAACGGTCCCGGCCAGGTGCAGAGCCTGTCGTGCTTCGCCGGTGAGCTGACCTCGGCCATCGGCTGCACCTCCGCCTCCATGGACCACTCCGCGACCCGGGCCGACTTCGAGCAGGCGGGCCTCGCTCCCGGCCAGGCGCTCACCGTGGTCGTCGGCTTCCCGCGGGGCGCCAGCGGCGGGCAGCCGATCATCGACAGGCGTTTCTCGCTGGCCGCCGCCTTCGCCCTCAGCCCGGTCACCGGCGGCGCGCTGGCCGCCCTGCTGGTGCTGCTCCTCGGCGGCCTGGCCGCGCTGTACTGGACGCGCGGCCGGGACGCCCGGATCGTCGACCATGAGAGGGGCGCGGTCGACCCGGTGCGGGACGGCCACTTCTCCCCGCCCGACGGGGTGCGGCCCGGCCAGATCGGCACCCTGGTCGACGAGCAGGCCGACGTGGTCGACGTGACGGCCACGATCGTTGACCTCGCCGTACGCGGCTACCTCCGCATCGACGAGCAGCAGCGGCAGACGTACGACGCCCCGGACTGGATGCTGGTCAAGCAGCCCCACGCGCCCGTGGCCGCGCTGCTCCCCTACGAGCGGGCCCTGTACGACGCGATCTTCGACGCGCGGGACGCGGTGCTGCTGTCGCATCTGTCCGGCTCGTTCGCCGCCCATCTGGGCAAGGTCCGCGACGCGCTGTACGCCGACGTGGTCTCGCAGGGCTGGTTCGCCCGCCGCCCCGACGCCGAGCGCACCCGCTGGACCACGATCGGCGCGGTCGTCATGGTCGTGGGTGTTCTCGCCACGGCCGCGCTGGCCTGGTTGACGACCTACGGCCTGATCGGGCTGGCGCTGATCATCGCGGGCGGGGCGCTGTCCGTGGGCGGGCAGTACATGCCGGCCAAGACCGCCAAGGGCTCGGCGGCGCTGGCGCACACCCTGGGGTTCCGCGAATTCCTCTTCTCGGGTGACCTGGGTGACGTGCCGGAGAAACAGCGGGTGGAGCTGTTCTCCCGTTATCTGCCGTACGCCGTGATCTTCGACGGGGTGGAGCACTGGTCGCGCGTCGTCGCCTCGGTCACCGGCAACGGCTCACCCTCGGACAACCTCTACTGGTATCACGGGCCGGCCGAGTGGGACCTGTCGAAGTTCGCCGGTTCGATGCGCACGTTCACCACGACGACCTCGGGCGCGATCTCGGCCACCCGCCAGTTCCGCACCCTCTAGTGGCGGAGACGCAGCTCCAACGGAGACGCAACTTCGACGGATGCACAACTTCGACGGAACGCGACTCTAACGGACACGCAGCCCTAGCGGATGCGCGGGATTTACAGACGCGCATCTCCAACAGGCACGTAGCTCTAGACGGACGCGCGAGGACCAGGGGACACGCAGGCCAGCGCAACGCAGGGGCTAGCGAACGCAGGGCCAGCGGACGCGCAGGGGCTAGCGAACGCAGGCGCGCAGCGCCGCCGGGGCCGCTGCCAGGGACCGCTAACGGACGCGCGGAGACTAGCGGACGCGCACCTCGTACAGGCGCGCAGCGCCGCCGGAGCCGTCTGCAGGGGCCGCTCTAACGGACGCGGAGCTCGCCGACTTGGCGGCAACCGCTCTAACGGACCCGGAGCTCGCCGACTGGGCGGCCACCGCCCAGTACGGGCTGCGTGGCCAGCGCGTCCAGTTCGGGCGAGGTGAGCCCGAGCGTGCGCAGCGCCGCCACAGTGAGCGGGGTGCGCCCGCGTCCGGCGCCGTCCTCGACCTTGATGACGCCCGCGCGCCCGTCCTCGAACACGAAGGCTTGAAAGCCCTCCGCCCCGGCCTTGACCACCAGGCCGGGCAGGGCACGCATGAGCGCCGCCTCGGGCCGGTGGGTGCCGGACGTCCAGTCGGGATGAGCCCGCATGGCGTCGAAGACCACCCGCGGCCGCCTGCCCGCAGTGCTCACAGTGCTCACAGGGTCGACCTGGGTGCCCTCGTCAGTGCCGCCCTCAGCGCGCCCTCCTGTGCGACCCCCAGCGCGCCTTCCTTCGCCGCCCTCAGCACCACCCTCGTCGCGGCCCTCAGCACGGCCCTCAGCGCCATCCTCTCCACGGCCCTCTGCACGGCCCTGAGCACGGCCCCCGACGTCGTGCTCGGTGCGTTCGCCCGCACCGTCGTCTGTGCCCGCTTCTGTGCTCAATGCGAGTGCGGCGAAGGCTCTGGCCACGCCCAGCATCGAGACGAAGAACAGCGGTGCCCCGCACCCGTCCACGCCGGAGGCCACCATCCGCTCGCCCGTCAACTCCTCCACGGTGGCGCGGATCGCCCGCTGCAGCGGATGCGGCGGCTCCAGGTAGGTCGCCAGCGGCCAGTCGTTCTGTACGCAGGTGGCCAGCATCGCGGCGTGCTTGCCGGAGCAGTTCATGTAGACGCGGCCCCGGTCGGTGACCGCTCTGTCCTCGGGGTAGTCCTCCGGGCACCGCAGCGCCGACTCATCCAGCCCGGCCCCCGCGAGGATCTTCCTGACGCCCTCGACGTGATAGGGCTCGCCCGCGTGGGAGGCGCAGGCCAGGGCGAGCAGCTCGCCGCTCAGGCCCAGCCCGGCGCGGAGCATGCCGAGCGCCTGCAGCGGCTTCATCGACGAACGCGGCGAGGCCGGCACGTGCACCGCGCCGTGCGCCTCGACAGGACGGCCGGCCGCGTCCAAGGTCAGCATCCGGGCCTGGTGCCTGGACTCCACGAACCCGGACCTGACGACCTCCACAACCAGCGACATCTGCCACCCCTTTCGCGCAGAGTCTACGGAGCACCGCATCTGCGCCAGAATGGGATCCCATGCGAGCAGTGGTACAGCGAGTGAGCTCAGCGTCCGTGACGGTCGACGGGCAGGTCATCGGCGTGATCGACGAGCCCGGCCTGCTCGTGCTGGTCGGTGTCACTCACGCCGACACGCGCGCGGAAGCGGCCCGGCTCGCCGCCAAATTGTGGGGGCTGCGCATCCTGCACGGCGAGAAGTCCTGCTCCGACGTCTCGGCGCCGCTCCTGGTGATCAGCCAGTTCACCCTGTACGGCGACGCGCGCAAGGGCAGGCGTCCCACCTGGCAGGCCGCCGCTCCGGGCCCCGTCGCCGAGCCCCTGGTGGACGCCGTGATCGAGGAGTTGCGCGGGCTCGGCGCGCACGTGCAGACCGGCAGTTTCGGCGCCGACATGCAGGTCTCCCTCGTCAACGACGGCCCGATCACCCTCGTCCTGGACGTCTGACCGCAGGACGACGGCCCGATCATCCAGGACGTCCGACCCTCAGCGGATGCGGCGGCGCAGGGCCGGGTCGATGGTGACGTTGCGGCCCGCGTCGGGCGGCACGATGACCTCCTGGGCGGCGGCGACTCCCCCGGCCAGCAGCGTCGCGTCCACCGGAACGGTCCGCTTGACCAGGGCCAGGGCGATGGGCCCCAGCTCGTAGTGGCGGGCGGCGGATCCGACGGTGCCGACCTCCTGGCTCTCGAAGATGACCGGTGCGCCGTGCGGGGGCAGCGTGTCGACACTGCCGTCCAGGTGCAGGAAGACCAGGCGGCGCGGCGGATGGCCCACGTTGTGCACCCTGGCGACGGTCTCCTGACCTCGGTAGCAGCCCTTGTTGAGGTGGACGGCCGAGCCGATCCAGCCGACCTCGTGGGGGATCGTCTTGTGGTCGGTGTCGAAGCCGGCCCGGGGCCGGTGCTCCTCGATCCGCAGCGCCTCGTAGGCCCACAACCCGGCCAGCGGCCTGCCCAGGTGGTCGGGCAGCTCGGCCCGCGGCACCAGGAAGTCCTCCGTCGCCGAGGACAGCACCGCCAGGTCCTCGGCCAGGGACACCTCCACGCGGAGCATGAACCGCATCCGGTCGAGATAGTCGATCAGCGTCGCCGAGGTGCCCGGCTCGACGTGGGCCAGCACCGCCGTGCCGTCGTCCACCATCGTCAGGTGGTGCTCCAGCCGGCCCTGCGCGTCGAGCAGGAGCGTCTGCGTCCATTCGCCGGGGGCCAGGGTGTCGAGTTTCTGGGAGGTCAGGTCGTTGAGCCATTTCAGCCGGTCGGCCCCCGCGACGCGGATCACCTCGCGGTTGCTGCGGTCCACGACCGCCTCACCCTTGACCAGGACGCGCTGCTCGGCGAACAGGTCGCCGTAGTGGGCGGCGACGTCGGCGTCAGGACCGTCGGCGGCGACGGCGCCGGGCAGATCGAGCAGAGGGCTACGCATGCCTCCAGGTTAACGGCAGTTGTGACAGCGTCCGAAGACGGTCAGGTGTCGTACGTCGGCCTCGAAACCCAACTCGTCGTCCAGGCCTTTGACCAGGCCTTCGGCCAGCTGCGGGCGCACCTCACCGACCTCGCCGCAGCCCCGGCACACCAGGTGCACGTGGTCGGCGTCGGCCGCCAGGTGGTAGGTGGGGGCGCCGTGGCCGAGGTGGGTGTGGGTGACCATGCCGAGCTCTTCGAGCAGCTCCAGCGTGCGGTAGACGGTCGAGATGTTGACGCCGCGGGCGGTCTGGCGGACCTTGACGCAGATCTCCTCGGGAGTGCCGTGCTCCAGCTCCTTGACCGCCTCCAGCACGAGCTGCCGCTGCGGAGTCACCCGATAGCCCTTGGCGCGAAGCTCCTCATGCCACTGCGTCTCCGTCATGTCCCGAGTGTACGGCCGATGGTTATTCGCTTGCCTCGTCCGCGCGTGACCGCATAGCTTCTGCAGTACGCGGAAAGGAGGTGGTCCAAACAATGGTGATTCATGATTGGACTAGCGAGGTGGTTGTCCGCTAACGACGCGGACTTGTTGTCTCGAGTCGTTCGCGAGTACGAGGCAACCACCGGGGCCCCTGGCAGCCGGAGGACGGGATCCGATCCCGGCCTTAGTCCATCCGGCCCACCTGCTCGGCAGGCGGAACGTTGCCCGGGGCCCTTCTTCAGTTCTCAGTGCTCTCCCCTGGCGGGGATGCCCAGCTCACGGCAGGCGTCGCGGTAGAGGCGGACCACGGCCATGCGCACCTGTGCGCGCTCGGTCAGGCTCTCCCCCCATGCCACCCTGACCTGCTCGCCGCCGTCGACGGTGAACTCGATGGCCTCCGCGTCGACCCCGCTCGTCACCGCCGTGGTGGCCTCCGGCCTGCCGCCGAGACCCCGCACGATGATCAGTGCGTCGTCGGCGTGATCGTCGTTCATGTGGCGTTTGATCGCCTCCACCGCGTCCGCGGTGAACGGAGAGCTCATCTGGTCAACCCACCTTCTTCAGCTCCGCCGACATGTGCGACGTCAGCGGCTGTCCCATGGCGGCCATGTCGTACGCCCACATCAGATTTCCCTTGACCAGGCCGTACAGGCGGCGTCCGGCGGTGTACTCCTTGGCCGTCGCCGTGCGCGCCACCACGTCCGTCTGCAGCTCGATCTTGTGGAAGACGACCTCGCCGACGTAGACCTCCACGACGCCGGTCGGGTGCGCCAGCACCACCTCAAGCTGCCGGTCGGCCCGCGACCGCCAGTAGCCGGACTCCGTGGCCAGCGGCCTGACCCGGTTGCCGTCCTCGTCCAGCAGCCAGGTGCGGCTCACGTAACTGAGAAAGGGCTTGCCGTTGTGGCCGAACTCGATCTCCTGACCGAAGTTGAAGCTCTCGATCGTCGGGTAGCCCCCGACGCCCGCGCCCTCCCACCGGCCCAGCAGAAAGGCGATCGGCTCCAGGTCGGGGTGCACCGGCACCGGCTCCTCGTGTTCTACTCCCATGGTGCCCAACCCTATTGACTCCGCCGGGGACTAAGGTGACGGGCATGGCACGATCACTGGTGATCAAAGTGACAGCAGGCGCCGACGCACCCGAGCGCTGCAACCAGGCGTTCACGGTCGCGGCGGCCGCCCTCGCGAGCGGCGTCCCGGTGTCGCTCTGGCTGACCGGGGAGTCCGCCTGGTTCGCCCTTCCGGGCAAGGCCAAGGAGCTCACCCTTGCGCACGCCGTACCCCTGCCGGATCTCCTGGACGCCGTCCTCGCGGGCGGCCGGGTGACCCTGTGCACGCAGTGCGCGGCCCGCCGCGACATCACCGTCGACGACGTGATCGACGGTGTCCGCATCGCCGGCGCCCCGACCTTCGTCGAGGAAGCCATCGCGGAGGGCGCGCAGGCGCTGGTCTACTGACCTGGGATCACTGGGCGAGCACGGCGCCGAGGCGCTCCTGGCGGAGTTGCTCGTAGCGGGTGTCGTCCAGGGGGGCGAGCTCGCCGGCCCGCCAGGAGAGCAGCAGGTCGGCCAGGGCGGGGTTGCGGGCCAGGGCGGGGCCGTGGAGGTAGGTGCCGACCACGTGGCCGGCGTAGCAGCCTTCGAAGCCGTCGCCGTTGCCGACGCCCTTGATCGTCTGGGACAGGGGCTTGACGCCGGGGCCGAGGCTGGTGACGCCCATGTGGTTCTCGAAGCCGGTCAGGGTGGGCAGGCCGAGGTTGGCGTCCACCTCCGCGACCAGCTCGCCGACTGCGCGGGCGGGGCCGCGGGTGCTGGCGATGTCGAGCAGGCCGATGCCGTCGACCGGCTGGCCTTCCTCACCGCCGAATGTGCTGCCCATGATCTGGTAGCCGGCGCACACGGCCAGCATCGCGGCGCCGTGCGCGATGGCGCGGTGGAGGCCGCCGTCACGGCGCAGGCGCTCGGCCGCGAGGATCTGCGGACGGTCTTCGCCGCCGCCGATGAGGTAGATGTCACCCGATTCCGGCACCGGGTCGGCGGAGCGGACGTGGATGGTCTCGGTCTCGATGCCCCTGCGCTGCGCCCGGTGCTCCAGGACGAGCACGTTGCCCTGGTCGCCGTAGGTGCTCAGCAGGTCAGGGTAGATCCAGACGATGCGCAGGGCGCTGTCAGACGGCACGACCGAACTCCGATCGGATCTGCTGGAAGGCGGTGTAGTTGGCGATCACGTCGACCCGGCCGGGCGGCTGCATGGCCAGCGCCTCGGAGAAGGAGGTGCAGGTGGCGAACGGCACGTCGGCCACTTCGAGCCGCAACGCCAGGTCGAGCCGGCGCTCGCCGGTGATGAACACGGGACGTCCGCGCAGGATGCGGTAGTCGACGTCCCACAGCCAGGAGGTGTCGCGCCCGTCGGGGCCCTTGGCGTTGACCGACAGGATGATCGGCAGGCCGGGGTCGCTGACGTCGAACGCCTCCAGCCAGCCCGCCGGGTTCTTGGCCAGCAGCAGCCGGGCCTGGCGGCCGTCGCGCTCGACCGTGGTGTAGCGGCCGGCGACCGAGGTGACCTCGCGCAGGCTGGGCAGCGCCTGATCCACCGGCAGGCCGAACGCCTCGGCCACGGCCAGCGCCATCGCGGCGTTGGAGCGGTTGGCCAGGCCGGGGAGCTGGATGTCGAGCAGCCACCGCTCGCCGCGCGGGTCGATGACCGCGTCGTCGTCGAGGATCCACTGCGGCTCGGGCCGGTGGAAGGTGCACTCGCGGCAGGCCCAGTCGACGTCCTTGCGCTCCAGCGGGCCGCCGCACTCCGGACAGCTCCAGGAGTCTTCTTTCCAGCGCTGGCCGCCGGCGACCCAGGTGACCTTGGCCGCGGTGGAGGCACCCCAGGTGACGAGCGGGTCGTCGCAGTTGGCGATGACGTGGGTGGGCTTGCCCGACAGGGCCTTGCGCCACTTCTGTGCCAGGAGCCAGATCTCCGCGGCCCGGTCCATCTGGTCGCGGCTGAGGTTCATCAGGCAGACGACGCTCGCGCCGGTGGTGTCGAGGACCTCCGGCAGGTATTTCTCGTCGACCTCCAGCACCCCGTAGGGGGCGCCCTTCTGCTGCGACAGCGCGGAGACGTGACCGGCGGGCATGTTGGCGCCGAACGCGTTGGTGGCCACCTGCCCCAGCCGCAGCAGCGCCGAGGTGATCAGCCTCGTCGTGGTCGTCTTGCCGTTGGTCGCGCTGACCAGGGCCAGCTTGCGATCACGGGCGAGCTGGCGGAGCAGATCGGGCTCGAGCATCAGGCCGACCCGTCCGCCGATCACCGAGCCGTCGCCGCGCCCGGTCATCCTGGACAGCGTCGCGGCACTGCGGCCCAGGGCGCTCGCGAGCTGAGCCCGTAGTGGAAGCTGGGTCATGTACAGGGATCCTAGTCGTCATCGGGGGCGTGGCACCTCCATCTGACGGTCGGCGACACGTCCGATTCGGGTGATTCGCCAAGTCAGCTGGATTCAGCGAAGGAGATCTCCGGAGCGCCGCCCTGCTCGAACGGGAGCACGAACCTGCGCGGCCACGACAGGACCCCTTCCAGCCACCCGGCGCCCATCGTCTGGCCGACATGGCGGAGCCGGGCCTGCGTCTCGATCCCCACGGCGACCGTGGTGATGTCCCGCTGGACGCTCTCGCTCTCGTCGTCGCCCAGGATGACCCGCCACGCCAGCGCCCTGTTGTGGTCCACCTCCATCGACAGCGGGTGGTGACGCAGGGCCTTGGCGCGGTGGCCGAGCAGCTCGGTGCGCGCGAGGTCACCCGAGCCGTTGCCGTTGCCGTTGCCAGTGCCGGGACCAGGGCTGTCGCCGTTGGGCTGCCGGCGGAAGAGCGCATACTCCATCGGAGGCGCGGGGCTGCGCAGGTCGGGCGCGGGCCTGCCGTACGGGAAGAGTCTGTCGACCTCGTGCAGCCAGCGCACCTGCGGGATGACCCACGAGGCGCCGGGGCGTTCGCCGCCGTTGTCCAGGGTGGCGAGCAGGCGGGTGGCCGTCTCCGCGGCCTTCTCGGTGAGCAGCGCCGGGTCGAACCAGCTCCGCAGCGACCAGGCGCGCCGCTGCACCGAGCGTTCGACGAGGGTGGCCAGCAGGCACTCCCTGCGCCGGGCCGGCAGCTCGGCCCAGGCCGCCGCCAGCGAGCGCGGCACGCCGGGCAGCGGCCGGTTGCTGACGAAGGCGAGCACGACCGTGTCGCACCAGATGCGCAGCCAGGCCCACTCCGGCGCGTCGGCCAGCACGTCGGCCTCGCGCAGCTCGACCAGCGTGCACGCCTGCCCGGTGCGGCACTGGCCGCCGCACGCCGCCGACCTGCGGCCGCGGATCGGCGGGGGCGGGCTGGTCAGCAGCTTCTCGCGGCTCTCGCCGAGCGGCACGCGCACGCGCAGCGGCCGGTCCATGCCGTCGGCGAACACCGCCGCGTCGCCCGGCGGCAGCGAGACGACCTGGCGGGACTGCTCCTCGCTGAGGTTCATCGCCGCGCCGACGAGCTGCCTGTCGTCCTCCGCGGGCAGCCGGTGCACGACCTTCAGCGCGGTGTTCTTGACCACGTCGGAGACGAGCTTGGTGGGGATCTGCTCGGCCACCACGATGCCCTCGCCGTACGCCCTGATCTCGGCGAGCATGCCGGCGAGCAGTTCGACGGCGTGGGTGGCGGCCCGGCCGGCGCCGCGGTCGCGCAGCAGCCGGTGCGCCTCCTCGATGACGATGACGTGCCGCAGGTCGGTGGACTTCTCCTGCCTGGCGCGCATCCGCAGGTGCTCCACGATCCTGATGATCAGCGTGCCCATGAGGAACGCCTTGTCCTCGTCGTTGGCCACGTCCTCGATCGCCAGCACCACGTTGCGCCGCAGCAGCCCGCCGATGTCGGCCGGGTGGCCGCCCTCGAAGAAGCGCCCGGCGGAGCCGACGCGCAGCGAGCGCAGCCGGAGCGAGATGAAGCCTTCGACGTCGGCCTGCACCTCGCGCCCGTAGCCGATCTCCTTGATCACATCCATCGCGTGCTGCTGGAGCTGCTCCAGGGTGGGCACGCTGGGCGGCACCTTCGAGCCGGGCACCGCGCCGCCGGTGACCACGTCCCAGCCGGTGGCCTCGTAGACCCGCTGCAGCGCCAGCGACATGATCTGCGGGAACGGCTCCTCGGCGTCGAAGGCGGCCATGAACAGCGCCCGCACCATGTCGATGTGCGCCTGGACCGGGTATCCGGGCTCCGGTTCCAGCGGGTTGATGCTGAACGGCACGCCGCCGGGCGCGGACGGGTTGATCACCGTGACGGGCCCGTGCGACTCGACGCGGCCGGCCATGGCGGCGTACTCCGACTTGGCGGCCTCGATGGCCAGCCAGGGGATGTTCGCGTGGCTGAGCTGCTCCAGCAGGTGCCTGACGGTCTGCGACTTGCCGGAGCCGGTGGCGCCGGTGACGAAGGCGTGCCGGTTGAGCGTGGCCAGCGGCACCCGGAACGAGCCGACGGCTCGGTCCTGGCCGTCGAGGATCTCACCGAGCTCCAGCTCGCCGTCCTCGGCCTCCGAGGTCACGTCGAAGAACCCGGAGTCGAGCACCCGTACGCCCGGCACCTCGCGGCGGGGCAGCCCGGCCAGCGCGGCCAGCGCTCCGGCCGTCGCGGCGAACGGAGCGGCGGCGCCGTCGGCGGGGTCCTGCATGGTGATCGCCAGCGCGTCCGCCAGGGCGTACACAGATCCCTGGGCGCTGCGCAGCCGGTAGGGGTGGTGGCTCATCTCGACCGAGCCGACCAGCACGGGGGCGATCTGGCGCAGCTCCTCGGCGGTGGCGCCGCCGGCCAGCACCCGCGTGTTCCACAGCCCCGCCTCGCGGAAGGCGTCGAGCTCCTGCATGCGCCGTTCGGCCCGTTCGGCGTCGAACCTGGACCGCTCCGAGGCGTCGCCGTACTGCCTGAGCACGTTGAGCTGGGTGCGCAGGTGGGCCACCTCGGCGTCCAGCAGGTCGGTCGGCTCGGCCACGACCAGCCAGGCGAACGGCCGGGACATCAGCGTGACCAGGGTCGACTCGAACAAGGTGGGGCGTTTCAGCTCGTCGGGATCGCCGCCGTACTCACGCCGGCCGCCGAGCGGCGGCGCCTGGCGGCCCGGACACGGCGTCCACACCAGGTCGGCCAGGTCGGCCAGGTACTCCTCGTCGAGCTCGACGCCGCGCGCGCCACCGGGGAAGAGCAACGGCTGCGGGCCGCCCGGCCGGCCGGGCGCGTCGTGCGCCCGGCGCGGCTGGCGCGGCGGTGACAGCGGCCCCGCGTTGGTGATCAGTTCGAGCGGCGCGCCGGAGCCCCGGGAGAGCCAGCCGATGACGAACGGCCGGTCGCGCTGCGCGGCCGAGAGCACGGCGGGCAGCACGGTGACGAAATCCCACTCTGCCGACGAGCTACGCGAGGGTGCGGCGATCGACTGGATTCGGTACCAGGGACCGCTCAGCGACACACTCGACTGCATTTCATCCCCCCACAGACGGTTGTTAGTAAAACTCCGCCGCCCGTCAGCGCATCACCTCGACATTGACCATTTCATTGACCGTCATTGCCTGTCCTTGCGCCAGTCCAGGCGTGGCGGTGGTGGCCCGAGGTTCGGCGGGGGGTCCGCGTCGCCGCTGCCGGCCGCACCGCCGGCCGCACTGCCGGCGCCGTTGCCGGCTGCGCGCTCGACGGCGGTGCGGGCTTCGCGGACGTCGTCCAGCTCACCGAGCGTGGTCTTGGGGAAGGTCAGTATGGCCGGGTTCGCGTCGGCCAGGCGGACCCGCCTGCCCTCCGCGGTGGCGTCGGTGACGATCACGGACGTGGTGGGCAGCTGCTGGAGCTGGTGCGGCTCGACGAGGAACTCCCGCGAGCGCTGCAGCACCCGCTCCTTCTCGGAGATCTTGTCGGCGGTCCGGCCCCACTCGGTCGACTCGGTGATGTCCTCGGCCAGGTCGGCATGGCTCTCGGCGCGCTGTTCTGCGGAGTCGTCGAGCTGGTCGATGGTGGAGGTGTAGCCGCCGTCGAGGCCGGGCAGCGACTCGCTGATCGTCTCGGTGAGCTGGGCGAGCTCCAGCCGGTGCTCGGTGCCGACGTGCTCGCTGGCGACCCGGGCGTCCTCGGCGTTGCCCAGGCGCATGAAGGCGACCGCGGCGTGGCCCCTGCCGAGCCGCTCGCGGACGGTCGGGGTGAGCGACCGGTAGGTCAGCACGAGCCCCGTCCTGGAGGTCTCACAGGCGTCCATCAGCCGGTCCAGCACGTCGCCGCGGAGCTTGTCCGCGCCCGCCACGATGATCGTGTGGTACCAGGGCCGGTCGGAGGCGGGCGACTGGCGCAGGATGTGGGTCAGGGCCGTCGCGACGTACGTGCCGAGCACCCGATTGCCGAACACGCCGGCCTGCCGGTCCATGCTGACGACCCGGAGCCTGGCGGGCGGCAGGCGGACGGCCTGCGTGCCGAGCGTCTCCAGTTTGCGCAGCTGCGACTCCAGCGCCCAGGCCCGCTCGATCACCACCCGGTCGCTCACGCCGCGCCCGAACAGGGTGCCGATCCGCTCCAGCTGGCTGGCGGTGATCAGGCCGAACCGCAGGTCCTCGCGCGGGTCGCCGACCTGCGCCAGCGCCCGGAGCGCGGCGGTGACCTGACTGATCGTGGCGTTGTCGCCGAGCACCTCCAGCACCCGCTCCAGGATGGCGTTGTCGAAGCTGAGGTCGCGGGTGCTGCGGTGCTCCTCGCTGACGCTGACCACGTGCGCGAGGACGTCGGCGAACGCCTCGGGCTTGAGCGTGGCGCCCAGGTCGAGCCTGGGCAGGTCGACCGGCAGCACCCACACGAGCGGATCGTCCCCGCCCTTACGGGCCAGCTCGATCAGGTCCTTGGCGATCGCGCCCTCCGACAGGTCGAGCACGGTCAGGTGGCCGCCGCTGTAGAGCCGGGTGGCGCCGAGCAGCGTGATCAGCGCCGACCAGCCGGGCAGCGTGCCCCCGGCCACGTCGATGCGGTCGATGTCGTCGGGCACCGCGACGGCGTACCAGGTGAGCTGGCGGTCGTGGCGCTCCTTGACCTCCTGCCACTCCCGGTAGCGCTGCGCGTGCTCCTCCTGGGCGCGGAACAGCTCCTTGTCACGTTCCTGACGCTGTCTGTCATCCCTCGCCTGCTGCTCGTGGACCCGGTGCTTGACCGCCCGGTCGCCCTGCAGCAGGGCGTAGCTGCAGATGGCCGCCACGCCGCCGGTCGCCAGCATGCCGATGAGCGCGAAGGACCAGCCGAGATAGTCCGTCATGGCCAGCGTGAGCAGGAACAGGGTGAGCAGGAGCATGAACATCCGGACCCGCCGCACCGGCCGGTTGAGCATGTCCTCCTGCAGGCGCTCGCGGCGCAGCAGCTCGGCCTGTTGCTCCGCGTCCGTGTCGCCCTTGACGGAGTCGCTCTCCTCGGCGGGCGACGGCCGCTTCGGGGGAGGCCCCGGGTCGGGGTGCACCAGGATGTACTGCCAGCCCAGGTAGATACGGTCAGCCTGCAGCTGTGCGTGATCGGGATGCACGTCCGCCACGTGACCCCCTCCGGCTGCGCTGTGTCGTCAGTAGGGTCGGTGTCCCTCCGCTCCGTGACAGCGTATGAGTTACAACCCCTGCTGCGGCAGGGTTCTCGGCAATTCGACCAGCACAATGGGCGCATTGGGGTGAGTGGGACAAGTGTGACCTATTACCATCGATACCCATGACGGAACCCTCCGGCGGCAGCGACAGGCACAGACGCCCCGTAGTGGTGCCCGTGCTCGCCCTGGTGACCCTCACCGCCGTCGGCGTCGTCGCTCTGCTGGGCGGCCTCGACGAGCGCCCCGAAACCCCGCCACCACAGCTCAAGGCCGGGCAGAGCGTGGACCTGGGCCAGTTCGACGCCCAGTTCATCGAGTCCACGATGACGATCGAGCCGGCCGCGAACCAGTTCGCCAAGGAGAAGCGCTTCCTCGACGTGGTGTTCAAGGTGACGAACAAGACCGACAAGACCCTCCTCGTGGGCAGCCTGCCGACCGACAAGAGCTCCGGCTACAGCTTCGGCGGGGCCCTGCTGAAGATGACCCCGCAGATCAAGAGCGAGGTCGGGGGCCGGTTGTTCGTCCTGTCCAAGGGCGTACAGTCCTCGCAGTTGCATCCTGACGTCGCCGCGACCGTGATCGCCCGCTATGAGCTGGACGGTACGGCCACCCCGCCGGAGCAGGTGACCTACGACGTGGCCGCGTACGAGGAGATGGAGAACCCGCTGACCGGTGTCGTCACCTGGCTGGTGCCGTCCGAGGGGGGATTCGTCGGCAAGGCGGAGGTGAAGAAGGTGGCCGCGACCGTCACCCTGCCCGTGAAGCAGGAGGGGACGTGATGACGACCACCGACGAGGTGCGCACCGGGCCCCCGCCCGGGGCGCGGCGGGAGCGCCCGCGCCGCCGGGCGGCCGCCACGGTGGTCAACACCCTGGTCGGCCTGGTCCTGGTCGCCGGCGCCGTGGCCGTGCAGTCGCGGGAGATGTCCCAGGCGGAGATGGACGCGCCGCTCACCTACGTGGGCGCGAAGGACGAGGCGGTCGACGCCGGCCGGTTCGCGGTGCGCGTGAAGAAGGTGTCCACGGCCAGGACGGTCAAGAGCCGGGACAAGATCGTGGAAACCGAGCAGGTGTTCCTGGTGATCGAGGCGGAGGCCACCGTGCCCAAGGACCCGGTACACCTGGCGCCGCCCACCCTGCTCGCCGCCGACGGCAAGAAGTTCGTCGCCACCGACAAGGTCGACGAGAGCCAGACGCTGGTCAACCCGTGGATCCAGCCGGGCTGGTGGGCGTCGGGCAGATTCGTCTTCGAGGTGCCGCCCGCCGCGCTGCCGGGCGCGCAGGCCGTGTTCCAGTTGCCGACCGGCGGCTTCTACGTCGAGCCGCTGCCGCCGGAGGCGCAGGTGGACCTCGGCATCGACGAGGCCGCCGCCAAGAAGCTCAGCTCCGCGCCCGCGGACGTCGTCGACCTGGACGAGAAGAAGTAGGCCATGAGCACGAACGATTCGGAGCGCGACTGGTTCGCCCCACCGCCCAGCCAGCCCACCCAGCCACCGCAGCCCGCACCACCGCCCCGGGACCCGCAGGCGCCCCAGGCACCCCAGGCACCCCAGGGGCCGGCTCGGCCGCGCCGGGGCCAGCATCGGCAGCCGGGCGGTCAGCCCTTCTCGCCCGGCGCTCCGCCCCGGCGGCCCCGTGGCACGGCCCCGTTCCCGGACCAGCAGGTGTGGCCGCCGCCGCGGAAGCAGTCGGTCAGCGCCGCGACCCAGCCGATCCCGGCCATCACGAGCGCCGGGCCGCTGCCGTCCTCGGCCCCACCCCCCTCACCGCCGCCTCCGCAAGAGCCGGCGCCCGAGCCGACGCCCGAACCGGCGCCTGCCTCCGAGCCCGCCGCCGCCGTTCGGCCGCCCGCCCGGCGGGGCCGGACGCTGCTGCTGGGAGTCGGCGCGGTGGTCGCCTTCACGCTGGGCATGGGCCTGCCGACGGCCGACCGCTACCTGTTCTACAAGAGCGGCCAGCCGGGCGAGACCGTGCACGTGGTGCCGGTCGGACAGCAGGTGACGTACGAGCACGTGACGTGGCTGACCGTGGTCGAGCCGACGCCGCCGCCGGCGGGCACCACCCACAACACCCCCGACAAGCAGTGGCTCAAAATCACCGTCACCCGCAAGGCCGCCGACGAGGCCGGCACCGTCCTCACCGGCAGGCCCGAGCTGACCGTACGGGACAAGCGCGAGCGCACCTGGCAGGTGGAGATCATCGAGGACAACCTGCCCACCGACAAGCACGAGGTACACCGGGCCTACGACTACACCGCGCTGGCCGTGGTGCCCAAGGCGGTGGCCGACGAGGTGGAGCTGCACCTGGAGCCGAACATCACCTACCGCTCGGACACGCCCACCGAGAAGCTCCTGGAGGTCAAGCCGGAGGACGAGGAGAAGGCCGCCAGGAACGACGTGCTGATCTTCAGGCGGTGATGTCCTCGCCCCGCAGCCGTGCCCTGGTGGCCGCGATGTCGAACGCCGCGGCCAGCACGCTGAAGGACAGGGCGGTCACCAGCAGGTCCAGGACGAACCCGATGGGATGGCCGACGAACAGCCACATGAACGGCACGTCCGAGCCGATCAGCGTGTAGATGGCCCGCGTCAGATAGTCGACGCCCACGTGGAGGCCCGTGTACAGCAGGCACACGAGGCCGAACAGCGTCGCGCCGCCCTTCACCGTGATCCTGAAGGCGTTGACCACGGGCACCCAGCGCTCCACGAAGCCGCCCACGACCCGGTCCACGGCCCGCTGGGTGATCGAGTGGCTGCCCTCCAGCTTGTCGACGCCCTTCTCCAGCTTCGTGCCGCGCACCGCCCTGCGCATGTCGTCCACGGAGGCGCCGAAGACCAGCACGGCCACCGCCAGCCAGGTGAGCGGCACGGCGAGCGCGTCCACCGCGTACGGCCACACGTCGGCGACCCAGGCCCAGAACGCCTCCCAGCCGGGGACGCTCTCCTTGGCCTGCTCCCAGGCGTCCGTCGCGCCGCCCACGACGGCTCGCTGACCGGCCCAGTCGCCCCGCAGCGCCGACAGGTTGTAGAGGGCGTTCAGCGCGCAGAACACGAAGGAGAACTCCGCAAAGGCGGCGGCGACGCCGGTGGCCCCGCCCTTGCCGTTCTCCACCATGCGCGAGAACAGCGCGCGCAGCCCGAAGGTGACGGCCATCGCCGCGAGCGAGACCCGCCAGTCCAGACTGACCAGACCCACGCCGTACGTGACCGCCTCGTTCGTGCCGTTGGCCGCGTTGTTCAGGATGGGCGTGTAGAAGTTGTCGTCGAGGTTGTGGAGCAGGTCCATCTGCTGAAAGTCGGCCGCGTCCTCGATGTGCAGCGACCAGGCCATGTAGATGACCGCGAAGGCCGGCGCCACCCGGTTGAGCGAACGCCACAGCTTCTCCGGCGGCTGCCCGTCCGCCTGGCGCGCCTGGGTCTCCCAGAGCACGCGGCGCAGCGACAGGAACATGCCCGTGATCATCGTCATCGAGATCAGGATCACCACGGTCAGCAGCACGTAGGCGGCGACCAGGCGCGCCTGGTAGAAATCGCCGTGCTGGATCTCCGAGGCCAGGTAGAGCGTGGCCCAGCGAGCCAGCTCACCCGCCGAGAACCAGAGGATCAACGGCAGCGCGCATCGCCCCGCAAGCCTGAGGGCGTGCAGGGGCAACGAGAAGGGGGACGGCATCTTCTGAGCCGGTATAGGCCCAGGTCGGGGAGGTGCCATCACACCTGACGATCCGGACATCTGCTGAATCGTATCGTTCTGCTCCATCTGGCGCAGCAGCAACGTGCACAGCCCGCTAGGCGCGGCTCTCCAGGCGCCGGGCCAGATCCACCAGCTCCGGCAGGCGCAGCACCCGACCCCCCGCCCCCGGCAGAGGCACGTGCAGCGGCTCGGTCCAGCGCGCCGGGATCGCCGCGAAACCGTAGACCGCCCCCGCCAGGCCACCGGTCACCGCGCCCACCGTGTCGGTGTCGCCGCCCAGGTCGACCGCGGCCCGCAGCGCCTCCTCCAGCCCCGACGTGCCGCGCAACGCCCACACGGCCGAACCGAGGCAGGGCCAGATCGCGCCGTTGAACTCGGTGGCCTGCTCGGGGTGCCAGTCCGGCGCCAGCACGACGGCGTAGCGCTCCCGGTGCTGCGCGGGGACGTGCGTGAGCACGTCGGGCACGGCTTCGACGGGATCGCCGCCGTCGAGCGCCACCCGCAGCAGCTCGTGGTAGACGGCCGTGCCCGCCCAGGCGGCCGGGTCGCCGTGGGTCAGCGCCGCGATGCGCCGGGCGGCGTCCATGGTCGCCTCACGCCCGTCGGCGGCGAAGTAGACGGCCGAGGTGGTGGCCCGCATGAGCGAGCCGTTACCGGCGGCGCGGCGCGTGCTCTGGAAGTGGAAGCCCGCCGCCAGGTCCCACGGCATGCCGTTGGTGAGCACTTCCTCGGTCTGCAGGCCGATGTCCTTGGGATCGTCGGCGGCCCACCGCTGGAACCGGGCGAAGACATCGGGCAGGTCCAGCCCGCCGCACTCCAGCAGCGACTCGGCCAGGTGCACGGCCATCTGGGTGTCGTCGGTGGCCTCTCCAGGCTCCCAGCCGCCGCCACCGCACATCTCCCCGCCTCCGGCGGGGAACCGGCCGCTGAACGCGCCGGCGGGCCCGAACTCGAAGGGGGCTCCCAGCGCGTCACCCACGGCCGATCCCACGACCGCGCCCACGGCACGTTCCCTACGGTCCATCTCTGCAGCGTATCGACGCCCCGCCGACCTCCTCACAGCGGTTCCGCCCCACCGCTTCCAGCGCGATCGAGGCGCGGCGGCGGCAGGATGCGGGATCGGCGTACAGCGCCGGGACAGCAGCGAGCGGGATGGGAGTACGGTGCCGGGATCGGTGCGGGCGTGGGCTCCCGATCCGGGCGTGGGTACGGCACGATGGCGGGATGAAGCCGCCCGCACTGGACACCGACCCGCGCGTGGTCGGCCAACGGGTCCGGCAACTGCGCCAGGCGCGCGGGGTCTCGCTGTCGGAGCTCGCCAGACGAGCGGGCATCGGCAAGGCCACGCTCTCCGGCGTGGAGACCGGCACCCGCAACCCCACGCTGGAGACGCTCTGGGCCATCACCGCCCAGCTCGGGGTGCCGATCGGGGCGATCCTCGACGCACCTCCCGAGCCGCGGATCGTGCGGGGCACGGCCGTCGAGGCGGCGCTGCTGGAGGTGTTCGAGGACGACACGGTCACCTACGAGCTCTATCGCCTGCGCGTGCCGCCCGGCATCACCCAGACCTCCCCGGCCCATCTCGCGGGCGCCAGCGAGCACATCACGGTCTTCAACGGCACCCTGACGGCGGGCCCGCTGGACGCGCCCCTGACGGCCGGCCCCGGCGACCACATCTGCTGGCGCTCCGACGTGCCCCACAGCTACCGCGCCACCGGCGCCGAGGTCGTCCACGCCACCCTCCTCATGCGCTATGCCGCCACCCCCGGACGCCCTCACCCCGCCCCGCCCGCGGACCTCCAGGCCTACTGACGGTCAGGCGGCGGCGGGCCGGCAGGTGCGGCAGGGCCTGTAGCCGGCCGTGCGGGCCTGGCCGAGGGTGCGGAAGCCGTGGCGGTGCGCGGGGGTGATGCGGCGGGCGTTGTGGCAGGTCGGGAAGCAGACCACGCCTGTGGTGTCGCTGGCCAGGTAGAAGACCCGCTCGCGGGCCAGGGCGCGGAGGCGGTCGAGGTCCACGCCCTCGGCTGCGAGAAGCCGTTCCTTAGCGGCCGGGCCGAAGACGTACTCCCCTACGCCCCCGTCGGAGCGGGTCACCCGGTGACAGGGGATGAGCAGCGGTACCGGGTTGCCCGCCAGGGCCGTGCCCACCGCTCGGACCGCCCTCGGCCTGCCGATCCGCTGGGCGATCCAGGCGTAGGGCCGTACCTCGCCTCTGGGGATGGCGCGGGCGGCGAGCAGCACGTCACGCTGGAAGTCGCTCAGCCCGCGCAGGTCCAGCGACAGCCCTGCGGCGCGGCCGGTGCGCAGGGCCGGCACCAGGCCCGCCGGTGGCCTGGCGGCGGGCAGCAGCGGGCGGCCGAACCGCTTTCTGAACGACTCGGCGAACCCGTCCACGCCCTCGTGCACGTACACGATCCCGTGGTCGGTGAAGGCCACGTCGACCTCCCCGATCGGCCCCGGCACGCGCACCCGGCGCGCCGCGATCCGGTCGAGCAGCTCTTCGGGCGCGTCGGTGGCCAACGCCGCCAGCCCGGCGAGCAACGGGTCGCGATCCTCGCCGGTCGTCGGGTCCGGGGTTGTCGGTCGCGGGGTCATCGGGTGCCTCCCAGTGCGCGCAGCCGCTTCAGGCCGCGCGATACGTGCGACTTCACGGTCCCTTGCGGGATCTTGAGTACCGTGGCGATCTCGCTCACCGGCAGGTCGACGACGTGCCGGAGGACGACCGCCGCTCGCTGCTCCGCCGGCAGCAGGCCGAGCAGTGCCTGCAGCTCGTCGCCCGTCTCGCGGCGCACGGCCGCGTCCTCGACGCTCTCGCGGGGGTCGGCTGTCTCGACGGGGACCTCGTGCAGGTCGGGGGGCGGTTTACGGGATCTGGTCCGGGCGCAGTTGCGCCAGAGGTTCATCAGGATCGTCATCAGCCAGGCTCTCGGCTGCAACTCGGCGATGCGGTCGCGATCGTATCCGGCCAGCGCCCGGTAGGCCCGCAGGAACGCCTCCGCGGTCAGGTCCTCCGCGTCGGCCCACCGGCCGCTGAGGCGCAGCGCGGTGGTGAACACGAGCCCGCGGTGCGCGGCGAACAGCTCGGCGAACCCCTCGTCGAGGTCGTCCAGCAGCGCCTTGCGCACGGGATCGAGACAGTCCATGTGGCTCACATCAGGTACAACACCGCGCGCCTCGATCTCGTTGCACGCGAAAGGCCCGCGTCCGGAGAACGCGGGCCTTTCACTGAAGAACGGGTCAGACGGCCACAGCCAGCTCGGACACTTCGCCGAGCTTGGCCTCCACCTGGACGTCCCTGGTGACGCCGCCGCCCGCGATGATGCGGACGGTCCAGTCGCCGGGGCCGGCGAAGAAGCGGAAGACGCCCTCGTCGGACACGACCACCTCGCCGGTGAACTCACCGGTGTGGTCCAGCAGCCGCGCGTAGGCGGTGCCGGCGCCGGTGACCCGGCCCTGGATCACGGCCTGGTTGGAAAGATCGATTCCGGCCGGCAGCGCGATCGTCTGCTCCGGCGCTCCGCAACCCTGTGCAGTCATCAGCGGGCCTCTCCCAGCTCGATCGGCACGCCCACGAGCGAGCCGTATTCGGTCCATGAACCGTCATAGTTGGTCACGTTCGCCTGGTCGAGCAGCTCGTGCAGCACGAACCAGGTGTGCGCGGACCGCTCGCCGATGCGGCAGTAGGCGATCGTGTCCTTGGCGAAGTCGACGCCGGCCGCCTCGTAGAGGCTGCGCAGGTCGTCGTCGGACTTGAAGGTGCCGTCGTCGTTGGCCGCCTTGGACCACGGGATGTTGCGGGCGGTGGGCACGTGGCCGCCGCGCTGCGCGGACTCCTGCGGCAGGTGGGCCGGGGCGAGCAGCTTGCCGGTGAACTCGTCGGGCGAGCGGACGTCGACCAGGTTGAGCTTGCCGATCGCGGCCACCACGTCATCGCGGAAGGCGCGGATGCTGGTGTCCTCGCCGGAGACGACGTACTGGGTCTTGTCGCGCTGCGGCACGTCCTTGACCAGCTGGCGGGAGTCGAGCTCCCACTTCTTACGGCCACCGTCGAGCAGCTTCACCTGGTCGTGGCCGTACAGCTTGAAGTACCAGTAGGCGTAGGCGGCGAACCAGTTGTTGTTGCCGCCGTAGAGGACGACGGTGTCGTCGTTGGAGATGCCGCGCTCGGAGAGCAGGGCCTCGAATCCCGTCTTGTCGACGAAGTCACGGCGGACCGGGTCCTGCAGGTCCTGCTTCCAGTCGATCTTCACGGCACCACGGATGTGGCCCTTGTCATAGGCGCTGGTGTCCTCGTCGACCTCGACGAGCACGATCCCGGGCGTGTCGAGGTTGGACTCGACCCATTCGGCATCTACCAGGACGGCAGAGCGGCTCATTGGGAAACCTCCATTTTGGCGGCGGGTAGTAGACGGCGAATCAGCAGGTACAGCTCGCAGCCAAGGCAGAATCCGAAGGCTGCGTTGAGGAATGCGGCGAGGAGAGCCGCAGCCGTGGCCACCATGGCCAGCGGTGTGATCCCCAGGGCGTATCCGGCCAGCCCCGCGACCGCGAAGACGAGCCCCACCCCCTGCGCGAAGCGCGGCGGGCGGGCGTCCTCGGTCTCCTTCGGGACGCTCCTGACGAGCGCCTTGAAGAGCATTCCGTACGGCGAGCGGCCGGTCGTGCCGAGTGCGAACACCACCGTCTGGGCGGCGAGCAGCCAAGCGCTGCCCGTCACCAGGACGAGGGCGAGGATCGCGGTGGTCAAGGCCGCGCCGAAGCGCAACGCTCTAGGGTCGGTACGCATCGTGGGATGCTCCCTGAAGGGGTCGGATTGGGGCGGATCGAATATCCGCGCGAGACCGTCCTCAGGCAGCGCGACAGAGCGCGGTGGCCACGCGGCAGAAATCAACCGCGCGCCGCTTCGTCAGCAGCTCTGTCGATGGGTTCATGGTGACGACAGTACTCGTCGTCTCGGCATCTGTCACATCTCGTCCGAGTCCTGAGACGTGCCATGAGACGGGTCGTACGGGCGGTTCTGTGGAGGGGCGGCGGGGACGGCCTGGGCGAGCGCGTTCAGCACGTCGGCCTTGCGTGGCTGGCCCGAGGCCTTTTTCATGATATTTCCGGAACTGTCGAGGACGAACACCGTCGGCGTGCGCAGCACGTCGAGCCGCCGCACCAGGTCCAGGCGGGACTCGGCGTCGACCTCCACGTGCGCGACCCCGGGCACCAGAGCGCTCACGTCGGCCAGCACCCGGCGTGTCGCCCGGCACGGCTGACAGAAGGCGCTGGAGAACTGCACCAGCGTGGCCCGCTCTCCCAGCGGCGCCCCCAGATCACCCCCGGTGAGCCGGCTCACCGACCCCCCTCCATCCGGCGAACCACCGCCCGAGCCCCCCGCATCACCCGAACCACCGCCCGAGCCCCCCGCATCACCCGAACCACCGCCCGAGCTCCCCGCATCACCCGAACCCCCGTCCAAGCCACCACTAGCTCGGTCAGCCGAACCGCCCGCCATCCGCTCACCGTCCTCATCGGCCGGAACACCCACAGACCGGGTCGAGGCCCACCGGGAGGACCCCACAGGCCCGCGCCGGGCGGTGAAGTCGCGCAGTCGCCCGTCGCGGCGGAGCCGTACCAGCCCGATCACCGACCCCAGCGCCAGCGTCACCAGCACCACCCACAAACCCGTCATCTCCGGTGCAACCACCCAGAGCGCCGTTTACTTCCGCACGGGCACCGTGACGAGCGTCCTGCCGGTCGCGTCGACGACCTCGAACCGGACGATCGACTCCATCGGGATCCGCGTCGAACGCGGGAAGACGGCCTTGTCCTCGTAGGTCTTGCGGCTGATCGTCCATGACTGGGTGCGCTCCCGCTGCCCGTCCGCGCCGACGACCAGGAGCCTCAAGGTCGTGCCCACGGGCACGCCGTCGATCCGTACCAGGAGATCCGTCCCCCCACCCGCCGGGCTCGCGGACACCGTGGCGCGGTAGCCGGCGGCCTCGTCGGCCCCGGCGAACTCCTCGCCCTCCACCGTCCGCAGCAGACTGGGCGCTTCGGACCGGCTCGGGGTCGGCTTCGGGCTCGCACTCGGGAGCGCCCTCTTGGCCTCGACGGACGAGTCGGCCTCGTCGGACGCGCTCGCATCGTCCTCGGCGCTCCTGTCCTCCGAGGCGACGTACGGCGCGGCCTCCCGCTGAGGGCTGTCGGCCACGGGCGCCGAGGCGCCGCTCTGCGCGCCCCCGCCCTGCTGGGTGACGGTCCACACCGTGCCGCCGACGACCAGCACCGCCGCGGAGGCCGCCACGGCGATCAGCAGCCGCCCGCGCCTGTGCCGCCTGGCGCGGTCCCGCAGCAGCCGGTCGAGCAGCAGCCGATCGAGCACCTGCCGCGGCGGGCTGGCCACCAGCACGACGTCCGCCTCGGAGACCTTGCCCAGGAACCCCGCGACCCCTTCGAGGTCCAGCAGTTCCGCGCCGCACTCCTCGCAGGTGGCCACATGGGTGTCGATCTCCTCGGCCTCTTCGGGCTCCAGCGCGCCGAGCGCGTGCGCGCCCAGCGCCAGCCGGACCTCCTCACACGTCATCACGGCGCGAGCCCCCGCTCCTGCAGCGCGAGCTTGAGCGCCCGCAGCGCGTAGTAGGTGCGCGACTTGACGGTGCCCGGCGGGATGCCGAGCTTCGCCGACGCCTCCCTCACCGATCTCCCCCGGTAGTAGACCTCCATGAGCACGTCCCGATGCTCGGGCCGTAAGGCCGCGAGCGCCTCCGCCACGGCCCACGACTCGACCGCGCGCTCCAGCTCGTCGTCGGCGGGCAGCACGGCCAGCGCCTCGTCACCGGTCTCCGGTGGCCGCGCCTTGCGCGCCCGGTGCTGGTCGACGACGATGTTGCGCGCCACTGTGAACAGCCACGCGCGGATGGGGCGGTCGGCGAGCGCGTCAGGGTGCCGCCAGGCCCGCAGCAGCGTCTCCTGCACGACGTCCTCCGCCCGTCCCGAGTCACCCGTCAGTCGCAGCACGTATCCGTACAGTGGCCCGGCGTGCTCGTCGAACAGGGTCCTCACGAGTTCCTCGTCGGCGGTGTCAGCTGGGCTCACACCCTCATGACGTACGGCACGGCGTCCCGGTTCGATGTCAGCCACAGATGTCATCCACGGGGTCATCCACGGTGGTCATCCACAGCGGTCATCCACGCAGCGGCACGTCGGTCGCCTCGGCGGTGAACTCCAGGCCGTCGGCCACGTTCCGCACGCCGGTCACCTTCACGTCGAAGGGCAGCTTGCCCTGGAACGGGATCGTGTAGTTGACGAAGCCCGCGACCTGGTCGGGCACGCCCTCGATCTTCTCCGCCTGGAGCCTGATGCCGCCGTCGACGAGCTCCACCCGCATCTCGGCGTCGAACTTCACCTTGTTCGCGCCGACCGTCAGCTCGCCGGAGGCGACGAGCCGCTCGCCGTTCCCGGTGATCTTCACGCCCTTCGGGGCGTGCGCGTCGATCGTCGCCCTGCTCAGGGTGCCTCGTACGGTCAGCCGCTCGGCCCTGATGTCGGCCCGGTTCTGCAGGACGTCGGCCAGCGGGGCGGTGACGCCGTAGGCGGCGCCGCGCAGGCCGCTGACCGGCACGTCACCGTAGCGAACCGTGCCGAGGTCGAACCGCACCTCCGGATAGTGCCCGGAGACGGCCTGGGTGAGGAAGGGGATGCCTTCGATGGTGACGGTGGGGGCGTTGTCGAGGTCGGCCGACGCAGCGATCCTGTTGGCGAGGTCACGTTGCACGCCGGCGACGGCGACACGGTCGACGACGACGAGAAGGACGATCAACACCATCAGGAATACGAGCAGCTTGCGCATCGGGCTCCCTGTCTCATGCGGGGGTCATGAGCTTATCGACCAGACTCAAGCCTCATTCCCCACCAAAGCGGCCGTTTCACCCGCCCGCGAACGGCGGCAGCACCTCCACCGTCACCCCGTCGCCGAGAATCACCTCGTCATGCGGTCGTTTTCCCACCGGAGAACCGTCGATCAGAAACGAGGATCTGGTCACGACACGCGCGAGCTCTGGGCGGTTTTCTGTGATTTGCGTCATGAGTTCGCCCAGTGTGGCGGCGTGGAACGACTCCTCGGCGACTCCGGCCGCTTCCTTCGCCGCCGCCCAATATCGCACTTTTCCCATGGCCATAGGCTCCTCACCCTCGCTCAGGAACCATTGTGCGTCGCGATTAACCTGACCGTTTCACGGTAGGTGCTGTTCACTCGGTGGACGCGCAATGGACTCCGGTTACTCGTGGGATATCCTCGCCTACGGGACCTGGGCGATGTAGCCCCCGGGTCCTTGCGTGTTTGAGGAGGCCGATATGAGCAACCTGCTCCTGCTGACCAACGCCCTCGAGCCGTCCGCTGAGGTGCTGCCGGCGCTGGGGTTGCTGCTCCACTCGGTCCGCGTCGCGCCGGCCGAGGCGTCCGCGCTCATCGACGCGCCACCCTCCGACGCCGTCGTGGTCGACGCCCGTAAGGAGCTGGCGCATGCCAAGAGCCTGTGCCGGCTGATCCGCACCACCGGCATCGACTGCCCCCTGCTGGTGATCGTCACCGAGGGCGGGCTGGCGGCGATGACCGCCGAGTGGGGGGTCGACGACGTGCTGCTCGACAGCGCGGGCCCGGCCGAGGTGGAGGCGCGGCTGCGGATGGCCATCGGCCGCATCTCGCAGGCGGCCGCGGAGGACGTGCCCGACGAGATCCGCAGCGGTGACCTGTCGATCGACGAGGCCACCTACACCGCCCGGCTGCGCGGCCGGGTGCTCGACCTCACGTTCAAGGAGTTCGAGCTGCTCAAGTACCTCGCCCAGCACCCCGGCCGGGTGTTCACCCGCGCCCAGCTGCTGCAGGAGGTCTGGGGCTACGACTACTTCGGCGGCACCAGGACCGTGGACGTGCACGTGCGGCGGCTGCGCGCCAAGCTCGGCACGGAGTACGAAGCGCTCATCGGCACCGTGCGCAACGTCGGCTACCGGTTCGTGCCCGACCGCGCCGAGCAGGCCCACGTGTGAGAGCCGCCGGCGATATTGACAGGCGCCTCCGTCCGGAGTGCACTGTTGTGACAGATCTTCCGTAGATCTGTCATGTGACTGTCGCGTCGCGGACACCGCCGTCCCGGGGATTGACCGGAGACTGGGTGGTGTCGGTGGATCTGTTCAGGTCGCTCGTCGACGAGGGCGCCCGCCCCCGGGTCTATCGGCGTAACGAGTACATCTGCTCGCCGCTGCGCGCCGCCAACCGCGTCTACCTGCTCGACTACGGCTACGCGCGGGAGTACGTACCGGCCGGGGACCGTGAGGTCATCCACGACCTGCGCGCCGGCGGGGATCTCGTCGGCGAGCTGGCGTTCTGGAACGCCGGCGAGCGGGTGCGGATCGACGCGCTGACCGAGGTGCGGGCCTGGCCCATCGACATGCGGCGGCTGCGCGAGCACGTCGCGGCGGCCCCCGGCGTGGCGACCGCCCTGGTGCAGGAGCTGTTCGCCAGGAACCTGACCGCCCGCAGGCATGAGGCGCTGGCGCGGGCGCCGGTGGCGGCGCGGCTGGCCGTGTGGCTGCTGAACCTGGACGAGCGTTACGGGCTGGCCTCCGAGAGCGCGCCGCCGCTGTCCATGGAGACGCTGGCCGACCTGGTCGGCAGCTCTCCCGACGTGGTGCAGCGGCAGCTCGCCCAGTGGGCGCGGCGCGGCTGGGTGGTGCGGCCGGGGTACCGGCGGCTGCGGATCGCCGACCCCGTCGCGCTACGCGGCGCCGCGGGGAGCTGGGAACATCTGGCCGCCCGATGGGAGGGGCGGATCACCGCGTTCCTCAGCAAACCCGGCGCGCCCGCCGAGCCGATGCTCGCCGGCGAGGTGCCGCGCCCCGCTCAGTTGCCCGCCGACCTGCCGGACTTCACCGGGCGGCAGCAGAGCCTGGACCAGCTGACCGGCTGGCTGGAGCGGCCCCGCAGGACGAACACGATGGTGGTCCAGGGCCTGCCGGGAGTGGGGAAGACGGCGTTGGTCACCCACTGGGGGCACGTGCACGCCGACCGGTTCCCCGACGGGCAGATCGTCATCGACCTGCGCGGCCAGTCGCCCAGCCAGCCGCCGATGACCCCGGCCGAGGCGCTCGGGCAGATCCTGCGCTCGCTCGGCGTGGGCGAGCACATGCCCGCCGCCGACGAGGCCGAGCTGATGCTGCTCTACCGGAGCAGGCTCGCCGGTCGCAAGCTGCTGCTCATCCTGGACAACGCCGCCGACCCGGCGCAGGTGCGGGCGCTGCTGCCGGGCAGCAAGGACTGCGTGGTGGTGGTGACGAGCAGGACCAGGATGGCGCCGCTGCGCGCCACCGGGCACGCCGACCTGATGGACCTGCCGGTGCTCGATCCGGGCAACGCGGTGGCGCTGCTGGTGGCCCTGCTGGGCGAGGACTCGCCACGGGCGGCCGACCGTGACGGGCTGGCCGAGCTGGCCCGCGTCTGCTCCTACCATCCGTTCGCGCTGCGCATCTCGGCGGCCAAGCTGGCCGAGCATCCGGAGCTCAGCGTGGCCTCCAGGGTGCAGGAGCTACGCCGGCCGGATCGGCACCAGACGTTCTCCGGCGACCCGGAGGAGGCCTTCCGCTCGGCGCTCGACCTGGCCTACGAGTCGCTCAACCCGCCGCAGCGCCGCGCCTTCCGGCATGTCGGACTGCTGCCGGGCGGCCCCTTCGCGCCGGAGGTGCTGGCCGCCGCGCTGGGCGTGCCGGTGAGCGAGGCGGTCATGGCGGTGGAGGGACTGCACCGGGCGTATCTGGTCGAGCCGATGCCGGGGCCCCGCTACCGGGTGCACGACCTGGTCAAACGGCTCGCCAGGGAGCTGGGCAGGCACGCCGAGGCGGGGGTGCGCGAGGCGCGGGTGCGGCTGCTCGACCACTACCTGACGGTCGCCGCCGCCGCTGACACGCCGGTCGAGTGGTTCGAGGCCGAGCGACGGGCGCTGGTCTCGGTGGTGCGGCTGGCGGAGGAGTCGGGCGCGCACGGCCTCGCCTGGCAGCTCGCCGAGGCGGTGTTCGAGCCGTTCAGGCGGCTGCGCTACTACGAGAACAACCTGGAGATCCAGCAGACCGGGCTCCGCTCCGCGCAGCGGATCGGCAACCGGCGGGCCATCGCGCGCATGCGCAGCCACCTCGGCTCGATCCACCGCGACATCGGCCCGTCGACCACCGCCGCCCGGCACATCGGCGAGGCGCTGGCCGACTTCGCCACGCTCGGCGACCGCGAGGGGCGGGCGCGCGCGCTCAACGACCTCGCCGACGTGCACGGCATCGCGGGCAACAGCGAGGACGCGCTCACCTGCGCGGCCGAGGCGCTGGAGCTCTACCGGGAGATCGGCGACCCGGCCGGCGTCGCCGGGAGCCTGCACACGCTCTCCCGGCTGCACCTGTCGCAGGAGCGGCACGAGCTCGCGCTGGAGCACGCCGGGCAGGCCCTGGAGCTCTACCGGGAGATCGGCGACCTGGCCGGGATCGCGCAGAGCCAGATCATCCTGGCCAGGGTGCGGCAGAGCCTCGGCGAGCCGAACGCCGCGCTGTCTGAGGGGCTGGACGCGCTGTCCATCTGCCACCGGCTCGGCGACGAGCACGCCGAGGCCGAGACACTGCTCTGCCTGGCCGAGATCTACGACTCGCTGCGGCTGCCGCAGGACGCCCAGCGGGACGCCGAGCGGGCGCTGGCCGGCTACACGGCCACCGGTGACCAGCACGGATGCGGACGCGCCCTGTGCACGCTGGGCCGCATCGCGCGCAACGGCTCCCGCTACGACGAGGCCCTGGACCACTACGAGCAGGCGCTGGCCGTACAACTTGAGCTGCACCATGAGCAGGGCAAGGCCGAGACGCTGGGGGACATCGGGCTGGTGCACTGGCGGCTGGCCGACTACCTGCGCGCGGACGACTACCTGAACCAGGCGCTGGCGATCAGCCGGGTGATCCGTGACCTGCCCGTCGAGGCGCGCATGCTGAACCGGCTGGCGCGGGTGCGGCGGCGGCAGGGGCTGCCGCAGGTGGGGTTCGTGTACGCGCTGGAGGCGCTGGACATCGTGCAGGGCATCGGCAACCGCCGGGCCGAGGCGGACGTCCAGGAGACGCTGGCGTACACGTACCTCTCGCTGAACCTGCACGGCGACGCGCTGCGGGCGGCCAAGGCGTCGCTGGCGCTGCGGGAGGAGGCCCGCGACAACAGGGCCAGCGCGCTGCTGTCGGTCGCGCAGGCGCTGCACCTGGCGGGCCGGACGGCGGAGGCGGTCGGGTACGCCAGGCGGACGGTCGAGTCGCAGCACCGGAGCGGCACGCGGGATCGGTGGGCGGCCGCGCTCACCACGCTCGCCATGATCCTGCTGGACCTCGACCGGCCGGACGAGGCGTACGTGCTCGCCTCCCAGGCCCGGGAGGTGCACCTGGACTGCGGCACCCGCCGTGACCTGGGCTGTGCGCTGCGGGCGCTGGGCCTGATCCAGTGGCGGCGCGGCGACGCGGCCTCGGCGGTACGCCACCTGGGCGAGGCGGTGCGGATCCTGGACGAGGTGGGCGATGTGTTCGAGTCGCGGAAGGCCGCCGCAGAACTCCGCGAAATGTCGTGATTTTCTAAGTCTTAGGTCGCAGATCTTCTCCGGCATCTCCCGTTAGCTGGCGTCACAGCAACGTCAAGCGGAGGTGATCCGGATGCTCAGAAATTCTCTGCGTCGAGACCTGTGGTCGCTCAAGCGGCAGGCCAGTAAGGACAGGTGGATCACGCTCGCGCTGCTCGCCGGGGTGCCCGCCGCCTGGCTGCGCCAGCTCTCCCCCGGCGACGCGATGCCCGTCTCCGGGCTGCTCTTCGCCCTGTCCGGCGCGCTGCTCGCCGGCTCGGCCACGGCCTGGCTGATGTCGGCGTACTTCCTGGCCCGCTCGGCACGGCGGCGGCGCGAGCCGGTCGAGACGCTGCGCCTGGTCTCCAGGGCCTCCCTGGCCAAGGAGTGGGCGTTCACCGCGCTCGGCTGCTACGGCTCCTGGCATGTCCTGCAGTTCGTGACCGCGCTGTTCCTGGGGTAGGAGCCTGGTGACGGGGAGGTGCGGCAGATGGTCGTCGAGGTCTCGGGGCAGCTGGTGGTGCCCGATCAGGCGCGGGGCGTGGTGCTGTTCGTGCACGGCAGCGGGAGCAGCAGCCGCAGTCCGCGCAACCGGTACGTGGCCGGCGCGCTCAACGAGGCGGGGCTGGGCACGCTGCTGTTCGACCTGCTGACACCGGAGGAGGAGGCCGACCGGGCCAACGTGTTCGACATCGAACTGCTGGCCGGCCGGCTGCTCCAGGCGACGGACCGGGTACGGGAGGAGCCGACGGCGGCGGGGCTGCCGATCGGCTACTTCGGCGCCAGCACCGGCGCCGGCGCCGCGCTGTGGGCGGCGGCCGAGCCGGGCGTGGAGGTCGCCGCGATCGTCTCCAGAGGCGGGCGGCCCGACCTGGCCGGGGCGCGGCTGGCGGACGTACGGGCGCCCACGCTGCTCATCGTCGGCGGCCACGACGAGCAGGTGGTCGAGCTCAACCAGGAGGCGCGGCGCCACCTGCGCTGCGAGAGCCGGCTGGAGATCGTGCCGGGGGCCACCCACCTGTTCGAGGAGCCGGGCGCGCTGGAGCGGGTCGCGGGGCTCGCCGGCGACTGGTTCACCGATCGCCTGTGACCTCCTGTACGGCGGCCGGGCTCCAGGTGTACTCCAGCATGTCCAGGTCGAACCCGGCGTGGAAGCGCTCCACGTACGCCTTGCCGGCGCTGCCTCCCATGCGCTCGTAGAAGGCCCGCGCCGGGGTGTTGTCCCGCAGCACGTCGAGGTAGACCGGCTGGTCCGGGTGGTGCTCGGCCGCCCAGCCGAGGCCGCGGAGCATCAGGCGGCGCCCGATGCCCGAGCGCTTGCTGCCGGGCCGTACGTGCAGGTTGTCGAGCAGGATCCGCTCGTCCCGCTGCGGGGTGAGGTAGGCGAAGGCGGTGATGTCCTGGTCGTCGCCCTCGGCCACCAGGAGGCAGGAGGGCGGCCCGCCGTTGAGGTAGCGCTCGCTGTCGACCCTGGCCTGCCACAGCTCCAGGTTGATCGCGAGCAGCGGGCCGTCGAGATAGTCGGCCGGCATGATGCCGGCATAGGCCGCTCGCCAGCTCTCGGTGTGCAGCTCCGCGATCGATTCCACATCGTCCGCGGCGCCTGGTCGGATGGTCACGAACGCCCAGGTTACCCCTGGGGCGCCTTGCGCCTCTCCGACAGCCGCTTCCACACGAACACCCCGACGGCCAGCACCACCAGCCCGATCACCACGTACGTGATGACGCCGACGTAGGTCTCCACCAGCGACCACTGCTCGCCGAGCAGGTAGCCGCCCATGACCAGCAACGTGTTCCAGATGAAGCTGCCCATCGCGGTGAACACCACGAACGTGACCAGCGGCATGCGCTCCACCCCCGCCGGGATGGAGATCAGGCTCCTGAAGATCGGGATCATGCGCCCGAAGAAGACCGTCTTGCGGCCATGATCGGCGAACCAGGCCTCGGTCTTCCGCACGTCCTCGGACTTGACCAGCGGGACCTTGGCGACCAGGGCGTGCATGCGGTCCCGGCCCAGCAGCGCGCCGAGGCCGTAGAGCACCAGCGCCCCGACCACCGAGCCCACCGTCGTCCAGAGCAGCACCTGCCACAGGACCAGGTCGCCCTTGCTCACCGTGAACCCCGCCAGGGGCAGGATGACCTCGCTGGGCAGCGGAGGGAACAAGTTCTCCAACGCCACCGCGATGCCCGCGCCAGGAGCGCCCAGCGTCTCCATCAGCCCCGTCGCCCACTCGGCGATCCCGCCAAGACCGCTGGATGCCATCGCCGTCCTCTCGTCGCAGGTATCTCTAGCCAGGACGGGCCCATCTATGCCTGCGCGCCCGCATCGATCTCCGGGCGCCCCCATCCGCCTGCGACATCTCTGACAAAGGAACGTTGTGGCAACCCGCTATGCATGTACCCGGGCGTAGTGGTGTGGGATCGGATCCGCACCCCGAACGCGGATCGAGGAGATGGAATGCCCCACTTCCGGCTGTTGACCGCCGCTGACGTGGCCCGGGTCGCCGTCTTCGCGGCGCTGATCGCCGTACTCGGCCTGCCCGGCGCCCTGAACGTCTTCGGCAGCGCGGTGCCGATCACCCTCCAGACGCTGGGCGTCATGCTCGCCGGCGCCATCCTCGGCTCATGGCGGGCCGCCCTCGCCGTGGCCGTGCTGATCGCGCTGGTGGCGGTGGGGCTGCCGCTGCTGGCCGGCGGGCGGGGCGGGCTGGCGGTGTTCGCGACGCCGACGGTGGGCTTCCTGCTGGGCTGGCTGCCCGGCGCGGCCCTCACCGGCTGGATCGTCGAGCGCGGCGGCCGCAGCCCGAGCTTCGTCCGGCTGCTGGTAGCCTGCCTGGCCGGTGGCATCGGGGCGGTCTACCTCGTCGGAGTGCCGATGTGGGCGGTCGTCGGAGGGGTCACGCTGGGCCAGGCCGCCCTGCTGACCGCGGCCTTCCTCCCCGGCGACCTCGCCAAGGCGGTGCTCGCCACGATCGTGGCCAGAGGAACCCAGCGGGCCTACCCCGACGCCGTCCCAGCTGTGTACTACGACCGCCTCAGAGCCGGCAAGGAGAACTGAACCGGGCATGCCAGTCGCAGCGCAGGTCATGTGGCACGCCGCCACCCACCCCGACCGCCCCGCCGTGCGCGGTCCCCGGGAGGAGCTGACCTATGCCGCACTCGCCCGCCGGATCCACCGCACGGCCGCCCACCTGGCCACCCGCTTCCCCGGCCCCGGCGCACTCGCGGCGATCACCCTGACCGACCCGGTCGGCCAGCTCACCGCCGCCCTCGCCATCGACCTCCTCGGCGGCACCCCACTCCTCTGCGACCCCACACACCTGAAGACCCTCCTGGCCACCCCTCTCGGCGACACCCCCCAGCCCCACACCCCGGCCCGGATCGGCGCCCTGGGGGACACACCACGGCCGCACGCCCCGGTCTCCGCCGACGCTCTCGGGGGCAGGCCGCTGCTGGATGACGCCGGGCGGGGTCTCGTCGGTCTGGTCGTCGATGCGCTGCCTTCCGCGGCGGCAGGGCGCGACGTGCCGATGCACCGGCCCGCGCCCGGCGATCTGGCCTGGGCGTGCTTCAGCTCCGGCAGCACCGGCCGCCCGCGCGCCGTCGTCCGTACCCGGGGGTCGTGGACCGGCTCCTTCGCGCCGCTGAGCGAGCTCACCGGGATCGGCGGCGGCGACGTCGTGCTGGTGCCCGGTCCCCTGCTTTCCTCCCTGTACGGTTTCGCCGCCGTGCACGCGCTGGCCGTCGGCGCGACCGTCCTGGCACCGGGCCGCTGGTCCCCCGGCTCCCTGCCGGGCCTGCTGCGCCGGGCGACCGCCGTGCACCTGGTGCCGCACCACCTGCCCGAACTGCTGGAGGCGCTGCCCGACGGCGCCCCGCTGCGGACGGCGGTGATCGGCGGCGCCGCCCTGGCTCCGGGGCTGCGTGAGCGCGCGGCGACCGCGGGCGTGCACGTGGTGTCCTACTACGGCGCCACCGAGCTGTCCTTCGTGGCCGTGGACGCCGACGGCCGGGGGCTGCGGCCGTTCCCCGGTGTGGAGATCGAGGTCAGAACGCCACCCGGCGGACCACTCGGCGAGGTGTGGGCGCGCTCCCCCTGGCTGGCCGAGGGCTACCTGGCCGGCGCGGCGGGTCCGCTGCTGGCCGACGGCGACGGCTGGATGAGCGTCGGCGACGTGGCCGCCCCCTACCTGCCCGGTGAGGTGCTGCGGCTGCGTGGCCGGGGCGGTGGCGCCATCCAGACGGGTGGAGCCACCGTCGTGCCGGAGGACGTGGAGGCCGTGTTCAGGAGCGTGGCGGGCGTCGGCGACATCGTGGTGGTCGGCTCACCGCACCCGGACCTGGGCGCGGTCGTCACCGCGATCGTGGAAGCAGCCGCCGACGGCCCGCCCGTGAGAGCGGCCCTGGAGGCGATCGCCCGCGGCGGCCTGGACGCGGCGCAGCGCCCCCGCCGCTGGTACACGATCAACGCCCTCCCCCGCACCCCCTCAGGCAAGCCCGCCCGCGATCTCGTAGCCGCCCGCCTCGCCGACGGCGACGACCCCAACCTCCGCAGACTCCCATGACCCGCCACACCACCACCCTGGGCGGGTCGTCATGACGCGCGACATGCCTGTCGTCGTGGCGGCTCGGCGGACTGCGGTCGGCACGGCGGGGCATGCGTTCAAGTCGGTGACGGCGGACCGGCTGGCTTCGCCTGTCATCGCCGCGGTCGCCCGGGATGTGGCGGGCTCGGGGCTGCCCGTCGACGATGTGGTGCTGGGTAACTGCATGGGGCCCGGCGGGAATCTGGCGCGGGTATCAGCGCTCGGGGCGGGGCTGGATTCGTCCGTGCCGGGGGTCACGATCGACCGGCAGTGCGGGAGCGGGCTGGCCGCCGTCCTCCTCGCGGGGCAGGCCGTACGCAGTGGTGAGATGGATCTGGTCATCGCCGGAGGGGCCGAGAGCGCCTCCACCGCACCGGTGCGCGCGTATCGGGGCGGTGAGCCGTACGAGCGGGCGGCCTTCACCCCGGCGGGACATCCGGACCCGGACATGGGCGCGGCGGCCGAGGCGCTCGGCGTCGCGCGCGGCGTGCGGCGGGACCGGCAGGACGACTACGCGTGCGCCAGCCACGCCAAGGCGGTGGCGGCCCGTGAGGCGGGCCGGTTCGACGAGGAGATCGTCCCGGTGGCGGGCCGCGACCGGGATCAGCGGCCGCGTCCGCTGCGCCCGGCGTCGCTGGCGCGGCTGCCAGGAGCGTTCGTGCCCGGAGGCGCGGTGACGGCGGGCAACTCCGCCCCGAACAGCGACGGCGCGGCGGCGGTCGCCGTGCTGCCCGAGCGGCTGCGGGCCGGGCTGCCAGGGCTGCGGCTGCTGGCAGGCGCGGTGGTGGGCTCCGATCCGGAGTTGCCCGGCTGGGGGCCGGTGCCCGCCGTGAGACGCCTGCTGGAGCGTACGGGAGTGAGCATGGAGCGGATCGAGGCGGTGGAGATCGTGGAGGCGTTCGCGGCGCAGACGCTGGCGGTGACCGACGCGCTCGGGCTCGACCCGCTGGAGGCGGACGGCGCGCGGGTGTGCGCCGACGGCGGGGCGCTGGCGCTCGGTCATCCGTGGGGGGCGAGCGGCGCGGTCGTGGTGACGCGGCTGTTCAGCAGGCTCGTGCGCGGGGGCGCGCCGAAGGGGACGCTGGGGCTGGCGACGGCAGCGGTCGGCGGCGGCCTCGGCGTCGCCGCCCTGTTCGAGGTGGCCTAAGTGATCGGGCTGGTGGACGTGTCGAGGGGGCGTGCGTGATCGAGCTGGTGGACGTACGGGTGCGGCTGGGGCAGCGGGACGTGTTGCGGGGCGTCAGCGCGTCGCTGTCCGAGCGGCGGGTCGGCGTGGTCGGCGCCAACGGCTCCGGCAAGAGCACGCTGGCGCGGCTGTTCAACGGGCTGGCCCTGCCGACCTCGGGCAGCGTCACGGTGTTCGGCGAGGACACGCGGCGGCGGGCGGCCAAGATCCGGCGGCGGGTCGGGTTCCTGTTCACCGACCCGGACGCGCAGATCGTGATGCCGACCGTGGCCGAGGACGTCGCCTTCTCGCTGCGGCGCCGGAAGCTGTCCGGTGATGAGGTGCGGGGCAGGGTCGAGGAGGTGCTGGCCCGCCACGGCCTGGCGGGGCACGCCGATCACCCCGCCCACCAGCTGTCCGGCGGTCAGAAGCAGCTGCTCGCGCTCTGCTCGGTGCTGGTGCTCGAGCCGGAGATCCTGGTCATGGACGAGCCCACGACGCTGCTTGACCTGCGCCATTCGCGGCAGGTCGCCGAGGCGCTGCGCGACCTGCCGATGCAGGTGATCGTGGTCACCCACGACCTGCCTCTGCTGGCGGGGTTCGACCGGGTGCTCGTGCTGGACGAGGGCCAGATCGTGGCGGACGGCACGCCGGAGTCGGCCATCGGCCACTACAGGAAGCTCATGACGTGAGTGGACGTGAGTCGGCGTGAACGGGCCCGAGGGGGTGTGAACGGGGTGAACGGGCTCGCCGGTGCCTACGTGCCGGGTGACTCGCCGTTGCACCGGCTGCCGGTCGGCGTCAAGTTGCTGGGGCTGGCGGCGGCCTGCACGGTGCTTGTCCTGTTGCGCTCGCCGTGGGCGATGGCGGTCGCCGCGGGCGTGGTCGGGCTGCTGTTCGCGGTGGCGCGGGTGGGGGTCGCGGCGGCCTGGGCGCAGGTCCGCCCGGTCCGGTGGTTCGCCGTGGCGTTGTTCGGCATGCAGCTGGTCTTCGCCGACGTGCCGAGCGCGGTGCTGATCACGTCCAGGGTGGTGCTGGCGGTGGCGCTGGCCGGGCTGATCACGCTGACCACCAGGACCTCCGCGATGATGGCGGCCCTGGAGCGCGGCCTGTCGCCGCTGCGCCGGGTGGGGCTGGATCCGTTCCGGCTGTCGCTCTTGCTCTCCCTCACCATCCGCAGCGTGCCGGTCATCGCGGGCCTGGCGGCACGCGTCCGTGAGGCGCAGCGCGCGCGTGGGGTCGAGTGGAGCATGCGCGCCTTCGCCGTGCCGCTGGTGGTCAGCGCGCTACGGCACGCCGACGCGCTGGGTGAGGCCCTGAGCGCGCGCGGGCTGGACGACGACTGAGGCGATCACTCCAGCGCCGTGTCACTCCAGCGCCGTGTCGCCGAGGGATTCCAGGAGGCCGCGCAGCAGCACCACGAGGTGGTCGCGGTCGGCGGGGGCGAGGCCGGACAGCAGCCGCGCCTCGTTCGCCACGTGCGCCGTGAGCAGCTCGTCGATGAGCTCCAGGCCGCGCTCGGTGAGCCGGATGCGCACGGTCCTGCGGTCGCCGCTGTCGCGGACGCGCTGGACCAGGCCCTTCGCCTCCAGCTTGTCGATCCTGTTGGTGATCGCGCCCGAGGTGACCATGGCCGCCTTGAGCAGCGCCCCCGCCGTCAGCTCGTACGGCGCGCCGGAGCGGCGGAGCGTGGCCAGCACGTCGAACTCGAAGCTCTCCAGCCCGTGCTCGGCGAACAGGTCCCGGAGCCCGCGCTCCAGCAGGCGCGACAGCCGTGAGACACGGCCGACGACCTCCATCGGCCACACGTCCACGTCGGGCCGCTCCCGCCGCCACTGCGCGGTCAGCGCGTCCACCGCATCGCTCATCGGCCGTCCTCTCAGCATTGACTATCTCAACATTAAGATATTTGACACGCATAGACTGGCCATGGTCTTATCTCAACGTTAAGATTATCAATGCAAAGGCATCCCATGACCACCCTTGCCGCACCCCCGCGCACCCGGACGACCGACCTCCTGTTAGCGGCACTGGCACCGGTGAGCTGGGGCACCACCTACGTGGTCACCACCACCCTGCTCCCCCCGGACCGGCCGCTGCTCGCCGCCACCCTGCGCGCCCTGCCCGCCGGCCTGGTGCTGCTCGCGGCCACCCGCAGCCTGCCCTCCGGATCGTGGTGGTGGAAGTCGGCGGTGCTCGGCCTGCTCAACTTCGGCGCCTTCTTCCCGTTGCTCTTCTTCGCCGCCTACCGGCTGCCGGGCGGAGTCGCCGCCACCATCGGCTCGGTCCAGCCGCTGATCGTGGCGTTGCTGTCGGTGCTGATCCTGGGGCTCGTGCCGGGCCGGGCCATGCTGTACGCGGCGCTGGCGGGCACCGGTGGCGTCGCCCTGCTGACCCTGACCTCCGAGGCCCGGCTGGACCCGCTCGGCATCGCCGCCATGCTCGCCGCCACCTCGCTCATGGGCATGGCCATGGTGCTGGCCAAGAAGTGGGGCCGCCCCGCGTCACCGCTCAAGATGACCGGCTGGCAGCTGACCATCGGCGGCCTGGTGCTGGTCCCCATCACCCTCGCCGCCGAAGGCGTGCCCACCTCCCTCACCGCCACGAACGTCCTCGGCTTCGCCTACCTGGGCGTCTTCGGCACCGCCCTCGCCTACGCCCTGTGGTTCCGCGGGATCGACCGGCTGACCCCCACCTCGGTCTCACTGCTCGGCCTCACCAACCCGCTCGTCGCCACCATCGCCGGGCTCGTCGTCCTCGGGCAGACCCTCACCGGCTGGCAGATCGCCGGTTTCACCATCGCGCTCGGCGCCCTCGTCGCCGGCCAGACGTTCTCCAGAAAGGCATGAGGCCGAGCAGGTCGGCTCTTGCGGGCATGCATTCAGGTGGGGCTGGACCCCGTTCCGCCGGCGCGCGTACGTGACGCGCGGCGCGCGGGCTACAGCGGCGGATTCGTCCCTGGCCGGACGATCCCGCTCTCGTAGGCGAAGATCGCGATCTGCACGCGGTCGCGAAGGCCGAGCTTGTTCAGGATCCGTCCGACGTGGATCTTGACGGTGCCCTGGGTCACTCCCAGCACGGCGGCGATCTCGGCGTTGGAGTGGCCACGGGCGACCTCGCCCAGGACGTCGCGTTCGCGATCGGTGAGCCGGGCCAGCCGATCGCCGGCCGCGGACCGGCCGGTCGCAGGGTCGGGCAGGTGCGCGGCACAGACCTCCAGCAGTCGACGGGTGACGGCCGGGGAGATGACGCTGTCGCCGTCGACCACGGCCCTGATGCCGCTGAACAGGTCGGCAGGCGGGACGTTCTTCAGCAAGAACCCGCCGGCCCCGGCGCGGAGCCCGGCGAAGACGTACTCGTCAAGGTTGAAGGTCGTCAGGAGGAGCACCCGTGCCTCCGGAAGCTCCGCGACGATCTGACGGGTGGCCTCAAGGCCGCCGTCCATGACGGGCATGCGCACGTCCATCAGCACGACATCGGGCCGCAGCGCCCGGGTCATCGCCACCGCCTGTGCGCCGTCGCCCCCTCGCCGACCACGTCGAAGTCGGCTTGGCTGTCAAGCGCCATGCGCAGCCCCAGCCGCAGCTGGGAGGCCCGGATGCCCACGAGCGCGGCGAGGTAGGCCATGGTGATGACCGCGCCCGTCACCGCTCTGACGGTGTCACCGGTCAGCGCGCCGACCACCAGCACGGTCACCGCCGCCTGCGCCAGCCCGGCGCCCAGCACGAACGCGACGGCGCGGGACCGGGCGACAGCCTGGCGGCGGCCCACCGCCCACATGGCCGTCGCCACCGCCAGGGCGCCGTAGAGCACCGTCAGCGGCCAGGGGGCCGTCACCACCCCGGCCAGGATCTGCACTCCGAGCAGCACACCGGCGTACACCCCCGTCCCGGCGGCGACGTCCCGCCACGCGAAACCGTACTGCGCCGCCGGAACCGGCGTTCTCGGCAGATGCCTGGCCCCCGCCCAGACCAGCGCGGCCACGCCGAGCACGACGGCGAGGTGGATGACGAACGTGCCGCCGTCCTGGGCGCGGTCGTCCCCCCACAGCAGGAAACCTGGCCAGGCCCAGCCCTACGACGACGACCCCGAGGACCCACAACGCCCAGGCCGGCAGCCACGGCCGCCCGGCCTTCTTGGGGAAGAGCAGGTCCACGACGAGGACCGGGGTGATCATGGAGAACAGGCCGTGCCACGGCAGCAGGTAGGACATCAACGGGATACGCAGGCCGGCCATCAGCCCGTAGTCGGCGTAGGTCGGGTCGTGGGGGTCGAGTGGGTGGTACAGCGTCTCGGAGATCAGGCCTTCGTTGAACAGCCCATAGATCATGCCCAGGGCGTACAGCCCCAACAGGCCGTAGCCGCGCCGGACCGCGACCTCACGCAGGACGAGGATCGGCAGGCCGTACACGAAGATCATGAAGGCGAGGAACATACCAGGCTGCAGGAACATGGTCACCGGCATCGATCCGCTGAAGACCTCCGCCAGTAACGGCGCAAGAACCATCAAGGCCAGGATCGGCTTCCAGCCGTCTCGTTTCACTGTCACCTGATCGACGCTAGAAGGCGCCCACCCGCCGGACGACTACCTCCTGAGGCATAGGGGATCCTCCACAGGGACGAGCTCCCCGCACTGGGCATACATTGAGTCGGATGCGACGCGTACATGTGGTGGGCAACTCCGGCTCCGGCAAGTCCACGCTGGCCGCGTCGCTCAGCGGGCGGCTGGGGGTGCCGTGGCTGGAGCTCGACTCCGTCTTCCACATGCGCGACTGGACTCCTCGCCCGGTGGGGGAGTTCCGCGAGGAGGTGGACCGGTTCACGGCGGCCGGCGGCTGGGTGGTCGACGGCAATTACTCAGCCGTACGCGACATCGTCTGGGCTCGTGCCGACACCGTCGTCTGGATCGACCTGCCCAGGCACACGATCATGCGCCGGCTGCTGCGCAGGACGCTGCACCGGATGGCCACCGGGACGGAGCTGTGGAACGGCAACCGGGAGCGGTTCCGGTTCCTCTTCCAGAAGGACGAGTCGATCCTTCGCTGGGCGTGGATCCAGCACGAGAAGTACCGCGAGCGCTACCGCCAGGCGGCGGAGGATCCGGCCAACGCCCATCTGCGGTTCGTGCGCGTCACCTCCCGGGAGGACATCGGGCGGCTGCTGGGGTGATCAGTCGCCGCGCTTGGCGCGGGCGCGGCGCTTGCCCTCGTGCATGGCCTGGACGCGGGCGATCGGGATGGTGTGGCCCTCCTCGATCAGGTCGGCGGGCAGCGCCTGCGGCTCGGGCATGTGCTCCGCCCAGGGGTCGCCGTCGCCGAGCAGCCCCGGCGCGGTGCGGAGGGTGAAGTCGCCGGGCGTCACCCGGTCGAGGTCGTCCCACGACACGGGGAAGGACACCGGCGTGCCGGGCCGGATGCGCGGGCTGTACGCGGCCACCACGGTCGCCCCGCCGGCCCGCGTGGAGTCGAGGAAGACCTTGCCCTGGCGGTCCTCGCGGATGAAGGCGGTGGTGCCGAGCGCCGGATCGACGCGCTCGGCCCGCGCGGCGAGCGCCCGGGTGGCCGCCGCCAGATCGTCCATCGCGAGGCCGGCCACCACCGGCACGAACACGTGCACGCCCTTGGCCCCGCTGGTCTTGACCGCGCCCGCCAGCCCGGCGTCGTCCAGCGCCTGCCGCACCAGCCCGGCGGCCCGCACCACCAGCTCGAACGCCTCCCCCTCCGGCGGGTCGAGGTCGAGCACCAGGTGCGTGAAGTGGTCCCCGGCCACCAGCGCCGGGTGATACTCGACCGCCCGCTGGTTGGCGAACCACAGCAGCGTCCGGCGGTCGTCGCACAGCGCGTAGGTGACCCGCCGCTGGGACGCCTCCGCCCAGATGCTGACCGAACCGATCCAGGACGGGGCGTACTTGGGCAGGTTCTTCTGCATGAACGGCGCCTGGCCGGGCCGCACGCGCTGCACCGACAGCGGCCGGCCGCGCAGGACGGGGAGGATGCGGTCGCTGACCGCGTCCAGATAGTCGACCAGATCCCGTTTCGTGGCATCAGCGCCGTCGAAGAGCGGCTGATCGAGGTTGGTCAGCGGCACACCGTCCCGCGTCTCATCGCTGGTCACCCGGCCCACGATAGCCGGGGTTCGTGGGCATGTGCGGGCCTTGGGTGGGCATGCCTGGTTCCGGAAGGAGCGCTGAGCATGAGCGAACTCGAAGCCCTGAAGGAACGGCAGCGGAAGACGTGGGCCAGCGGCGACTACGCCAGGATCGCCTGGCTGACCGTCCCGCTGGCCGACGCCCTGTGCGACGCGGCGGAGCTGCGGCCGGGCTCCACCGTGCTCGACGTGGCGACCGGGACCGGGCACGTGGCGCTGGCCGCCGCCCGCCGGTTCTGCCACGTGACCGGCATCGACTACGTGCCCGCCCTGCTCGACCGCGCCCGCCGGCGGGCCGGGGCGGAGGACCTGGAGATCGACTTCCGCGAGGCGGACGCGGAGAACCTGCCCTTCCCCGACGCGTCGTTCGACTATGTGCTGTCGGCGATCGGGGTGATGTTCACCGCCGACCACCAGCGGGCGGCGGACGAGTTGCTGCGGGTGTGCAGGCGTGGGGGCCGGGTGGCCACGGCCAGTTGGACGCCTACCGGGTTCGTCGGCGGGATGCTCAAGGTCGTCGGCCGCTACGCGCCCCCGCCTCCCGGCGCCCTGCCGCCGACGCGCTGGGGCACCGAGGAGACGATGCTCGACCTGCTCGACGAGGGGTGCCAGGAAGTGACGTTCACGAACGCCACGGTGACCCAGCGGTTCCTCTCGCCGGAGCACTACGCCGACTTCTTCCTGGAGCACTACGGCCCGACGGTCAAGGCCGCCGAACGGCTCGGCGAGGAGGAGCGGCGGGCCTTCCACCGCGACCTGATCATCCTCGCCGAGCAGTCGAACCGCGCCACCGACGGGACCCTGGTGCACGACTGGGACTACCTGATCACCGTCGCCACCCGCGCCTGAGTCAGATGAACGCCGTGCAGACGGCGGACCTGCCCACGCTCGCGCCGCCCAGCGGGCGGACCGGGAGGGCCCGTTCCACGCACGCTCTCGCCGGGACGGCGGTGCCGACATAGACCTGATCGGAGTAGATGATCCCGGTGCCCTCGTCGCCGCCGGAGTAGCGGGTGCGTGTCTTGTCCTGACCGGCCTTGCCGGTGAACGCCGGGTCGCGCTCGACCCACACCCGGTAGGAGTCGCCCTGGCCGCGCTTGACGAACCGCGCCCAGTTAACCTCGCAGGTCCGCTTGCCGTTCACCAACCGGCCGGGACCGTAGTGCAGCTCGATCGTGCCGCCGTACGCGGGCACGGTGGCGTTCGCGATCCACGGGATGTACGCGCCGTAGGTGCAGCGGGTGGCGATCGGGTCCCTCCCGTCGCAGCGCTCGCCGTGGCAGTCGCCGCCCGCCACCCTCCCGGGTGGCGGCGAGGTGGCCCCGCTCGCCCCCGTGACAGGGAACAGGGCCAGGGACAGGGTCAGTCCCATCAGTACGGTCGGCAGCCGGTGGGGTCGCATCGATGCCTCCAAGGGGGTCGGCTGATTCCCGTTGATTGTGGACAGAGGTCCCCGTCCGGATCTGTCATGCGGCCTGTCGGCAATTGGGAGACGGTCATCCGTCCTGCGGGAGCGGGATCCGTACCGAGACGTGCGTACCCTCGCCGGGTTCGGCCTCGATCCGGGCGTCGCCGCCGGTCGCGCGGACCCGTTCGACGATGGAGCGGGCGATGCCGAGGCCGGTGGTGGGCGCCGTCGCGTCGAAGCCCCGGCCCTGGTCCAGCACGCTGAGGGTCACCGCGCCCGCGCGGCACTCGGCCCGGACGACGGCGTGGTCGACGCCCGCGTGCTTGCTGACGTTGGTCAGCGCCTCGCGCAGCACTCCGGTCAGCGCCTCCACGATCTCGGCCGGCATCCGCTCCCGCTCCGGCGCCGCGCGCAACCGGCCCGCGTTGAACTCCACCCGCAGCCCGCCGCCGACGGCCTGCCGTACGGTCTCCTCCAGGGCGGCGAGCACGTCGGTGGCCGGGTCGCGGTCGTCGCCGCGCAGGTAGGCGCGCAGCCACCGGGACTCCTCGGCGACCCGCGCCCGGACGCCCTCGTCGGCGATCCAGCCGTCGCGGGCCAGCGCCTCCATCGTCTGCAGGATGCGGTCGTGCAGGTTGCGCGCGGTCCGGCCGCGTTCGCGTTCGCGGGACAGCTGCGCCGAGCGCTGAAGCTCCTCGGCCCGCGCCAGGTCCAGGTCACGGGCGCTGCGGGTGAGCAGCCTGGTGACGTACCCGACCATGAACGCGTTGGTGGCCAGGCCCGCGACGTGCGGCAGCGCCTGCCACCAGGCCGGCTCCGCGAGCACGAAGCCGAGCAGCAGCGAGCCGCCCAGCGCGGCGGTCCAGGCCACGATCGCGGCCGGCGTGCGGAAGGTGATGCCGATGAGGATGGCCGTCAGGAGGGCGTACGGCAGGGCGGTGCCCGGCCAGCCGTTGGTCATCTCGTCGCCCGCCCACCACGCGATCGCCGGGACGGCCGCGGTCACGATCGCCAGGTCCACGGCGACCAGGCCGCGCGGCGGGAACGCGCCCGTGGCCAGGATCAGCGCGCAGACGCCCAGGCCGCTCAGCAGCATCGCGCCCAGCAGGTACGGCAGCGGCCCGATCGTCATCCAGCGCCAGTCGCCGAGCAGCTCGATGGATCCGCACAGGACCAGCGCGCCCACCTGGACGACGATCATGCTGACGGCGCGGGTCCGCTCGATCCCGGCGACGGCGGACGGCGGCGGGCGGACACCCGCCCCGGTCATCGCCCGTCCCGGCGTTCGAGGCGGTTCAGCGCGGCGCGGGTGAGCTGGGCCTTGTTGCCGACCTGGAGTTTGGCCCTGATCCGCTCGACGTAGGTGTCGACGGTGGCCTTGCTCACTCCCATCCTGCGGGCCACCTGGGCGTGGGTGAAGCCCTGGGCGATGTAGGAGAGCGTCTCCTCCTCCCTGGCCGACAGCTGGGGGTGCCCGGCACCGGGTTGCGCGGCGGGCGGCGCGGCGGCGTCGAGTTCGCTCTGCACGATGTCGGCCAGCCCGGCCGACAGGTAGAAGCCGCCGGACGCCACGGTACGGACGGCCGCGACGATGAGCTCGGCCGGAGCGTCCTTGGTGACGTAGCCGTTGGCGCCGGAACGGACGGCGGCGAGCACGTCGGCGGGCCGCCCGGAGGCGGAGACGACCAGGACGCGGGTGACGGCCGACAGCTCCCTGACCGCCTCGACGCAGGGCTCGTCGGTGGCGAGGTAGAGATCGAGGATCAGCACGTCGTAGTCGGCGTCGGGGCCGCGCAGGTCGCCGACGCTCGCGCCGCGCAGGACCACCTGGAGATCCTCGAACCGGTGGAGCAGGAACTCCAGCCCATGCCGGATCAGCTCATGATCGTCGATCACGGCGATCCGGATCACGTCTTGCTCCGTTGAACGCGGCGGCATGCCCCCCACGGTGTGCACCAGCGGGCATGACAGGCAAGTCCTGCGAAAGCTCTACAGAGCCGATGATAAATCGGCGACGGCCGCCCGGCTACGCGAACGTCGGCGCCGGACAGGCGCAGGCGGCTCCCCCTCCGGCCTCACCAGCCCGACGGGCGGACCAGCCCGCACTCGTACGCCAGCACGACCGCCTGCACCCGATCCCGCATCCCCAGCTTGGCGAACACGTGCGCCAGGTGGGTCTTGACCGTGGTCTCGGCCAGGAACAACCGGACGCCGATCTCGGCGTTGGTCGCTCCCGTGGCCAGCTCGCGGAGCACGTCGAGCTCACGCTTGGTGAGCTCACGCAGCGGCTCCGGCACCCCGGCGACCGGAGGCGGGCTCCGTACGAACGACTCGATCAGGCTGCGGGTGACGCGCGGGGAGAGCATCGCGTCTCCGGACAGCGCGCTGCGGACGGCGACGACCAGCTCCTCCGGGGAGATGTCCTTCAGCAGGAACCCGGTGGCCCCGGCACGGAGTGCGGCGTACACGTACTCGTCCGCGTCGAACGTGGTGAGCACGATGACCCGTGGCGGCTCCTCAGTGGCCATCAGCTCCTCGGTCGCCGTCAGCCCGTCCTGCCGGGGCATCCGGATGTCCATCAGCACCAGGTCCGGCCGCAGGTCGAGGGCCAGGCGCACCGCTTCCGTCCCGTCCGCCGCCACGCCCACCACCTCCACGTCCGGCTGCCTGTCCAGGATGGCGCGGAACCCGGCACGCACCAGCGCCTGATCGTCGGCCAGCAGCACCCGGATCAACGCGGCCCCTCGGCGGGGAAGGCGGCGTGCACCGCGAAGCCGGGCCCGTGCGGTCCGGCCCGTAGCCGGCCGCCGCACATGGCCACCCGCTCGTGCATGCCGATCAGCCCGTGGCCACCTCGGGGTGCGGGCTCCCGGACATCGCCGTGGCGCGGGCCCGAGTCCGTCACCGCGACCTCCAGGTGCGGCTCGGTGCTGACGCGCACGGTCACGTGGGTCTCGCCGGCGTGCCGCAGGGAGTTGGTCAGCGCCTCCTGCACGACCCGGTAGACCGCCAGTTCCCGGCCGGGGTCGGCCTCGGCGTGCTCGGGCAGCCGCAGATCGACCGTCAGTCCGGCCGAGCGCATGGAGGTGACGAGTGCGGGCAGGTCCGCCAGCCTCGGCGAGGGGTTCCCGGGCGGCGCGTGATCGTCGCCGGCCCGCAGCAGGTTGACCGTACGGCGCAACTCGCCCAGGACCTGCCAGCCGGTGGCCTCCACCGCGAGCATGAACTTTCCTCGATGACGGGCTCACCGAGATCGCGAGCCACTGGATCATGGCGCTGGCGGCCGGTGTGGCGGCGTACGGCCTCTGGCGGTCGCGCGTGCCCGAGCCGGCCCCGGCCGCCTGAGCTCAGCCGGTGTCCGACGAGGCCCTGGCCATCAGCTCACGCTCCTCACGGGTGGCGATGAGCCCGGCCGGCGCGTGGATCTTGGACTCGTGGAACGGCTCCTCCGTGCTCGGCATCGGCTCCCGTGTCCTGATCACCCTCACCCAGATGCGCGCGGCGTCCACCAGCACCACGATGATCAGGATCGCGAACAGCGCGGCGAGGATCCCGTCGATGGTGGAGTTGACCACGATCTGGCGCATCGCGTCGAACGACTTGGCCGGGGCGAGCAGCTCCCCCCGGTCCAGGGCGCTCTGGTAGCGGTCCCGCTGGGCGAAGAAGCCCAGGGTGGGATCGCTGGAGAAGATTTTCTGCCAGCTCGCGACCAGCGTGACGGCGACGTCCCAGGCCAGCGGCAGCGCCGTCACCCAGGCCCACTTCAGCCGCCCGCTCTTGATCAGCAGCGTGGTGGCCACGGTGAGCGCCACCGCGGCGAGCAGCTGGTTGGCGATGCCGAACAGCGGGAAGAGCTGGTTGATGCCGCCGAGCGGATCGTTGACCCCCTGGTAGAGGAAGTATCCCCAGGCCGCCACGACGACGGCGCTGGATGCCACCAGGCCGGGCCACCAGCTCACCCGCGCGATCGGCTTCCACAGGTTGCCCAGCGTGTCCTGCAGCATGAACCGGCCGACCCGGGTCCCGGCGTCGACCGTGGTGAGGATGAACAGCGCCTCGAACATGATCGCGAAGTGGTACCAGAAGGCCTGCAGCGCCGCGCCGCCGAGGAAGCCGGAGAAGATCTGCGAGATGCCGACGGCCAGCGTGGGCGCGCCTCCGGTCCGCGCGATCAGGGTCTCTTCCTGTACGGCGTCCGCGGCGGACTGCAGTTGTTCGGGCGTGATGACGAAGCCCAGGTTGGTGACCGCCTGGGAGGCGGACTCGACGGTGGCGCCGACGACGCCCGCCGGGGAGTTCATCGCGAAGTACAGGCCGGGGCTGAGCACCGAGGCCGCGGTGATGGCCATGACGGCGACGAACGACTCCATCAACATGGAGCCGTAGCCGATCATCCGGACCTGCGACTCCTTCTGGATCATCTTGGGCGTGGTGCCGGACGAGATGAGCGCGTGGAAGCCGGACAGCGCCCCGCAGGCGATGATGATGAACACGAACGGGAACAGCGACCCGGCGAAGACCGGCCCGTCGCCGGTGAAGGCGAACTCGGTGAAGGCGGTGTTGCGCAGCGGGGGCAGCGTGATGGCGATCCCGATGGCGATCAGTACGATCGTGCCGATCTTCATGAAGGTCGACAGATAGTCGCGCGGCGCGAGCAGCATCCACACGGGCAGCACGGCGGCGACGAAGCCGTACCCGATGAGCCAGAGCGCGAGGGCCGACGGGCTGAGCGTGAAGACCGACGCCCAGCTCGACTCCTGCACCCAGCCGCCGGCCGCGATGGCCAGCAGCAGCAGCGCCACCCCGATCGCGGTGGTCTCGACGACCCGGCCCGGCCGCAGCACCCGCAGGTAGAAGCCCATGAACAGGGCGATCGGAATGGTCATCGCGATCGAGAAGACGCCCCACGGGGATTCGGCCAGGGCGTTCACCACGACCAGGGCCAGCACCGCGAGCAGGATGATCATGATGGCGAAGACGGCGATCAGCGCCGCGGCCCCGCCCACCGGGCCGATCTCGTCACGCGCCATCTGCCCCAGGCTCTTGCCGTTGCGCCGCATGGAGAAGAACAGGACCACCATGTCCTGCACCGCCCCCGCGAAGATCACTCCGGCGACGATCCAGATGGTGCCGGGAAGGTAGCCCATCTGGGCGGCCAGCACCGGCCCCACCAGCGGCCCGGCTCCCGCGATGGCCGCGAAGTGGTGACCGAACAGGATCCGCCGGTCGGTCGGGTGATAGTCGATGCCGTTGTTGAGCCGTTCGGCCGGGGTGGCCCTGCGGTCGTCGGCCCCCAGCACCCTGCGCAGGATGAACCGGGCGTAGAACCGGTAGGCGATGGCGTAGGAGCCGAGGGCGGCGGCGAGCAGCCAGACGGCGTTGACGTTCTCGCCCCTCGACAGGGCGAGCACCCCCCACCCGGTGGCGCCGACGACCGCGACCAACGTCCACACGATGACGGAACGCACGTTCACTGATTACCTCCCGAACACGGGACGGCCCAGGCAGCAGCGCAGTCCCGCGTCCGGTGGCAGATCGGTCGTGAAGCGCCGCCAGCGCCAGAGCGGGCGACAGTCGATCGTCACTGGCAACTCGACCAGATGCGTCCAGGCAGTGGGGTGGGCGTACACCAGATCCGTCCCCAGCCGGCGGGCCCGCCGGGGCAGCTGGGACCGTCGCAGTGACCGGACTGAGAACTCCCCGGAGTCCGCGCAGCAGAGTCCGGTGACATGCCAGTCGAAAAAGATCACTTCGTCGGCGCGGAGCGCCTCACATGCGGCGGTCGTCAGCGTGATCCGGGACATTCTGGGCTCCTGAAAATGCTGGTAACCCAGAGTCAGCCTTCCCCTTGCCGTGCGTCTTAATCAGAAGCGGCTTAATCAGAAGCGGCGGCACTGGTCTTCCTTGTTGCCGCCGACGGCGTTGCGGCTCCCGGTCGGCCGCGGGCTGTTCTCCTTGCACTGCAGGTCGCCCTTGATCGAGTTGCGGTAGATCCGCACGCCGGCGCGGTTGGCCATCACCTGGACGTTGCCGCCGATCCGGTTGCCGCTGACCCGCTGGTAGCGGCGGTTGTCGTCGAGCTGGACGTCCTCGCCGACCCGGGACGAGGTCACCGTGGCGGCGCCGCCCTGCTTCACCTGCACGTTGCCGCGCACGTACGACTTGGCGGTCAGCGACACGGCGCGCGCGCCCTCGGCCTGCACGTTGCCGCCGACCTTCACCTTGCGGGCCACCAGGGTCGCGTTGCGCTCCACCTTGATGTCGCTCTTCACCCGGGTGCCGACGAGGATGCAGGTCGCCCCCTGCGGCACCCGCAGGCCGTCGACGGACACCGCGCCCATGGTCCCCCGGCAGGCCCGCTCGTCCGCGAGGGCCGGCGTCGCCACCACGAGCCCGCCGAGCCCGCCGAGCACGCTGCCGAGGACGGTGCCGGTGAGAGCCAGCTTGATCTTGTTCATGTCATGCCTTCCGTCGGGGTGTGACCAGAAGGATGTCCATCGGCGGTGAGGGGCCGGTGAGGCGAAGATGAGACGGTTCTCATGCCAGCGTGGCGACGTACACGGTGTTGGTCGCCGGGCGTCCCTGCAGGTGGTTCGGGAAGGTGACGACGTGCGCCTCCCCCGTGCTGAAGACCTGCCTCAGGCAGGCGTTGAACTCCTCGCTCGGCGGGTCGTTCGACCAGAGCGCGAAGACGCCGCCCGGGTGCAGGTGGCGGGCCAACCCGCGCAGCCCGTCGGGCCGGTAGAAGGCGGCGTGGCCGGGGTGCAGGACGTGGTCGGGGGCGTGGTCGATGTCGACCAGGATGGCGTGGAAGCGCCGCTGCGGGCTCTCGGGGTCGAGCCCGGCGGGGGTGGCGGCCATGGCGAAGAAGTCACCGTGCACGAACCGGCAGCGGGCGTCGCCCGTCAGGCCGGGGCCGAGCGGCAGCAGTCCGCGCTCGTGCCACTCGATGACCTCCGGCAGCGCGTCGATCACCACCAGGGAGCGCACCCGGGCGTCCTCCAGCACCGAGCGCGCGGTGTAGCCCAGGCCGAGCCCGCCCACGGCGACATCGAGCGCGTCCTGGTCCAGGGCGGCCAGGCCGAGCCGGGCGAGCTGGATCTCCGCCTCGGTGAACAGGCTGGACATCAGGAAGTCGTCGCCCAGCTTGATCTCGTGGACGTCCGTGCCGAGGGTCGGCTCGCGCCGCCGCCGCAGGCTCAGGTCACCGAGCGGGGTGGGCCGCCAGTCGAGCTCCTCGAATCTGACACTCATCGCGTTCTCCCCCGTGCCGTCGCGCCGACGCCGCGCAGTGTCGGCCCAGCGGTCAGGTTAGCGCGCCGAATCGTGCGTACCTCAACGTTGGGTACAGTGGCGTGCGCAGACCTACAGCGACGGAGTGACACGATGACGGACGTTGCCGGGGAGGCGAAACGGCGCAGGACGTTCGCTGTGATCAGTCACCCGGACGCGGGCAAGTCGACCATGACCGAGGCCCTGGCGCTGCACGCTTCCGCGATCACCCAGGCGGGCGCGGTGCACGGCAAGGCGGGGCGGCGTGGCGTCACCTCCGACTGGATGGAGCTGGAGCGCACCCGAGGGATCTCCATCACCTCGGCGGCCCTGCGCTTCGAGCACCGCGGCCACGTCTTCAACCTGGTCGACACGCCCGGCCACGCCGACTTCTCCGAGGACACCTACCGGGTGCTGGCCGCGGTCGACTGCGCGGTGATGCTGATCGACGCGGCCAAGGGCATGGAGCCCCAGACCATGAAGCTGTTCGAGGTCTGCCGCCACCGCCGCATCCCGGTCATCACCTTCGTCAACAAGTGGGACCGGCCCGGCCGCGAGGCCCTGCAGCTGCTCGACGAGATCGAGGAGCGCACCGGCCTGCGGCCGACCCCGATCACCTGGCCGATCGGCATCTCCGGCGACTTCCACGGCGTGGTCGACCGGGCCGAGCAGCGCCTCATCCGCTACCTGCGCACCCCGGGCGGTGCGACCAAGGCGCAGGAGGCCGATCTCACCGCCGAGCAGGCGGAGGCCGAGTGGGGCGGCGACTGGCTGCGGGCCGGCGAGGAGGTGGCGCTGCTCGACGAGATCGGCGCCGACCACGACCAGAAGGCCTTCGAGTCCCACGAGTCGACCCCCGTGCTGTTCGGCGCCGCGCTGACCAACTTCGGCGTCGGCCGGCTGCTCGACGCCCTGGCCGACCTCGCCCCCGCCCCCGGCCCCCGCGCCGACATCGACGATCGCCCGCGCGCGGTGGAGGCGCCCTTCTCCGGGCTGGTGTTCAAGGTCCAGGCCAACATGGACCCGGCGCACCGCGACAGGATCGCGTTCGTCCGCGTCTGCTCCGGCCGCTTCCAGCGCGGCATGGTGCTCACCCACGCGGCCACCGGCCGCCCCTTCGCCACCAAGTACGCCCAGGCGATGTTCGGCCAGGAGCGCGCCACCGTGGACGAGGCCTTCCCCGGCGACGTCGTCGGCCTGGTCAACGCCACCGCGCTGCGCCCCGGCGACACCCTGTACGACGGTGTGGCGGTGACGTACCCGCCGATCCCGAGCTTCGCGCCCGAGCACTTCGCCGTCGCCCGCGCCCGCAACAGCGGCAAGTCCAAGCAGTTCCGCCGCGGCATCGACCAGCTCGACGCCGAGGGCGTCATCCAGGTGCTGCGCTCCGACCTGCGCGGCGACCAGGCCCCGGTGCTGGCCGCGGTCGGGCCCATGCAGTTCGAGGTCGTCCAGCATCGGCTGGCCGCCGAGTTCGGCGCCGAGATCAGCCTGGACCACCTCGACTACACCCTCGCCCGGCGCACCGACAGCGCCTCGGCCGAGCTCATGGCCGGCCAGCGCGGCGCCGAGGTCCTCATGCGCGGCAGCGACCAGACGCTGCTGGCGGTCTTCACCGACCGCTGGCGGATGGGCTCCATCAAGTCCGACCACCCCGGCCTGGTGCTCGAACCTCTCATCGCCGACACAACCACCTGAACCTTCTCTTGTCGGACGGCGTATCTCCCAGTAGCCGTCCAGCAGAGAGGGGCGATCCATGCCACTGAGCGCCTGGTGTCCGCCACGTACGAGGCTCGCGGCGGTGGCCGTGGTGCTGTCCGTCCCGCTGTTCGCCGCCTGCGCGCCCGCCAGTGGAGACCCCATCCCGGCTGCTGCCGCCGCGGTGAACACCTCGACGTCCCACAACGACGCCGACGTCCGCTTCTCCCAGGAGATGATCCCCCACCACCAGCAGACCATCCAGATGGCCGAACTGGTGGCCACGCGGACCAGCAACGAGTACGTACTGGCCGTCAGCGAGCACCTGATCGACGACGAGCGGACCGAGATCAGGCAGATGACGAAGTGGCTGCAGTCCTGGAAGGCGCAGGTGCCGCAGGAGAACGCGAAGAGCACCCACAGCATGCCCGGCATGCTGTCCCAGCAGCAGATGGCCACGATGGCGCGGCAGTCCGGGGCCGAATTCGACCGCACCTGGCTGACCCTGCTCTCCACGCACCTCGGCCACGGCATCGTCATGGTGGAGAACGTCCAGGCCAAGGGTGAGCATCAGCCCACCCTCGACCTCGCGGGCAAGCTCCTCACCGGCCAGCGCCAGCAGATCGCCGAGATCGCCACCCACCTGGACTGATCGTCAGCGCCTCCTGCCCTCCACCGCGTCGATGCCGATCGTGCCGCTGGAGCCGCGCAGCCCGAAGCCGTACCGGTAGCCCTGCCTGGCCTGGGCGGTCGCGAGGGTGTCGCCGAGGTCGGCGGTACGCAGCTCCCGCCACCCGCCTCCGGTCTCGGCGTAGGAGGTGATGGCGGTACCCGTCAGGACCAGCGCGAAGCGGTCGCCGGGCTTCAGGGTCAGCGGTGCGTCGCCCGCCAGGGGCAGGAGGTCGCCGTTCACGCTGACGTTGAGGCCGGACACCTGGCGGGTGTGGTTGTACCAGGCGGTCACGTAAGTGGACGTGTCCTTCACCCAGCCCACGAACACGCTGTCCTCCGGCCGGCCGTGGCCCGCGAACGAGCCGGCGGTCAGCACGCTGACGGCGTCCCCGTCCGGTAGCGGTCCCGGTCCGGCCACCAGGGCGAAGTACGGTCCGGGGCCGGTCGCGGCGAACCGTCCGTCGCCGACGGCGATGTCCGGCTTCGCCTCCCCGCCGGACGGCTGGTAGGCGGTGTAGCTCGCGGAGGTGTCGGCGCCGAACGCGTCGGCGACGTCCACCTGCGGGAAGGCGGCCAGATCGAGGGGTACGGCGAACTGCTCGTAGGTGCTGGACACCCGCTTCGGACGGCCGGGCGACCCGTACCGGGCGAAGGCCCGCACCGGGTATCCGCCCGGTCGTACGCCCGCCGGAGGCCGTACCGTCCAGCGCACGGTCAGCTCGTCCCCGAGCCGCACCCGGGCCGCGCCCGCCGGTCCGTGCGGCCGGGCCGCCCAGCCGGGCGGCACCGCGAGGCTCACCCGCACGTTCGTGGCCGGGGTCGCCGCGGTGTTGGTGAAGACGGTGGTCACCTGTTCGCCAAGGGTCACGGTCAGCCGGGCGTCGTCGGTGGAGGGCGACCAGGCCTGCAGTTCGACGACCCCGACGTAGGCGTCCTGCGGGTTGTCGAACACCAGCCGGAGCCTGGTGGTCGTCAGCGCGGGGAAGGTGATCCGGTTCAGCGCGTTGCCGGCCGGCCGCTGAGGGGTGCGGAGCTGGCCGGGCACCTCCTGCCAGGCCGCGCCGTCCCAGTGTTCCAGCCGGTATCCGGCCGGCGCCCGTACGCCTCCGCCGTCGTCGTAGGGGTGGAAGCGCACGTCGCTGACCTCGGTGGGCACGCCGAAGTCCAGGCCGAGGTGGTCCTGGGCGTTCGGGGAGCGGTAGTTGGTCCACCGGCTGTGCGGGACGTCGTCGTAGTAGATCCGGCCGTCCACGGTGTCCCACACGCTGTCGATGCCGTTGGTGTACGACGCGAACGGCCGGGGGTAGCCGCTCCCGTGCGGGTTGGCCGCGTCGTTCACCATCGCCGGCGTCCCGTCGCCCGGGACGGAGGCGGGCATCGGCGCGGTGAGCTCGCCGAGGGTCGCCCGGGAGGCGATCCGCCGCCCGTCCACGTACAGCCGCAGGCCGGCGCCCTGCCCGTAGCGGGTGCCGTCGCGGTCCCACAGCACGGTGACGTTGTGTCCCCGGTAGGGGACGTTCTCCAGGGCGAAGTGGTCCCAGGAGGCCGGGGCCAGCGGGTTCACCACCAGCCGGTTCCCCGGCTGCGGGCGCAGGCCGATCAGGCCGCTGATCACCAGGTCGTTGTAGGTCGAGTGGTTGTAGTGCTCACTGTGCCCCCGGCCGTCGTAGATCCAGCGCGGCTCGTCCGGGTGGTGCGCCTCGGCGACGTACGGCCGGCCGTCCTTGTACTGGCTGCGCGCGTACCCGCGCAGCACCTGGTAGTAGTCGTCGTTGTCCACCACCGTCTGGTCGCGGTCGTTGAGCAGGTTGGCCATCCCGGTCAGCGTCTGCGAGGTGGCGAACGGCCAGCTCGGCCCGTTCCACCGGCAGCAGCCCTGCAGCGCGTCGTGCATGAACCACTGGCTGCGCCGCTCGGTCGTGGTCGGCCCGTACGGCGCGGCGAAGCCCTGCGGGTCGAGCAGCTGGCTCCACGCCTGCTCGGTCCCCGGGTCGGCCATGCCGAACATCCAGGGGACGAAGCCGATCTGCTCGCGGCTGGACACCAGCCGCTGCTGCGGGTCCAGATCGGCGCGGGCCTTGTGGTAGAAGAACTTCCGCTCCGGGTCCCACAGCCAGCGGTGCAGGGCGGTGCGCAGCTCCTCGGCCCGCCGCTCGAACCGGCGGGCGGTGGCGGTGTCGCCCTGGGCGCGGGCGATGGCGGCGATGGCCTTGGCGTCGCCGTACTGGTAGGCGTTCAGCGTCGGCCGGTATCCGTGCCCGCCGTGGTACGGGTCGGCCGGGTCGCTCTCGTAGGAGGAGGCGGTGTACTCCATCGCGTCCCACACGGGCACCGACCAGTACAGGCCGAGCTTCTCGTCGTACTGGTGGCCCCACTTGTCGTACTGGCGGATCAGGTCGGGGAGCAGGCTCTTGACGAGCTCGGTGTCGCCCGTGACGAGGGAGCGCTGGTAGGCCGCGTCCGCCGCCCAGAAGCCGTACTGGTGCGCCCAGTCGTCGGTGTCCTCGTTGAGGAAGTCCGTCTTGGGCTTGGGGCCCGCGCCGTGGCCGCGCAGCCAGTAGCGGAGGTAGTCGTCGACCGGCCGGCGGTCGCGCAGCCAGCGGCCCTCGTAGATGTGGTGACCGGCGGCGGCGACGATGCCGCCCAGCGGGGCGGAGTAGCCGGGGGCGTTGTGGAACTCGGTGAGGATGTGGCCCGTCGCGGTGTCGGTGTAGCGGAGGTGTCGTTTGTAGGTGCTCCACCGGTAGTAGTACACGTCCTGGATCTCCCGGTCCGGGACTTCCAGGAAGGGGATGTTGGCCTTGTACCACTCCGGCTCGGCGTGGCCGGCGAGCAGGGCGTCGTGATCCAGGATGTGGGTCCCCCGGCCCACCTCCGGATACGGGAGCCGTGCGCCGGTGGCCTCGGCGGGGGTCGTGATGGCGAGGGGGGTCATGGCCAGCACCACGACGGCGGCGAGCGCTGCGGCCCTGCTTCTCATGGTCACCTTCAGATGTTCGGTCACATCCGATCGCCAGTCCGACCGGATATGACTGTTTCCCACCAGATATTGACCAGTTTGGTTCGGTTTGGCAAGGGTTCTGGGCTAGCTGGGTGTGGTGCCGATCACATGCTGTGTGTGGATTCCTCCACAGTTGATCGCTGGGGTTCTCCGTAACGTTCGTGCTGTCG
>NZ_JBQHCW010000021.1:0-147729 GCF_052068115.1 Nonomuraea sp. ZG12
GGTGGCGCGCGCCCGGATCAACCGCTCCTTGGCCGCATCCACCTGCCCGGAGGTGATGGTGCCGGTCACTCCCATCTCGAAGGTGATCTCGTGGGCGAGGGCGTTGACCAGCCACGGTTGTCCCTGCGTCAGCTCGAAGACCCGGTCCACCGCGTCCTTGGTGAGCTCCTGCCCGGTCGCCTCGGTGTGCCGGCCGTAGAGCTCGGCGATCTGGTCGGCGGTGAAGTCTCCCAGCCGCAGCGACTCGGCGACGATGTTGAATGGGCTGGCCGGGTTGGACCGGCCAGGGTCGCCGCCTGAGGCGACCTTGTAGTCACGGACGTCGCGCAACCCGCACAGCACCACGGACGCGGGGAACGGACGGCCCCCCGGCCGCGCGTTGTGACCGTCGCGGAGCTGGCTGAGGATGCTGACCATGCTGTTGCCCTGCAGGGCGTCGATCTCGTCGAGGAACAGCCCGACCCGGCGCGGGCTGCGACGGCACCACTCGGTCAGCGCCGAACCGAACCGGCTGCCCGGTGTGACCTGCGGCCAGGGATCCGGCGGCAGCAATTCCTCTGACCATCCCGCCCACTCGGCGGCGTCGCGGAGGGAATCCAGCAGAAGTGACTCCGCGGCGGCGTAGTCGTCACCGGCCGACTTGGCCCGCTCGCAGGAGAACATCAGGGCGGCGATGTCGCCCTCGGCGGTGAGCTCGGACGCAAGGGTGCCCAGCGTGGTCGTCTTCCCGGTTTGTCGTGGTGCGTGCAGGACGAAGTATCGGTCCATCTCGATGAGGACGCGCGCCTGCGGGAGCCGCTGCGTGGGGGACAGCATGTGGTGGCGCTGAGGGTCACATGGGCCGGTGGTGTTGAAATATTTCGCTCGGGGTGGGCGCATGGTTACATAGTGTCATTATGTGCTGCGCCGGTGGCGAGGCAGCAGGAAATCCGCTCAGCAGACGGCCATCGTTGCAGGACCCTGGGATACGGTCCTTGGGTGTCGGCGGTCTCTGATGTGCTCTCCATCGCGGCGATCTGTTTCCTGGTGGCCTACGGGCTATGGATGTTGATCGCGAACCTGCCTCGCCGAGGTTACGGCCGGTCGTTCCAGGAGGCCGATCACGCAGGCGTGGTCCTCTACTGGCGGCCCGGCTGCCGCTTCTGCATGCGACTCCGTCTCCGCCTGCGCTTCACCGATGTGCGTTACCACGAGGTCAACATCTGGAAGGACCGGGAAGCGGCGCAGTTCGTGCGCTCTGTCGCCGACGGGAACGAAACGGTCCCTACGGTGACCGTGGACGGAAAGGCCCTGGTGAACCCCTCGCTCAAGCAGTTGATCGACACCGTCGAGGGCGGCGAGAAGCCGTAACGACCGCGACCGGGATCCCGCCTTGCTGGGCGCGCCCTCGATGGTCGACCCCGGAAACTTCCGGAGTCAGTGGCCGAGGTTGACCTGGGCCCTGTGGTGTTCGCCTTTCTCGATCAGGTCGACGAACCCGAGGGCGTAGTCCGCGGCGGAGATCCCGCCGCCGTCCTCGGGCTGAACCGCGACGTCGTCGCCGAGCCGATAACGGCCGAGTCGTTCGCGGGGCATCCGTGCGCCGAACCTGAGCGCCGGGCTCACAAAGACCCAGTCGAGTGTCGCGGGCGTGGCCGGGAGGTCCTCGATGATGAGCGCCGCCCCGGCGCGGATCTCGTCGTGGAGCTCTGCGGGGATGTGGCTGAGGTCGGTGACGAAGCGATCCGCCCCGGGCGCAGGACGCAGCGAGGAGTAACCGCCGACGACGAACAGGGGTACGCCTGCGGCATCGGCCAGACGCGCGATGGTGCTGTAGACGTCGCGGAAGGTGCCGGCCAGCGGGCCGCGTGGGGCGAGCGCGCCCACTACGACGTCCGCGCCCTCGATGGGTGCCGAAAGCGTTGCTTCGTCGGCGGCGTCGCCTTGGACGTAGGTCACGTTCGGGATCGGCGCGTCGGGAAGCGAGCGGCTCAGCACGGTGACCTGGTGACCGCGAGCAGCGGCCTCCGCGACGATGGCCGAACCGGCATAACCGGTGCCGCCGATGACGGTGATGCGAGACACGAGGTGCCCTTCTACGGGATGGGTGGCGTCGGGCGACGCGCTGCGATTACCGTATGAGTGCAGCTCTCTAATGGGAAGTAGGCACTTTGTGGTAACCACTCAGGCCGAGTCGGTGCTCCGCGGCAGCCCCTACCGCGCGGACTGCCCGACTCGCCGCATCCTGGATCGCATCGGCGACCGTTGGACGGTGCTCATCGTGGGCGCCCTCTGGGACGGCAGCGCCCGCTTCTCGGAGTTGCGCCGACGGATTGAGGGCATCTCGCAGAAGATGCTCACCCAGACTCTCCGCGGGCTCGAACGCGACGGGCTCGTGCGCCGCACCGTCTACCCCGAAGTTCCGGTCCGCGTGGAGTACACGCTCACCGAGGCGGGCCGTACCCTGCGCGAGCCGCTGCGCGCGCTGGAAGAATGGTCGATCGCGCACCTCGGCGACGTGTCAGCGTCGCAGGAAGCCTACGACCGTGCGGATCGAATGCCTCCTGACTCCACGGATCGTCCATCTCCTGCGTCATAGGTGGCACCATGCGGGCGTCAGCCCGCGCGCCCTCGGACTGGCAAGGGGTGGGTGGCCGGGGCTCTGTGGACGGTCCCCCAAGGGGGCCCGGTCCGGCAGGGGTGACCTGCCGGACCGGGTGGGCGTTCGTCAGTCGGGGCCGCTGCGCGGTCTGAGCACTTGCCAGATGAACCAGAGGACCGTCCTGGCTCCCTTCCCGGTGCGTGGCGTGTCCGACTGGTACCGGGTGTAGCCGGGGCTGTTCCCGGTGCCCTGGTGGGGCACGTACTCCGTCGCCGGGCGCTGGGTCCGGCTGTACGAGCTCAGCTCGCTGGAGTCGTACCGGCGCACTCCCATCTGTTCGTCGATCGAGCGTTTCTGCGAGTCGGACAGCCCTCTCCGTGGCTGGACCTGGTTGTTCGTCGAGGGATTTCGCTGGGCCTTGGGCGGGGTCGAGCGCTGTTGGGCGCGGCGGGTGGTGGGCCGGTGGTTGGGTCTGGCCCGGGCGGGTTTGGCGCGCCGGGTGACCGCGCGTTTGATCTTCGCCGCCGCTCTGGCGCGGGCTCGGGCCGCTGCCGCGCGGGCACGCGACGCGGCGGCTCTGGCTCGGGCCCGGGCCGCCGCGGCTCGGGCGCGCGCTGCTGCCGCTCTGCGGCGGACGGCGGCCTCGGCGGCCTTCTTGGCCTTCTCCATGGCCTTCTTCTTGGCCTCCGCGGCAGCCTTCTTCCTGGCCTGTTCCGCGGCCCGTTTCTTGGCCGCTTCGATGGCCTTGCGCCGGGCGATCTCGGCGGCCCGCCGGCGGGCGGCTGCCAGGGCCGCGCGCCGGGCGGCGGCCTGGGCGGCTCGTCGCGCGGCGGCCTGGGCGGCGCGCCGGACGGCGGCCCGCAGGGCGATCCGCAGCGCGATGCCGGCCGCGAACCAGAAGAGCTGCCCGTCGGGGTCGGTCATGGAGACCGGGCTGTTGTTGGCGTAGGCGTACCCGTTCATCTGCTGCGGGTCGGCCTCGTCGATGACCGGGTCCACGGACAGGAACCGGCCGATCGTCGGGTCGTACTCGCGGGCGCCCAGATGCACGAGCTTGGTGGTCGGGTCGACGGTTCCGCCGACGAAGCCCCGCTCGCCGGGCCACCATGGCGGTGGCGCGCCCCGGTCGGCGCCGAAGGGGGTCTGCCTGCGGATGGCCAGTTCGCCGGTCTGGGCGTCGATGGCGGCGTGGGCGGTGCCGTGGTGGTCGCCGGCGAAGAAGTAGACCTTGCCCGCGGAGGTGCGGACCGCGACGGCCTCGCCGTTGACCGTGTAGTAGCGGGTGCCGTCCACGACCTTCTTGGCGTGGTCCAGCCGCAGCTCCATGTCGTCCACGTACAGGGTGGTGTCCGTGGGGGTCTTGCGGAGCAGCCGGTCGCCGTCGGCGTCGTAGACGAACGAGGTGGTCGTGCCGCCTTCGGTCACCGACTCCAGGTTGCCTTCGGCGTCCCAGGCGAGCCGTTGTTCGGCGGTCCCGGTCCTGCGGGTGATCGTGTTGCCCGCCGCGTCGTACTCGTAGGAGGAGGGCTGGCCGGGCCCGGTGGGGGTGACCGAGGTGAGCGCGTGCGGGCGGGCCTGGCCGGAGTTCGGGTAGGCGTAGTCGCGGACGGTCTCCGACCGGCCGCCGAACGCGTGGTGGGTCTCCTTCGTACGGTTTCCGGTGGAGTCGTAGGCGTAGCTGGTGGCGTACGGCGCGGCGCCGCCGATCAGGTCCGAGCGAGGGGCGCCGGAGGCGCAGGCGTCGGTGGCGGTCCACGCGGCGGTGAGGCGGCGTAGCGGGTCGTAGGTGAAGCACTGAGTGTCCACGTCACGGTCGGCGATGCGGGTGATGTTGCCGACGGCGTCGTAGGTGTAGTGCAGGTCCAGGTCGGAGGAGGTGCCGATGTCCCGGTCGAGTTGCGACCTGATCAGCCTCCTGGTGCCCTCCTCGTGGGTGCGGGTCAGCCAGCTCTTGGGCCCGCCCGTGCTGAGCTCGTACTGCAGCGTCTCGCCGAGCTTGCTGTAGCGGGCGTCGGTGACGTACGTGGACAGGCCCTCGACCTTCGTGGGCTGGCGCAGCTCGTCGTAGCCGTAGGTCACGGTCTCGTCCGGGAGGCCGCCGGCCTCGGGGAACGTGATGGACTGCACCTGGTCGTCGGCCGTGAACCGGGTGTTGAAGACGTACGTGCCGGCGAGTTGGCCCTCACGCTCGGGGACCGTGACGCTCTGCCGGAGGGTGCGGTACTCCCGGTCGATGGCCTCGATCTTCGCGGCGTACGCCTGCCCGCCCACGTATCGGATGGACTCGTTCAGGTGGCCCTTGGCCAGCGCGTCGTAGCGCCATTCGGCCAGCGTGGTCGTGCCCTCGCGGGTCGAGGTCCTGCGCCCGAGGGCGTCGTAGGTGTGCGTCAGGGTGCGTCCGCGCGCGTCGGTGCTGGAGACCTCCTCGTCCAGGTCGTTGAACGCGCGGGTGGTGACGCCCTTGTCCGGGTCCTCCGTCTTGACCTCGCGGTCGCGCAGGTCGTAGTGGTGCCGCCAGGTGTTGCCCGCGGAGTCGGTCACCGAGGCGAGCCGGCCCGCCTTGTCGTAGGTGTACTTGGTGGTGGCGTACTCTCCTGCCGGGGTCGTGCCCTTGTACAGGCGCTGCTCCACCATCCGGCCCTCGGCGTCGGACAGGACGGTGGCGGCGCTCCCGCCGGGCGGCGGGGTCACGTGCGACCGGTCGGCCGCGCGCCGGACGGACGTCTTCCACTGCTCCTGGCCCTTGACGCGGTAGCTCTGGGTGACCAGCTCGCCGGTCCCGTCGAAACTGGACACGACCTGGCCGGCGACGTCGTCGTCCGCCACGCCCAGCAGCTGCGTCCCTGCGTCGCCGGTGGCGTAGTAGCCCTCGTTGGACTTGGCCACCTCGCCGATGGAGTTGTGGAAGGTGTCGGTGACGACCCGGCCGCCGCCGGGCGCGGGCTCCTGGGTCTGGCGCGGGCGCAGCAGGCCGTCGTAGAGCTCGTGGCTGACGATGTACTCGCCGGTGGTGGCGAGTGTCCTGGTGGTGACGATGTTCGGGCCGTCGGTACGGATCTGGTAGGAGTACTCGGTGTTGGGCGACTGGCCCGCCGCCTTGCTTCTGTCGTGCTGCCACACCTTGACCAGCCGCCCGAGGGCGTCGTGGTCCAGGTCGGTGCGGCGGCCGTTCTCGTCCTCCTCGGCGACCGGCTCGCCCCAGGCCGGGTCGACGTAGGTGACGTCGGCGTGGCCCAGCGGGTTGGTGGAGCGCACCTCGGTCGCCTGCGCGCCCGAGGCCGGCACGTACGCGGTGGTGGTCGAGCCGCCCGCCGCGTCGGTCTCCGACGTGACGCGGCCGTAGGCGTCGTAACCGTGTGCCACGTCCAGGACGTACCTCGGGGTAGTCCCGTCGTAGGAGGCCAGCTCCTCTTCGCGGGTCACGTCGCCGCGCACCGGCGGCTGCCCGAACGCCCGGCCGTCGAAGTGGAACCGTTCGTCCGACAGCACGTCTGCGGGCCGTTGCGGCTCGGCCGAGCACGCTCTGCCCACCGTCTCGACCCGGCTGACGAAGTCGAGCATCCACGTGCCCGTGTCACGGGTGTAGGTGTTGCGGGTGCAGATGTCGTCGGCCGGATCGGCCACGTCGCCGAGGTCGCCCACCTGGGTGATCATGCCGTGCTCGTCGTAGGCGCGCTCCTCGGCGGTGCGCCGCCAGGTGCCGTCCTCCTTCAGGTCCCGGGTGGTCATCTTCGCGGACTGCACCAGGTGTGCGGTCTTCGTCACGCCCTCGAACGTGAACTCGGCCGTCTTGCGCCACCAGGGCTCCTCGACGGTGGCCGACAGCATCTTGCCGCCGTCGCCGTCGTACACGATCGTCTCCAGGTCCGCCCCGGCGAGCTGATCGTGGTCGTCGCGCGCCTTGCCCTCGCTGTCGGTGACCTTGACGTCCTTACGGCTTCCGCTGTCCAGCCGGTCGCCGTGCATGCCCCGGTAGTAGCGGTGCTCGACCATCGTGCGCGGCCCGTCCTGGCCGTCGCCCTGCCGTACCCGGACGCGGGCGTAGCCGCGCCAGTCGGACCAGGTGCGCTCCTTGGGTTTGATCAGGATGTGCTCGGCGTACCGCCAGGCGGCCCCGTCGAGGTACTCGAAGTCGGTGACCATCCACGGGGAGCGGGCGGTCCTGTCGATCTCCACGGTCTGCGCGACGACGTACTTGTGGAACCAGTCCAGGACCTGCATCTCGTCCTGGGGCGCCCACCGCTGCGGGAAGCAGCGCTTGGTGTTGCTGTCGGCCGCGGGCGGGTTCCCCGGCGTGCACTCCTCGGGCGCGTAGTTGACCCGGATCTCCGCGCCGGCCTCGGTGTTGATCGACTGGACGCGCCACTTGTACAGCGGGGCGCGGCCCTCGTCGGTGTCCACCCGGTTCTTCAGCTGTACGCCGGCGAAGGTCACCTTCGGCAGCGTCACGGTGCCGCGGACGTGGCCGGTGTGCTGGACGGAGTTCAGCCACAACGCCGGGCTCAGGCCGTCGCCCGTGGCGGGGAAGGAGTGGGTCAGGGTCCAGGAGTCCACGTCCTGGTACCCCGTGCCGGAGCGGACCTCGGTGGTCACCTTCGCCAGCCGCTTGCGGGTCCAGAATGTCGGGGACAGCCGGTCCTTGCAGGTCTCGCCCGCGTCGCACTTGCGGTCGAAGGGGACATCCGGCCAGTGGTTGGCCGTGTCCTTGGTGAGCTGGTCCGGCTCGCAGGTGATGCTGCCGCTCGGCACGCACCGCTCGGCCACGGTGAACGCGACCCGCGCCGCCGGCGCGCCGGTGAACAGCTCGGCCGAGCGGTAGCCGTAGTCGATGCGGGTCAGGTAGCCGCCTCTTACGTAGGCGGTCCCCAGGTCGGGCTTCTCGTTGCGGCCGTAGTGGTTGGTCTCGGTGGCGTACCAGTGGGTGGCGGCGTTGCCGTGCCGGTCCACGCTGTAGTCCAGGTTCCACCGCCAGGCCTGCTGGCACCACGCGTTCGCGGGTGTGGAGTCGTGGCACGGCTCGCCGGCCTCGTTGCCGAACACCGGCACCGTCCAGGCGGACTTCGTCTCCGGCTTGCCGGAGGCCCAGCCGGGCAGCCGGTTCAGGCCGAAGTGGTACTGGGTGCCGTCGGTCGTGGTGAGCCGCCAGTATTCGCCGTTGTTGTCGCCGTTCGTGGCGCCGGTGAGCAGCTCGATCCGGGTGCCGTCGTCGCGCTTGGGCCGCCAGGCCTTCGTCGTGGCGTCCTTGACCAGCTCCACGGCCGAGCCGTTCAGCATCAGCGTGGCGTTGTCGTGGTCCCAGCACAGGTCACCGGTCTTGCGGCCGTCGGCCATGCAGGACTTGTAGCGGCGCTCGACGTAGCCGCCCGGGGTCAGGTCGAAGCCCTCGCCCACCCAGGACACCTGGTTGTTGGTGGCCGAGGTGCGGCCGTCCACGCTCTGCGAGGAGTAGTTCAGGCTGATCACGGGCTCCTCGCCGCCGATCGACGGCGGCGCCCGCATCGGGTGGTTCCAGCTGAAGTCGCCCGACTGGGGTCCGACGCTCCACTTCGACGACGGCGCCAGTGAGGTGGCGGAGTAGTCGCCCGAGGCGCCCGAGGCGGCGGCGGTCAGCGCGTACAGCCGGGAGCCGGAGGCGGCGACCTCCACGTCGGCGGTGAGGGTGCCGGCCTTGACGTCGTTCTCGGCCGGCACCGGCTTCGGCTCGGGGCAGGCCGCCCCCGTGTCCGTGAGCGCGCAGTCGGGCAGTTCGACCAGTTTCAGCCGCGCGGCGTAGTCACCGCCGAACGCCTGCCGGAAGCCCGAGTAGTCCAGCTCGACCTGGGCCCGGCCGCCTCGGCTGGCGTCCTGCCCCCGGGACAGGCGCAGCGCGACACCGTCGACGGCGGGCGTCTTGGCCCGGTCGAGGATCTCCACCTTGACCCGTTCCGGCGGCGGCTGGGCCCGTCTGGCCTCCGCGTTCTCGGGAGCGGCCAGCCTGACCGGCAGCGAGCCGGCCTTGGCGCCGCCCGGCGCCACCTCGGCCGTGCCCGGTTTCGGCCAGGCCACGGCCGGGGCCGTCTTGAGCGCACGCTCGGCCGCGGCGTCTTTCGCCTTGGGCAGCACGGGAACCGGCTTGCCGGGAACCGGCTCCTCCTTCTGCACCTCAGGCCGCACTCTTGGGGCGGCCTGGGCCGGCATGGCGTACACGAGCGGTACCACGATCAGCACCGCGATGGCCGCGCAGGCCCGGACGAACCAGCGGAACTTACGCGGGTACCACTCGAAGATCAGGAAGGTCGAACGATCGGGCTCCGGGAGGTCCTCAGGGTCGTACATCCTCACCGTCCAGGGTTCGGGCATGCGGGTGCGGCCGGTCCGGCGGAGCCAGGGCACGGCTCCGCCGGTAGGAGGGTCATTCGGCGGCGAGCCGGGCGACGTTCTCGTCGCTCAACGCGCCCTGATAGGTGCGTACGTCATCGACGATCCCGGGCCATTGCCCGGTGACCGCCCCGTCGTGCAGGGCCCGGCCGAGTTGCAGCGGCCCGGTGGAGTTCCAGTTGCTCAGGTGGTCCACTTCGGTGGTGGCGACGAGCTGCCCGCCCACATAGACGCGCAGCTTCTTGGCGAGCGCGTCGTACACGCCCGCGACGTGCGCCCATTCCATGGCGAACGGGACGCTGTCGGAGTGGGTGCGGGTCACCGGAGCGCCGTCCGCGTCGGCGTCCGCCATGCCGAAGGACCAGCGCGGCCCCTGCGCGGCGTAGCCGAGCGTGAAGCCGCTGGCCCGGTTCCCGTTCTGGGCCACCGCGGCCGCGTCGGCCGTCGGCAGCGAGTCGAGCTGCACCCACGCCGTGACGGTGAAGCTGTCGTCCGTGCGCATCGCCGGCCCCGGCGCCTGCGCGTGGCCGGTGGTTCCGTCGAGCGCGAGCGCCCCGTCGAGCCAGCCGTCCGTCCACGAGGCTCCGGTGGCGAGGGTGAGCGGGCCGGTGCGGTTCGCCGCGTCGGCGGCGGCCGTGCCGGTCTCCTCGTCCAGCCGCCAGTGGCCGGTGAGCGTGGCCGCGTGGTTGACCAGCATGACCACTTCCTCGTCGGCCAGCGCCCGGTCGTGCACCCGGACCTCGTCCACCTCGCCCGGCCACGGGTCGGTCTGCCTGCCCTGGTAGAGGGCCTGACCGAACTGCACCGCCGTCGCCGGTCCCGCCCCTCCGTGGTACGCCACCGGCCCGCCGGCGAGCCGGCCGTTCACGTACAGGAACATCGACCGGGTGGCGGAGTCGTACACGCCGGCCAGGTGGGTCCACTCGCCCGCGACGGGGACGATCGCGGGGTTGTCCACCCAGACGGTCTGGGAGGTGCCGCCGGGGTTGTTCATCATGAACGTCCACGACTTGACGCTGCCGTGATATCCGAGCCAGAAGCCGCTGTTGTCCTGCCCGGCCTGGCTCACCGCGGCGGCGTTGCCCGCCGGCAGCGACGACAGCCGCACCCACGCCGAGACCGCGACGTTCTGCTCGGTCGGCGCGACGCCCGCGGAGGTCGTGGCGTGCTGGCCGGCGCCGGCGAAGCGCAGCGCCTTGCCGGCCCGGCCCTCGCTCCAGGTGGCGCCGCCGAGCGCCGCCGGGTGGGAGCCCGCCTCGTCGCCCGCGGTCACGCCGGAGCCCTCGTCGAGCCGCCAGTAGCCCACCGGGCCGGTGCCGGGGCGCACGTTGAACACGTAGCTGCGGATCGGGCCCTGCTTGCCGGCGGCGTCCTTGCTGCGCACCGACAGCACGTTCGGGCCCTCCTCCAGCGGGGTGAGCCGGATCGTCGCGGAGCCACCGGCCGTGTCGGCGCGCACCTCGGTGGCCGGGTTGGTGTTGAGCCCGTACAGGAACGAGGTCACGTCGGGCACGCCGTTCGCGCCGAAGGTGAACTCCCCGGCGCGGCCCAGCCCCTCACCCCACAGGTTCTCCGGGTACTGCTGCGAGGTCACGGTGGCCTCGCTGCCCGGAGCGGTCATGTCCACCCCGATCTCGCAGTACGGGCTCCACGCGCTGTTCGCCTTCCCGTCCTCGCCGCGCACCCGCCACCTGATCACCGAGCCGTCGGCGAACGCCCCGGCGGGGACACTGGCGGTGAACGCGTTGCCCGAAGCCGCGGCGGCGGTGACGAACTCGCCCACCTTGGTGGTGTCCGCGTACCACTCGAAGCGGCCCTTGACCGTGTTGTCGCCGTCGCGCAGTTTGGCCCACAGCTTCGGCGTCGCCGTCCCGGCCAGCGGCCGGCCGTCGCCCGAGACGCACGGGCCGCCCGGGTCGGACCAGACGTCGGCGGTCAGGGGAGCAGTGGGGATGGTGTTGTACTCGACGACGAGCGTGGGGTTGTTGCGGAACTTCTTCCACGCGAACGTGTCGGTCTCGCTCGTGGCCCGCAGGCCCATCGTGATGTTGGACCACTTCTTGGCCGACGCCTGGGTCGCCGCCACCGTCGCGTCGAACTCCACGCCGCCCGCCGGGCAGGACGTGCTCCAGCCCTTGGCGACGTTCTCGGTGTCCAGCTTCGTGGCCCAGGACGGCTGGTTGCTCCAGGTGGTGGACTTGCTGATGGCGCCGGTCAGCCACAGCTCCACCGGCTTCTTGGTGCACGACCACGCCCACGTCTCGTACATGCGCAGGGTCGCCTTGATGATCTGCTTGCCGTGGATGGCGCTGCCGGTGTTCATCTGGAAGAACGACCGGTTCGTCCCTCCGGTGTCGTTCTCGTGCCCGACCCGGGCCACGTCGCTGGAGTTGAGGTAGTTGGTGGACGGGTACTTCTTCCAGACCGAGGTCCAGGCGCCGCGCGCCGCCGACACCGACGGGTCGAGGTAGACCGGGTACTTCGTGGCCGGGTCGGCCAGCATGGCCTTGTCAGGGGTGAGCGTCAGGTCCTCGCCGGAGATCTTCAGGCCCATCGCCTCGTGCCGGGAGCCCGGGTTCGGCCCCTCACCCGGACGGTTGGCCAGGGCGATCCGGCTGCCCTTCGCGTCGGCGGGCGAGCCCCACATCAGCGGCGTGGGCGCGGCGAACACCTGCGCGCCCGACCGGTCCACGGCCTGCATGCCGCCGCCCTGCTCCTGCTTGATGGAAACGTTTTCTGTAGTGAGCGCAAAACGAAGCCGGTCGAGGCGGCCGTTCAACGCGGCTTGTCTGTTCTTCACGACGAGCACGTGCGAGAAGCCGTCCACATCGGCCGTCACCTGCAGGTCCACGTCGGGGAGCACGTCGGCGTAGGTGGCGGTGGCGCCGTCGAGGACGGGCTCCGGCAGCCCTGCCGGCCAGCTCAGCGCCAGCGACTTGCCGCCCCGCGCGACCTTCGCCATCGGGGCGTCGCCGCCGCCGGAGAAGCTCAGGTCCACGGCGGTGGCGGCGGGCGCGACCGAGCCGTCGGGCAGGCGGTGCAGCGTGGTGTCGACCGGGGTCCACCGGCCCTGCTTGCGCACCCGGATCGGGCGGGCGTTCTGCTCCAGTACGAGGTTGCCCTCCGGGGTGGCGTAGACGGTGCGGGTCTCGGTGCGCAGGGAGCCCACCTCGACGCGGTCGCCCTGCTGTGCGGCCGCCGCCAGGGCGCCCTGCTCGGTGGCGGTGTCCGGTGGGGCCTGCTGGGCGGACGGCTCGTCGGCGAGCGCCGGGGGCGTCACCAGGCCGGACAAGAGAAAAGCAGCCGCGGCGGCGACTGCTGTCAGGGCTCTTGGGGGAAGGGGGGATAAGCCTGCGAAGCGGCGGCGTGGCGGCGTGGCCATGCGCTTGACTTGAGCCATCATGCCTCCGAGGACGCTGTGTAAACCGGAGATTCTTGCGCAAGTGTGCATGTGGCCGTCGCAGTGATCAAGGGCTAGATCACGATATGTAGAGATCTTCCAGAAAGACCCGATTTCTCGGTAAATATCGCCATAGGCCGCCCCGTGGGCTGATTGTGGGGGGTTGTCCTGTCTCGCCCGACAGGATGATCAAGGGGTCCAGGCCGGATCCCGGCCGACGATGCCGAGGAGGCGGTCGAGCTCAGGGGCGTCGTCCGGCACCGCCACCGGCGGCCCGAAAGCGCCGCGCCGCCTGCCCATCTCCGCCATCTGGCCGGTGAACTCCAGCGCCCGCGAGACCGCCCCGGGCTCCGGCTCGTACGGCTGACCCGTGGCCCTGGCCAGCTCCCAGCCGTGCACGACCAGGTCGACGAGGTACATGTGACCCAGCGCGGTCATCGGCAGGCCCATGCCGGGGCTGGTCCCCTCCCACGCCTCGGGCCGCGACCAGGTGGCGAGGGTGCGCTCCGCCCGTTCGGGGAAGTCGCCGGCGTACGGCCCCTGCTCGACGCGCAGCCCCATCCGGCCCAGCGACTCGAACAGCTCCGCCACCCATTCCAGGTGGTGGATCAGCTCCTTGACGTCGAACTTCGCGCACGGCGTCGGCGTCCCGAACTGCTCCTCACGCACCCTGCGCACCACTTGAGAGGTGCGTTCGGTGGCGCGCGCCATCAGCGGCATCATGTCATCCATGGCAGCCATGTTGTCCCGCCCGCCCGAAGGGCGGCTTGTAGAAACGCGACAGCGCGGCTGGGTCGACCCGTACGCCGGACTGGCGGCCTTCGACTACGCCCGCCACACACCCTCACCCGAGATCTCCGCATTCGTGAACCACTTCTGGGTCGTCACCTGGACCGACCTCGCCGAGCCGTACGAACAGCGCATCGTCTCCCACCCCACGGTCAACATGACCATCACGTCCGACTTCCACCGGATCGCGGGCGTGATCAGAGGCGGCTTCTCCTACACGATGCGGGCCAGCGGCCGCGCGCTCGGCACTCGCTTCCGCCCCGGCGGCTTCCGCCCGTTCCTGCGCCGCCCCGTCTCCGAGCTGACCGGCGGCTTCGTGGAGATCAGCGACATGTACGGCGCAGCGGGCGCGGCCGTGGTCGACCAGGTCCTGGCCGAGTCCGACCCCCGTGCCGCCGTCGCGCGCGTCGAGACGTTCCTGCGGAGCTTGGAGCCGGAGCCGGATCCGCTGGTCGAGGAGGCCGAGGCGCTGGTCGCGCTGGTGGAGAGCGACGTGTCCATGACCAGGGTCGACCAGCTGGCCGCCCGATCGGGACGGTCGGTGCGCTCGTTGCAGCGACTGTTCCGGGATTATGTCGGCATCGGCCCCAAGTGGGTGATCCGCCGCTTCCGGCTGTACGAGGCCGCGGAGCGGGTCTACGAGGGCCTCGACCTCGCCACGCTGGCCACCGAGCTCGGCTACACCGACCAGGCCCACCTGACCCGCGACTTCACCGCCGCCGTCGGCACGACCCCCGCGGCGTACGCCCGGCTCCGCACCCGGGCCTGACGACGCTTCGGGTGTGGCGCGGAAATGCCGTCGACAACGGGGTGAACCGCCGCCTATGTTGCGGACCATGGCAGACAGTCCCCGCGTGGATCAGTGCGACTGCGGTGCGACGGCTGCAGCATCCTGCCAGGGCTCACGAGAAGTACCTCGACGGTCAGTACCGCTGGCTGCAGTTCTACCTGGACCAGGGCCTGGACGCGCTGATCCGCATGGGGCGCCATCAGGTGGCCCGGAACAATCACAAGGCTCAGTCGGGGTACGACATGCGGCCGCTGGCGCCGTACGCGCCGCTGCCGGTCGGCGGGTCTCCTGGGCAATTCGGCGCCACGTTCTGCGAGTTGCCGTACGTCAACGACAGTTTCGTCTCTGACGGACATGCGGCGTACGGGCGCCGCATCCACGCCATCGTGGACGCGACCGTGGAATCCTGGCGAGCCGTCCCGGCCTGATCCGGGGTGCCGGCTCAAGAAGCGTGGGCGGCGGCGCTCCCGGCCAGGCCGTCAATCGCCGGCCCGAGCGAGCGATCGGCATCCAGCTCGCACCAGGACAGCCGTTGACGTAGCCTGCTCTATCCTTGGATTATTCGTTATCTTGCACTATTCACGTTTATGTAGGCAGGTGTGGCCCTATGACCGCATCCAGTACTCCGACCACCGCTGAGGAGCTGCGTGGTGCGGGCCTGCGGGTGACCGCCGCCCGTGTCGCGCTGCTCGAGACCGTCCGGAAGGGCGACCACCTCGACGTCGAGGCGCTCGCCGCCGGGGTGCGCGATCGGGTGGGCCATGTCTCCCTTCAGGCCGTCTACGAGGCCCTTCACGCACTCACCGCGGCGGGACTCGTCCGGCGCATCGAACCGGCCGGCAGCCCGGCCCGGTTCGAGGGCCGTGTCGGGGACAACCACCACCACGTCGTGTGCCGTTCGTGCGGTGTCGTCGCGGACGTCGACTGCGCGGTCGGCGAGATCCCCTGCCTGACCGCGTCCAACGACCACGGCTTCTCGATCGACGAGGCCGAGGTCATCTACTGGGGCCTGTGCCCCGCCTGTTCCACCGCCCGCAGTGCCTGAGCACCGTAAATCCCGGAAGGATTCCATGTCCGAGAACCATGATGCAATCGTCACCGACGCGAAGCAGGAGGGCGGAGGCGGCTGCCCGGTCCGCGCGCCGCACCCGACGCAGGGTGGCGGGAACCGCCAGTGGTGGCCGGAGCGGCTCAACCTGAAGGTCCTCGCCAAGAACCCGGCCGTGGCCAACCCCCTCGGTGCGGATTTCGACTACGCCGAGGCGTTCAACAGCCTGGACCTCCCCGCCGTGAAGCGGGACATCGCGGAGGTGCTGACCACCTCGCAGGACTGGTGGCCGGCCGACTACGGCCACTATGGCCCGCTCATCGTCCGGATGGCCTGGCACAGCGCGGGGACGTACCGGATCAGCGACGGCCGCGGCGGCGCAGGCGCCGGTCAGCAGCGCTTCGCCCCCCTCAACAGCTGGCCGGACAACGCGAACCTGGACAAGGCGCGCCGCCTGCTGTGGCCGGTCAAGAAGAAGTACGGCAAGAAGCTGTCCTGGGCTGACCTGCTGATTCTCTCCGGCAACGTCGCCCTGGAGACGATGGGCTTCAAGCCCTTCGGCTTCGCCGGCGGTCGTGAGGACGTCTGGGAGCCCGACGAGGACGTCTACTGGGGCCCGGAGTCCACCTGGCTCGGCGACGAGCGCTACTCCGGTGACCGGGAGCTGGAGAACCCGCTGGCCGCGGTTCAGATGGGTCTCATCTACGTGAACCCGGAGGGCCCGAACGGCAACCCGGACCCGCTCGCCTCGGCCCGCGACATCCGTGAGACGTTCCGCCGGATGGCGATGAACGACGAGGAGACGGTCGCCCTGATCGCGGGCGGTCACACGTTCGGCAAGACCCACGGCGCGGGCCCGTCGGACCACGTCGGCGACGACCCCGAGGCCGCCTCGATCGAGGAGCAGGGGCTCGGCTGGCGGAGCACGTTCGGCACCGGCAAGGGCGGCGACGCGATCACCAGCGGTCTTGAGGGCGCCTGGACGAACACCCCGGTGACCTGGGACAACAGCTTCTTCGAGATCCTGTACGGCTACGAGTGGGAGCTGTCCAAGAGCCCCGCCGGCGCGCACCAGTGGAAGCCGAAGGACGGCGCTGGGGCGGGCACCGTTCCCGACGCGCACGATGCCTCGAAGAGCCACGCGCCGACGATGCTGACGACGGACCTCGCGCTCCGCGTGGACCCGATCTACGACCAGATCTCGCGGCGTTTCCTGGCGAACCCGGACGAGTTCGCGGACGCCTTCGCCCGTGCCTGGTTCAAGCTGACCCACCGCGACATGGGCCCGGCCGTACGGTACCTCGGGCCGGAAGTGCCGGCCGAGACGCTGCTGTGGCAGGACCCGCTCCCCGAGGTGACGTACGAGCTCATCGACGCGGCGGACATCGCCTCGCTCAAGGCGCAGCTCCTCGCCTCGGGCCTGTCGGTGTCCGAGCTGGTGTCGACCGCGTGGGCGTCGGCGTACTCCTTCCGTGGCGGTGACAAGCGCGGCGGCGCCAACGGCGCGCGCATCCGCCTGGAGCCGCAGAACGGCTGGGAGATCAACGACCCCGACCGGCTGGCGCTGGCGCTGGGCACCCTGGAGGGCGTCCAGAAGGCCTTCAACGCCGCCCAGACCGGCGGCAAGCGCGTCTCGCTGGCCGACGTGATCGTGCTCGGTGGCTGCGCGGCCGTCGAGCAGGCCGCCAAGGACGCGGGCTTCGACCTTGAGGTGCCCTTCACGCCGGGCCGCGTGGACGCCTCGCAGGAGCAGACGGACGTGGAGTCGTTCGTCGCGCTGGAGCCGACCTCCGACGGGTTCCGCAACTACCTCGGTAAGGGCAACCGGCTGCCGGCCGAGTTCCTGCTGATCGACCGGGCGAACCTGCTGACCCTGAGCGCTCCCGAGATGACGGTGCTCGTCGGCGGCCTCCGCGTTCTGGGCGCCACCTACCAGCAGTCGCCGCTCGGCGTCTTCACCACGACCCCCGGGTCGCTGACCAACGACTTCTTCGTCAACCTGCTCGACCTGGGCACGACGTGGCAGGCGACGGCGGAGGACACGTTCGAGGGCCGCGACTCCGCCACCGGCGAGGTCAAGTGGACCGGCAGCCGGGTCGACCTCATCTTCGGGTCGAACTCCGAGCTGCGCGCGCTCGCGGAGGTCTACGCGAGCGACGACGCGAAGGAGAAGTTCGCCAAGGACTTCGTCGCCGCGTGGGACAAGGTGATGAACCTGGACCGGTTCGACCTCGTCTGATCATCCACTGACGTCCAGGCCGGCCGGAGCCGGTCGGCCTGGACGCTCAATAGCTTTCGCTCCACCGGTACCAGTGCCCCTGGATGTGCTCGAAGCTCGACGCCGTCGCGTCGCCGGGATCGTCGGCCGGCGGGACCTTCGGGCTCCACACGTAGCCGTAAGGGTCCACGTTGGAATGATCGCCCAGCTTGAAGTAGACCCGGTCCCCGTCTCGATAGACGTCGTCGAAGGCGAAGCCGCCGATCTCCTGCGGATTCTCCGTCGATCCGCCCCCTGGCCCGGCGATCCGCGCCGCCTGCTCCATGCTCTCCATGGAGCGCGCGAATCGCTCCTCATCGGCGATCCCGCAGGACGGCGACGACGCGAGGGCGGTGCCTATCAGCAGCGTCGTCGCCCATCGCCTGCTCGGCTTCCGCGCCATGATCAGTTGTCAGCACTCCCCTAGCCCTCGTCGATGATGGAGACCTTCACACGGACGGCGCCGTCGTTGTCGCCGAGGCAACCGTCGCCGTCGTTGATGCGCAGCTGGAGGAAGCCTTCCTCGCGTACCCGGAAGGTGGTCGCGCCGCCGACCTTGAAGACGTGCCCGTTGATCCTGCCGATCAGCGTGCCGTACGTGTGGCGGTTGAGGATCTTGCATCCCTGGAAGATCTCGCGGTCGATGTGCCAGGGGTACCCGCGCGAGGACACGTAGGGGAAACTGCGGTGGTCGACCGTCCACCTGCCGCCGACGTGGGCCACCCGCACGAGGTCGCCGGGCTCGACGAAGACGCCCGACCGCTGCCAACCGCTTTCGGAGCTGATCCATTTACGCTTGCCGACCTGGGTGTCCGAGGCCGAGGCGGGTGCGGCGGCGGCGAAAATGCAACTGCCGGCGGCCATCGTCGCGAGGAACAGCGTGGCGAGCTTCGATCGCATCTGGGGTGCCCTTTCTGGACCTGTTTCGGAGCCGTGCGTACATCTGGGTTAGATGCGACCCAAGGAAGGAAGGTTCGCGGCGCTCGAAAACGCCGCGAATCGGAGGACGGGGGGTGAGACTGGAATCGGCGCTCGGGAAGGGTGAGGGCTCCTGGCATTCGCTGATGACGAAGGGACATGTGAGGATGGGCGATACGGTTCATGAGGTGATCGCGGCCGCGCGAGCCAGTGGGGCGACGTCGCTGGATCTGTCGGGACGCGAGCTCACCCATGTGGACGATTCCGTACGGGATCTCACCGGGCTGACCCGTCTTGACCTGTCGGACAACCAGCTCACCGAGTTACCGGCCTGGCTGGGTGAGTTCACCGCGCTCACCGCGCTTTCCCTGCACGTCAACAAGTTGTCCGTGCTGCCCGGCTGGATCGGAAACCTCACCGCGCTCACCAAGCTCCGCGTGGACTGGAACCAGCTGACCGACCTGCCGGAGTCCATGGGGAACCTCACCGCGCTCACCAGACTCGACCTGGACGGCAACCACCTGACCGACCTGCCCGCATGGATCGGGAATCTCACCGCGCTCAGCGAGCTGGACCTGGACGGCAACCAGCTGACCGGCCTGCCGGAATCCATGCGGAACCTCACCGCGCTCACCGATCTCGACCTGCGCGACAACCAGCTGACCCGCCTCCCCGACTGGATCGGCACCTTCACCGGCCTCACCGGGCTCTACCTGAGCGGCAACCAGCTCACCGCCCTGCCGGAGTCCCTGGGGAACCTCACCGCGCTCACCGAGCTTTCCCTGGACGACACCCAGCTGACCGACCTGCCGGGTTGGGTGGGGAACCTCACCGCACTCACCGTGCTCGACCTCATGGGCAACGAGCTGACCCGCCTCCCCGACTGGATCGGAAACCTGACCGATCTCACCGGGCTCTACCTGAGCGACAACCAGCTCACCGCCCTGCCGCAGTCCATGCGGAACCTCACCGCACTCACCATGCTCTACCTGGGCGGCAACCCGCTGACCCACCTGCCCGACTGGATCGGGGACCTCACCGCGCTCACCGGGCTCTACCTGAACGACATCCGGCTGGCCGACCTGCCCACCTGGATGGCGAACCTCTCCGCCCTCACCGAGCTCTACCTGTGCGACAACGAGCTGACCCACCTGCCCGACTGGCTGGCGGACCTCACCACGCTCACCCGGCTCAACGTGAGCGGCAACCGGCTGACCACCCTGCCGGAATCCATGCGGAACCTCACCGCCCTCACCGAACTCGACCTGCGCGACAACCAGCTGACCGACCTGCCCGACTGGATCGGAGACCTCCCCACGCTCACCGGGCTCTACCTGAGCGGCAACCAGCTCACCAGCCTGCCGGAATCCATGGGGAACCTCACCACGCTCATCAGGCTCTACCTGGACGGCAACCAGCTCACCAGCCTGCCGAAGTCGATGGCGGACCTCACCGGCCTCGAGGTGTCCGGCGCGCCGTAGTCAGGTACGGGTTCAGTCAGGGCGGCGGGCGAGGTGCCGCTTGGAGCCTGAGGTGGTCGGTCCGAGTACGACGCCAGGCGGCAGCGGTGTCGCGGGCTTCCGGACTCTGGGGATCACCCCGACCTGATACTCGTCCTCGTAGACGAGTGTCCCGGGGTCGCTCGCGCGTACGAGATCGCACCGCACGCCGTACACCGTGAGGAGGTCGCGCAACGGCTCCAGCCGGGCGAGCATCGCGCCGGCGGTGGCGCGCTTGAACCAGGTGACCGCGCCGATGCTGTTCCCGTCCGCGTAGAACGGCGGCGCCGGTAGGTGCTCGCGGAACCAGTCGTCGATGTCGAAGTAGAGCTCCTCTTCCTCCGGCGTGAGCAGGCTCTTGCGCCGCAGGTGGTCGACGGCGACGAAGATCCCGACCTCAACCCCGACTCGGCCGATGTAGTCGGCCTGGAGTCGCAGGTAAGGAGTCCGGGCGGTAGGACCGGCGTTCAACGAGTCTCCCGTAACGGCTGTCGACGCGGAGCGGCGTGGGACCAGTATCGGTCCCACGCCCCGCGTTCCGCACGGCTGTCGGTCAGCTCTGATGGGCGACCTCCGGGGTGGGGTCCTCGGCTGGACGGTAGCCGAGTCGGCCACGGGTCGCGACGAGCACCACGAACGCTGCTGTGGCGCCCGCGAGCAGGGTGACGTGGGACGCCTGCTCGGCGCTGGCGATCGACGGGAACATGTCCGAGTAGACGACCGACATGAAGTTGTTGACGCTGACGTGCAGCAGCATGATCAGCGGCAGGCTCTGACCGGTCCGGTTGAACACCCACGTGACGACCACGCTGAAGGCGACGCAGAAGGCGACGAACTCGCCGACCCTCATCCAGGTGACGTCCGGCCAGCCGCCCCACTCGCTCAGGAACAGCGGCATGTGCCACAGGCCCCACAGCGGGCCGAGAATGAGAGTGCCGCCCAGCGGACCGAACTTACGCTGCATGCGAGGCAGGGCGAAGTCCCGCCAGCCGGGCTCTTCGGCCAGACCGGTGGTGACCATCTGGATCACCAGGCTCGGCAGATAGGCCACCAGCACCATGGTGGACGGCATGTGGACGTCTCCGTCGGACACCGCGACACCGGTGGCGATGATGGCGGCGGGAACGCCGAGCCCGGCCACGAGATACCAGACCCAGCTGACCCGCCACTTCGTCATCCGCCTGAGCCAGCGGCGGATGCCTTCCCTGCCGTCCGCGACCGCGGTCACGATGAACGCGGCGAGAATCGGGCCGAGATAGGCGCCGGGGAGAACGCCGAGCAATTGTGTGCCGCCGAGCAGCTGAGGGAAGGTGAAATCTAATACCCCCAGGCCGGTCGCCGACAGAATATAAGGCACCCAGGCGGCCCAGCTCATCACATTGGCCAGGACGAAGAAACTGATGAGCGGACGGCGGCGGATGAAGCCCCGAATCCCGGTCTGACGTGAATCCTGCTCGGCGCCCGGCGGGCTGTTGACTGTCATTTCGATTTCCCTTGGAAGGAGCGTTTGACTGACAGTGATCAGCACACCACTCGCGCCCCTCCCAGTCGCTCCCGCGTGCACTCCAATCGAGGTATAGCCAGGGGTACCGGCGTCCTGGTTCCCTCCGACTCGGAGCGGTCAGGGCGAGATTTCTGCCGTGGAGGTGTCGAATGGCGTCGAGCGCGTTCGTAGCCAAGATGAGAGGCCGCAACGGGCCGGTCACCACGCACGATGTCCGTCACTTGCTCAAGGAGTTCGCCATGAAGAAGTACCTGCTCGCCGTCCAGTTCGACGAGAGCGCGCCGTCGCCGTCCGATGAGGAGATGCAGGAGCAGCGGGAACGGACGGCCAAGGTCACCGCCGACATGCAGTCCGCCGGTTCGTGGGTGTTCGTCGGCGGCCTGCTGCCCTCGCACGCCACCACGGTCGTCCGCCCCGGCGACGGCACGACCACGATGACCGACGGCCCGTTCGCCGAGACGAAGGAGCAGCTCGGCGGGTTCTGGGTGATCCGGTGCGACGACCTGGACCAGGCGCTGTCCTGGGCCGAGAAGTGCGCGCTGGCCTGCGGGCAGCCGATCGAGGTGCGCCCGTTCGAAGACGCGCAGTGGGGATGAGCACGGATGGGACAGCTGGACCTGGACGGCGTCTACCGGGCGGAGTACGGCCGGTGCGTGGCCACGCTGACACGCCTCCTCGGTGACATCGGGCTCGCCGAGGAGGCCGTACAGGACGCGTTCGCGGTGGCCGTCCAGAAGTGGGACGAGACGCCGCCCAATCCCGGCGCGTGGATCGTGACCACCGCCCGCAACCGGGCGATCGACCGCCTGCGCCGGGAATCCACCCGCGAGGCCCGCCACGCGCAGGCGCTGCTGCTGCACCAGCCCGACGAACCAGAGGAGGTGGGAGCGGTGCGCGACGACCAGCTTCGCATGATCTTCACCTGCTGCCACCCGGCGCTGTCGCCGCTCGCGCGGACCGCGCTCACCCTGCGTCTGCTCGGCGGGCTGGAAGTGGCGGAGATCGCGCGCGCCTACCTGGTGCCGGAGGCGACCGTCTCCCAGCGGATCGTCCGCGCGAAGAAGAAGATCCGCGACGCCGGCATCCCCTACCGGGTGCCCGACGCCGCCGAGCTCCCCGATCGGCTGACCTCGGTGCTCACCGTGCTCTACCTGGTCTTCAACGAGGGATACGCCTCGACTTCCGGGGAGCTGCTGCGTACGGACCTGTGCCTGGAGGCGGTTCGCCTGGCGAGGGAGCTGGCCGGGCTGATGCCCGACGAGCCGGAGGCGATCGGGCTGCTGGCGCTGCTCCTGCTCACCGAAGCCCGGCGGCCCGCGCGGGTGGGGCCGTCGGGAGAGCTGGTGGTGCTCGCGGAGCAGGACCGCTCGCTGTGGAACCGGGAGCTGATCGCCGAGGGACATGAGCTGGTACGGCGGTGCCTGCGCCGTGATCAGCCGGGGCCGTACCAGTTGCAGGCCGCGATCAACGCCGTGCACACGGACGGGCCGGCGACCGACTGGGCGCAGGTGCTGGCGCTCTACGACCAGCTGCTACGGCACACCCCGACCCCGATCGTCGCGCTCAACCGCGCGGTCGCCGTCGCCGAGGTGTACGGACCGGCGCGGGCGCTGGCCACCGTCGACGAGCTGGACCTGCCGGGCTACCACCTGCTGCCCGCCACCCGCGCGGACCTGCTCACCCGCCTCGGCCGTACCACCGACGCCGTCGCCGCCTACGACGAGGCGATCGCCCTGGCCGGCAACGACACCGAACGAGCCTTCCTGCGGTCACGACGGGCACGCCTGGGGCGAGGAGCCGAGAAGAGATGACGACGAGATGACAAGGAGCGTGCACACCGTGGACCAGGAGAACGTGAGCGCCACCCTGACGATCGCCGCGCCCGCCGCGAAGGTGTTCGCGGTGCTGGCGGACCCCACCACCCATTCCGCGATCGACGGCACCGGCTGGGTCCAGGAATCTGTCAGCCGGACGCCGCTGACCGAGGCCGGGCAGATCTTCCGGATGGACATGCACCACGCCGGCCATCCGAACGGTGACTACCAGGTGGTCAACAAGGTCCAGGTGCTCGACCCGCCGCGCGCAATCGGCTGGCTGACGGGGTACGACAAGGGCGACGGTCACCTGGAGTTCGGCGGCTGGCTCTGGCGTTACGACCTGGCGCCGCTCGGTCCGTCCGAGACCGAGGTCACGCTCACCTACGACTGGTCGGCGGTGCCCCGGTCCATCCGGGAGTACCTCCAGTTCCCGCCGTTCGGCCCCGAGCATCTCATCAACTCGCTGCACCACCTGGCCGAGCTCGTCACTGACTTCCTCCCGCCCGCCGTCTTTCCCGTCTGAACATTCAAGGAGAGCATCATGACCGCTACCTACACCTTCGACGTCTTCACCAGCCTCGACGGCTTCGGCTCCAACGACGGCGCCTGGGGCGGCTACTGGGGCAAGCAAGGCCCCGAGCTGCTCGACCACCGCCTCGCCCTGTACGGCGAGGAGCAGCGGATGGTCTTCGGGGCCACCACGTATCGGTCGTTCGCGCAGATGCTGGCCACGAGCACCGAGGAGTCCGAGGTGCGTGACCCATGGGTCACCCGGATGAGGAACCTGCCGGCGACGGTGGTGTCGTCCACGCTGGAAGGCCCCCTCGACTGGCCGGACGCGACCGTCGTGAGCGGCGACGCGGTCGACGTCGTCGCCCGGCTCAAGGAGGAGTCGGAGGTGCCGTTGCGCTCACACGGCAGCCTGTCGATGAACCGGGCCCTGATGGCCGCCGGCCTCGTCGACCGGGTCCAGGTGACGATCTTCCCGGTGATCACCGGTCGGACCGGGCTGGACCCGATCTTCCGGGGCGCGGCCGACTTCGACCTCGAACTGATCGAGAGCCGGACACTCGACGGCCACACCCAGGAGCTCACCTACCGGCCCACCCTGCATGCCTGAGTCCGCCCAGGCACGTTGACCGCGCCTGGGCGGCCCAGGTCTACCGGCCCACCGGGCGCGGTCGGGCATGTACTCGCCCGACCGCGTCCGAGACGACAAGGCCTACTCGTCACGAGCGAGCCGACGGCATCCGCGCAATCGCGGCATCACCGCCCACCCGTCGGACAAGGGCGCGGCCTCGGTGTCAGTCATCGAATGGTGACGCGGTCCCCCTGCGGCGCCTGCACCGGCGAGTTCTTCGCGAGGTAGGACGCCAGCGCTCCCCGGTCGTCCGGTCCACCGAGGAAGACCGTGGTGCTGTCCCATGCCGGGAAGCCCTGCCCGCCGCCCATCAGGACGTAGTTGGCCGCGACCTTGATCTCCTGCGTGTCGGTCACCGGAGCGCCGTTCAGGGTGATCTCGGTGACGACCCCGCCCTCCACCGTGTAGCGAAGCCCGGCCGAGGGGGTCAGCACCCAGCCCTTGGGCCCCGGATAAGCCAGCAATCGCTTGAGTTCCGCGCCGGTCACCGCGGCCACGTCCACATGGAGCCCCGCCGGCTGGGTGTCCCTCAGTTCCTGGTACGTGACCGGCCCAGTGTCCAGCCCTCTCCACATCCCGTACCTGCTGACGAGGGCCACCTCCGCACCGGAGGCGGCCTGGACCGCGTCCAGGTAGGCGTCGGCGACCAGCTCGACCAGCGGACCTCCGGCGGCGGTCAGCGGGATGTCCTCTGCGGTCGTGCCGAACGTCTCACCCTCGCCCGGCCCACCGCACTCGAAGTAGTACAGAGCGTTGGACGTGAGGCCGTCGCCGAGCTCGATCTGGACCGAGGTCCGGCCCGTCTCATGGTCCCAGTCGAGCGTTTCCAGCACGGTGGTGAACACCCCGCCGTGGTTGGACGGCACCTTGAAGCTCTTCCACTGCTCGGTGCCGACGAGGCGGTACCGGATGACCTGCATGCCGGGCGGAAGCCCCTCGAAGGTGCCGTGGACCTTGAAGGTCAACGGGCACTTCGTCCGGGTGGTCCGCTCGAAGAAGATGGTGACCTTCCCCACGGCGGTCTGAGCCGTTTCGGACATCGAGCCATGCGTATTCGCGGCTGAAACAGCCGCTTTCGGTACGGCATGCGCCGCCGGGACAAGGGTGCCGAATGCCAAAGCCATAATGGCCACCAGCCCCCCGGTCCTGCCTGATAGACCCACAGGGTTCCTTTCTGACGTCCGCGAAAAGGAATAACGCTATTCCTTGGAGAAACAGACGCTAGCCGGGCCGACCGACAATTCCGCGAGCCCTCTCAGGGAAGCCACTCCTGGAGACCAGCGAGATGTCCGAGTTCCGACTCGATGCGCTGTCTGTCGCTGGGGCTGAGCTCCAGATCGCGCAAATCGGTCGCCCACGGGTCGGTGGGCTCGCCGAGGACCGTGGCCAGGTCGATGAGGAGGCACAGGGCGATGGCCAGCTCGGCCACCGGGGCATCCGCGCCGTGCCTGCGCACCCCGGACTTGAGCGCGCGGAAGGCCTGCAGATCATCGTTCTTGAACTCGCGCAGAATCCGGGCGTTGTCGAGCACCTTGGCCAGGCCCGTCAGCTTCTTCGAGCCGCCGTACTCCAGCTCGGCCGGCTCGTCGCGCTGGATGAAGATGATCGAATTCCCCGACGGATCGATCAGCGTGAACCGGGACGCCCCCGGCCGGTAGCGGGTGATCCGCGGCAGACCGGAGCTCAGCACCTTCCCATGCGTCCGGCGCATCGCCGCGACGAACGCCGCATGGTACGGCGCGACCGCGTCGACCATGACCAGGCAGCCCCCGGACTCCTCCCGAGCCGGATCCAGCCCCTTGGGCGCCGGGCCGAAATGCAGATGCACCCCGCTCCACTCCAGCGCCAGATAGACGTACGGCTTGCTCTGCTTGTACGTGGCCACGAAACCCAGCGCCTCATAGAACGCCAGCGTTTCCTCCACCGACGCGCACGGCATCAACGGCACCATCGTCTCGTTCGGCCGAACCCCGAGCTCACTCATGTCATCCCACCTTTCAGGTCGTCCGACGATGCTGGCAGCCTTCGGAGGAACTCGCCTATGGATCGTTCCAAGGCGATCGCCTCGCGGCAGGGCCTCGGCAGCGAGGCGGCTGAATGACTTGCATAAACCCGATGCCGTAACCGAGCACGTAACGTCATGAAGCCATAAATGAATTTGAGTGGTTGGGCTCGGAGCCATCGCTGCAGGGCGGGCACCTAATCTTTGTTGAGGCGCTCCGTGCCCGAGCAGCGCACTGGACGGATTATCACGACACCTGGCTAGCGATGTGAGATGGCGACGATCGGCTGATTGCCGGGCCTTATATCGATGACGAGAGTGTGAACCTGTCTCTCATAGGAAAATTGCAGGCCGACCAACTTCACCATCAGCTCAGCATCCTTCCCGAGATACCGAAGGGGGGTACATCACAAGAGATGGGTGGATCTTCGAGGAATCGCGGGGCCAGACACGCCAGCGCGAGATCCCAGGGAAAGGCGTCGATCTGCTCGGGGCCGGAGCTCGGCGGGTGTGGCTCGAACTCACCGGGCCCGAGCAGCACCCGTACGCCTTCTGCTCGTAGCTGGTCGACGCTGCGCTGGAAGGGGACGCGTACGGCCAGGGCGGTGTTGACGAAGGGCAGGACGACGACCGGGATGCCGAGCCCGGGCGCCTCGGAGAGAAGGCCGAGGGCGTAGGTGTCGGCGACGCCCTGGGCGAACTTGTTGATCGTGTTGTAAGTGGCCGGGGCGACGATGATGGCGTCGGCGCGGGGGGACTTGGGCTCGTGCGGTTTGCGGTACCGGCTGCGGACGGGCCGGCCGGTCCGCTGCTCCAGCTCAGGGACGTCGATGAAGTCGAGCGCGGACGGGGTGGCGACGACCTGAACGGTCCAGCCGTCGCCCTGCGCCCGCGCGACCAGCCCGCCGACGTCGGGGGCGGGGCCTGCGGCACACACGATGACGTAGAGGACCTTGCCGGATCGGGTCACGCGCTGACTCCCAAGACCTGTTGCGCAGCTTTTCGCTTGAGGGCCCTCAATGGCCCGGCGATCCGGATGGGCCCCGCGTAACTGCCATCCGCCACCGACGTACGGAGACGCGACCGCCCCAGCGCAACCCACGGAAGAGAAGCCGGACCAATCCGAAGAGGAACGCGACCTGGAACAGCACCGAGCACGTGAACAGTACTTCCTTCACCGACTGCCCACCGCCCCGAAACGGCCCTTCCAAAAGTACTGAAACAGCGATCATGCCGAGCACGTACCCGAGCATCGTCAAGGCCTCGCTGTATCCAGTTCGCACCATTTGATCTTAAACCGGCCCTGCCCTTCGCACCCGTCCATCAGCGACCTGGCCCCCTTATTCGCCGCCAGTGGCCTCACCCGGCAGCACGCTCTCAGGAAGGCGGGGCGGCCCACCCCTCGGACGGTCAACGGGTGGGAGGAATCTGAAGCCCGGAAAGATACCGCTCTAGGTCACCAAACCCCTGCGGTACGCGTACACCACTGCCTGCACCCGGTCACGCAGGTCCAGCTTGGTAAGGATGCGTGACACGTACGTCTTGACCGTTTCGTGGCTGATCACCAGCGTGGCGGCGATCTCGCTGTTGGACTGGCCGTCGGCGATGAGGCGCAGCACCTCCAGCTCGCGCGGGGTCAGCGCCGCGTCTTCAGGGGTGCCCTCCGTGGGGCGGATGCGCGCCGCGTACCTGCCGACGAGCTGTCGCGTCACCTCGGGCGCCAGCAGCGCGGCGCCTGCCGCGACGGTGCGGATGCCGTGCAGCAGTTGCGCCGGCGGGGCGTCCTTGAGCAGGAACCCGCTCGCCCCCGCGCGCAGTGCCTCGTACACGTACTCGTCCAGGTTGAACGTCGTCACCACGAGCACCTTGATGGGGTGCTCCACCCCGGCGCCGGCCAGCAGGCGGGTGGCCTTGATGCCGTCGAGCACCGGCATCCGTACGTCCATCACCACCATGTCCGGGTTGAGCTTGCGGGCGAGGTCGACCCCGGCCTGACCGTCCCCGCACTCGCCGACCACCTCGAGGTCGGGCTGCGCGTCGATGATCGTCGCGAATCCGGTACGGATCAGCGCCTGGTCGTCGCAGATCAGGACCCGTACCGGCGCGGTCACGACGGGCTCCCCGCGGGGATACTCGCCCGTACGACGAAGCCGCCGTCCGACCGGCGGCCCGCGCTGAACTCGCCGCCCAGGGCGTCGACCCGCTCGCGGAGCCCGGCGAGGCCCCGCCCGCTCCCGCCAGGAGAGCCGGCTCGCGAGCCGGAACCGTCAGTGCTGACCTCCACGGTGATCTCCTTTTCGCCATAGCGCACGTGGACCGCGGTGCGGGCGCCATGGGCGTATTTGAGGGCGTTCGTCAAGGACTCCTGCACGACCCTATAGGCCACGAACTCCGCGCTGCCCGCGGATTCCGCCTGTTCGCCCTCCTCGGTGAACTCCACCGGCTGCCCGGCCAGACCCGTCTGCTCCACGAGCGTCCGGAGCTCGCCGACGGACGGCGTCCTGACGTCGGTGTCATGGTCGGGGTTGAGCAGGTCGAGCAGGTGCCGCAGGTCGGCGATGGCCCGCCGGCCGGTGTCGGTGACGGCGCTGAGGGTCGCGTCGAGGCGTTCGGGAGCGGCGGTCAGATAGCGCGCCGACTCAGCCTGTACGACCATCGCCGTCACATGGTGGGTCACGACGTCATGGAGTTCGCGGGCGATGCGGGTGCGTTCGGCGGCGCGGGTGGCCTCGGCGATGCGGCTGCGGCGTTCGGCCTCGGCGGCACGGGTGGAGCGCAGCCAGGCCCCGATGCCCCACACGAAAACCAGTGCCAGGTAGAACAGCGCGAATTCCGTCGGCTCCTCGGTCGAGCCGAGCCGGTAGAGGGCGACCGCGAACGGAAGGTACGCCAGCGAGACGAGGATTGCGGAGACGCGCCGGTGACGTTCCAGATGGGCGCCCGCGCTCAGGACCGCGATGGGCAGCGCGACGGTCGCCACCGAGTGGTATCCGCCGATCTGGTCGAGGGCGAAGCCGAGCGACACCAGGACGAGACAGACGGACGGCCACCGCCGGCGCACGGTGAGCGGGAGGGCCTGGAGGATGGTCAGCAGCACGGCCAGTGCGTCGAAGGGACGGGTCGGCAGGCCCTCGAACTGCGTCCCGCTGCCGTGGGAGGCGGGCAGCAGTGACACGGCGGCTAACAGCAGCGCGAACGGGAGATCCCGGACGGTGACGTCACACCGACGCCACAGGTCCTGGACCCGTCGGAGATCGATCACTGGGAGAGCGTAGCGGTCGCGTCGGCCTTCCCGGCCGCCTCCACCGGGTCGGGGCGCTCTGACCGCTGGATCACCCAGGCGTCCGCGAACACCAGCAGAGCGGCGGTCGCGACGCCGAGGATCATGGTGAGGGACGCGTGCCCCTGTGCCGCGCCCACCCCCACGCTGCCGACGAAGGCGACCGCCGCGATGGCCACGAGTTGCTGCAACAGTCGCATGACGACTCCTCTGGGAGATCCTGCGGCCGGAGCATCGCGGCCACGTCGAGAACGCTACGGATTCGACGACCGGTAATCGTCACCGTGCGGTGGACACTCGCGAGTAGCTCGCACGGGGGACCGGGGCGGGGATATGCGAACGCTATGCGGATGTTATGCGGGCCCTTGATTACCGTCTGCTCCGGAATCCTGTTCAGAGAGGTGAGCATGCCCGCAACCGCTTGGCCGAAGACTCTCATTCTTACCCTGTTGGTCCCTCTCGCGGCGGCGCTGACCCCCCAGCCCGCCTCAGCCCAGAGCACCGCCGTCCTGGCCGTGTCCCACAAGAGCCCGTTCAACTGCGGGAAGACCTTCAATGCCAACAACTGGTCCCCCGGCCACAACCCCTCGGGCTCCCTCGACTGGCAGAACTACGGAAGCGACGCCATCAACGGTGAGACCGTGCGCGCCACCGCTTCGGGCACCGCGTACTTCTCCGACACGGGCAGCACCAGCTACGGCAAGTGGGTGGAGGTCCGTCACAGCGACGGCACCAGAACCCGCTATGCCCACCTCGCGACCATGGTGAGGTCGGCCGGCGGCTCCATGAGCGTCAGCCAGGGCACCGCGATCGGGACCGTCGGCTCGACGGGCGGCTCCACGGCTCCACACCTCCACTACGAGCAGCGGACCTCCGGCGGCGGGATGGACACCAGCCCGACCGTGGACGGCGTGACCGTGTCCCTGGGGCAGAAGAAGGCCGTCAAGAGCACCAACGGCTGCGGCGGGGGCGGCAGCGACTACACCCCCGAGGAGATCTGCGGCAGTGGGTACGCGGTCATCGACTCGGCCGCCCTCACCGGTGGCCGCGCCTACCTGCTCTACAACTCGGGCAGCGGCTCCAACTGCGTCACGACGGTGAAGACGAACGGCGGCACGGCGTCGGCGATGTCGGCCTTCCTCGAACCCCAAGGGGCGAGCCGGACGACAGATTCGGGCAGCTTCGCCTACTACGCGGGGCCCGTCAAGCGCACCGCACCCGGTCAGTGCGTCAAGTGGGGCGGCTCGATCGGCAGCAGCACGTACACCAGCCCCTTCGAACACTGCGATTAGGAGCGTCGGTCAGTCGCTGAAAGGTCGTCCTTTCAGCGACTGATCGCCTCAGGACCCGGTGGAGCCGCGGACGACCAGCGGGGTGGGCAGGATCCGCGGGCGAGGGGTGCCGCCTTCGTTGATCATCTTGATGACCGCCGCGGCCGCCGCCGTGCCGAACCCGGCCTTGTCCTGGGCCAGCGTCGTCAGCCCCGGGGGCACCAGCGCGGCCAGCTCGATGTCGTCGAATCCGACCAGCGCGATGTCCTCGGGCACCTTCAGCCCCGCCTCGGCCACGGCCCGCAGCGCGCCGATCGCCATCTCGTCGCCCGCGGCGAACACCGCGTCGGGCCGTTCGTCCACCTCCAGCAGGGCGCGCATCGCGGCGTAGCCGCTGGACAGGTAGAAGTCGCCCTCGACGACCAGCTCGGGCCGGTGCGGCAGGCCGAGCGCGGTCAGCTCCTCCAGGTAGCCGCGCAGCCGCTCCTCGCCCGGCCGGGTGCCGACCGGGCCGGTGATGGTGGCGATGACCCGGCGCCCGGTCGCGTGCAGGTGGCGGACCGCCTCGCGCGCCCCGCCCACGTTGTCGGAGGTCACGTAGGTGGTGCACGGTCCCTGGATCGGCCGGTCGAGGGAGACGCACGGCACTTCCGACCTTGCCAGCGGCTCGAGCGAGGGGTCGGCCCTGCCGTTGTCGATGAAGACCACGCCGTCGAGGTTGTGCCTGCGCACGGCGCGGAGAAAGCTGTCGGGCGTGCCGTCCTCGCTGGTGGCGAGCATGAGCAGGTGATAGCCGCGCTCGCTCAGCGCGGTCTTCAGCCCGATGAGGATCTCCTGGAAGAACGGGTGCCGCCAGCCGGGGCGGCGGTGGTCGGTGTCCCAGATCAGGCCGACCGTGTGGGACCTCTTGGTGGCCAGGGTGCGGGCCGACTCGTTGGGCAGGTATCCGATGCGTGCCGCGGTGCTGAGAATGAGCTCGCGGGTCTGTGAGTTCACCACCTCAGGGTTGTTGAACACGCGGGAGACAGTCGCCGGCGACACCCCGCAAAGGCGCGCCAGCTCTCGAATCGTTGCCACGGACGTACGTTATCGCATCTCGCTGAAACCGGTTTCATGTAACCGGTTTCATGAAAGTAATCTCAGCGCCCACGCCGTGTCAACCCGTCACCGTGGATTTCCGGCGCGTGACATTTCTGTGACTTGACAGAAGGTGGCGGCGGTATGTGAGATGACCCACTGACAGGCTGATGCCGCACCGTTGCCGCGGGGCTCGGCCTTTCATCGCATCTCGCAGTCACCCTTTCTCTCCTCAGAAGGAGTCCCAGGTGTCTGCTGGACGAATCCGTCTCGCCGCCGGAGTGCTGGCCGTCGGCATGCTCGCCGTCGGTTGCGGCGGCTCCCCTTCCACGAGCTCCACGCCGACCGACAGCAAGATCACCCTGACCCTCAACCTGTTCGGCAACATGGGCTTCAAGGAGCTCTACGCCAAGTACGAGGCGGCCAACCCCAACATCAAGATCGTCGAGAGGACGTCGGCGTACAACGACCACCACCGCAACCTCGCCTCGCACCTGGCCACCAACAGCGGCACCGCCGACATCGAGGCGATCGACACCGGCTTCATCGCCCAGTTCAGGAACCAGCCCCAGCACTTCGCCGACCTGCGCCAGCACGGCGCCGACCAGCTCAAGGACCGCTGGCTGCCGTGGAAGTGGGAGGCGTCGCTGGCCAAGTCGGGGGCCCAGATCGGTTACGGCACCGACGTCGGCGGCCTGGCCATGTGCTACCGCCGCGACCTGTTCAAGAAGGCCGGGCTGCCCACCGACCGTGACGAGGTCGCCAAGCTCTGGCCCGACTGGAAGTCCTACTTCGAGGCCGGCAAGCGCTACACCGCCAAGAAGCCCGAAGGCGCGGCGTTCTTCGACGGCGGCCCCCAGGTGTTCAACGCGATGATCGGCCAGGCCGAGACCGGCTACTACGACACCCAGGACAACGTCGTGGTCGGCACCAACCCGGCCGTCCGCGCCGCCTACGACGAGGTGCTCCAGGCCGTGGCCGACGGCCAGTCGGCCAAGCTCGTCGGCAGCTCGCCCGCCTGGAACACCGGCTTCGCCAAGAGCCAGTTCGCCACCATCGCCTGCCCCGCGTGGATGCTCGCCAAGATCCAGGACCAGGGCAAGGCCTTCGCCGGGCAGTGGGACGTCACCGCCATCCCCGGCGGCGGCGGCAACTGGGGCGGCTCCTACCTGACCGTCCCCGCCCAGAGCAAGCACACGAAGGAGGCCGTGGCGCTGATCGCCTGGCTGACGGCACCCGAACAGCAGATCGAGGTGTTCACCAAGCACGGCATCCTGCCCTCGACCGTCGCCACCTACGACAAGCCCGAGGTGACCGGGCTCAAGCACGAGTTCTTCAACGACGCGCCGATCGGCGAGATCTTCACCACCGCCGCCCGCAACCTCAAGCCGCAGTACCAGGGCCCGCGGGCCGGTGACATCCAGACCGCCATCCGCGACGCGATCAACCGCGTGGAGGAGGGCAAGCAGGACGGCGCCGCAGCGTGGACGCAGATGCTCGGGGACGTCGAGCGCATCAGCAAGTGACGCGCGCCGATCAGTGAGCCAGGCGACGGCAGGCCGTCAGGGGGGCCCGCCGTCGCCATCCCATCCCCCGAGGAGCCGACCATGACCTCCGTCAGATCAGGGCCACGGCGCCGCTGGGCCTACCAGCTCGACGTCAAGGGCTCGCCGTACCTCTACATCGCCCCGTTCTTCCTGCTGTTCGGCGCGGTGGGCATGTTCCCGCTGCTGTACACCGCCTACGTCTCCCTCACCGACTGGAACCTGCTCGACCCGGCCCGCGAGTGGGTGGGGCTGGCCAACTACACCGAGCTGCTGGCCGACGACTACTTCTGGAACGCGCTGTTCAACACCGTCAGCATCTGGCTGCTGTCCACCGTGCCGCAGCTGCTGGCCGCGCTGTTCATCGCGCACATGCTCAACCGCAGGCTGCGCGCTCGTACGCTGTTCCGGATGGGCGTGCTGCTGCCCAACGTGACCTCGATCGTCGCGGTCACGATCATCTTCGCCCAGCTCTTCGGCCGCGACTTCGGCATGGTCAACTGGGGCCTCGAACTGGTGGGCCTGGATCCGATCGACTGGCAGGCCGGCACGCTCTCCTCGCACATCGCGATCTCGTTGATCGTCATCTGGCGGTGGACCGGCTACAACGCCCTCATCTACCTGGCCGCCATGCAGACCATCCCCGAGGACCTGTACGAGGCGGCCCGGCTGGACGGCGCGAGCCAGTTCACCCAGTTCCGGAAGATCACCGTGCCGATGCTCCGCCCCACGATCATCTTCACCGCCGTCGTGTCCACCATCGGCGGCTTCCAGATCATCGCCGAGCCGCTGCTGTTCCAGGCCGGCACCGGCAACCCGACCGGCGGCTCGGACCGCCAGTTCCAGACCGTCGGCCTCTACCTCTACGAGCAGGGCTTCAGCATGTACGAGTTCGGCTACGCCTCGGCGATCGCCTGGACCCTCTGCGTGATCATCGTGGTCATGGCGCTCGTCAACTTCGCCATCACGCGCAGGATCAGGAGCAGCTGACATGGCAACCGCCGCCTCCCTCCGACGCAGCCTGAACCCCCAAGGGGCCGGGTTCTGGACCTACGCCGCGCTCGTCGCCGTGCTGCTCGGCTCGCTGTTCCCCATCTACTGGTCGCTGGTCGTGGCCTCCCACGACAACGACGCCATCGCCAGCGTCCCGCCGGTCCTCACCCCCGGCGGCCACCTGTTCGAGAACATCGCCCGGGTCTTCGACACCACCGCGTTCGGCCAGGCGATGCTCAACTCCGTCATCGTGTCCAGCTCGGTCACCGTCTCGGTCGTGCTGTTCTCCACGCTGGCCGGCTTCGCCTTCGCCAAGCTGCGCTTCCGCGGGCGCAACGTACTGCTCGTCATGGCCATCGCCACCACCACCGTGCCGCAGCAGCTCGGCATCATCCCGCTGTTCATCCTCATGGGGGAGCTCGGCTGGACCGGCAGGCTGGAGGCGGTGATCGTGCCCGGCCTGGTCACCGCGTTCGGCGTCTTCCTCATGACCCAGTACCTCTCCAGCGCGATTCCGGACGAGCTGCTGGAGGCCGGTCGCATCGACGGGTGCAGCACGCTGCGGCTGTTCTGGCACGTCGTGCTGCCCGCCGCCCGCCCGGCCGCCGCCGTGCTCGGCCTGTTCACCTTCATGCAGGCCTGGAACGACTTCTTCTGGCCGCTGGTCGTCCTCACGCCGGAGAACCCGACCGTCCAGGTCGCGCTCTCCAGCCTGGCCAGCGGCTACACCACCGACTACGCGCTCGTGCTCACCGGCACCGTGCTCGCGATCGTGCCGATCGTGGCCGTCTTCGCCGCGCTGGGCCGTCAGATCATTGGGGGAATCATGTCAGGGGCGATCAAGGGATGACCCGGGAACGTACGGCCTTCCCCACCGGGTTCGTGTGGGGTACGGCGACCGCGGCGTACCAGATCGAGGGCGCCGTGAACACCGACGGGCGCGGGCCGTCGATCTGGGACACGTTCTGCCGCGTCCCCGGCGCGGTGGCCAGGGGTGACAGCGGCGAGCACGCCTGCGACCACTACCACCGCTGGCAGCAGGACGTGGAGCTGATGGACCGGCTCGGCGCCGGCGCCTACCGCTTCTCGCTGGCCTGGCCCAGGATCATGCCCGACGGCGACGGCCGGGTGAACCAGCGCGGCCTCGACTTCTACCGCCGGCTCGCCGACGCCCTGCGCGAGCGCGGCATCGAGCCGTACGTCACCCTCTACCACTGGGACCTGCCCCAGGCGCTGGAGGACCGCGGCGGCTGGCGCGACCGCGACACCGCCGAGCGCTTCGCCGACTACGCCGAGATCGCGCACAAGGCGCTGAGCGACACGGTGTCCCAGTGGATCACGCTGAACGAGCCGTACTGCTCGTCCATCGTCGGCTACGCCGAGGGCCGGCACGCGCCCGGCGCGCGCGAGGGTCACGGCGCGCTCGCCGCCGCCCACCACCTGCTGGTGGGCCACGGCCTCGCGGCCGCCAGGCTACGGGCACAGGCGCGGCCGGGGCAGCAGGTCGGCATCACGCTCAACATGTCGCCCACGGTGCCCGCGACCGGCTCGGCGGCCGACGCCGACGCGGCGCGCAAGATGGACCTGCTGGTCAACCGGCAGTTCACCGACCCACTGCTGCTCGGCGCCTACGCGTCCGACATGGCGGAGACCTTCGGCGCGATCAGCGACTTCTCCTTCCGCCGCGAGGGCGACCTGGAGATCATCGGCACCCCGCTGGACTTCCTGGGAGTCAACTACTACTACCGCATCCACGCCGCCGCCGCGCCGTACGAGCAGGCTGACCCCGCGCTGCGCTCCGCCTTCGACCTCGGGGTGCGCAGCGTCACTCCCGACGGCGCGGCGACCAGCGGACTCGGCTGGCCGATGGAACCGCTGGGGCTCTACCAGACCCTCCTCGACCTGGCCCGGCGCTACCCCGCGCTGCCGCCGATCTTCATCACCGAGAACGGCTACGGCGACGACGGGACTCTCGACGACACCGGCCGCGTCGACTTCCTGCGCGACCACCTGGCCGCCATCCGCGCCGCGATGACCGACGGCGTGGACGTGCGCGGCTACTTCTGCTGGTCGCTGCTGGACAACTTCGAGTGGGCCCGGGGGTACGCCGCCCGATTCGGGCTCGTGCACGTCGACTACGAGACCCAGGCCCGTACCGAGAAGACGAGCTTCCACTGGCTGCGCGAGTTCATCGGGAAACAGCGGTGAGGCCCTGACTCCTCACCGGTCCGACCTGGCGCTGCCACCTCGAGAAATATTCGGTCGACAGGCGGGCCCACGGTGCACTGTGATGGTCGGGCCGCCCGCCGTACGGAGTGGGCCGATCGCAGGAGTTGCTCTTGGCGACCTCGGAGACCGCGGACACCCGCCCCACGATCAATGCCCCACTGGTCAGAAGGCTGGTCGATACGCAGTTTCCGCAGTGGGCCGCGTTGCCGCTGAAGCTCCTCGATCCGGCTGGCTCGGACCATGTGATCTACCGGCTGGGCGAAGAGCTGTCCGTCCGGCTGCCCCGCCACGCCGGCGCCATCGGCCAGGCCGAGAAGGAACGTGAGTGGCTGCCCCGGCTCGCCCCACGACTGCCCCTGGCCATCCCGGTGCCGGTAGGAGTGGGCGAGCCCGACTTCGGCTATCCGTGGCGGTGGGCGGTGTCCGGCTGGCTGGAGGGCGAGGTGGCGACCGTCGAGGCGCTGGCCGACTCGTCCTCGGCCGCCGTCGAACTGGCGGCGTTCCTGGCCGCCCTTCAGCGGTTCACCTCCGCGGACGTACCAGCCGTGGAGGCCCTCACCGGCCCGCCGCTGACGGACCGGGACCGCGCGACGCGGGCCGCCATCGCGGAGGTCGGCGGCGTGTTCGACGCCACCGCCATGACCGGACTGTGGAACGCGGCCGTCAGCGCCCCTGGCTGGGATCGCCCGCCGGTCTGGTTCCACGGCGACTTCCACACCGGCAACCTGCTGACCGTCGACGGCAGGCTCAGCGCGGTCATCGACTTCGGCGGGCTCGGCATCGGCGATCCGGCCTGTGACCTGACCATCGCCTTCACCCTGATGTCGGCCGGCAGCCGGGCCGCCTTCCGCGCCGCCCTCGGTGTGGACGACGCCACCTGGACCCGGGGTCGCGGCTGGGCCCTCGCCACCGGTCTGAACGCCTACACCACCTATGCCGCCGTCAACCCGAGGATCGCCGCGCAGACCACCCGTCAGATCACCGAGGCCCTCGTCGGCTAGCTCAGACCTCGGTAGGAGGCGAAACCGTACCGCCTCAGGGGTTCTGGAAGGCTACTTCGGGGTTGGCCGGGGACGGGCCGTCCAGCAGCGGCCGGCGTTCGCCACGGAGGTGCTGGTCGAAGAAGGCGCCTGCGTACGCCGCGGTGATCTCGCCCGACCGCTTGCCCGACAGCGGCGCGGCCGGGTCGGTCATCCCGGCCTGCCCGCCCAGGATGGGCAGGTCGATGAAGGTGAAATGGCCGGAGTCGGCCACGGTCAGCCAGCGCTTCCAGCCGTCCAGCCGTCGCCAGTCGCGCGGCCACGTCGTGTCGGTGGAGTCGGGCGAGTGGCCGGCCTTGGTGCCGAGCATGAGGAACGGCCGTTCGCCGAGGCCGGCGGCCGGGACCGGGGCGAAGAACGTGCCGTCCATGTTCACCCCGGCGCGGACGCGGCGGTCGGTGGCCATGACGCTCGCCGCGGCATTGCCGCCGAGCGAGTGGCCGGCGGCGCCGATCCGGCGGGGGTCGATCATCTTCCAGCGCTTCCAGGCGGGTGCGGACCCGGCAGCGCGGGTCAGCCGGTCGATCACGAAGGAGATGTCGGCCGCCCGTCCGACGGCGGCCTTGGCCAGCAGCCTCTTCTCCGCCTCGTCGGAGGGAGCCTTCTCCACCACCTCGCATGCGGCGCAGGTCAGGGTGCGGCCGCCAGGGAAGGTCGTGCCGAACGACTCGTAGGCGTGATCCACGAGTGCCACGACGTAGCCCTTCGAGCCGAGCTCCTCGGCGAGCGTGGTCAGGGTGGCACGGTTGAGGCTGAACCCAGGGGAGAGCACCACCAAGGGGTGCCGGCCATCGACGGGGCGGGCGCCGACGCGCGCGTTCGTGCGGACGCCGGCGAGTTGTTCGGCCTTGAAGGCGGTGTCGAGCTTCTGTCCCTTGAGGAGGAGCCCGGCCTCGTCAGTCGTCATGTACGGCGCGGCGCGGCCACCGGCGCGGGCCGGGTAGTACATCGACACCATCAGCTCACGTGCGCCGGCCTTGGGCACCCACGCATCACGGCGGTCGCCGTCGACGAGGTGCAGGGTGTCGCGCCCGACTTCGTACGGCCCGGTGGGGCGGGGGATCGCGAAGCGCACACCCGCGGCAGCGGGAAACGCCGTGGAGACCGACACGGGCAGGGGCAGGGTGAGGGCGAGGAGGACGGCCACGGCGGCGCGGCGGGTTCTGATCACAGGCAGAACTGTAGGAAGAACGCCACCATGCCCGACATGCCCGAAAGGCCAGCTCGCGCCCCTACTTTCGTCAGTGTTCGCGGGTGAGCCTCTCCAGGCGCCACGCGTGGTGGTCGTGGCCTCGCAGGTCGCTGCGGCTCAGTGCGGGGCAGCCGAGGATCTCGGTCAGCACCGTCCGTTGCCTGACGGTCAGCTGGTTGACGAACACAACGGCCACGGCCCGGGTCTCCGTACGGGCCTCCGCGATCTCGCGCACCTTGCCGGTGCTCATCAGTGTTCGCGATGAGTAGGGCTGATCCATGTTCGCCTGCCCGCCTGGAGCCCGGCCCTTCTTGCCGCCCGAGACGCCACGGCGTTGCACGAACCGCCGGACGACTCGCCCACCCAACTCGGTGACCTCCGCGGCGAGAGCGTCCATGAGGCCGGCGTGATCCTTCTGCTTGGCGGAGAAAAGCCCGGCGATCAGCACGTCGGCGTCCGCCACCGACGTCGTCGCGTGGGATGCCGGCGCACCACCGGATCGCCGACGCCTCCTTCTCTCCTGATGACGCCGCGGACCCATGCACGTCAGCCTAACGACGCCACACCCGCCGCCCGGCAACCGGTGAAACCGGCCGAGGGTGCCGTGAAACCGGCGCCGCCGAGAGTGGGGCCATGAGCATCACAGAACTCGGACGTCTCGGGGCCGGCCCGCCCCCCGACAGGGGTACCGACCTGGCCGTACATGCGGAAGGGCTGGTGAAGACGTTCGGCGGGCACCGTGCCGTCGACGGGATCGACCTGGACGTACACCCTGGTGAGATCTTCGGCGTCCTCGGCCCGAACGGCGCCGGAAAGACCACCACACTGAGAATGCTGGCCACCCTGTTGAAGATCGACGGGGGCCGTGCCGAGATCTTCGGGGTCGACGTGGCCGCCAGCCCGCACATGATCCGCCAGCTGGTCGGCGTCACCGGACAGTACGCGTCGGTCGACGAGAACCTGACCGCCCGCGAGAACCTCTGGCTCTTCGGGCGCCTGCAGGGCATCGCCGCGCCGCGCGCCCGGCGCGTCGCCGTCGAGCTGCTGGGCCAGTTCGGCCTGGAGGAGGCCGCCGACAGACCGATCGCGCAGTTCTCCGGTGGCATGCGCCGACGCCTCGACCTGGCGGCCAGCCTGATCACCCGGCCACCGCTGATCTTCCTCGACGAGCCGACCACCGGCCTCGATCCGCGCACGCGCGGCCAGATGTGGGACACCATCCGCGATCTGGTCGCCGATGGCTGCACCGTGCTGCTGACCACGCAGTATCTGGACGAGGCCGATCAGCTCGCCGACCGCGTCGCCGTCATCGACCACGGCCGCAAGGTCGCCGAGGGCACCCCCGACGAGTTGAAGACCGCGGTGGGCAACTCCACCCTCCAGCTGCTGCTCGCCGAGCCGGACGAGGTGCCCACCGCCGTGGAGGTCGTGCGGCGCGTCCTCGGCTCCGACCCGGTCCTCAGCCCGGAGCAGGGCCGCCTCAACGTCGCCCTCGACCAGGCCGACCTGGCCGCGGACGTACTGATCGCGCTGCGCACCGCCGGGGTGTCGATCTCTTCGGTCAGCGTGGCCAAGCCCAGCCTGGACGAGGTTTTCCTCGCCCTCACCGGCCACGAGACGGGCGCGAACGACGAGACCGGAACGGAGCAGAACCGATGAGCACCATGGTCGCACCCGCCCGCGAGGCGGTCCGGGCCGCCGATCGCGTGGCCGCCGCGCGGCCGCGCGTCTCCATGGGGGAGACGCTCGGCCAGACCCTGACGATGGCGTGGCGGGCGCTGAAGAAGATGCGCCGGAACCCGGAGCAGTTCTTCGACGTGGCGCTGCAGCCCATCCTGTTCACCGCGATGTTCGCCTTCGTCTTCGGCGGCGCCATCGCGGGCGACGTACAGAGCTACCTTCCGCTGATGATCCCCGGCATCCTCGCCCAGACCGTGCTGACGACGTGCATGGCCACGGGCACGCAACTGCGCGAGGACCTGGAGAAGGGCGTCTTCGACCGGTTCAAGTCGCTGCCGATCTCCCGGATCGCGCCGCTCGCCGGCCCCATGGTGGCCGACCTGCTGCGCTACGCGACCGCGGCCACGCTGACCTTCGGCATGGGCCTGGTGATGGGCTACCGTCCGGGCGGCGGAGTGGGCGGCGTGCTCGCCGCGATCCTGCTGGCGGTCATCACGGGCTGGTCGCTGGCCTGGGTCTTCACCTGGGTCGGCACGATCGCCAGGAGCGCCCAGGCCGTCCAGGGCATCTCCATGATGATCATGTTTCCGCTGACGTTCCTGTCGAACGCGTTCGTCCCGGTGGAGACCCTGCCCGGCTGGCTGGCCGCGTTCGTCCGGATCAACCCGGTCTCACACCTGGTCACGGCCGCCCGTGACCTCGCCAACAACGCCCTCGTCAGCGGAGAGGTGGCCTGGACGCTCCTGGCGTGCCTGATCGTCATCGCGATCTTCGCGCCGCTGTCGGTACGCAGCTACAAACGGCACATGTGACCCTCCGCCGTCACGGCCGGAGTCGCTCGAGGAGACCGCGCGCCTCGTCGAGCAGGTCGGGGCCGCGTCGATCACCGTACTCCGCCCGCACGGCGGCGATCATCCCGGGCGCGGCCCGCTCCGCGTACGGTTCGATCCGCTCGAAGGCCATGCAGGGCATGCTGCTGTTGTACGCGAACCGCTCGGCCAGCACCAGCAACCTGATCGCGTCGCGGGGGGCCATGGCTCCCCGCAGCAGCCCCCAGGCGCCGAGCGAGAAGATCATCGAGCCGCACACCGGGTAGTCGAGAACAGGGTTGTCCGGGGCCAGCGGGTCGTAACCCCGGATGGTGGCGAACAACTCCTCGCCGTACCGGACCTCTTCCGGCGGGGCGTGGTACGCGTACGCCGTCAGAGTGACCGACACCGTGATGATCGTCCACGGCGTGAGCTCCGTGCGCGGCACCCTGGGCAGGCGCCGGTCGTACGCCCGCTGGACGGCCAGGCGGTATTCCGCGAGCGCGGCGGCCGGCTCGCCACGGGCGAGGGCGAGCTCGCCCGCGCACAGCGAGACGATCGCCACCCCGCCGAGCACTGCCTCGCTGTCGTAGATCCGGGTGAGCTCGGTGAGCTCGGCCTCGGCGGTGTCGAGATCGCCGTCGGCGAGCGCGGAGACCAGCAGCAGTGCGCGGAGCTGGGTCTCGTCGTCCGTAGCGCCGAGCCGGCTCAGCACCGGGAGGGCGAACCGGGCGTGTCCGACCGCCCGCCGGCGATCGCCGAGCTGCATGACCAGGTTGGCCAGCTCGGCGTGCATGATCGCGACGACCCACGGGCCCTCGTCCTCGCCGAACATGGTCAGGGCCCGCTCGGCCGCCTCGACCGCCTCGCTCAGGTCTCCCGCGTTCTCCAGGACGTGGACGTTCGCCTGCATCGCCGCCAGGGCCAGGTCACGGTCGGCGCTCCGGCACAGCTCCGCCAGCCGGCGGCGCGCGTCGCCGCCGTCGGCCACGTCGCACGCGATGAGCACCGTGGTCATCGCCGCCAGGCGGGGATCCGTCGTGTCGCCGGTGGGCAGCGTACGGAGGAGATCGCGCAGCGGATCGTCGCGGCGGTCAGTGACGATCATGAGGTTCATGAGCAAGATCAACAGGGCGGCCCTGGTCACCTCGACGAGGTGCGGCGGCGGCACCCAGTCGTCGATCACCTGGGTGATCGCGTCCCGGTGCACGAACACCCGGGTGTGGTCGCCACGGATCGACCACAGCGCGCCGACGCCGGCCAGCAACTGGAACGTCGTGACGGGATCGGACTCGCCGAGAGCCTGCCGGAGCAGATCGGCGAGATTGCTCTCCTCGGCGCGCAGCGCGTCGGCCGCCGCGAACTGCGCCGGGGTGAACAGCCGGGAGGCGTGTTGGAGGGCGTACTCCGTCGCCCAGGCCCGCTGCGCCGCCCGGGCGGGAGCCTCCTCGCCGGCCTCCTTCAGCCGCATCCGCCCGAACTCCCTGACCGTCTCCAGCATCCGGTAGCGCAGGCCGTACGTCGTCTCGCGCACGCTGAGCATCGACTGCTCGGTCAGCGCGTCCACGACGTGCAGGGCGTCCGGGCCGAGTACGTCCTCGGCCGCGGCCAGCGTGAAACCGTCGCCGAACAGCGACAGCCACCGCAACGCCTGCCGTTCCGGCTCGTCCAGCAGATTCCACGACCAGTCGATGACCGCGAGCAGCGTCTGGTGCCGGTCGGGAGCCGTACGGTTCCCACCGCGCAGCAGGGCGAACCGGTCCGCCAGGCGGCGCGCGATCTCCTCCACCGACATCACCCGCACCTTGGCCGCGGCCAGCTCGATCGCCAGCGGCAGCCCGTCGAGGCGGCCGACGACCTCCTCGACCGCTCCCTCGTCGATCCGCACCCCCGGGCGGGCGGCCGTGGCACGCTGACGGAACAGCTCCACCGCGTCGCCCGCGGGCAGCTCGCCGAGCTGGTAGACGCGTTCGGCGGGGATCGACAAGGGAGCGCGCGAGGTGATGAGCACCCGCAGGTCGCGAGTCGTCACGGTCAGGAACGCCACCAGGTCGGCGACGGCCTCGATCACATGCTCGCAGTTGTCCAATATCAGCAACGCCGGAGCCTGGTCGAGATGCGAGGCGATCCGGGCGCGAACGTCGGAGCGCTGTTCGGCGGTCAGGACGTGCCGCCCGCTGACCGAGTCCCGAACCCCGAGCGCCGAGCCCACCTCGCCCACCACGCCCTCCGGCGAGGAGACGCCGACGAGCTCGACGAAGTACGCGATGGGCTGCGTGGCGTTCCTGCCGACGACATGGGCCAGCCGCGTCTTGCCCAGTCCGCCGGGGCCGATGATCGAGACGACCCGGTTGGTCCGCAACAGGGCGTGCACCGCACGGATGTCGCCGTCGCGGCCGAGCAGCGAGGAGCCGTCGAACAGGATGCCCTCACGTACCGGCCGATCGGCGACGAGGAGTCCGGCGTACACACGGGCGAGCTCAGGCCCCGGTTCGGTGCCGAGCCGCGCGACCAGGCCCGCGCGATACCGCCCGTAGCGCTCCAGCGCGGCGGCGGCACCTCGTACGGCGGCCTCGCTGCGCAGCAGGCAGGCGAGCAGTTCCTCGTCGTACGGCCGATCGGCCGCGACCTCCTCCAGCAGCGGCAACGCGCCCTCGTGAGCGCCGCTCCGGCCCCGCGCGATCGCCGCCACCCGTCGCGCCTCGGCCACCCACCCTGCGGCGACGTCTCTCAGCTCAGCGAGCGGGCCGGTGGCGCCGTCCAGGCCGCCGGCCACGAGGCCCATGGCCTCTTCGGCGCGGCGGCACGCGAGCACCATGTCGTCCTCGCCCAGCGCGGCCCGTGCCTGCTCCACCAGCGTGCCGACCAGCAGCGCGTCCACCTGGCCGGCGGGCAGTCCCAGCCGGTAACCGCGCGGGATCCGCACCACGACGTCCGCGCAGGTCACCGCCCTGGTCCGCGAGACGACCACCTGCAGCGCCTTCGTCGGGTTGGCCGGCGCCTCGTCCGGCCACAGCGCCTCGACCAGCCGCTCGTCACCGACCCCTGCGCGGCCGTGCAGGGCGAGCACGGCCAGCAGGGTATGCGCGCGATCGCCGACCACGCGCGCACCCTGCCAGCGAACGCCATCGAGCAGGACCAGTGCGGGGGACACACCTTCAGCTTATGGTCGGGGACGAGCTGCGCCTCGCCCGTCCCAGGACGGAAACTCCGCCCCCACCCGGCGACCGTCCGAGGGGCGGGCGTTCGCTGCCTTCAGAGGCGGATCGTCTACACCTGTCCGAGCAAGAAGGCGATCAACACAATGATCGCCCATGCGCGAGCATGTGGGCCTGCTCTTCGCCGCCCCTTCCGAACGCTTTTCCGGAGCGCCGGAACAGCACCTCATGCGTGAAGCCGGACCGACGGCCCAGGCCGGCCCGGTCCAGAGCTTCGGCGAGCGCCGGCCACGAGCTGATGTCCGGGCAGTAGCCAGTCGAGTGGTTGCTGATCTCGGCCCGCACGTCGGCCGGCCCCACGTATCCATAGCGCCGCCGCCGATCCTGCACGCGAGCCGACCTAGTGGCTCGGCTCAGATCCTTGGGCCGGTCCATCTGGTGTGCCGGCGATCTGGGTGACAAGGAAGTCGAGCCGCTCCGTTTGGCCGTTCGGGGGGATTCGGCCGCTGTCCGACAGGGCGGCCAGGCCGTGCAACGCGCTCCAGGTGACTTCGGCGGACAGTTCGCGTCGCAGGTTGTCCGGGTGGAAGCAGCTCACGAACTCGGCGAAAGCGGCGCGCAGTGGAGGCGGCGTCTCGGCGTGCGCGAACTTCACATCGGTCGGCAGGACGAACATGGCCTGGTAAAGGGCGGGCTGCTCGGTCGCGAACTCCAGGTAGGCGCGGCAGACGGCGTGCAGTGACTCCGGCGGCTCGGGGGTGGCCAGCCGGGCGCTGCGCAGGCGGGCCGCGAGTTCACCGAAGCCTTCGATGGCAACGGCGCGCAGGATGGCGTCCTTCCCGTTGAAGTGGCTGTAGAGCACGGGCTGGCTGTACTCGACGCGCTCAGCCAGCCTTCGCGTTGTCACTGCCTCCCACCCCTCGGCCTCGGCCAGCTCACGGGCGGCCGTGATGATCAGCTGATGACGTTGGGCGCGTTCACGTTCGCGGCGTTCGGTGATGGCGGACATGGCCGCATCATAGCAACGCTAGACAAAATGTCCACGCTAGTAATATCGTCGCTATCATTACTAGCGTCGCTAGATAGAGGCGCTGCCATCGAGGGGACAACCGCATGCTCAGCGACATCGCCACTGTGCTCGCCGGACTGATCGGCGCGGGCATCATCTTCATAGGCGCCCGCGTCTTCTGGGCACCGCAGGCCGCGGTCGGCTTCGGGATCCCCGACACGCCGACCGAGGACCGGAACTTTCAGGCCTGGCTCGCCGTCAAGGGCGTACGCGACATGGCCTCAGGGCTCTTCGTCTTCCTTTTGATGGTCGGCGGGACAACCCACCTGCTGGGCTGGTTCATGCTGGCCGCCAGCGTCATACCCGTCGGCGACGCGCTGATCGTGCTGCGCAGCAACGGGCCCAAGATGGCCGTCTACGGCATCCACGGCGCTACCGCGGTGGTGATGCTGGCGATCAGCGCGCTCCTGCTCATCGCGTAACTACTCCTCAAGCCACCTTGGCCGGGTATCTGCAGGAGGCGTTCTGGACCGTACGCGACGGCTCGGCCACGATGAGGGCATGACGAAGAACCGACCAGGGCAGCCGCCGACGGCAGGCCGAGGAGCCGGCTTTCGCCTGGACTGGGCGGCAGTGAGCGGTCTTACGGGTGCGGCCGCCGTCGTGATCGCGCTGGTCGCCTACCTGGCGCCGCCTCCACCGTCCGAACCCGAGGGAAAGATCACCACCCCCACCTCCCAGTCATCGTCACCAGATCCGGTCATCATCCGGACCACACCGCCGGCCTTGACTCCGTCGCCTGAGTCCAGCACCCCCCGGCGACCAGTGCCAAGTACCACGCGGGAGGGCCCGGATTCCTTCTCACCGCTGCCGGCGGTCCGGCCCGGCGGCTGCGACGCAGCTATGACAGCGCTGACCGCATACCGCCGGAACGCCGGGACCAGCCGCGGCAGCCAGGCAGCCGCGGCTCGCCAGACGTACCAGGAGCTGATGGGCGCAGGCCGACGCGCAGGGAGTCGTGCAGACGACGATCAGCCAGCTGGCCAGGAAGTTCCAGGAGCTGAACTTCCGCTTGACCGGCATGATCCTTGCCGATCCCGACCCGGTGATCGCGGATATCAACACAGACTTGAAGGAGCTCCAAAGGCTATGCGGATCCACCTGACCTGACGACACGTCCCGGCCCGGATCGGCACGCGATGACTGCAGTGCAGCGGGGCCACTGGTCCGCGCTGAAGCGCCGTTACCGCGTGCCCATAGGCTCCCGTTCATGACCTCCCGTCGAGTCGGCATCCAAACCTCGGTCTCCACATGGCGACAGCCCTGCCCCACCCCCGCTTCACCCGAGCGCACCGCGCTGGTCAAGCAGGTGGCCGACCGAATCCTGGCGATCGGCGACGGACGGCTGCGAGTGGGCATCGACGGACCCACCGCGGCGGGCAAGACGAGCTTCGGCCACGAGCTCGCCGAGCACCTCAGCCGAGCAGGGCGCCCGGTGCTGCGGGCGAGCCTGGACGACTTCAAGAAGCCGTGGCGGGACCGTCATCTCTATGACCGGGAGTCGGGTGAGGGCTACTACCGCAACGCCTACGACTACACCGCCGTAACCACCCTCCTGCTGGAACCCTGCGATCCGCACGGCTCCGGGCAGGCAGTGCTGTGCAGCATCGATCCCTTGACGCAGGTGGACCACTCCTCGGTGGTGACGGCCGCCGCTGCGGATGCCCTCCTTGTCGTCGACGGCGTCTTCGCGTTCCGTCCGGAGATCAACAAGTACTGGAACTTCCGCATCCGGCTAGAGGTGTCCCCGGAGACCACAGCTCGCCGCGGGGCTGAGCGCGACCAGGATTGGGCCAGCTCGGAAGCCGAGACACTCCACCGCGAGCGCTACCTGCCGGCCGAGGGTCTCTACGTCGCCGAGGTCGACCCGCTGCGCCTTGCGGACGTGGTCGTCGACAACACGGCTTTCAGCCAACCGCAGATCATGCGAGGCTGACGGGCCCTTCGCGACGGCGAGGCGGGCAACTCCCCAGACGGTCAGCAGGCGGGTAACCCCGGTTCTCCTCGCGCGCGGCGAGGGGAACCGGGGTGGGTTCTGGGTGGACAGTCGGCCCGGCCTCTGGCTGTGCTGTCAGGCGGCCGATCCCAGCAGGAGCGCGGCGACAACCGGCACGAGGTACAGCATCGGGTAGGCGACCGTCGCGTAGGACCGGGCGCGCAGCACCGTGATGACGGCCCCGACGAAGTACAGAACCAGGCCGATTCCGGCCAGCAGGCCGATCACCGGCACGAACAGGCCGACCAGCAGCCCCGCCGCACCTGCGGCCTTGGCGGCACCCAGCCAGGGCCACCATGACTGCGGGACACCGTACGATGCCAGCGGCTGAACGACCCACGCGGCGCGCGTGAGGACGGCGTAGGCGGAGAAAGCCACCCAGGCGGCGGCAAGAACGGTGACGATGATGTGAACCATCGGAGTGCCCCTTGCTTCGGTGGACGCTGGGCCGGGCCGCAGCGACGTGATCGGTGAGTCCGTCGCTGCCTTGACCCGGCGCCACAGGGCGATGTGACCGATGGCGAATGTGACGTGCGCCACACCTGACGAGCCCGGCGTCGGGAGGTGAATCCGGGCGATCCACCTCCCGACCGTTGTCAATCGGGGACTGTCAGGTTGAGTCGATCGAGACGTTCGGGCTCCGCGATGACGTCGATGTCGGTGATGAGCCCATCGACGAGTGTGAACGTGATTGCCACACGCAGGTGGCCGTAAGGAGCCATCACCAGACCGACGGCACCGTCGAGGAGAGCGGGTCCGGTGAACTGGGCCCGCTGCATGGCGGCCATCGCGCCCTTGGCGACGGCCTCGGCTCCGTGGACCACGACGGGCGCGGCGGTCAGCATGACGGCCTTGTCCGCCCGGAGCAGGACATCGGGGTGAAGCAGCGTGATCAGAGCTTGGAAGTCCTGGCTGCGGGTGGCGGACAGGAACGCTGCCACGATCTCCCGCTGGCGGATCAGATCGACGCGCGGCGCGGGTGCCGCTCCCTTGACACGACGGCGGGCGCGGCTGGCCAGTTGCCGGGTCGCCTCCGGCGAACGCTCCAGCATGGGGGCGATCTCCTCGAACGGCACAGCGAACAGATCGTGCAGCACGAAGGCGACCCGCTCGGCCGGGCTCAAGGTATCGAGCACCACCAGCAGCGCCACCCCGACCGAGTCGGCCATCTCCACTTCTTGCTCGGGATTGCCCATGGACGCAGCGCCCAGCAGCGGATCAGCCGCCTGGATGTCCAGTGGTTCCTCGCGGCGACTGCCGCGCGAACGCAGCATGTTCAGGCACACCCGGGCAACCACCGTGGTCAGCCATCCGGCGAGGTTCTGCACCTGCCTGACATCGGCGCGGCTGGCGCGCAGCCAGGCGTCCTGCAGCGCGTCATCGGCCTCACTCAGCGAGCCGAGCATCCGAAAGGCCACTGCGCGCAGATGCGGGCGATGCTCGACAAACCGCTCTGTCAGCCCATGATGTTCGTCCACGTCATATTCCTCCTGTTAACCAGGCCATCCGTTAACCGGGTCAAGGGAGAAGGATACGTACGACATGTCGGGATATTTCGGAGGGAGTCATGACGTCCGAGTGAACTGCCCTGGTGGCTCGCTCTCACAGCGGATTCACCTGCTGGATCGAACAGCGTCTCCTTCGCGAGGACCCCGACGACCTCACCGAGGCGATCGGGTTCCTCGCCCGCACCGAAGGCCCTCTCACCCGAGGTAGCAGACCACGTCGCGGCCATGAGCGGCACCACGACCAAGGACGTCATCACCACCTGCCAAGGCGACGACACCGAGTGTGCCAGCGCTCAAGGGACCTTCGATCGCCCCGACCTGACCTGTCCACCCCGGATCTCGACACGATCGTGTACTGCCACCCGCCCTGACGAGTGTCCATCTGGCCGCGGGACGGAGTCAGAGCTCCGGCTCGCGCACGAGTCACCTCGGGCTCCCCGGAACAGTGCCGACGGTTTTACAGGGGGTCGAGGATACAGGCGCTTCGCGACCCCTAACCTGGTGTTTCTTCCTTGCTTGGATGCCTTCCGTCGTTGATCGTTCCGGACATGATCCGGATCATGGAGCGAGCGCACACCCTCATTGACATCCTCGTCCGACACGGGAGTTCATTTGACGAGGCGGAAGCTCGGATGCGTGGCCCATGCCCGCAGAAAAACCGACGTGCCGAAGGCCACCTCCCAGCGATCGGGGACCAGTCTGACAAGGCCCTGGAGGCCAGCAACGATCGGTATCTGATCCTCATGCAATTCCACGTGGGCGATGCCCCCGATCACATCCATGATGGCGGCGGTCAGGAGAGCCGTGGCGATGTGGTCGTTCTGGCTGTTGCACATCGCGATCACGTTGACGGCGTGCGTCGGTTCAAAGCCGATGAACGGTTTCAGATCCGGTTCGCCTGCGTGCTCGGCCTCGAAGATCTCCACGTCTCCGATGCCCGGTCCCATCACGGAGACGATGAACGGCCGATGCCCGGCCCGCGTTTCGTCTTCCCCGGCCCCTAGTTGCTTAGCGGAAACACTGATGTCGTACTCGCCGACACGCCTTTCCTCGAACCTAGGGGACAGATGGGACAACAGTCGGTGCAGGTCGCCCAGCGCCGCGTCTGACACTCGCTCCGGCAACTCAATCACCAACACAGGACCAGCCACGCCACCGAGCGTAGCGAGCCGGATTGATCAGCCACATTTCCCGGTGAGCCGGGGTGGGGAACGAACCCCGGACCTTCGATCGCCCCCGGCCACGATTGACATCGGCCACCCCGTGGCGATCGTAGGGCTGCATTGGGGCGGCGGCGCGACCAGAGGCCGGCGGATGGCGTGGGTACGGCGCGGCGGGCGTGCGGTGACGGCCCGAAGTCCTGCTCGCGCGCCGGGACCGGCCCCCAGGCCGCATGCCCGGCGTGCGCCGCAGGCGCAGGGCCGGGCGACGGCGCGCAGCGCCGCCGCCCCTTGATACCTACAAAAACAATTCGGCAGTGTGAGCGTCAAGCATCAAGTGAGACTAAGCGGGCCGCGCGTTTCTGCGTCACCGAGACGGCTTCGTCGAGCAGGTCGGCGCAGTCGGCCGGGTCGACGGAAGAAGGCGAAGAAGCCCAAGAAGGGAGATGACGACGGCAGCGCGGGCGTGCTGGTCCCCGCTGGCTAATGGCACGCTAATGGCACGAACACCCCCGTCACAAGATCAGTGGCGGGGTGTTCTACCTGGTGGAGCCTAGGAGATTCGAACTCCTGACTTCCTGCTTGCAAACGGGAGCCGGTCTCCCCGTGGAGAGGCCTTCGTCCTGGTCACACGGCAGGTACGGGCTGATGGCATGTGATCACGTAAGCCGATGTTGCTGTACCTGCTGCTGTACACAGCTCCCCGGCCGACGGCCTACCTTGGTCATTCCGAGGACGCGTGAACTGCTACCGCAGGATTGCTCAGCGTCTCGCCCACATCTCAGGCAATGGCTGCGATGTCCCCATCGTCGAAGTAGATCGACTGATGGAGCTGACCGCCGAGAGCAGTGGCGTATCGGGCGAGAACGTCCTGTCCGGAGATCTTGCCTTGCTCGATCTGCGAAACGCGGCCCTTGGTGACCCCCATGCGCTGTGCGATGTCCTGCTGGGTCATCCCACGACTACGGCGGATCTCGGCAAGCCGGTGTCCTTGCACCTTGGCAAGGAGTCCCTGCTTGCCCGCCTCCACGGCTTCCTCGCCGCCGGCACGTTCGACGTGCTCAGCACGGATGTCCTTCCAGCGCGCATATTTCGTCACGATCCGCCCTCCTCCGTCTGCCGTTCCTTCATGTAGACCTCGTAGCGCTGCTCAGCGATCGGGATGGCCTGCCTGTACCAGGCGTTCCACCGCCCGGCCTTATCACCCGCAACCAGCAGGATGCTGGATCGCCATGGATCGAAGGCGAACAAGATCCGCACCGTCCCCGGCCGCAGCTCCTTCAAGTTCTGCAGACGTGAAGCGGTGATTGTATCTACCAACGGCCGCCCCAGACCTGGCCCTCCTTCAGCAAGCAGATCGATCGCTTCCACGACACGCTTATGTGTCACGTTGTCGAGTTGCTCGATCCATTCGCGCACCTCGTCGACGATGTAAACGTCCCACTCGTCGGCCACATACCGCAGTATAGCGAATAGTATACCTCGCTACCCGGAAACCAGCGCACCAGGGCTGCCGCCCTGCGCCGCACGACAGCTCATCGGCTTCTTCAGCACACTCCCCGTCAGCGTGCGGGCAAGATTCTTAATAGACGCGCCTCGACCTGCGTGTCGGACGCTCCATGCATACCCGTGAGTGACCGCTGTTGGCCCTCTTGCCGGCCCGTTGATGGCCCGACGATCCGTCCACCCGGCAAGGACCTACCGCCAACAGGCACGTGGGTCCGGGAACTTCTCATGCTGTGCGGCGGCGCGGAGCCGAAGGTGCTGTTTGTACTACCGTCGAGCCCATGCACGCTACCGTTGATCTTGCCCATCGCATGGCATGCCTGCCTCTAGGCAATTCGAATTCTGTGTGAGCTAACGTGAAGCTCCGCGACTTGGACGCGATGAGCGTCCTTGTCGTGCTTGGAGTACCCAAATGTCGCTTGTCACCCTTGGATCCATCACGGTCCTCTTGGTGCTTCTCCCGATCCCCATCGCCGCCTTCGTGGCGATCTTCTCCGACCGGAAGCACCGTCACGCAGTGGCGGTGCTTCGTCTGCTCGTCCAGGCGCTCACGGAGATCGTCCGTCGTAAGCAGACGCCGTAGTCACTCAGTTAGTCACGCACCCTCGCCAACGATCTTCGGCGAGGGTGCGTTTTTGCTGGTGGAGCCTAGGAGATTCGAACTCCTGACTTCCTGCTTGCAAATCGGCCCGACCTTGTGCCGTATGGGCCGTGAACTGGGAAAATGTGGGTCCGTGAGTGACCATGAATGACTCCTGTTGGCCGGGGTTAATGGCCCGCTAATGGCCCAGCGGGGACGGCCGCTGAAGACTCCCACGATGCCCGGTGAGCCGGGGCTGAGGAACGAAGCCCCGGACCTTCGATCACCCCCGCCCATGTGCTGACCTGAGCCATCGCAAGGCGATCGTGAGAGCGGTATTGGGTCCAACGTAGGCTGTCAGCTTGGGAATTGCAGGGATCTTGGCTCGTAGAGGCGTTGACCTGGGATTGAGGCCGGTCGTGAGTGACCGTGGTTGACTCCTCGTAACCGCCTCTAATGGCACTGCGATCAAGGCTCTGAGCTGGACCCAGCGGCGATGGCGCGGGGCTGATGCTCGATCCAGCTATCGTAAGCTGCGTACCCATGTTCGAATGGTGGACTGTGCTGCCCGAGAGTGAGCGGCAGCAGTGGACGCTGGATCCGTTCGTGAGTGTGGGTCCACTGCACTTCGGGATGAGTCCCAGTGAGGTGACTGCCGCGCTCGGTGGCATCACGACCCACCCGCGGTACGGGGACGGTCTTGTGAAGATGGCCAAGTACCGGGAGACCGGCCTGACGCTCTACTACAGCTCAGATGAGAAGCTCAAGGCCGTTTCGGTTGACGCTCTTCGAGGGCCGCAGGTCTTCGCGGACGGCACCGCCCTGGTCGGCCGTGTTCCCTCGAAGATTGAGCAATGGATGCAGGAGCGTGCCGCGAGCCGCGAACCCTATGAGGAACTCGCCTACATGAACGCAGGCGAACCAGGCTCAATTTCCCTCGGTGTAGTCGTTGGCGTGCAGCGGGCAGGCGACCATCTGCTCACACGACCAGTCTTCCTACCGACTGAGGCGATGGACGACCCATCTCACTGGCTTCCTCGGGAAGCATGGGCGATCCAGGATTAGCTGTCATGATCCCGGTTCCGCCGAACCGGGTATCAAAGCGGCATGGATGGCGTGCATATGGTCACGTGACCGACACCGATGCCTCCATACGCGGGAGACGACCAGCGACGTTTGCTCGGTGAGCCAGGGTGAGGAACGAACCCTGGATCGCCGATCGCCCCCAACAATCTACGGTGGCCGGCCATCCAGTGGCGATCGTAGGGCTGCATCTGTGCGGCGGCGCGGCAACCCCGGTCGGGGCGTTCGGCTGGTACGGCGGGGCAGGCGTGCGGTGCCCGGCCCGGTGTCCCGCCGCCGTCCGGGACCGGCCCCCAGGCCGCACGCCCGGACGGCGGGCGGGCGGAGGGCCGGGGTACGGCGGCGCGCCGCGCCGCCGCTTGATACCTAAGAGATCAATTCGGCAAGTTTTCCAGGCCCTCAACACCACCTCGGTAACACGTCGTGTCGGCCGTTGGCTGGGCCCTTCAGGCTGAGGGTGGGTCGATCAGATGTGTGTTAGCCGATTGGGCTGCTTCGGCCAGTTCAGGAAGCGTGATCACAGCGACGCCGTGAGCGGTGAGGACTTCTGTCCCATTGGCATCAGTGACAAAGGTGGGAGGTTCTGTCCAGGCGATCACTACGCGAGGAATGCCTGCTCGGAGGATCAGTTGGGTGCAGGTCTTCGGACGTGATCGTCGTTTGTTGCAGGGCTCCAGAGTGCTGTAGATGGTGGCCTTCTTGAGGCGGGGATCGCCGGCAGGGAGTTTGGCCAGGGCGGCCTCTTCAGCGTGCACGTGCTCGTCAGTCTCGCGGGAGTAGCCGCGGCTAAGTTCGTTGCCGTACTCGTCCACGATCACTGCGCCGACGGAGAAGGCCGTGTCCGAGGGTGGGCAGAGGCGAGACAGATCGATCGCGGTGAGCAGCCATCGGCGGTCGTCTGGGGTGGCGGTCATGAGGTGGTACTACCCGATGGCTGTTTGGGGAGGTAGCGCAGTAGTACGACGTCGTCCACGGTGCGGGCTTCGGCGAGTGTCATGCGGTGGCCGGTGCCTCCGGGGAAGTCGCCGGGGTTGACGAAGCGTGGGGCGTCGGCGTCGCCGACGAAGATGGGCGCGATGGCGAGGTGGATCTCGTCGGCGAGTCCCTGGGTGAGGAACTGGGTGTGGATGGTGCCGCCGCCTTCGACCATGAGGCGTTGGATGCCGCGCCGGCCGAGATCGTCCAGCATCTGTGCGAGGTCCGTAGTGGGGCCGAGGCCGACGATGGTGGCCAGGTCGCGCAGTGACTCGCGGAGCTTGGAGACGACCGGGTCGGGGCAGTAGACGATCTTTTCGCCGCCGTGGTGCCAGAACTTCAGGTCCGGGTCGAGGTCTCCGCTGTTGGTGACGGTGACCTTGAGCGGGTACGGGGGCAGGCCTTGGGCAGCTCGTTGGGCTCGCCGGGTTTCGGAGTTGACCAGAAGGCGGGGGTTGTCTCGGCGCATCGTGGTGGCGCCGATGAGGATGGCGTCGCTGTCGGCTCTGACCTGGTCGACGCGGTCGAAGTCGGGGGCGTTGGAGAGCAGGAGCCGTTCCGGCGTGGTGTCGTCGATGTAGCCGTCAACGGACATCGCGCAGCTCAGCAGGACGTAGGGGCGTCGCATGAGACCTTCCAGGGAACCGTGATCATGCTTGCCGCAACACCGTACCTCTCAGCGCGGTGCGCAGCTCGGCAACGAGGGGTGCGCTGCGCCAGGGCTGGAGCTGCTGGTCCAGCTTGAGGAGTTCGTTGATGATGCGGGCTGATCCAGTGTCCTCGGCGATGCACAGTGCGGACATGGCGACGCTGGCAGCATGTTCGGGCTCTCCCGCTCCCGCGTGGGCGATCGATTCCCGTGACAGGTAGACGCCGAGATCACGGCGGAAGGACGGCGGGACGGCGGCTGTCGCGTACCGGAAACCTTCGACCGCTTCGCTGAACCTGCCGAGTTCGGCGTTGCTCCGTGCGCGCTGGGCTTGTAGGTATGGCTCGTCCAGCCATAGGCCCCATGGAGAGTTGGGATCGTCGGCGACGTTGAGGAGGAGTTCGTGGGCGCGGTCGAGTTCGCGCCTGGCGGTGTTGCCGTCGTTGCGCAGGGCGTGCCCGTATCCGCCGTAGGTGGGGGCGAGTGCTTCGAGTTTGCTGCCTGGGCGGGCGAGGGTGCTTGCGGCCTCGGCCAGGTCGATGGCGGTGACCGCGTCTCCCATGTCGCCGGCGAGCTGGCTCTTGCGCGCCAGGATGAACGTGGTCATGTCTCGATCGGCGACGGCGTGCGACAGTTCAAGCGCGCGGTCTGCCCAGTACTGGGCGGCCTGGAAGTCGCCCGCGTCGTGGTAGAGCCATCCGCAGAACTCACAGTATTCGGCCTGCAGTCTGAGCAACTGGTGCCGGTCGGTGCCTCGCGCCGCCTGGCGGAGTTGATGTATGGCGGTGATCTGCTGTTGGACGGCGGGGATCGTGTTCAGGGGGCCGAGCAGATTGTCATTGTCGATCAGGACTTTGCGTACCTGCTGCAAGTGCTCGACGGGGCTGAGGTCACCTGTGGCCGTGGCAAGTCGTCGCGCTGGTGAAACGGGAAGCGACGTGTTCTCTGACGGCATGATTCCCGCGAGGCCGACGCCCAGGCCCTGAAGGAATGTGCGGCGGGATACAGACAAGAAGATGATCCTCCCATCGGGAGCGCGGCCCGGCACGACAAGTGTCCCCTCGTCCGCAGGTGCTGACAACTGCCGCTCGAAGTCTGCTTTGTCCCGCAGCGCTGCGAGGTTGGTGCCAATATTCGCCAAAGACGAGCTATGTGGCAATTGCTCGTTTTCCGCCTTGGCGGGACCTCGCTTGACGGGGACGAACCCCAGATCCTCCGGGTCAAGGTGGGTGACCTCGGCCAACGCCAGCCGGTACGGCTCTCGCGGCCACGCGACCTCGCCCGCCTCCCAGCGGCGTAGGCGTTCCTCGTCGCAGGTCAGCTTGTATTTGATCCCGCTTTTGCTGAGATTGATCATTTTTGCCATTTCGGCCCGCGTCAAATCGGCCTTCTGGCGCCACTCGCGAAGGCGAACATTCATCCCCATTTTGGGCATATCCGGCCTTCTTTCGAATGAGAGCGGCTAAAGGGGGCTACTGGGGGACCTGGAAAGGAGGTCCCCCCATTCTGCATTGCCGGTGGACTTGCCATCAATCAACAAGGTAAGTGCAGCGGACTTCCGCCGTAGGGAGTACCGGAAACGACTCGCGAGGAGATGGCGACGGTGACCCGGCCAGAGAAGAACTGCGAGACAGGCCCCTGCCCGGCGTGCCGGGGACGCGGTTACAAGCTCCAAGGCTCGTGCCGCGCCCTCCTGATCGGCACTGGCGGAGAGGGGGCGGAAGAGATCGAGGAGCGTAAGTGTCTCGACTGCCTCGGCGAAGGCCAGGCCGAAAGGAACGAGAAATGAATCCGATCATGCTGGCGGCCACGAACGGGCTCGGGCACCAGAGGGACGGGCGCGCCCTGGCCCAGTTGCGCGAGCGGCTCACGAGTCTCGGCGTCGAGGCCGAGTTGCTACCGGACAACAGTGCGCTCATCGTGCGCCGACCCGAGCCGGGGCTGCCGGTGTGGGTGTTCGTCGGGTACGGCGGTGCGTACTTCTCCTGGCAGAGCGCCGAGAGGCGGCATCCGGTCGGCGATGTGGAGGGGGCGGCAAGCGTCTTGGCGGAGTGTGTCGCCAAGTAAGAGGCCGGCGCGGCGAGGTGGCGCCAGTCCCCGTTCGGAGGGGTACGGGGCGGTCCTTCCCAGCCTCGTCGCGTCTCATCGCCCGGCAGGTGGTCAAGTCCATGCCCATGGAGGGTCGCCCCCGTTCCTCCGCGACTGCCTGCCGGGCCTTCTTCCCGCACGTCAGCGGAATGCTTGGACGGAGCGGGCTGATCCAGGTTACGCTCAAACTTGGTAAAACAACCTGTCGGGTGTTGGACGGTCAAAATGTCGCTTGAGTCCGTACCGCCGAAGTATGCGCAGCTTGTGCAGGCCCTTCAGCGGCGTATCGAGTCGGGAACGTACCCACCGGGCTCCCTCCTGCCCAGTGAACACCAGCTCATCAAAGAGTTCAGCGTGTCCCGGCCTACCGTGGTCGCCGCGCTGCGGGTGCTGCGTGAGCAGGGCTGGATCGACTCCCAACAGGGAAAAGGCCGTTTCGTACGTGGCCGTCCCGCGATGGCGTCGATGGAGTCCAACCGGCCCGGACAGGCGTACCTGACCAACCCGGAGACCGATACTCCCGGCGAGCTGGTGGAGGCGGGCGCGGTGACACCGTCCAACCGGGTGGCGTCGCTGCTAGAGATGCAGCCCAAGGGCAGGGCGTTCCTGCGTCGGCGCTTGGTGGCCGGTGACGGTGACGGTGAGCCGACTGAGCTGGTGTCGTTGTGGTTGCCCTTGGAGCTGTCGGAGGGCACTGATCTGACCAGTGGTGAGCCGTTGCGGGAGGGCATCCGGGAGCATCTGACGTCGCGCAAGGGGGTGCGCTTCGATCACATCGTGGAGCAGATCACCGCGCGCATGCCTACGACCACAGAGGCCGGACAGCTCGGCATGTCCAAAAACACTCCGCTTCTGGCCGTGTTCGGCGCGGTGCGTGATGCGTCAGGGCGCCCATTGGCCGTTGTGGAGGTGCTTCTCCCGGCCGACCGGCACGAGCTAGAAGACGCCTATCCGATCGCATAGAGCCATCCGAGCCTGGATGCGGTCTGCGGCTAGAAGCAGCGCCAATCTCCGTCCCAGTCATGAGAATCATACGCTTCGACGATTACTTGGCGACCGCCGGCGGAGTCCTCTTCTGAAAAGTACAGAGTGATCATCGCTTCCTCCTCGGCTCCAGGGATCGACGCGCTGTCATAGTGGCGGCGGATCTCCTGCGGAGTAAGAGCAGTCTGCAACGTGATCCGAACCCGGTAGTCGCAGTAGCTTCCGCTCCCCATGGACAGGTTCTTGTCGAAGATCGCATCACCATCCATCGGGAAGAGGTTGCGGGTGCTCGGTGGGAGCGGGTAGTCGAGTACGCGCTCGTAAAAGGCATCAAGCCGAGCGTTGTCGCGCAGCTGGGGCTTCACGATCAGGAAGAACAGGCCAGCCAGCGCGGTGATCACGGCTGCGGCCACACACCCCCACAAGATTCGCACCAGAACCTCCCATGATGTGGAGCCGTCGACCTGCACGCCTGTGTATCGCAACGGTGACACGGCTGTCATTTCAGCCTAGACACTTGACCTATCAAGCTACGCAGAGTTATCGTCCAACTACTTGATAGGTCGAGTGCCTGTCAGCCAAGAGAGGAAAGCTGTTATGGCTCTGCAAGGCCCCATCCCCGTCACCTTCGCCATGGTCTTCCCGCACGGCTGCTACGTCGTCGGCCAGGTCGAGCCCGTCAAGGACTTCGACGCCTCGACTAACGGCCGCTTCGTGCAGTCCCGCGACAAGCAGACCAGTGAGCTGGTCTGGCAGGTCGCGGTTCTGGACGGTGACCCGGCTCTCAAGCCCGCTCAGAAGACGGTGGCGGTCAAGATCCTCGCCCCGGTCCAGCCGGTGCCCCCGCAGCCGATGCCGGGACTTCCGTTCACGCCCGTCGAGTTCGACGGCATCTCGGTCACGCCGTACGTCAACGGCAACGGCCGCCTCGCCTACTCCATCAAGGTGCGCGAGATGCGCGCTCCCCACCAGACCACCGCCCCGGCCAAGGCCGGAAAGGACGCCGCCTGATGACCCGTCGCCGTACCCCGCGCACCAGCGTGATCCGGCTGACCACCGGCCACGCCGCCCGCACCCTCAACCACCCGTTCCCGCGCCGTGAGCCCGTCCTGGCGCTCGACTTCGGCGCCACCTCCGTCCTGGTCACCACCAGTGGCCCCGTGACGGTGAAGGACCTGGAGTTCGCGCGCCAGCTCGCCCGCGAGGCCCACCGCTTCGCCCGCTCCCTGGAGCGCAGCTTCTACGGTCTGCCCGACGGTCACGGGGTGGCGGCATGAGCGAGCACCGGCCCTACACCTACGTCACCTTGTCCCTACGACCCGACTCCGAGCCGCACGTCGGCGTCTCCTTCCACACGCCGCGCCTGAAGGTCAGCGCCGGACTGCTGGTAAGTACTCCGCGCCCGTACCTGGAGTTCAGCTCCCAGGAGGCCAACGTGCACATCTCCACCACCGGAGCCGGGCCGGTCACCGACGCCGACCTGAACATCGCCCGCGAGATCTTCAACGCCGCCGCTCGCTACCTGGCCGACTGCGAGTGCCTGCACGCCGAACAGCCGGCCAAGGACGCCACCGACACGGCGGCCTGACACGAAGCGGGGCCGCTGGAAGCGGCAACTTCCGGCGGCCCCTCGGTTCTCCCACGACTCACTCCATCACGAGAGGTTCCCAGCTTATGTTCAAGCGGCTGCCTGGCGACGAGGCGCGCAACCTCGTCTCCACCACGCCCGACACGGCCGTCGTCTTCCGCCCGGCCGTCGTCAAAACTCCCGCCATCCTCACCATCGTCATCCTGGGCTGGCGCATGCTCGCCGGGCTCGTCCGTACGATCTGGCGCCACCCCATCGCGGCCACCGTCCCGGTAGCCCTCGGCGTCACCTGGTACGTCTACGGCTGGCCCATGGCGGCATCCGTGCTCGGCACGGTCATCCTGACCCTCGCCTCATGGGCGTACATCGACCGAGCGTCCTTCAACCGCCTGATCGGCTACCGGCTGCTGGCCTGGTGGCGGCTCACCTGGATCTACCGGCGACACTGGCAACCCGTCCTGATCGTCTCCGGTCTCGGCCGCCACATCCGGGGCCGCGACTACCTGCCTCGGCTCGGCAAGGTCACCTGCACCTCCTGGGCCGACCAGGTCACCGTGCGCATGCTCAAAGGCCAACCGGTCAAGGACTGGACCGACCGCACCGACCATCTCGCCCAAGGGTTCGGCGCCGCATCCTGCCGGGTGACGCTGACCCAGGCCGGACACCTGACGCTGACCTTCCCGCGCAGCGATCCACTCTCTGAACCCCTGCCGGCCCTGTCCATCCCCATCGAACCGACCGTGGGACCGGTCGAGATCGGCACCCGCGAAGACGGGCGACCGTGGCGGCTCAAGGTGCACGGAACTCACGTTCTCGTCGCGGGCGCGACCGGGGCCGGCAAGGGGTCGATCATCTGGTCCGTCATCCGCTCCCTACTTCCCGCCGCCAGCGTGGGCCTGGTCGAGTTGTGGGCGCTGGACCCGAAACTGATGGAACTGTCCTACGGCCGCGCACTCTTCGGCACACGGTACGCAGCCACGCCCGAGGAGTGCGCCGACCTGCTGGACGAGGCCGTCGCCGTCATGCAGAAGCGAGCCGCCCGTTTCGCCGGGCTCCAGCGCTCCCACACGCCCACGGTCGATGATCCGTTCATTCTGGTCGTGGTCGACGAGGTGGCGTTCCTGACCGCCTACCAGTCCGACCGGCAGCTACGGCAACGCATCTCCTGCGCCCTCGCCACCCTCACCACCCAAGGCCGCGCGGTCGGCGTCGGCGTCCTGGCCGCACTCCAGGACCCGCGCAAAGAGGTCATGAACATCCGCAACCTGTTCCCCGACAAGATCGCCCTCCGCCTGGACGAGTCGGAACAGGTCGACATGGTCCTCGGCGACGGCGCCCGCGACCGGGGAGCGCTGGCCGACCGCATCTCACCCGTCCCCGAACGAGGCGCGGGAGTCGGTTACGTCCGGCTGGAGGCCAGTCCCGAACCCATCCGGGTCCGCGCCGCCTACGTCTCCGACACCGACATTCACGCCATGGTCAACGCCTACACCCCGTACGGGAGCGCCGCATGAGGATCTGCACCGACCTGGAGGTGAGCTCTGATGCGTGAGCTGCTGGAAGAGCTGCGCTGCGCCACCTGCAACACCGTGAACGCTCTCTGGCTCGACCCGGTCCGCGCCCTGGTCGAGTGCCGCGCCTGCGGCCAGATCGCGTTCATCGTCCTTGACGTCAACGAAGGGAGGTTCACATGACCCATGCGCACGACCGCGCACTTCCCCGGGCCGTCCGCCAAGCCATGCCGATGGCCCGGGATGTGCTCGAAGAGGTCGCCAAGCTCCACGGCGTCTGCATCCGGCCCATCCCGCTGCGGCGACTCGACACCGTCACCGGCGCCTCCGAGATCATCGACGTGCCATGCGGTTCCACCCTGGACAGCAAGTGCCCTCCCTGCGCCAAGCGCAACCGGCAACTCCGCATGGCCCAGTGCCGTGAAGGTTGGCACCTCGACACCGAACCGGCCATCACCCCGGACGAGGCCAGCGAGGAACAGCGCCGACTGATCGAGTTCCGTGCCGACATGCAGGCCAAGCGCGATGCCGCCGAGCAGGCCGGCGACGACACCACCGACCTGGACGCCGTTCTCGCGAGCTTGGACGAGGAGATCAACGCGGCTGGGATGCGGGGCAGCGTCACCGGATCCGCGGTGCCCAAGCGCACCCGATCGACCCGGCGTCGGCAGGACGCCCCGGACCTGCCCAAGCGCAAGATGACCAGCACCACCCTGGGGCGCACCTTCACCGGCTCCGACGGCAAGGTCTATCGGCCGTCACTGTTCGTCACGCTCACCCTGCCCAGCTATGGCAAGGTCCGTGACGGCGTCCCCGTCGATCCGAACACCTACGACTACCGGCGTTCGGCTCGGGACGCGCTGCACTTCTCCAAGCTCGTTGATCGATTCGTGCAGAACCTGCGCCGGGTCGCGGGCTATGACGTGCAGTACTTCGCCGCCGTCGAACCTCAGAAGCGGCTTGCCCCACACCTGCACATGGCCATCCGGGGCACCCTGCCACGAGCGGAGATCAAGCAGATCGCCGCCGCCACCTATCACCAGGTGTGGTGGCCACAGGCCGACGAGGTGCGCTTCGACGGCGATCACCTGCCCGTCTGGGACGAGGAGGCCGGCTACCTCGACCCGGCAACCGGTGAGGTTCTGCCCACCTGGGACGAGGCCCTCGACGCCCTGGACGAGGACGCCGAACCCCTCCACGTGCTCCGCTTCGGTGAACAGGTGGACGTGCAAGGCGTTCTCTCCGGAACCCCGGACGCTGACCAGTGCATCCAGTATCTGTCCAAGTACCTGACCAAGTCTCTCGGTGACACCCTCGACAGCGGCCAGGCCCAGCGCGAGCACGTCACCCGCATGCTGGACGCCCTGCGCTACGAGCCCTGCTCACCCACCTGCCCGAACTGGCTGCGCTACGGCGTCCAGCCCAAGAGCGCCAAACCCGGCATGATCCCCGGCCACTGCCGTGGCAAGGCCCACAAGCCCGAACACCTCGGCTACGCCGGACGCCGCGTCCTGGTCTCCCGCAAGTGGAGCAACAAGACCCTCGCCGAACACAAGCAAGACCGCCGCACCTGGGTCCTGCAAGCCCTCGGCCAAGCCGACGAACCCACCGACCCACACCGCTACATCTGGCGACCGATCCCGGCCGGAGACGCCAACGTGCCATCCCTCGCCGTCCGGCTCCTCCGGTCGGTCCACGAACGCCAGCGCTGGCGAGCCCACCTCAGAGAGCTGGAAGCCAGAGCAGACGGCCAAGATCTTTCGGCAACACCGGACGCGGCCTGAGGAGGAACACCATGGAGCAACTTCTCACCGTCCCTGAAATCGCCGAACTGCTGCACACCTCGGAGCGCTTCGTCCGCCGCCTGATCGCCGAACGCCGGATCGAATTCGTGAAAGTCGGGCGCCATGTCCGCATCCGAGAGTCCGCGCTGATCGCGTTCGTCGTCGCCGGAACCGTCACGCCGATGACGACCGACACCGTTAAGAGGAGGGCTGCCTGATGGCCAACAAAGACGGACATCGCCGTTTCGGCAATATCCGCAAGCGGGAGTCCGGCCGATTCCAGATCCGATATCCGGGACCGGACGGGCGTCTGCGAACCGGGGCGACCACCTATGCCACCAAGACCGAAGCCGACCGTGCGCTCACGCTCGTCGAAGCCCAGATGATCTCAGGCGAATGGACGGATCCCGATCGCGGGAAGCTTCTGCTGGGCGATTACGCCCGAGCGTGGATCAAGGAGCGTCCCGGCCTGCGCCCCAAGACCATCGAGAACTACACGTGGCTGCTGGATCGACACATCATGCCGACCCTCGGTGGTGTCCAGGTCGGAAAGATCACAACACAGATGATTCGCGCCTGGCGGTCTGAACGACTGGAGCAGGGCGCGTCGGTCTCGGCGGTCGCCAAGGCGTACCGGCTCCTGCGGGCCGTACTGATGACAGCGGCGGAAGAAGACAAGATGATCAGCCGCAACCCGTGCCGGATCAAGGGTGCAGACAACGAACACACTCCCGAGCGATCCGTGATCACGGTGTCTCAGGTATTCGAGCTCGCCGACCGGATGGCGGACAAGCGGTTCCGAGCGCTGATCTTGCTGGCCACGTTCGCAAGCCTGCGATGGGGTGAGGTGATCGCACTCCGGCGGCATGACCTCGACCTGGTGGCGCGCACGGTCCGGATCCGGGAACAGCTCATCGAGCTGGACGGCGGGGAGATGCGCCTGTGCCCGGTCAAGTCCAAGGCCGGTCGCCGTGCGGTCGGCATCCCTGCGGTGATCGTTCCGGCGCTCACCGAACATCTCGCGTCGTATGTCGAGCCAGAAGAGGACGCGTTCGTGTTCCTCGGCAAGCTGGGCGGGTTCCTGCGGGGCAGCAACTTCCGGCGTGCCGCGAAGTGGGGTGAGGCGCTCAAGGAGATGGGGCTCGCCGGCCTGCACTTCCACGATCTTCGCCACACGGGCAACACGCTGGCCGCGCAGTCAGGGGCGAGCCTGGCCGATCTCAAAGCACGGATGGGGCACGACAGCGATCGGGCTGCGCTCATCTACCAGCACGCGACCAAGGACGCTGACCAGCGGATCGCGGATGCTCTCAGCGCTCGTGTGGAGGCCGAGAGGAAGAGGCTGGACCAGGATGGCTAATGGCCCGTTAATGGCCCGAACACCCCGTCACAAGATCAGTGGCGGGGTGTTCTACCTGGTGGAGCCTAGGAGATTCGAACTCCTGACTTCCTGCTTGCAAAGCAGGCGCTCTGCCAACTGAGCTAAGGCCCCTTCGAGACGAAGATAGCTTACCCGTCCCCCTGCGGCATCCGCGTCGTCCCCGCCCCCTCGCTGAGGATCAACTCAGGCAGGTCGACGATCGAGTCCAGGATGTGGGTCGCCCCTCCCAGGAGGAGCCGCTCGCGGCTGTGCACACCCGTCATCACGCCGGCCACGATCGCGGCGCCGGCGCTGCGGCCGCAGCGCATGTCGCTCTCTGCGTCGCCCGCCACCGCCACCTGCCGTACGTCGTCGACGCCGAGGCGGAGCACGGCGTGCAGCACCATGTCGGGCCAGGGCCGGCCGCGGCCGCCCGCGTCTTCGGGGCAGATGGCGAGGTCGACCTGGTCATGCCACCCGAGCACGCTGAGGACACGGCTCAGGGTGGTCCGGCTGAAGCCGGTGATCAATGCGAGGTGGATGTCCGAGCCGCGGAGCTTGTCGAAGACCTCAAGGACTCCAGGCATGGGTACGAGGCCCGTACGCTCCAGCAGCCCCTCGTAGGAGCGCTCGAACGTCAGGTTGGCCGCCTGGGCCTGGGCTTCGTCGTCGGGGAAGATGCCGCGGAAGACGTCGATGGTCGGGCGGCCCCGGGACCGGTGCACGTGAACCATGGCTCGTGCGTACGCTCCGGTCCCGGGGACTATGCCCTGGGTGGCGATCGCCTCGGCGAAAGCGCGCTCGACCATGGCGATGTCACCGACCGTCGTGCCTGCCAGGTCCAGGCACACCAGCTTGATGGGGACGACGTCACTCATCGCCTCGCCGGTCGGTTAGTTCTCGCTACCGGTGGCCTCGGTCCAGAGATCGAGCTCGGCGCGGTCAGCCTGCACCTTACGCCAGACCAGCAACCCCCCAAGGGCGACCAGCGCCAGAACAAGCAGCTTCTTCACGGTGTGACCCCACTTCTTCGACGGTCTCACCTGCCGGGGTGAGACCCAACGGTTGACAAGCAGCCTAGCAAGGGATGGCTGCGGTCCTTGTGTTTGCCAGAACCAGATGTACGGATTGTTCGAGGAACGGGCCATCCGTCCCAGGTGGGACAGCATGCGCCCGGCCCCTCTTGGATCATGCCGCATGTTGCGGCCGAGTGCGCGCGCCAGGTGTGTGGACATACCCCCTCTCGGTATGTTAAGTTCCCCACAAGTACCCCCTAGGGGTATATGTGACAGCCTGGGCAAGCTGGGAGATTGATCCCCGCACCTCTTCTGGCCGTACAAGGAAGGGAAGGGCGGCGTTTCCCGGCCCGGGAGAATACCCTAGGGGGGTACGGTGTTAGACTGGATAGATCAAGAATACGACCCCGTGAAGGAGCCACCCATGAGCACCGCCACCTACACCGTCAAGGGCATGACCTGCGGCCACTGCGTGAGCTCGGTCAAGGAGGAGGTCGCCGAGGTCGCGGGCGTCACCTCCGTCGAGGTGGACCTGGCGAGCGGCGCGCTGACCGTGGTGAGCGAGAGCCCTGTCGACCAGGCGCGGATCAGCGCCGCGGTGGAGGAGGCCGGCTACGAGCTGGCCGGCGCCTCATGAACACGGCCGTACGCCTCGGGCTGTACGGCGCCGGACTGGCAGTGATCTTCGCCGGGGCGCTGGGGGCGGGAAACGCGCTGGGTCAGGCCGGGCCCGCCACGGGCCCGGCCGGCCAGGCCACGGCAAGCCCTACAAACCATGCCGACATGGCCGCGCCCGCCACGGCGAGCCCGACAGGGCACGCCGACATGACGTCACCAGCGGCCGACGACACAGCCCACGAGCCCACGCAGGACGCCGGGCACACCGACGATCACGGCGAGGCAGCACACAACGAGAGCGATACCCCCGGGGGGCTCCAAGTGTCCCAGAACGGCTACACCCTTACCCCGCTGACCAAGCCAGCGACCGGCAAGGCCGCCGACTTCCGCTTCAACGTCACCGGCCCCGACGGCAAGCCCGTCACCGAGTACGACGTCGAGCACGACAAGAAGCTCCACTTCATCGTCGCCTCCCGCGACCTGACCAGCTTCCAGCACCTGCACCCGACGCTCGGCGCGGACGGCGTCTGGTCGGTCAAGCTGGAGCTGCCCGAGCCCGGCGCCTACCGCGCCTTCGCCGACTTCGCCCCCACGGGCGCCGACAAGCTGACGCTCGGCGTGGACCTGCAGGCCCCCGGCGACTACGAACCGAAGGCTCTGCCGCAGGCTGGCCGCACCGCCAAGGTGGGCGACTACACGGTGACCCTCGACGGGGACCTGGAGCCGGGCCACTCGAGCAAGCTCACGCTGAAGGTCACCAAGGACGGCAAGCCGGTCAAGGACCTGCAGCCCTACCTGGGCGCCTACGGCCACCTGGTGGCGCTGCGCGCGGGCGACCTGGCCTACCTGCACGTCCACCCGGACGGCGAGCCGGGCGACGGCAGGACCACCGCGGGGCCGGAGATCACGTTCTACGCCGAGGTGCCCAGCGTGGGCGACTACCGTCTGTTCCTGGACTTCCAGCACGACGGCGAAGTCCGTACGGCGAGCTTCACGGCGACGGCCGAGCAAGCGCCCGCCCACACCCACTGAGCCAAGAGGAACACGGGACGAGGGAAAGGAGAGGTGATGTCTTCCCTCATCGAGGAAAAGGCCGTCGAGCTCACGATCGGTGGCATGACGTGCGCGTCCTGCGCCAACCGCATCGAGCGCAAGCTCAACAAGCTCGAAGGCGTGACGGCGACGGTCAACTACGCGACAGAGAAGGCGAAGGTCACCTTCCCGGACGACCTCGACCCCCAGGAATTGGTCGCCGAGGTGGAGAAGGCCGGCTACTCGGCCGAGCTCCCCGCCCCGCCGCGCACCGGCGATCCACAGCCTGTGGACAAACCTGACAACGGACTGCGTGACCGGCTGATCACGGCGGTGGTGCTGAGCGTGCCCGTGGTCGCGATGGCGATGATTCCCGCGCTGCAGTTCACGTACTGGCAGTGGTTGTCGCTGACGCTGGCGGCGCCGGTGGTGGTGTACGCGGGCTGGCCGTTCCACAAGGCCGCCTGGACCAACCTGCGGCACGGCACGGCGACGATGGACACGCTGGTCTCGATGGGCACGCTGGCCGCGCTCGGCTGGTCGCTGTGGGCGCTGTTCTTCGGTACGGCCGGAGTTCCTGGCATGTCGCACCCGTTCGAGCTGACGATCCAGCGGACCGACGGCTCCGGCAACATCTATCTGGAGGCCGCGGCGGGGGTGACGGCGTTCATCCTGGCCGGGCGTTACTTCGAGTCGCGGTCGAAGCGGCAGGCGGGGGCGGCTCTGCGGGCGCTGATGGAGCTGGGCGTCAAGGACGTCGAGCTGGCCGACGGCCGACGGGTGTCCATCGACTCGCTGGAGCCGGGCGACACGTTCGTCGTACGGCCTGGTGAGAAGGTCGCCACCGACGGCGTGATCGAGGAGGGCACCTCCGCCATCGACGCCTCGATGCTCACCGGCGAGTCGGTGCCGGTGGAGGTGAGCCCGGGCGATGCCGTGGTCGGCGCGACCGTCAACGCGGGCGGGCGGCTGCTCGTGCGCGCCACCCGGGTGGGCGGCGACACCCAGCTCGCCCAGATGGCCAGGCTGGTGGAGGAGGCGCAGACGGGCAAGGCGGCCGTCCAGCGGCTGGCCGACCGGATCTCCGGCATCTTCGTGCCGATCGTGATCGGCCTGGCCGTCGCCACGCTCGGGTTCTGGCTCGGCACCGGCAACGGCGCGGGCGCGGCCTTCACCGCCGCGGTCGCCGTGCTGATCATCGCCTGCCCGTGCGCCCTCGGCCTGGCGACCCCCACGGCGCTGCTGGTCGGCACCGGCAGGGGCGCCCAGCTCGGCATCCTGATCAAGGGACCGGAGGCGCTGGAGTCCACGCGCAGGATCGACACGATCGTGCTGGACAAGACCGGCACGGTCACCGAAGGCCGGATGACGCTCGTCGGCGTGCACCTGGCCGAGGGCGAGGACCGCGACGAGGTGCTCAGGCTGGCCGGTGCGCTGGAGCACGCCTCCGAGCACCCGATCGCCCGCGCCATCGCCAAGGCGGCCGGGTCCACGGCCACGGTCGAGGACTTCGCGAACGTCGAAGGGCTCGGCGTGCAGGGAGTGGTCGACGGCCACGCGGTGCTGGTCGGACGGCCGAAGCTGCTGCGGGAGTGGTCGCAGCACCTGCCGGCCGAGCTTGCGGACGAGCTGGCGCGGGAGCAGGCCGCCGGGCACACCGCCGTCGCCGTGGGGTGGGACGGCCGGGCGCGCGCGTTGCTGGTCGTGGCCGACGTGATCAAGGGCACCAGCAAGGAGGCGATCGAGCGGCTGCGCGCCCTCGGGCTCACTCCGGTGCTGCTGACCGGTGACAACGAGGCGGTCGCCAGGACCGTGGCGGCCGAGGTCGGCATCGACGAGGTCATCGCCGAGGTGCTGCCCGCCGACAAGGTGGACGTGGTCAAGCGGCTGCAGGCCGAGGGCAAGGTGGTGGCCATGGTGGGCGACGGCGTCAACGACGCCGCCGCGCTGGCCCAGGCCGATCTGGGGCTGGCCATGGGCACCGGCACCGACGCGGCCATCGAGGCGTCCGACCTCACGCTGGTCCGCGGCGACCTGCGGGTGGCGGCCGACGCCCTGCGGCTGTCGCGCAGGACGCTGGCCACGATCAAGGGCAACCTGTTCTGGGCCTTCGCCTACAACGTGGCCGCCCTGCCGCTGGCCGCCGCGGGGCTGCTCAACCCGATGATCGCGGGTGCCGCGATGGCGTTCTCCAGCGTCTTCGTGGTGAGCAACAGCCTGCGGCTGCGGGCCTTCAAGTGAACGGGGCCGGTCAGGCCTCGTAGGACTCCGGGGTCATCCTGGTGGCCACGCCCATGCGGTTCCACGCGTTGATGGTGGCCAGGGCGACCACCAGGGCGGCCAGTTCCTCCTCGGTGAAGTGCTCGGCGGCCCGCTGCCAGATCTCGTCGGTCACGTCGCCGGTGGACAGCCTGGTCGCGGCCTCGGTGAAGGCCAGGGCCGCGCGCTCCTGGGCGGTGAAGAAGGGGGCCTCCTGCCACACCGCCACGGCGTACAGCCTCGCGTCGCTCTCGCCCGCCCGCTTGGCGTCCGAGCTGTGCGAGTCCACGCAGTACACGCAGCCGTTGATCTGGCTGGCGCGCAGCCGTACCAGCTCCAGCAGCGGCTTGGGCAGGGTGCTCGCGCTCACGAACCGGTCGAGTCCGGCCATGGCCCGGTAGGCGTCGCCGGCCAGCTTGCCGAGGTTCATTCGTTCTGTCATGCCGCCCCACGCTAGGCCGAAGCTTGTCCCGATATAAGCTCCAATTTCCGGCGAAATGATTGGGCCAAGATGGACGTACACGTGACCTTGTCGGGGCGGGGCGACCTGACGGCGCAGATCTACCGCCAGCTCCTGGAGGCCGTCCTCGACGGGCGGCTCAGGTCCGGCGAACGGCTGCCGCCGACGCGTGAGCTGGCCCGGCGGCTGGACGTCTCACGCAACACCGTCGCCGTCGCCTACGACCGGCTGGTCGCCGACGGCTTCCTGGTCGGCCGCGCGGGCGCGGGCACGTTCGTGTCGGCCGAGCCGGTGCGCGGCCGAGCCGCCCCCAAGGGCGTCGTACGCCCCCGCGCCGTGTGGGAGGACATCACCGGCCCCACCGCCAGCGTCTCCCCCACCCCCGGCACGAACCACCCGGACGCGCCGTACATCCCCGGCGCCGCCCACCCCGACGCGCCGTACGGGTCGAGAGCTCGGCGGGCCGCGTACGACTTCCGCGTCGGCGTGCCCGACGCGGGGCTGTTCCCGATGGAGAGCTGGCGTCGGCTGGTGAACCGCGAGTTGCGGCGCGGCGCCGGGGGCTACGGCGACCCGTCGGGGCACGAGGGCCTGCGGGAGGCCATCGCCCGGCACATCGGCGTCAGCCGGTCGGTGCGCGCCGGCGCCGGGGACGTGCTCATCACCAACGGCGCGCAGCAGGCGCTCGACCTGGTGGGCCGGGTGCTGATCGAGCCCGGCGCCTGCGTGGCCGTGGAGGAGCCCGGTTACCCGCCCGCGCGGCTGCTGTTCCGCTCGCTCGGCGCGCGGGTCGTCGGGGTGCCCGTGGACGGGGAGGGACTGGACGTCTCCGCCCTTCCCGGTGCGGCACGGCTGGTGTACGTCACGCCGTCGCACCAGTTCCCGCTGGGCACGCCGATGTCACTGGGCCGTCGGGCGGCGTTGCTGGCGTGGGCCGAGCGGCGGAACGCGGTGGTGATCGAGGACGACTACGACAGCGAGTTCCGCTTCGGCGAGCGCCCGCTGGAGCCGCTGCAGAGCCTGGACCGGGCCGGCCGGGTGATCTACGTGGGCTCCTTCTCCAAGACCCTGCTGCCCATGCTCAGGCTCGGTTTCCTGGTCGCCCCGGCCTCGCTCGGGCCCGCACTGACCGCCGCCAAGCGGATCTCCGACTGGCACGGCGAGCTGCCGACGCAGGCCGCGCTGGCCCGGTTCATCGACGAGGGCCTGCTGGCCAGGCACATCAGGAAGGCCACCCGCGTGTACGCCGCCCGGCACGCGCTGATCGCCGACACCCTGTCCGGCGAGGACCGGCTGCGCGTGGTGCCCTCCGCGGCAGGCCTGCACCTGTGCGCCCGGCTCGCGCCCGGGGTCACGGTACGGCAGCGACCCGGCCTCGGCGTCGAGCGGCTCGACGCCTACTGCGGCGAGAGCCCGGCCCAGCCCGGCCTGGTCATCGGCTACGGCGCGATCGAGCAGAGCGCCATCCCCGGCGGCCTCGAACTGCTGAGAAGGTCACTGGTAGTGCCCGCGACCCCAGAACCGCCGGCCCCGCTCACCTGACAGCTGCGGGTCGTCCGGCGGCACCGGCTGACGCACGATCACCACCGTGGCTCGCGCGTGGCGCGCGCAGTACATGGACGTGGAGGGCAGGAACAGGCGGCTGACCAGCCCGCGCCGCCCCCGGCCGAGCACCAGCAGGTCGCCCTCGCGCGCCAGGTCGACGAGGTGATACCCGGGATCGCCGACCCGCGATACCGCGGCGGTGGTGAGGTCGTCGGGCATCCCGCCCGCCACGTCCTCGAACACCCTGGCCACCACCTCGCCGCCGCGAGCCTCCTCCCCCTGCCTGATGGCCTGCTGCACGGGCAGCGCCTCAGGGAAGGGATGCACGGGCGCCCGGCTGACGTGCACCGCGACCAGCGCCATGCGGTGCAGCCGCGCCGCGCCGATGGCCCAGGCCAGCGCCCAGCGCGCGGCCGGAGACTCGTCCACTCCCACGATCAACCGCGCACCACCGGGCAGGTCCTGATCCACCACACTCTCCTCGTAGAGGTACTTGACCATAGTGCGCTCCTCTGATGGTTACCGGGAGGTGGCAGTTTGCGAACTATGCCCAAGTCGTAGTCGCACCGTGCTCTGATCGCCGCCTCACGCCAGGCGAAGCAGCCCGCCGTACATGAACGCACGCTCCGACTCCGTGAGGTTTCTGTACGGCCGGGCGGCGCGCTGGTTCGTCCGGGATTCGATGCGTTCGCGTGCCGGGCCGGGCTTCAGGGCGACGATTTCGGCCACCGACAGGCCCGCCTCCTGCCAGGCCGCGGCATGCGCGTCCGCGCGGTGGTAGCGGAGGGCGGCGAGCCGGTTGAACAGCAGCACGCCTGGCGGGGTGCCCTGCGGCTCGTACGGAGGCACCACCACCGCGAACGCGCCGCCCCCAGCCTCCCCCGAGCGACCGGACCCGGGGCGGCCGGGCGTGGCTTCGAGGTGGTCCTGCTGGGCCTGGGTGAGGACTTGGGCGGTGAGGGCGGCGAGGGCGGGGACGTCGGGACCGGGCCAGACTCGCTCGACGGCGGCGGCGTGGAGCGCGTACAGGCGCTGGATGGTCGCCAGGCCGCGATCCGTCGCGTGCAGCAGGCCGTCTGGGGCCTCGGACAGGGTGCCCTGCTTCAGGTGGTCCTGGATGGCGCTCTCGCGTTCGGCCGCGGTGGCGTACCTGTAGACGGCGGCGAGCCCGGCGCGGGTGAGGGGGCGGAGCGGGAGGGTGAAGCGGAGGTCGTTCAGGAAGCCGGGGGACGGGTCCGGCGCTCCGGCGAGCTGTTCGCGGACCGCGCGGGCAGCGGCGTGCACGTTGACGTGAACCGCGTCGATGACCGGCGCGATGTCCGCCGCATACGTCGAGAGGTCAGGAAATTTCGGCATTGCGGGTCATTATGCCGCCGGTCCGTAGCCGATCCGTGGGAAACCGTAACCGTCCGCTCCGAGGGTGAGGTCAACCGATTCCGGGCTCGCGGTGTTCATCCACCGCCCCCGTCCTCACCCTCAGGAGACCTCGTGCCCGTCCCGAACCGCTGGTGGGCGCTGCCCGTCGTGCTGGTCGCCGTCTTCATGACCACGCTCGACTTCTTCATCGCCAACGTCGCCGTCCCGTCGATCCGCGCCGGGCTGGGAGCCGACGCGGCGGCCGGGCAGTTGGTCATCGCCGGGTACGGGCTGGCGTACGCCACCGCGCTGATCATCTCCGGCCGGCTCGGGGACCTGTACGGGCCGCGTCGCGTCTTCGTGATCGGTCTGGCCCTGTTCGCGCTGGCCTCCGCGGCCTGTGGCGCGGCGCCGTCCCCGGGGGTGCTGGTGCTCGCCAGAGTGGCGCAGGGCATCGCGGCGGCGCTGCTCGGGCCGCAGGTGCTGACCCTGCTCGGCGTGCTGTACCCAGGCGCGCACCGGTCCCGGGCCTTCGGCTGGTACGGCACCACCGTCGGCCTGGCCGGCGTCAGCGGCCAGGCGATCGGCGGGCTGCTGATCGCAGCCGACCCGTGGGGGCTGGGCTGGCGAGCCTGCTTCCTGGTGAACGTCCCCCTCGCCCTGACGGCCCTGGCCCTGGTCCCCCGCGTCCTCCCGACGACCGGCGCGGCGGTCCCCCGCGTCCGCCGGAGAGCTCGGCTGGATCTTGCCGGGGCGGGGCTGGTGGCGGCGGGGCTGGTCGCCGTCGTGCTGCCGCTGACCCTGGGGCGTGAGTACGGGTGGGCGCTGTGGACCTGGGTGTCCTTCGGCGCCGCGGTTCCCCTCCTGGCCGCCTTCGTCAGGCGGCAGCGCAGGCTGACGGTGACGGGTGGGGAGCCGCTGCTGGATCTGGTCGTGCTCAGGGAGCCGGGGTTCGCCGCGGGATTACCCGCGATCGCGCTGCTCTTCGGCACCTCGGCGGGGCTGTCGTTCGTGCTGGCGCTGTATCTGCAGGACGGGGCCGGACTCAGCGCCCTGGCGGCCGGGGTGCTGGGCACGGCGCTCAACGCAGGATTCTTCGTGACCTCCCTGCGGACCGGGCTGCTGGTGGAGCGGTACGGCAGGCGGGTGCCCGTGTCCGGGGCGCTCACCCTGCTGCTCGGGCTGGGCCTGCTGCACCAGGTGATCGGCGCCGCACCCTACTGGTCGGCCGTCGCCCTCGTCGTGGCCGGGGGCGGGATGGGGTTGCTCATGTCGCCGCTGATCTCCGGCGCGCTGGCCGGCGTACGACCGGAGCGGTCGGGGGCGGCGGCCGGCGTGCTCGGCACCGTACAGGAAGGCGGAGGCGTGCTCGGCGGCACGGTCACCGGGGCGGTGCTCCTCGGCTCCCTGGGCGACGGCTGGCCGGCCGCCGCCCAGGCGGGCCTGACCGTCCTGCTGGTGTGCGTGCTCGCGATCCTGGCCGTGCTGATCCTGGCCGTGCTTGATCCTTCCGTACTGAATCCTTTCGTGCTGAATCCTTTCGTGCTCAGCCTGAAGGACGGCGGTGGCCGGGAGCGTGGACGGGTCACGCCTGGGGGTGCTTCATGGCGCCGTGCAGGAACACGTCGACGAGGTCCGGCACCGGGAGGTCGCTCGGCGTGGCCCCGCGCTTCTGGGTGTACAGCAGCGACAGGAAGATCGTGGCTATCTGGTCGGGCGGGAGGCGGAGCGACTCCGCGTCGGGCTCGATCAGGTCGGTCACCGCGTCGCTGATCAGCCGCATGGAGGCCTCCCGTCCGCCCGGCTGCGGGCGCTCCCGCTGCCGGCCCCGGCCGTGGCCGCCGGCGTGCAGGGCGCCCAGCACGGTGCCGACACGCTCCAGATGGGCGGCGAGCGCGTCGACGGTCTCCGCCAGTCTGCTCGCGAGCGGCTGGTGGAGGGGGATGGAGGCGATCTCCTTGACCACGTGGTCCGGCTGGATCGCCTCGGCCATGCACGCGTCCAACAGCTCCTCCTTGTCGGTGAACACCCGGAAGATGGTGGCCTCGCCGATGGCGGCGGCCCTGGCGATCTGGCTGGTCGTCACGGCCGTGCCGTACTCGGCGACCAGGGGGAGGGCGGCGGCGACGATCATGGCGCGCCGCTCCTCGGGGCTCATTCCCGGCGCTCTGCGCCGTGGCGGTGTGTCGCTCATACCGACCACAGTAAGGAGTGAGTACTCACTCCGTCAATAGGCAGAGTGAGTGCTCACTCCGATCGATGTGCGGAGGATTAGGCGGGTTCGGAAAGGGGGCGGTGGTGCGGCGTGTCATGATGTCGGCATCGTGACCCCGAGCATGCCGTTTCGCCTTCTTCGCACCATGGTGTTCGCCGTGGTGTGCCTTGGGCTGGGCGCGGGCGCGCATGTCTTCGGCGGCGGGACGGTGTCCGGGGACGCCATGGTGGCCGCGTTCTGGATGGCCGCCTGTGCCGCGTTCCCGGTGGCGGGGCGCGAGCGGACCGTGCACGCCATTCTGCCGCTGCTGGGCGGGCTCCAGCTCGCCCTGCACCTGCTGTTCTCGCTGTCGCATGCCGGCTCTCCCGGCCAGGCCGTCGCGCACGCCGTGCACGGTTCCGGCGGGCTGGTGCCGGATCTCGGGATGCTGGTCGCGCACTCCTGGGCGACGCTGCTGACCGCGCTGTGGCTGGCGCGCGGAGAGGCCCTGCTCTGGGCGCTGCTGCGCCGGCTGGCCGTACGGCTGCTCGCCGTGCTGCTGCCGCCGGTGCCCGAGACGCCCTTCTTCGCCGGAGCCGTGGCCGAGCCGCCGGTGCTGCGGTCGGCCGTGCTGCGGCACGTGCTCAGCAGGCGGGGACCGCCGATGGTCGTCGAAACCAGCTGACCCTTTTCGACGACCCACGCCTGCGGGGATACTTCGCCGCGGGCGCAGAAAGGCATGTTCATGTACTCCCGTCCTGTGATTCTGCTCGCCGCCGCCGCCGTCGTGGCGCTGAGCGGGTGCGGCTCCACCACCGACACAGCCGACACCACCGACACCGCTACCACGACCCGGTCGACCGCCGCCGCTGAGGCCCGGCCGCCTGCCGCCGCCGCGACGACCGCCGCGGGACTCTCCATCACCGATCCCTGGGTGAAGACGGCCGAGAAGGGGATGACTGCCGCCTTCGGCACCCTGGTCAACAACACCGACGCCGAGGTGACGATCGTCTCCGGCGCGTCCCCGCTGTCTCCGAAGATCGAGCTGCACGAAGTGGTGGACTCCGACGGCAAGATGATCATGAGGCCCAAGGAGGGCGGCTTCGTCATTCCCGCGCGCGGCACCCACGAGCTGCGGCCCGGCGGCGACCACATCATGCTGATGGGGGTCGCCGAGGTGGTGAAGCCGGGCGCGCACATCCCGTTCACGCTGACGGTCAAGGGCGGGCAGCCCTTGGAGTTCACCGCCGTGGGCAAGGACTTCGCCGGAGGCAAGGAGGACTACCAGCCCGGCATGGGGCACGAGTGATGGCCGGTCGGATCACCAGAAGAGGGCTGATCACCGGGGGCGCCGTCACCGCGGCGGGCGCGCTGGTTCCCGCCGCGAGCACCACCGCCACCGGGCCTGCCGTGGAGCCGTTCCACGGCGTGCACCAGGCGGGGGTCGCCACGACTCCGCAGGCGCACGCGGTCTTCGTGGCCTTCGACCTGCTGCCGGACACCGGGAAGGAGGCGCTCGGCCGGCTGCTGCGGCTGCTGACCGATGACGCGCGCCGCCTCACCCAGGGGCGGCCCGCCCTGGCCGACACCGAGCCGGAGCTGGCCACGGACCCGGCCCGGCTGACCGTGACGTTCGGTTTCGGGCCGGGGCTGTTCGCCGCGGCGAAGGTGGACTCTCCGGTCCGGCCGCTGCCCGCGTTCGAGACGGACAAGCTGCGCGAGGAGTGGAACGGCGGGGATCTGCTGGTGCAGATCTGCGCCGACGACGCACTCACCGTGGCGCACGCGCTGCGGATGATCGTCAAGGACACGCGGTCCTTCGCCCGGGTGCGCTGGACCCAGCGGGGCTTTCGCCGCAGTGCCCATCTGGGGACACCCGGACACACCCAGCGCAACCTGATGGGCCAGCTCGACGGCACGGTCAACCCGACCGATCTCGACCGTGCCGTATGGATCGGTCAGGGGCCCGCCTGGCTGCGCGGCGGCACCACGCTGGTGTTGCGGCGCATCCGGATGGAGCTGGAGTCGTGGGACGCGGCCGACCGGGTGGCCAGGGAGTTCACCGTCGGGCGGCGGCTGGACACGGGGGCTCCCCTGACCGGCCGGGCCGAGCGCGACGAGCCGGACTTCGAGCGGCTCAACGGGCTCGGCTTCCCGGTCATCTCCGAGTTCGCCCACATCAGGCGGGCGCGGACGGCCGATCCTGCCGCCCGGATCCTGCGGCGTCCGTACAACTATGACGAGGGCCTGTCCAAGGACGGCACGTCGGACTCGGGGTTGCTGTTCGCCTCCTACCAGGCGGACGTGGAGCGGCAGTTCGTCCCCGTTCAGCGTCGGCTGGCCGAGGGGGATCTGCTCAACGAGTGGGTGACGGCGATCGGCTCGGCCGTCTTCGCCATCCCGCCGGGCTGCGCGCCCGACGGGTGGATCGGCGACGGCCTGCTGGCCTGAGCCGAACGTCCATGGGCCGCACGGTCACCGTGCGGCTCATGGACGCAGGCTCTCATCGCGCACAGAATCGAGGTCATGGCTGACCACGCGTACGTAGGTTCCAGGACTCCCCGTCTAGAGGACGCCCGGCTCCTGGCCGGACGTGGACGATATGTCGGCAACATCCGGCTGCCCGGCATGGCGTACGCCGTCGTGGTGCGCAGCCCGATCGCGCACGGGCGGCTCGTGGCGTGCGACACCAAGGCGGCGCGGGCCGCCGACGGCGTGCTCGACGTCATCACCCCGGCGGACGTGGCCGGGGTCCGGCTCCCCTGTGCCGGGCTGTCGCCGGGGCAGCGGCTGGCGGCCTATCCGGTGCTGGAGGAGGCGATCCGGTACGTGGGCCAGCCGGTCGCGGTCGTCGTGGCCGCCACTCCGGAAGCCGCCGGGGACGCCGCCGACCTGGTCGACCTGGAGTTCGACCAGCGGCCCGCGGTCGTCGGCGTGGAGCGCGCGCTGGCCGCCGACGCCACGCTGCTCTACCCCGAGTGGGACACGAACGTGGTCACCGACTTCCCGATGGGAGACGACTGCGAGGAGGCGATCGGGGCCGCCGAGCATGTGGTCGAGATGACGTTCAGGCTGGGCCGCGTCTCGCCGTACCCGATGGAGACGCGCGGGGTCGTGGCCTCCTACGACGGCGAGGAGCTGACGATCAGAATCTCCACGCAGGCCGCGCACAACGTGCGCGAGCACGCGGCGGACGCGCTGGGGCTCGGTCACGACCGGGTACGGGTGATCGGCGCGGACGTCGGCGGCGGGTTCGGGGCGAAGGAGCACCTCTATCCGGACGAGCTGCTCGCCTGCCTGGCCTCGGTGCGGCTGGGGCGACCGGTGAGCTGGACGGAGTCACCCGGCGACCGGCTGGTGGCCAGCCTGCCGTCGCGGGCCGCCGTGCACCGAGGGCGGCTGGCGCTGGACGGGGATGGCCGGTTCGTGGCGCTGCACGCCGACATCGTGGCCGATCTCGGGGCGCATCCCTCCAACGTGGGCGCGGGGCCGGCCGCGGTGACGGCCACGCTGCTGCCGGGACCGTACCGGTTCGACCGGGCGGGGGCCCGGGTGCGCGGCGTGGTCACCACGACCACGCCGACCGGCTCCTATCGCGGGTACGGCCAGCCGGAGGCCGCCTGGACCAGGGAGCGGCTGGTCGACGAGGCCGCGCGGCGGCTCGGGCTGGACCCGGTCGAGCTGCGGCTGCGCAACATGCTGCGGCCCGAGGACCTGCCCTGCGGGAACCGGATCTGGCTGACGTACGACTCGGGCGACTATCCGAGGGCGCTGCGCACGCTGCGGGAGCTGGTGACGCCGCCGAGCGGGGACGACGGGCGCAGGAGGGGCGTGGGCTACTCCTGCCATGTGGAGAGCACCGGCATGGGACCGTCCATGGGCCTGAAGGCGTCGGGCATCCAGGAAGGCGGCTACGAGGCCGCGCTGCTGCGGATGAACTCCGACGGGTCGGTGGTGGTGTCGACCGGGTTGTCCGGGATCGGGCAGGGCATCGAGACCGCGCTGGCGCAGATCGCCGCCGACCGGGTGGGGGTGCCGATGGAACGGGTCCGGGTGGTGCTGGGGGACACCGCGTCGACGCCGTACTCGCCGGTGGGGTCCATCGCCAGCCGGGCCCTCGCGGTCGGCGGCGCGGCCCTCGGCGAGGCGGCCACCCGGCTGCACGACAAGATCATCGCCCTCGCGGCGCACCGGCTCGAAGCGGCCCCCGGTGACCTGGAGATCGTCGCGTCCGCCGTACAGGTCAAGGGGGATCCGCAGACGGCGCTGCCGCTGCGGGAGATCGCCACGTCGGCGTGGCGCGGCTGGGACCTGCCGGACGGCTTCTCCCCCGGCCTGGAGGAACGGGCGACGTACGACCCGGCCGACTACACCTACGCCTACGGCGCGCACGCGGCGGCCGTCGCCGTCGACCCGGAGACCGGCGCGGTGGAGCTGGAGGGGTACTGGGTGGTCAACGACTGCGGTGTGCAGGTGAACCCGGACATCGTCGAAGGGCAGATCCGGGGCGGGGTGGCGCAGGGCATCGGCATGGCGCTGACCGAGGAGGTCGGCTACGCCGAGGACGGGCAGCCGGTCGTCGACTACCTGCCGCCCACCGCGCACGAGGTGCCCGAGGTGCGGATCGTCTCCCTGGTGACGCCCTCGCCGATCACGCCGGGCGGCATGAAGGGCGTCGGCGAGGCGGGCACGATCGGCCCACCGGCCGCCATCGGCAACGCGGTCGCCGCCGCCGTACCGGAGATCGCGGATCGGATCACCGACACGCCCCTCGCCCCGCAGACCCTCTGGCGACTGCTGGGCGAGTGATCGGGTCTGTCATGCCCCGTGCGCGGGGCATGACAGACCGGTGCTACGTGGTGGCCAGGGCCTCGGTCGGGGAGAGGCGGGAGGCTCTGACGGCCGGGTAGAGGCCGGCGATGACGCCGATCAGCAGGGTCGCCGCCAGGCCGGCCGCCGTGGCTTCGGCGGGGATCACCGCCTGCCAGCCCTTGACGTAGGCGTAGCCGATGGTGACGCCGGCGCCGATGAGGACGCCGCCCGCGCCGCCCATCGCTGACAGCAGCAGCGACTCGGCGAGGAACTGCGTGCGGATCTGACCCCGGGTGGCGCCCAGTGAGCGGCGCAGGCCGATCTCCGAGCGCCGTTCCAGCACCGAGATGACCATGGTGTTGGCCACCCCGACGCCGCCGACGATCAGCGCCACCGCGCCGACGCCGAGCAGCAGCGCGGTGAACGCCTGGTCGGTTGCCTGCTTGGCGGCGAGCGCGTCCGAGGGGCGGGACACGTCGACCTCGTTGGGCGCCTCCGGGTTCGCGGTGCCGGGCAGCACGTCGCGGACAGCTTCCATCTGCCGCTCGTCGGCGCGGGTGAACAGGGTGGTGGGGTGTCCGTCGAAGTCCAGCACCCGCTCCGCCACCGGCCAGCCGACCATCGCCCCGGTGTCGAGGTCGGCGGCCAGCGCCACCGGGGCCAGGATGCCGACGACGGTGAACCGCTCGCCTCCGATCACCACCTGGGTGTCAGGGCCCGCCGTGGTCACGCCGAGCCGCTCGGCGGCGGTCGAGCCGAGCACCACGGCCGGGTAGGTCTGGGTGGCCTCGGTCAGCCAGGCGCCGCTGCGCACGGTCGCGCCCACGGAGTCGAGCAGGTCGAGGCGGGCGGCGTAGGTGGAGATGCCGCCGGTCTGGGCCTGGGGGATCTGCTCGGAGCGGAAGACCTTGGCGTCCTCGATGTACGCGGTGGCCGAGACAGATTCCACCGGGCCGATCCGCTCGATCATCGCCTCGGCGTCCACCGGCATCTTCGCCTCCTCACCGGTGATCGTCTGCCCGGCGGAGACGGTGAGCAGGTTGGTGCCCAGTGCGGAGAGCTGCCGGTCCAGCTCGGCGCCCGAGGACGAGGAGATGCCGACCACGCCGATCATCGCCGCGATGCCGATGGCGATGCCGAGTGCCGACAGGAAGGCGCGCATGGGACGGGTGCGCAGGCCGACGGCGCCGACCCGCAGCACGTCGCGCGGGCCCATCCGGGGCGGCGACAGCCTGGGCCGGTCCAGGTGATCGACGGCCGCCATCACGCCGCCCCGGACCGAGCACGCTCAACGGCCGCCCAAGAGGAGTCCGCGCCATCCCCACCAGTCGCCGAGTCCGCGACGCCTCCATTAGTCGCCGAGTCCGCGACGCCCCCATTAGTCGCCGAGTCCGCGACGATACGCCCGTCGCGCATCGACACCTGCCGGGGCAGGCCGGCGGCGATCTCCCGGTCGTGCGTGATGATCAGGACGGTGGTGCCCGAGGCGTGCAGGTCGTGCAGCAGCTCCATCACGCCGGCGCCCGAGACCGAGTCCAGGGCGCCGGTCGGCTCGTCGGCCAGCAGCAGCGGCGGGTCGCCGGACACCGCCCTGGCGATGGCGACGCGCTGCCGCTCACCGCCGGACAGCTCGTGCGGCTCGTGGTCGATCCGGTGCCCGAGGCCGACCCGTTCCAGCGCGACCCGGGCCCGGCGGCGCCGCTCGGCCGGCCCGAGGCCGGCGTAGAGCAGGCCGTCGGCCACGTTGTCCAGCGCCGGGACGTTCGCGGCCAGATGGAACTGCTGGAAGACGAACCCGATCCGGGTCCCCCGCAGCGCGGACAGCTGGTTGTCCGACAGGGCGGAGACGTCGTAGCCGTCGATGCGCACGGTCCCCGACGTGGGGCGGTCCAGCGTGCCGATGGTGTTGAGCATCGTGGACTTGCCCGAGCCGGACGGCCCGACGATGGCGGCCATCTCGCCCCGCGCGATCTCCAGCGTGACCGACGCCAGCGCGGTGACGCCACCGGGATAGACCTTGCTCACCTGCGACAGCGCGATCATGGGGTGGGTCATTTCACGGTCCCCACGGTCATGCCCTCGGCCAGCCCGTCGCCGCTGATCTCGACCCGGCCGCCGGAGAACAACCCCGCCTCCACCGCGACGTACCGGGTGCCGGCGCCCTCGACGACCTCGACGCCGAAGCCGCCCTCGCGCAGCGCCACGAGGGAGACGATCGGCACGGTGAGCACGTCCTCGCGCTTGGCCGCGGTGAAGGTCACGTCCACCGAGGCCTGGTCCAGCCCGGCGGTCGCCTTGCGCGCCTTGGCGCTGATGGCGATGAGCGCCTCGACCTTGGTCTCCGGCTCCTCGTTGCCCTCCCCCGGCACGATGACCGTGGCCACTTCAGTGATCTTGCCGGTCACGTCCTCGCCGTCGGGCAGGGTGACCGACACCCGCGCCCCCTGCTTGGCCAGCCGCTGGTCCTCCGCGTCCAGCCGCACGGTGACGACCTTGGTGGTGCCGGTGTGGGACAGCACCTTCTGGCCGGGCGCGGCCGGCTGGCCGACCTGGCTCTCCAGGGTGTCGACGCGCACCTTGCCGTCGGCGAACACGACCCGGCCGAGCTCGACGACCCCGGTCTCCTCCAGGCCCTGATCGTCCTGCCACTCCATGACCGCCTCGGCTGTGGCCCAGGTGTACTCGTCGTCCACGGTGAAGCCGGTGTAGCCGAGCTCGCTGAGGTTGCGTTCCAGGTTGCGCACGTCCCGGCCCTCCGTGCCGGTCCTCAGGTCCCGGTACGCGGGCGTCCCGCCGTACATGAGCACCACCGGATCGTTGTCGATCTTGTAGAGCGCCTTGCCGCGGGTGATCTGGTCGCCGCTGCCGGGCAGCCAGGTGATCGTGCCGGGCTTGCGGCTGACCGCCGTGGTCGCGGGTCCGTAGCCGAGCTCTCCGTCCGCGTCCAGTGTGTCCTCCAGGGTCTCCTTGGCGATCTGGGTGGTGGCGGGAGGCAGCACGGCGGCGGCGCTCGGCGTCGCGCCACCGCCCTTCAGCAGCCCCGCGTTGCTCGCCGCCACGAGTGCCGCGCCGGCCAGGGCCACCACGGCGAGCAGCCCGACGATCTTCCTCCCGCGCCTGCGGGGGCGGCGCCCGGAGACCTTCTCGTCCAGGGTGGCCGAGGCCATCAAGAACCTCCGAGGTCGAACTGGCACTTCTTCTGGGCCGCCGGGAAGTCGGGGTCGTCGGCGACCTTCTTGGTCATGCGCATGGTGTTGCCCTCAGGGTCGGGGAACTCCTCCACGCCGTTGTCCCGCATGCACTTGGCGAGGGTGCGCATCCGCTCGCCGTTCTGGGGGTTGCCCGCCCCGTCGCCGCCCGACGGCTGCCACTCCTTGCAGGCCTCCCTGGCCTTGTCCATGGCCCCCTCGGAGCCCGGGCCCATCGTCATCCTGACGCCCTGGCCGGGCTTGGGGTCGGGCACGTCGACGCCGTTCTCGCGCATGCACTGCGCCCACTTGAGGCCCCGATCCTCCCTGCTGAGGCTCGGCGCGGCGGAGCCGCCGGTGGTCGGCCGCGCGCCGTCGGCCGACGCCACGTCGGCGCCTCCTTCGCCGCCCGAGCCGCATCCGGCCAGGGCCAGCGCGAGCAACGCGGTCACGCCGAGGATTCGTCCTCGCATCGGTGTTCTCCTCGTCCAGCGGCCGGTCCTGTCCCGGCCGTCGGGACAGATGCAACCGAAGGAGCGGTTTCCTCACGGTTTCCATGAGCGCTAACAGCGAACAAACAGGACATGCGCCACCATCGGCCCCAGGTCAAGGGAGGGCACTGGTCATGCGGGTTCTGGTGGTCGAGGACGAGCCGATGCTCGCCGACGCGATAGCCGAGTGGCTGCGCGAGGAGACACACGCGGTGGACACCGCGAACGACGGCGGGGCGGCACTGCGGCGGCTCGCGGTCAACGACTACGACATCGTGATCCTGGATCGCGACCTGCCGATCGTGCACGGTGACGACGTCTGCCGGGAACTGGTGGCGTCCGAATCCACCGCGCGGGTGCTGATGCTCACCGCCGCCGGGGAGATCGGCGACCGGGTGACCGGGCTGTCGCTGGGCGCCGACGACTACCTCGCCAAGCCGTTCGCCTTCGCCGAGCTCGCCGCCCGCGTGCACGCCCTGGGCCGCCGCTGCCGGCCGGCCGCGCCGCCGGTGCTGCGGCGCGCCGGGCTCACGCTCGACCCGGCCCGCCGCGAGGTCTTCCGGGGAGAGCGGTACGTCCCGCTGTCGAAGAAGGAGTTCGCCGTGCTGGCCGAGCTGATGCGGGCGGAGGGCGCGGTGGTCTCCACCGAGCAGCTGCTGGAGAAGGCGTGGGACGAGAACGCCGACCCGTTCACCGGCGTGGTCCGCCTCACCGTGCTCAAACTGCGCCGCAAGCTCGGCGATCCGCCGGTCGTGCTGACCGTGCAGGGGACGGGGTACCGGATCCCGTGAAGACGCCGCTCACCCTGCGGGCCCGGCTGACCCTGGTCTACGGCGCCCTGTTCCTCGTCGCGGGGATGATGCTCATCGGCGTCTCCTACCTGCTGTTCAACCAGGAGCTCACCCGGCTCTTCGACAACAAGTACGGCTCCGGGCGTGTCCTCAGGCTGCACACTCAGGGCACTGTGCTCACCCTCGGCCAGGCTCAGCAGCTGATGGAGGATCAGCAGCGGCTCCTGGAGCAGCAGGAGCTGGACCTGCGCGCGGCGGCGGTCACCTCACTGCTCGTCCAGGGGACGGTCGCGGTGGTCGTGGTGGGCGGCGCGGCGATCGGCCTGGGCTGGATCATCTCCGGCCGGGTGCTCGCCCCTCTGCACAGGGTGACCGCCACGGCCCGGCGGATCGCCGCCGCGCCGATGGCCGAGCGCGGCCTGCACGAACGGATCGCGCTGGTCGGCCGGCACGACGAGGTCAAGGAGCTGGCGGACACCTTCGACACCATGGTCGAGCGGCTGGACCACTCCTTCGACGGGCAGCGCAGGTTCGTCGCCAACGCCTCGCACGAGCTGCGCACGCCGCTGACGCTCAACCGGGCGCTGGTCGAGCTGGCCATGCACCGGCGCACCGCCTCCCCGGACGTGAAGCAGCTCGGCGAGAGCCTGCTGGAGATCAACGCCCGGCACGAGCGGCTCATCTCCGGCCTGTTGCTTCTGGCGCGCGCCGAGCACGAGATCGCCGACCGGTCGCCGGTGGACCTGGCCGACGTGGTCTCGCACGTCGTCTCGCAGGTCACGGCGGAGGCCGAGGCGGAGAACGTCACCGTACGGGAGCAGGCGTTCCCCGCCCCCACCAACGGCGACGCGATGCTGCTCGAACGGCTGGTGCTGAACCTGGTCGAGAACGGCATCCGGCACAACGTCGACGACGGCACCGGCTGGGTGCGCGTCACCAGCAGGACCGTGGCGGGCGGGCAGGTCACGGTCACGGTCAGCAACACCGGGCCCGCCGTCCCGCCGTACGACGTCCCCGAGCTGTTCAAGCCGTTCCGCCGGCTCAACGCCGACCGGCTGGTCACCGGCAAGAGCGCGGGACTGGGGCTGTCCATCGTCCGCTCGGTGGCGCGGGCGCACGGCGGCGACGTGGTCGCCCGCCCGCGCGACGGCGGCGGCCTGGAGGTGACGGCCTACCTGCCCCCCGCCCGGCCCCGGCCCGAAGTGTTCACGGGCCGGGGAGACGACCTCGGCTAGCCGGCGATCTCCGTGCCGAGTTCCTTGAGGAAGCCCTCGGCGGCCTGCGCGGGGGTCTGCCGCTCGAACAGCACGTCCTGCGTGTAGCGCTGCAGGATCTTCTGCGCGCCGCCGCCACCGGGCGGCGGGGCGGTCGGCACCGAGCCGAGCTCGTCGGCGATGTCCTCGATGTAGGCCTGCGCGAGCTGCTCGCCGGCCGGCAGCTTGTCGGTGATCGCGGCCCGGACCTTGGTGTTGGGCTGCACACCGCGGTCGGACAGGATGATGTCGCCGGCCTCGGTGGTGTTGGCGAGGAAGTTGACGAACTTCGCCGCCTCCGCCGGGTGCTCGGTGCGCGACGACACCGACCAGAACATCGACGCCTTGTAGTAGTTGCCGTTCTCCGTCGCCTTGCCGGTGACGCTGGGCAGGCGCAGCAGCTTCATCTCCTTGCCGCTGGCCTTGCTGACCGCGTTGAGCTGGTTGGTCCACCAGTAGCCCATGGCGACCTTGTTGGTGGCCAGCATCGACTGGTCCAGCGGCGCGATCATGTCCTGCGTGGTCGCGTCGGCGCTCGGCAGCGCCTTGGCCTTCTGCAGGTCCAGCAGGTTCTGGTACCACGAGGTGACGGTCGGGACGGTCACGCCGAGCTTGCCGTCGGGGGTGTAGAGGGCCTCGCCGTGCTGCCTGGCCCAGACCGAGAGCCCGGCCTCGTCGTTGCCGTACGCCTGGGAGCCGAACACGCCGTCGGACGACTTCTCGGTGATCTGCGCCGCGATCTTGGCGTACTCCTCCCACGTCCACTTCGTGTCGTCGGGCATCTTCACGCCCGCGGCCTCGAACAGGGAGGGGTTGGCCAGGATCGCGTAGGCGTTGACGCCCGCGTTCAGGCCGTACAGCTTGCCGTCGACGTCACCCGCGCCCAGCGACGCCGGCTCGATGTCCGCCGTCTGCACGTCCTTCTGGGTCTTGAGGTCCAGCAGGGCGCCGCGGTCGGCGTACTCGCGCAGGTAACGCTCGTCCATCTGGATGATGTCCGGGGCGTCGTTGGCGGCGACGGTGGTGGCCAGCTTGTCCCAGTAGCCGTTCCACTCGCCGTACTCGCCCTTGACGACGATGTTCGGGTTGGCCTTCTGGAACGCGTCGATCGCCTTCTGTGTCACCTGGTGCCGGATGTCCGATCCCCACCAGGTGAAGCGGAGCTCGACCTTGCCGTCGGCGGTCTCGCCGCCTGATCCGCCGCCGCACGCGGCCGTGGCCGCGAGAAGCAGTCCGGCCACCGCGAGCCGGGCTAGGGTTCCTGACCGCATCTGAGCACGTCCTTTCTTGGAGCTACTTGCCGCCGGTCGTGGCGATTCCCTTGATCAGGAAGCGCTGGCCGACGAGGAAGGCGAGGAAGACGGGGGCGAGTGACACCACCGACATGGCGAACAGCGACCCCCACGAGGTGCTCGACGTCGCGTCCACGAAGGAGCGCAGGGCGATGGGCACCGTGTACATCTCCGGGTCAGTGAGGTAGATGAGCTGACTGAAGAAGTCGTTCCATGTCCAGATAAAGGTGAAGATCGCCGTGGTGGCAAGGGCCGGGACCATCAGCGGCAGGATCACCCGCAGGAAGATCCGGGCCCGCCCGCAGCCGTCGATCCTGGCCGCCTCGTCCAGCTCGCGCGGGATGCCGCGGATGAACTGCACCATGAGGAAGACGAAGAACGCGTCGGTGGCCAGCAGCTTCGGCACCACCAGCGGCAGGAACGTGTTCACCCAGCCGACCTCGGAGAACATCACGTACTGCGGCACGATCAGCACGTGGATCGGCAGCATGATCGTCATCAGCATGATGGCGAACCAGAACTTCTTGCCGATGAACTCCAGCCGGGCGAACGCGTAGGCCGCCATCGAGCACGACACCAGATTGCCGACGATCGCGCCGAGCACGACCAGGGCCGAGTTCATCAGATAGTGGCTGAACGGGTGGCCCAGCGCGTTCCAGCCGAGCGTGTAGTTCTCGATCTCCAGCTCGGTGATCAGCAGCCCCGGCTCGCGGAAGATCTCGTCGCCCGGCCGCAGCGAGCTGACCACCATCCAGATCACCGGATAGAGCATGACCAGGATGGTCGCCGCGAGCGCGAGGTGCTTGAGCACCGTTCTAATCGTCATAGTGGACCCAGTACTTGGAGGCGACGAAGTTCCCGGCGGTGAAGACTCCGATGATCACCAGCAGCACCCACGCCATCGCGGAGGCGTAACCCATGTCGAACTTCCCGAAGCCGCGTTCGTACAGGTAGAGCGTGTAGAACATGGTGGAGTCCGACGGCCCGCCGGTCCCTCCGGAGACCACGAACGCCTGGGTGAACGCCTGGAAGGCGTGGATGATCTGCAGCACCAGGTTGAAGAAGATGATCGGGGTGAGCAGCGGCATGGTGATGTTGCCGAAGCGGCGCAACGGCCCGGCCCCGTCCACGGCCGCCGCCTCGTAGTACATCCGCGGGATCTGCCGGAGCCCGGCCAGGAAGATCACCATGGGCGCGCCGAACGTCCACACGTTCAGCGTGACCAGCGTCCACAGGGCCGACTCCGGGTCGGCGATCCAGCTCCTGCCCTCGACGCCGAACCAGCCGAGCACGTGGTTGATCAGCCCCTCGGCGCCGAACACCTGCCGCCACAGGATGGCGATGGCCACGCTGGAGCCGAGCAGCGACGGCAGGTAGAACACCGAGCGGTAGAACGCCATCCCGCGCAGGCCCCGGTCCAGCACCACGGCCAGCAGCAGCGCGAGCGCGAGTTGCAGCGGCACCGAGACCAGCACGTAGACGAAAGTGACCCGGAGCGAGTTGTGCAGCCGCTCGTCCGCGAACATCCGGGTGAAGTTCTCCACCCCGATCCAGGTCGGCGCCTCCAGCAGGTTGTAGTCGGTGAAGGCCAGGTAGAGCGAGGCCAGCATCGGCCCGATCGTGATCAGCACCAGGCCGACCAGCCAGGGGGCGAGGAAGAGGTAGGCGGCCAGGTTCTCGCGCCGGGCCGGCTCGGCCCTGGTCTTGCTGAGCGTGCTCAGCTCACTGATCGCGCTCATCCGACCGTCACCGTCAAGGTGGCCGTCGCCTGCTCGGCGAGGTGGCTGCGCGCCCGCAGGACCGCCGTGCCGCGCTTGACCGCCTGGACCCGCCCGTCCTGCCCGGCGATCAGCACGCCCGGCTCGCTCTCCTGCTCGACGGTCCAGAGCACGTACTTCGCGTCCGCGTAGTACTCCTCGAACCGGACGAACTCCACCGTGTACGTCGCGCTCTCGCCGACGGTGAGCCGGTCCTTGCCGGTCATGGTGAGCGCGGGCGCCGGGGTGAGCAGGATCTGGTCGGTGGCCAGCGTGTACGCGGCCGAGGCGGCGTTCCTGCCGGTCACCGTGTAGCGCAGCACCACGTCCCCGGCGGGCAGGTCGGCCTCGCCGTGCGCGAGCTCGCGATACTGGTAGGCGCCGTCCGAGGGCGGCAGGTAGTGGTCGAACTCCTCGCCCACCGCCGCGCCGCCGATCGTCAGCCTGCCGCGGCCCCGGTCCTTGTGCGCCTTCGCCACCGACGCGATCGTGTACCGGCCGGCGGCGGGCACCTTGACGGTGTACTCCACCCAGTCCCCCACGGCCCCGGCGCGCAGCCCGTGCCAGGCGCCGCCGACCGCCGGGCTCGCCGCCGGGTCGGCGGTGGCGCCCACCTCGCCCTGGGAGCCGGTGAACACCTGCTCGGCCTCGAACGCCAGCCGGGGCGGGGTCGCGGTCGGGGTGAGCTTGATGTAGTCGACGCCGACCGCGTAACTGCCGCCGGTGCGCCCGGTCGAGGTGAAGCGGAAGGTGTGCGCCCCCTTGGCCAGCCGCACGTTGCCGTGCCGTCGCTCGCGGAACTCGATGCCCTTGTACATGTTGCGCGGCTGGAAGTGGTTCGACTCCGGCCCGAGGTCGGCGCCGTCCACCGACAGCTTGCTGCTGCCGCGCGACTCGTTCTCCTTGTAGCGCACGTCCACCTGGTAGAGGCCGTCGGCGGGCACGTCCACGGTGTACTCGACGCTCTGCCCGGTGCCGGTGAAGCCGGCCAGGATCCACGCGGCGTTGCTGGCGTTCGGCTCGCCGATCTCGGTCAGCGTGGCGGTGGACGCGCGGGGCAGGAACTCCGCCTCGTTGTAGATCGGCTCGGCGAACACGCTCGGCACCGCCACCGGCGGCAGCAGGTCGGCTGCGGGCACGGTCACCGAGGCGCGGCCGTTCCCGTCCAGCTTGACGGTCCTGGGCAGCCCCCGGTCGTGCCGGGGGTCCACGACCACGACCACCGCGTCGGCGCCCGGCGTGCCGGTCAGCTCCAGCCGCAGCCGGTTCGCCGCGCCGTTCTCCCGGTACGACGCCACGTTCTCGTCGGCGTAGAGCACCTGGCAGTTCTTGCCGTCGGCACGCTTGATCCAGAACGCCTTGCCCCGCGAGGTGTTGGCCCGCAGGTCGATCGGGAAGCCCTTCAGCTGCGCGCCCTGGTACGTGCCCCGATAGGCGTAGGTGTGGGAGCCGTCGTCGTCGAGGGTGATGTCGGCGACCGTGTAGGTGCCGTCGTCGTCGAGCCAGCGCAGGTCGGCGAGCACGGTGGAGGCGTAGCCGCCCTTGCCGGTGGCGATCAGGAGCGCGGTGTCGCGGTCGTCGTCGGTCCACATCCACACGAACGGCCCGGTGCTGGAGTTCCACCGCTCGCCGTCCCAGCCGGCGCCCAGGTAGACAGGGCGGAACGGCTGCTCGGTGAGCGCGACCACGCGCGGGTGCTTGCGCCAGCGGTTGAAGCGGGCCATCAACTGCGCGCCCGCCTCCGGCCAGGTGCCGGGCTTGCCGGGGTCCTGGCCGAACTTCACGTTACGGACGGCGATGTAGGAGTAGTAGTCCTCCATCCGGCCGGTGATCCGGCCGCCGTTCATGTAGGTGGAGTTCATCGGCAGGTGGCCGAATCCGGTGACGGCGGTGCGCAGCGACAGGTCCTCGCCGGTGATCCCGCCGTTGGCGGTGTTCCAGCCGTTGTAGGCGACGTGCATCAGGCTGTTGTTCCGGTCGCCCTGGGTGGGGTGGATGTCCAGCTCGCTGGTGACCTTGGGCAAGAAGTGCGGATATTTCTCGACAAGTTGGTTGAGCAGGCGGCGGCTCAGCACATTTTTGCGGTAGACGTTGTCGCTCGGGTGGGAGTAGGCCGTCGCCGTCCCGTTCTGCCACCACTCGGTCAGGTCGACCATCTGGTGCGACATCCGATACCGCGTGATCAGCGTCTCGATCTGCGCCCGCTTTTCCGCGATCTGGGCCGGGTCGGCCAGGTCCCGGCCCTTGCCGTGGCCGTCACCGCTCAGGCTGTACCACAGGCCTAACCGCATCCCGTTGCCGGTGACCGTGCCGGAGAACTCCTCCAGGCTGCGGATCGACTTCAGCATCGCGGCGCTCGGCACGATGGTGTCGCGGGTGGTGTTCCACAGGTCGTCCAGCATGACCATGTCGAAGCCGGCCTGCTTCGCCTTGGGGATGATGACGTCGTAGTAGTAGTTGTCGGGCAACGTGTCGCCCGGACCGCCGCGGTAGTCCCAGTCGTTGGTGTTGAACAGCGTGGTGACATCGTTGTAGCGGAACCTTCTGCGGAAGTGCTCCTCCTCGGCCATCTTCGCGTCGATCACATCCCCGCGGAAGACCGTGAGGTTCACCGACAGATACTCGAACTCCTCGCCCTCGAACAGCACGAGCTGCAAGGACTCGGGGTTCGTGACCACCTTGACGTGGTCGGCCTCGTGCCAGGCGTTGAGCGCGGCGAACGGCGGCAGCATGTAGTCGGCCTGGTCGCCGTTGCCGCGCATGGTCTTCCAATTGGTCTCCGGGCTGAGGCTCCACCCGTGACCGTCGTCGTACACACTGATGACCTTCTTGGGCAGCTCGGCGCGCTTGCCCGCGGACGAGGTGTCCTCCGGCAGCGGCGCGAGCGCGCCGGTGGTGCTCTTCCAGCGCATGTTCGGCGGGTAGTGCAGCGTGTGCGGCCGGTCGGGGAAGGCCAGGGCGAGCACGGTCGAGTTGGTGATCGTGGTGCGCCGGTCGGTGGCGTCGTTGCGGACCAGCGTGTGGAAGCGCAGCCCCGAGCGTCCGTCGTAGATCTCGAACACCGCCGTCACGGTCACCGCGACCGGGCCGGTGCGCCGGAGCGGGATCCGTAGCTCGCGTCCCACCTTCACCCGGCCCCGCGGCGTGTGCATCCACAGGTCGCCGGTGGTCGGCCGCAGCACCGTCCAGCCGCTGTCGGAGCCGACCGTGTCCTTCCCGTCGAACTCGTACTCGAAGAGCCTGCGGCCACCGGGCGCGGTCTGGTACTCCTGCTCCGCCCGCCTGTTGTACACACTGCTGACCGCGATGCCGCCGCGGCCCTGCTTGACCTCGACGCGCAGCACGTCGTTCTCCAGGCGCCAGATGTCACCGGTGCGCCTGACGATCGCGCCGCGTGCCGCGCCTCGCGCAGCGAGCGCCGGCAGGGTGGCGCCGTCGAGCACGATCGCGCCGGCGAACGCGGCGCCCGTGACACCGAGGAACCGGCGGCGATTCAACGGATCCAACACGATCTCTCCTCGGGGGGTTGAAGAGCCGAGCCAGGCTTCCCTCCGGAAAGCGCTTGCCTGGCCCGCAAAGCTAGTTCACTCCACCGGATCACACAAGAGGGAACATAATTGAACAGACCAGAGGTCGCGGCGCACTCAGGGCGGGCATCCACGACGGCCGGAATCCGGCCCGCCACGATCTCGCAGAGGAACACGACTCAACAGGATGAGTTATCGGCCGACCGTCGTCAGACGCCTCGGCCGGAGAAACACGCTCTCGCCACCGGGAGGCATTGTCAAGAACTAATACGGATTATCAGGATCACGATCCAGTACCGTGGCGGCCTTGCAAGACCCAACATGTCTCGACAAGAACCAACGTCGGCGTCGCGTCCGTCAACGCTCGCCACTCCGCACGCGCTGCGGTCAGATCCGCCTTTGTACGGCGACGCGCGCATTTTTGCGGATTTCATAGGGCGATGCGGCATTTATGACGGCCACCTGAGAACCCTGACTGGCGACAATACGGACGAGAAGCCGTAGTGACAATTTTTCACCCGCTCTTTCCCTGTACCAGGAATTGCGGGGCGGCGTGGCGTTGTGGCGTGGCTCATGACAACTGTAAGCATCGTACCGGTCCCGTTGGCTCGCTCAGCGGGCAGTAACGGCCGCATTCGGCCTGCGGGTCAGTCGCGACCAGGGGTCGCAATCCGAAAGGAACGGTACATGTCCACGCCCATTCCCCGGAAAACAGCCAAAGCCATGCCCGCCCAACCCAAGGCGCGTCACTCGCCGAGGCGAGTCATGTTCGCCATGGCCGGCACCCTTTCGATGGCACTGGTCGCCGTCCTGTCCCCGCCGGTGAGCGCGAATAACGACCACGACCATGACCACGACCATCATCACCACCACCACGACGGACGTTGCAGTCCGCACAACTTCTACAAGGTCCACAGGCTCTCACCACGCAACTTCTTCGTCCCCCGCACCCGGTTCATCGACGGCCCCGGTGGCGAGATGACGGTTTCGGTCACGCGGGAGCACGAAGTCCTCGCCTTCCTCGAGACCGAGAAGGAAAGGACGACGCAGTGGACCGATACCCATGACGTGGTCCGCAGCCTGCGCAGGATGGGCCTTCCGCACCTCGAAGAACGGCACATGGTCTTCACCGGGCACGAGTACACCCAGACGATCAGCAAGGGCATGTACGGAAACATGTGGTACCGGGTTCTCGGTTACCGCATCGGCTGGTCGTCCTGGCGCGTGCTCGGCACCTGCCGCCACGTCGAGGTCGACCGGGGAATAGCCAACGTGCCCTCCAGGGTGGAAGGCTGGCGGTATTGGGAAACCAAGCACCCGAAGTTCAAGGGCCGCCTGATCTCCCTCAAGTAACGCGGCGAAGCCCATGCTTTCCGGGCCGGACGAGGTCCTGGAATTCATGGGCTTTCACGCATTCGTTCGCGCGCCGGAATCGGCGAGGCCTCACGCCGCCTGATGTGGGGCCCGCGCACGCCCTGGCAGGGTCGTCGCTGACGGGCCCGGCCGTGCTCGCTCGCCGGCCTCCGCCCAGCCGCTCGGTGGCCGCTGCTTCGAGGTTCGGGTCCGTACGATCGCGCCGCTCGGCGAGCTCGCGCGCCCGGCACCCAGGGAGAAATATCACCATTTGTCATATAGTGTCGAGATTGGGATGAGTTGCACTCGGTCGAGATGCGTCGGGGGTAACCCAAGTGGCACACATCCGAGGTGGCAAGGGGCCCTCCGAGGAGGAGTTCGAGCGGTTCCTTCACGGTGAGCAGGTGGACCGGAGTGTGCGTCCGGTCATCTTGCGGTCGTGGCGACGATGTCAGGCCGTCGCCTGCACCCCGGAGAAGCTCGGATTCCCCGACCCGGTGGAGATCGACCAGAACGCCTTCCTGGTCCGGGCGGCCCGGCCGATCCTCGATCGCGTGCACCACGTCGTCGAGAACGCCGACGCGGCCCTCCTCCTCGTCGACGACCAGGCGAGACTGGTGCTTCGCTACCTGAGCGACCCCGGGATGAGGAGATACTTCGACAAAGTAGGCGCCGTCCCCGGCACGACGTACACGGAGTCCGCCGTCGGGACCAACGGCACCGGCACCGCCCTGCGCGAGAGGCGGCTCACCCGCGTCGCCGGCTTCGAGCATCCCGCCACCTGTGTGCAGCCCTTCACCGGCACCGGTGTGCCGATCCTGGACCCGCTCACCGGCCACGCCCTCGGCGTCGTCAGCATCGTCTGCCCCAACGGGCGCGACGACCCGGCGATGACCATCCTGGTGCAGCAGGTGGCCGAGCGCATCGAGCGGCGCCTGCTGGAGCAGAGCAGCGAGCGCGAACGCGACCTGTTCGAGACGTACCTCCGGGCCGGAGGGCTGCCCGGCCCGCCGCCTGCCGAGGGCGCCGGTCACCTCCTGCGTGAGCTGCCGCGCGGTGACCGCTTCCTGCTGGAGGAGAAGGCCGTCGGGCTGATCGCGCTCGGGCGGCGGGCGGCCATCGAGATCCCCCTCTCCCACGGGCGAACCGCCATGCTGCGCGCCGTCCCGACGACCGAGCCCACCGCAGTCACCGGGTCGGCCACCCCCGCCGGGGTCGTCGGGACCACCCCGGTCGTCGGCGTCGTCGCGCAGGTGCGGATCCAGGACGGCCCGTGGGAGCCGCTCACCGACGTCCCGGCCCCAGGGGTGGCCGACCTGGCGAACGCGCCACCACTCGTGCCCTCGCCGGCCGCGAGCGCCGCCGGCGACGAGCCTCCCGATCCGGGCCTGTTGCTGTTCGGTGAGCCCGGCGTCGGCAAGCTCGCCGTAGCGGCCCGCAAACGCATCAGGCTCCTGTACGAAGCCGCGACGAACATCGGCAGGACGCTCGACGTGGAGCGAACGGCCGAGGAACTCGCCGAGGTGACGGTCCCCCGGCTCGCCGACCACGTCACGATCGACCTTCACGAGTCCGTACTGCGCGGGGAGGAGCCCGCCGACCCCGGCACGGGCCTGCGCCGCGTCGCGACCCGCGCCGTACGAGAGAATCTTTTTCCCATCGGCTTGGGGAAGCCCGTCCACTACCTGCCGACCTCCCCACAGGCCGACTGCCTCCTCGACCGGGAGGCCGTGCTGTGGCCGGACTCGGCGGAGAACGCGCCGTCCGGGTACGGAATCGGCTCGCTCATCGCCGTCCCGCTGATCGCCCACGACCGCGTCCTCGGCGTGGCGACCTTCATGCGCCTGGGAGGCTCTGAACCCTTCGAGGACGACGACGTCTCCATCGCGGAGGAAATGGTGCGGCACGCGGCGGTCTGCGTGGACAACGCCCGCCGTTTCACCCGGGAGCGAACCGTGGTCAGGGCCCTGCAGCAGAGCATGCTGCCCCGCAGCCTGCCCGAGCAGACCGCGATCGACGTGGCCCACCGCTACCTGCCCGCGCAGGAGGCGGCCGGCCACGACTGGTTCGACGTCATCTGCCTGTCCGGCGCCCGGGTCGCCCTGGTCGTGGGCGACGTCGCCGACCGGGGCCTGCACGGTGTGGCCACCATGGGCCGCCTGCGCACCGCCGTGGGCAACTTCGCCTCGCTCGACATGCTGCCCGCGGACATCCTGAACCACCTGGACGACCTGGTCCGCCGCCTCAGCCATGAGGAGGCCGACCCCGCCGACGGCGACGAAGGCCACCTGACCAGGACGACCTGCGCGTACGCGGTCTACGACCCGACCTCGCGGCGCTGCGCCCTGGCCTGCGCGGGCCATCCGCCACCCGCCGTCGTCTACCCGGACGGCTCGGTGGAGTTCCTCGACCTGCCCACGGGGCAGCCGCTCGGGCTCGGCGGCTCCCCCTTCGAAACGGCCGAGGTGGAGCTCCCCGAGGGCAGCATGCTCGTGCTGTACACCAAGGGGCTGCTCGCCGACGACCCCCGCGCCGGAGCGGAACGCCTGCGCCTGGCCCTCGGCCAGGCCAACGGCTCGGCCGAACAGACCGCCACGTCCGTGCTGGCCACCGTGCCGCCCGACGACCTCGCCGACGACGTCACGTTGCTGGTCGCCCGGACCCGGGCGCTGGAGCCGGACCACATCGCCTCCTGGGACCTGGCGTCGGACCCCGCCGTGGTGTCCCGCATACGCGGCGAGGTCGCCGGCCAGCTGGCCGCCTGGGACTTGGAGAACCTCGCCTTCAACACCGAGCTGATCTTCAGCGAGCTGGTGACCAACGCCATCCGCTACGGCAGCGAACCCATCAGGGCGCGGATGATCCTGGACCGGATGCTGATCTGCGAGGTCTCCGACGCGAGCGAGAGCTCACCGCGCCCACGTCGTGCGGTCGCCACGGACGAGGGCGGACGCGGACTCTTCCTGGTCGCGCACATCGCCGAGTCCTGGGGCACCCGCTACACGCACCGCGGCAAGGTCATCTGGGCCGAGCAGCCGCTGACCGGCGGTGCGGACGAGCCGGCCGATCTGTCGGCAGCCTTCTCCTTCTTCGCCGACGACGACCTGTGACCGTCAGCCCCGATCAGGGTCGCTCCGCCACGTCTCGAACCGGGGAGCGGGCGCTTCCAGGAACTGCTTCGCCCTGCTCACGCAGTCCGGGCAGACGACCTTCTCCACCGCCCTGGCCGACGCTTCCCGCGTCGGCTCACGCAAGGTGCCCAGCACCGTCATCCCCGGCGGAAGACCCGTCTCAGGGTCGATGGAGACCACCGTGACGCTCTCCGGCACGAAACTGAAGGTGCGCTTGCATACGTAGCATCCGCCGATCGTCGTGATCTCATCGTCTGCCATGTGACCTCCTCCCTAGGACCGTACCTCCCGTCCTCCCGCAGGTCGCCTAAGCGCTCCGGGTCCGCGACCAGGCGGACCTGACCGGCGACCAGTCGACGCCCATCAGAGTGTTCACCGGCCCCGGCGGTCACCGCAGGTCGCGGAGGGTGAGGACGGCCATGCGGCGCAGCCGCGCCTCCTGCGTCAACGAGATGCCCAGCCGGTTGAGGTGCAGATGCAGGCAACGGTCGAGCGCGTGGGCGACGGGTTCGGGGAACTCGGAGGAGAAGGCGCCGGCGAGCCGGAGGGCGGCCAGCCGATCTCGCAGTTCGCGAATCGAGCGTGCCCACGCCAGTGCCGGGATCTGCGGTGTGATGGAGAGGTCCGCGGTGCGTAGCCGTTCGGCCATGGCGGTCAGTTCGTTCCGGGAGCGGGCCCAGGCCGCCTTCTCCTCCGTCGCGTCGGAGGTGTCCGGCTCGGGGCTGTTCGTCATCGTTCCAGCCTGCTTGAGGAGGCGGGCGTCGGCCGGAAGAGACAGCAGTGCGGCCAGGGTCATCACCATCGCCGCCGACACGCGCTCGGGTGGAGGCGCCCACAGGACATCGAGGGCCACCGCCGTGGATTCGCAGAAATGGTGTTCCACGGAGGCCAGCGACGCCCCGTGGCCGAAGGAGAGGTGTTCGGGCGGGTAGGGGACGAACCGGATGGTGTCCGGCGGGAGCAGGCGCCGCTCATACCCAAGATGGCCCTCAAGGGCGGCTAAGTCGGCGGCGAGTCGCGTGTAGTCGGCCGGGTTCATCGGGTGGCGGGACGGCTCGGCGCGAAGGTAGGCGCCGAGCCGACCGCTCACCCGTTCGCGCACCTCGCCGAGGTGCGCGGTGGCGGCCCGCATGCGGAGCCGTACGTGCGGGCCGCCTTCCCAGTAGCGCAGATAGAAGAAGCCGAGGACGAGATCGTCGGCGACGAGTTCGGACATCAGGGGGGCGACCTGGGTCAGCAGAAGTTCGTCGAGGTCGTCGTGCCGGAAGACGTGGGCGCTCACCCATGAGGATTCGGTCACGGCTGTTCCGGGGGTGACGCGACGCGCGGCCCCGGATGCTCGGCGACGAACTTCCGCAGGAATTCGATCGCCGACACGTCGTACACGTCCTCGATGGCGTTGGCCGCCAGATAGCACAGGAGGCCGCGTTCGCGCGGCGCGAGGCCCATCCGGGTCAGGTACGAGTACGTGTTGTTCAGCACCACGCGGTAACGCAGGAACGCGGGGTTGCCGTGTCCCCTTCTCAGGAACTCGTCATTGGTCAGCCCCAGGCGGAGGTACTCGCTGAGGCGCGCCGCCTCGAAGGTGACTCCGTCGGCGGCGGAGAGCGTGGTCAGCACGCCGCTGTCGATGATCGGATCGGCGCGTTCGGCGTGGCGGGTGACCAGCTCGGCCCACTCGCGGACGAACGGGAGCGGCTCGGCGGGGAGGCCGTTCGAGGCGCCGCCGGAAGCGTCATCATGGATGCCGTCCAGGGTGCGGGCGACGGCGCGCATGCGGCCGACGACCAGGTCACGATGTTCCCGGTACTTCGCCTCGAACGCCGACCGCCAGATGTCGGGCCGGCCGCACGCGTCGAGGAAGCCTTCGGAGTGCGCGCGGAAGGACCCGACGTTGCGCCGCAGCCCGCCCACGGCGTGGGCGGTGGTGAACATCAAGGTCAGCATGAGCAGGTCGAGACGGTCCCTCCCCTCCCTGATATGACGTGACATATCCAAATAGAGCCTGTTGCTCTCGATGGAGAAGCCCATGATCAGATCCGCCACCTCCTGGTCTCCCCCCACCGCATGCCGACGGGACTGGAACGGCGGAAAGTCGATCGTGTTGTCGGGGCGCCACGGGGTCAGCGGCCCGATCTCCTGCTCCCGCTCGGCGAGTAGCCGGTGCTCCGGGAGCAGGGACCGCTCGTCGAGCCGGGTCGTGGACGGATGCTCCCGCAGATAGGCCCCGATCGTTTCCTCGATCGCCGGGCGGATCACCTCGGACCAGTCGTGGTCACGCGCGCGGACGTTGATCCGAAGGTGCGGCCCCCGGCGCCAGTGCGGGACGACGAAGACCGCTTCCGTCACCTCCGCCAATCCATCGAGCAGGGGCGCCACGGCGCCGACCAGCAGCCCGGACTTGTCCTTGTCGTGGTAGTAGACGTGCGCGCTGTGCCACGCGGAATCCGTGCGGACGGACATATCCTTCACCTTTTCGTCAGATCGAAGATGTACTCCGTGACGCGCGAGCCGTGATCGCCGTACCGGGGAAGGTCCGGCATGGCCGGAAGCGCCTCCTCCAGCACCACCAGACGATCCGCATCGTCGAGCACTCGAACGAAGTCCTGGAGCAGGAACCAGTTGGTGACGTCGACGTACACGGGCTTTCTGCTCTTGCCGAGCGAACCGGCGCCGTCGCGCACACTCACGACCCGGGCGAAGAACTCGCGCGGTATCCCGTGCCCATCGAGCCATCGCGCCAGCCGAACCAGGTAGACGCCCCGATCCTCGCCCTTGCCCGGCGCCGGGAACTCCCCCGCGCGCATGCGCCAGCGCTCCCGCGCCAGCACCACGGCGCCGATCGTGAGCCGCGGCGAGTGCTCCACGGCGATGGACGTCAGGGGTTTCAAACCGCCTCGCAATGCCCAGCCGGGCATCATCACGGTCGGGTTGCACCCGAAGCCGCGGATCAGGAACGACTGCGCGGGCGGGAGGAACATCTCGGAGGTCAGCCCCAGATGCACCGGACGGATCGCCGAGCCATCGGTACCGCGCAGCACCAGCAGCTCGTGGTCCGGGTCGTACTCGACGCGCAGACTGGTCGGCGGGATCACCGCCTCGGCGTCGTCCCCGCCGGTGAAGGGGTAGTCGATGACCGGCAACACTCGCGGATGGAGGTCGAGATTACTGCCGTGATCGATGCGAATCTCCGCGAGCGTCGTGTCCCCGTCACCCGGAACGGGGTCAGGAGCCCGATCGCCCGCGGTCGTCAGCAGATGCCGGATCCTCCCCACCCCTCTGCGCGGCCCCGCCAACACCGAGTTGACGACCAGCCGCGGCCCCTCGGGCGCCGTCATCAGCTGCCCGTATACCGATATCGACGCGGTCGGGCGGATGAAGCCCGGCCAGCAGGCCATCAGCTCATCCAGCGACCGAGGCGGCAGCGGGTTCCCCTCGCCGGCCTTCTCCTGGGCCGCGTGCAGGAAGTCCCATGCCGTACGGCGAAGCTCGCGGAGCCGCGCCACACGCGGGCCGGGGTCGGAACGGCGACCGGCCGCGTCGCCCCCCTGGCCGAGGAATCTCCGGACCGCGAGCCCCGCGACGCTGCCGGCCAGCGGCCCCATGTCGTGGACGTGCCGGTAGAACGCGAGAAAGGGCACCGAGCCACCCGGCCCGTACGCCTGGAGGAAGTAGTCGGCGAGGGCGATCTTCAGCGGCAGGCTCAGATCGAGCAGCGCGAGGAATCGGCGGACGCGGTCCATGTCGTCGTGCACCCGCCGCAGGCTCGCGCTCGGCCAGCTCACGACCGGACCCGTGAGCACGTAGCTCTCGTGCACGAGGCGGCGGGATGGCAGGCCGGGCCCGGGCGGTCGGGCGTCGGGCGCCATCCGTTCGGCCAACCGGTCGACGCCCGCCCGCCAGCGGCGTTTCCCTCCGTCCGGTTGGCGCGCGTACGCGTCCACCGCCTCGGCGATCGCCCTCAGCGACTCCAGCGCCCGCGGTTGATCGCCGGTCGAAGCCGAAGGCGCCCGCTCAAGCCAGTCGATCAGCTTGGGCAGTGCGTCGGCGGCCTGATCGGAGAAGGGGGTGCGCTGCTCCACCAGACCACTGTCGATCAGCATGCCGAGCAGGTGGTCGACGTGCTCGCCAGCGTCGCGGGAGATCAGCCTTCCGGCCACCTCGCCGCGCGTGGCGCCGGGGACGGACCGGATGAGATCGAGGACCGCGCGCAGGGATTCACTCGCCGGGACCGAGTTGATGGGTTCGGCGGGGCGGTGGCCGAGGAACCAGACGCGGCCGTCCTCCTCGACGGCAGTCGAGTTGACCCGCAGTGCGACGCCGTCCCGCAGTCCCGGCAGTCGTGCCGACCACTGCCAGAAGGCGTGCAGGAGCAACCGATCTGGTTCGGCGACCCCCAACGTCAGGAGTTCGTCGGAGAACACGGCGGAGGCGCCGTCGGCGCGCCATTTTCCGAGGCCGCTGGCGGTGAACGTCGCGTACGGGCTGGTCTTCATGGCGGCCCGCGCAAGGTACTTGGCGAGCCGGAGCAGCGTCTGCCGGGCGGGCACGACATCGCTCGGGGCGTCCTGCCACGCGTCCAGGCGCTGCGACAGGTCCGGGCTGCTCTGCGCCAGGCCTTGCCGGAACTCGAAGAGCCGGGTGGCATCGCGCAGAACGGCCGTCTTCTCGGCGAGTTCCCGATCCAGCAGCCCGGAGATCACCGACCGCGCCCGGGTCAGCCGATCGAGATCGTCGAGCCAGGTGGACACCCGCCCGGCCACCGGCCCGGGGAGGAAATCGACGATCACCGGGGTCCAGACGCGGGGCCGGGGCCTGCCTGCGCCCGGCGAAAAGATCACGTCGAAGGGCGACGAGGGCCGGTTTGAGTTCCGGTCGCCGCCCCGCCGCGATCACCTCACGTCCGATCAGCTCATGCAGGATGTCCGCGAGGCGCGCGCCCTCGGCCGCCACCTGCCCGTCCAGCCGGATCACCTCGTCCACCCGCGACCACGTACGGCGGAAGCGGAGGGCGGCCACGCGCTCCACCGGGATGCCGGCGACGCGCACACCGAACACCGCGCCCGCCGCGTATCCCTCGCCTCGTGGTCCCCGCGCTCCCGAGCCGAGCGTCAAGACAACCCCTCCCTCACCCGTCGTTCGCGACGTCCGGGCGTCCCCGATGCACCGGAGACACCCGGACGCCGCCCGCGGTCACCTGGTGACCGGCAGTTGCCAAAAACTAGAGAACGTCGTCTTCGACGAAACTCGGCGAGCTGTTACAGGGGCACGCACAGGCACATGTGCACGGCCTGCTCGCGCTGAGCTCGGTCATGCCGTGGCCTTCGCTGACACCTTCGATGGGCGCGGCCGCCATCACGCTGATCGACTCGACGGTCAGAGCCGACAGGTCGAACAGGGAACTTTCCTGCATGAATACCTCCTGGTCGTTGGGCCTGTACCGGGAAAGGGAGCTCACTCGAGACACTTCAGAACAGGCCCGGCGGGGCTCGTTGCATGCGCTCTCCTCTCGATCGGCGCTCCCACGCAGTCGGCGTGGGAAGTGTGGGGGAAGTGTCAGGTGGGCCTGTACCGGTCGGCGACCGGCCACAGGTCCCATCGGACGGGGGAGCGGCGCGGAGATCTGCCCACGAGCAGGGCGCTGAGGCTGCGATGGCCCGGCCCGCGCAGTCCGAGTGTCGTGTCCGTCGCCTCGCCGCAGACGTCGGAGTGGATTCGGGCCGTGAGCCCGAGCGCGGTAGCGGCGAGGGTGGCACGGTGGACGAGAACCCCGGACTCGATCAGCTGGAGGCGGCACCACATGTCGCCGAACCTCGCGACGCCTTCGAGGGGGTCGCCGACCGGGAGGATCACCGCCGCCGCCTCGCGAAGAGCGAGCGCGGTGAGCGGCCGCAACCGCCCGGCGATCTCGTCGAGTCCCTGCCACGGTATGGCGACGCCGAGCCGGCGGCTCCCCGGGTCGTATCGGTAGCCGCCCGGCGGCACACCGTCCACCCGCAACGCCCACGCGTACAGCGCGCAGGTGACCGGCCCTTCGTGCGTGCCCTCCAGATCTCCCGGGTAGCCACCTGCCGCAGCTGCGAGGATGCTCGCGAACACGTCCGAGGGGATGGGCGCCGGCTCGAATCCGGCTGGGGCCGACCTGCGGTGGCCGATGCCCGCGCGCAACCGGACGGGCACCGGCTCCGGCAGCCGTACGGAAGGGTCATCGCCGCACGGCGGTCCCGGGCCGACAGGGCGGGCGGGTCCCGAGCTCGGGCTCCCGCCTGTCCCCGCCCCTCCGCCCGGAACCGTGGCGGCGGTGTGCAGGGCGGCGAGATACGGCAGCGAGGCGGTCACCGACGGAGGCGGGTCGACCGTCTCGGCGGCCTGCCTGGCGATGAGTTCCCGCGCGCTCGGCGCCGTCCCGGTACGGGCCGGCCTCGGGGCCTCCGATGCCGTCCCCGTCACGCCGAGTACGGCGAGTGCGCCTTCGGCCCCCTTCGGCAGGTCCAGCAGGCGGTCGATCAAGGCACCGTCGAAGTCCAGGTGAAGCCGGACGGAAAGATCGAGATCCTCGGTCAGGGCCAGCGACTGCGCCACGAGCGCGCCCGTCTCCTGGCACTGGATCTTGTAGGCGAAATCGCCATAAGCGATGCCCGTCCGCCAGAACACCGACGTCAGGACGATCATCAGGTCGGGCGGCGTGGCAGGGGGAGCGGTGAGCGTTTCCAGCAGCGCCGTACGGTGATCGCCCTCTCGTACGCGCTGCAGCGCGTGATGCGCGCGATCGTAGTGGTACAGCCCCGCCGGGGACCCGCCGGATCCGGCGAGATACGCCTCGATCGGATACAGCGCGCCGCCGGACGGAACCGGCCGGTGCACCCGGACGGTCACGGCCTGGGCGGCGCCGGACCATTCCCCCAGCACGGGTACGTCATAGGCCCAGCCGAACCGGCCGATCCCGAGAAGGTGCCGCAGCAGGTGGCCGATGAGCTCCGGACCGGCGGCGAACGGCGCCTCCTGCCGGTCATCGGGCAGGTTCAGGCGCTCGGTGTCCGCGTACCGCTTGAACGCGCCGGTCGCCTTCGCGGCGCTCGCGGCGGGGGCGGCCGACGGCCCGTCCACCGCCACCGCGAGGAAGCGGCGGGTCGCCTCCCCCGGGGGCGGCGGCTTCGGCGGATCGGCGGCCCACACGGTCTTGCCGATCATTCTGTCCCTCCAGACCGAGGTGGCAGCGCTACGGAAACGGGTGGGGATGCGGGTTGATCTCCTCGGGGCGCAGGTCGCGGTCCCGGTGACCGAGCAGCCTGGGCACGGTCAGCAGCCGCGGCAGGCCCTCCGTCCTGCGGAACCGGTGGCCGAAGGTCATCGGCAGCGTGCCGGGGACGATGACCTTGGCGGACGCGAATCCGCCGGCCGCCTGCTCGGTGGAGGTGGTGTCGACGGCGATGACGTCCATGCCCTCTGCCAGCCACCGTCCGACCAGCTCGTGCAGGTCGTCCGAGAGGTCCGCGTGGCGCGGCCACCCCGCCCTGGCGGAGACCGCGCTCAGCGGCAGCCACGGCCTGTCGCCGTCCAGGAAGTCCGCCCGCGGGAGCGTCGCCGGATGCGTGTAGAGAGCCGCGTGGTCTTCCATGTCGCGTACCAGCAGGGGATCGGCCAGCATCGGCTCGACGGCGCCGAGATCGAGCCCGGCGGTCAGTCCCTCCAGCAGCGCGGCGAGCTCCCACAGGGCCGACCGCACGGCCCGCTCGGGATCGAGGTGTGCCGCGGCCGCGAACGCCATCGCCGGCCGGGCCTTCCCCGTACGGTTCACCGCGAAGGTCAGAAACGCCGGCACCCGCTGCTCCAGCATCGTGGAGAAGACCATGACCTCACATCCGAAGCGCCGCGTGAGCAACTCCTCGATCAGCGGGATCCTCCGGTCGGCCGCCGAATCCAGGTCGACGCGCGGCACGGCGAGGCGGGCGTACCAGGTCATGAGGAACGCGTCCCGCTCGGCGATCTCCAGCAGGCCGTAAAGGATCGCCTCTTCCAGGCAGGAACCGGCGGCGCAACCGTTGGACGTCTCGAACACCCAGTGCGGCCCGGTCTCCGGACGCCTGCCGTAGTAGGCGATGGACTCCGGAACCAGCACGGGAGCGGACCGCTTGAACGAGTATCCCCACACCCAGTTCGTCCGCTGATCGGGCGCGAACGGCACGAACGGGTAATCCGGCAGCCGATACAGCTCCTCCGGGGGCGTGCCGAGAGTGCGGGGGTCGATCGCGTCGTCGGCGAGTTCCTCGTACGACCCTCGCACGGCGCTCCTGCGGCCCCCCGGCCGCTCGCCCGCACTGCGTTCCAGCGCCTCCGCCAGTGCGGTGAGCCTGGCGGAGCGGTAGTCCACGGCCCGGCCGAAACCGTGCTGGGAGTCGCTGTGGATCCGGGCCGGCACCAGGCGGGCCACGGCGCTGGGCGTCCCGGCGAGCGACCCGGCCTCCACGGAGGCGATCAGACCGGTCTCCGCGTCCACGTAGCGGTCCGCGACCCAGCTGTGCAGATTGTGCAGCCGGAACTCGCCGGGGGCCGCCTTGACCAGCGGTCGGCGGGGTAGCGCGACCCCCAGCCCGGTATCCGACGGCAGGTCGGAGCAGCGTGGGCACCACGGGTCGGGGAGGAACCGATGTCGGCGCACCGACGCGTCCAGCAAGGACAGGCGCAGGATGGCGCCGTCGGTTCGGGCCGCGCACGCGCCGGCGGACGCCGTCTCCACCTCGTCCCGCACCAACCGGGCCACGGCCGTGGCCAGCATCGGCGGGGCCATCGAGTCACCGGTCTCCTGCGCCGCCGGCTGCGGCCGGTCGCGCAGCAGGCGCCGGGCCGCCGCGTCGATCCGGTTGCGGCTCTGCCTACGCCGTACGCACAGCGGGCACCCCGGTCTCGGCGGACGCACCAGCGGGCCGACGGTGATCCACCCAGCGTCGACATGGACGGGCAGCCAGGGCATCCTCCGAACCGACGCGTACTCCTGGACCGCCCGCTCGCCCGTGTGCACCGAGCCACGCGAGACGACGACGAGCGCCGAGTATCCGCTCTCGCCCGCGACGCCGGTCGACAGGTCGTGCACCGAATCGACGGCGAGGTAGGTGATCCGGCCCTCGCCACGGGCAGCGACGGCCCGGGCGATCTGCCCGGTGCCGATGACGGCGACGTCCTGCTCCACCTGCGCCCGCGGTCTGAACGGGTCCGCCCGCACCTCAGTCATCACACAGCACCACCTGGACCACGAAGGGCAGTAACGAGCCGGCCACGTCGTCCCGGACGAGCGGTACGACCACAGGGGTGCGGCCGGTGACGCGCAGCAGCCTCAAGGCGAGGAAAGCCGGGTCCGGCGGCCCGCCCGCAGCCCATCGCCGCGACGAAGGGACGGCCTCGGGCCGCCCTTCGACCCGGGCCTGCCAGCTCAGCAGGGCATGCTCCGCCGCGTGACGCAGGGCCTGATCGGGAGCCGAGGCCACCGATCTCGTCACCGCCCCGCCTGCGGCGGTCACCGTGTAGGCGGGCAGCCCCACCGCGGCGCTGTGATCCCGGAACTCGAACACCTCACCGGTACGCTCAAGCAGCCGTACCGTATCGAGGACACCGTCGCCGTCTCCGGACTCCCGTACCGGATCGACGCTGGGCGCGCCGGCCTCTTCCCCCAGGACCGGCAGTGCTTCGAAGTGCGCCAGGAGGCCGGCCCCCACGGCCTCGTCCCAGCACAGCCCGGCCGCGGCGCCGAGAGGTGCCGCGTACGCCCGCCGTTTCGTGGCCGGGTCACCGCCGGTGAACGGCACCCGGCGCACGGCCCCGGTCAGCAGGTCCATCCCCCAGGCGGTGGCCCGGTCACCGGCCTGCTGGGACTCGTGCTCGGCCACCAGGGACCCGTAGGCGGCGAGGGCTGCCAGCACCGCCCGAACGCGTGCGGTCTCGCGGTCGGAGCCCCATGCGACGACCGGCTCCACCGCCGAAGGTGGGCGACGGCCGTACGGATCGGTCACCGTGGCCCGGCACAGGGCGAGCGGCACCTGCGGCAGGTCCTCCTCGTCAAGCGAACGCAGTGGTCCGAGGTAGGGGTCCACGAACAAGCGGGCGCGGGCGAGCAGGTCCCCCTGCGAGACACGCTCCGCTGCCCGCAGGGAGGCGATCGTGTCCTGCGTCGCCGCCGCGCCCGCCGCTGTGCCCGCCGCTGTGCCCGCCGCCGGGCCGCCGGCGGGGTGAGGGTGGAACCGGTGCGCGGTCGTGGTGAGGCTTTCCAGGTCGGTGCGCGTCATCGTCCCGTCGATCCGGGATCCGGAGCGCGTGCCCGTCCGCTCGGGACGCATCCTCGCCAGGTGGCGGAAGCAGGCGAGGACGACGGGGGCGGCGATCAGCGAAGGCACCGGTCCGGTCAGCCATGAGACGCCGGTCTCTCGCCGTTCGGCTTGACCGGCGACCAGCCATCGCCACCCCGATTCCACAAGCCGGTGGTCCCGCTCGTAGACCGGTGTCGCCCACACGTCCGCATCGCGTACCAGCACCTGCGCCAGCGCGACGCCGGCGTCGGCGCACCTCCGGGCGGTCGCGAGCAGCGCCTCGGCGTCGTCTCCGGACGCGACGTGCACCACGAGATCGGCGTCGGCGATGCCGTCCCGCAGCAGCGGGTCACCGGCCGGATCCGGTCCCGCCGTCTCGACGATGATCTGCTGTCCCTCGTCCCGCCGGGCACGTTCGGCCGCCGCTCGGAGGATGGTTTCGCCCGCGCGGGGGAGGATGCGCAGTCGCCGCCAACCCGACCGCAGCCCGTCCTGGGCGACCGCGGCGAGGACCGGGCCTTGGCCGTAGAGCAGGATTCGCGCGTCCCGCACCTGCTGGAAGCGCCACTCCGGCGAGTCGTACCCATAGCGGATGAACGAAATCTCGGATGCGTACTCCGTCAGCTCCCGCTCGGAAAGGCTGTGTGCTCGGTCGTCGCGCGCGTCGACGACGAAGCGATGATCGGCCAGCGTCCGGACAAGCCCTTCCACCATCTCCCTGTGCGCGTCGGGCAGGCCCTGGGTGATCTCCTCCAGCTCCCGGTCGCCGGACAGACGCGGCGCGAGACCGTTGACCCATGGGAAAACATGCCGACCCTTGATAATGCAGGAGCCCAGTCCGCTTTGTAGGTAAACACCCTCCTGGCATTCGACATATCGAACATCATCCATGAGGCGTGGGCGCATGACCTGTCCTTTCGCACGCCAGTGATGGAGCGTGCCGCAGAGCACGCACCAGGTACGACGGAGATTGCCGCGCTTGAGAATTGCTTTGCTGGGGGGCGGGCAACCGGCTACAGGGACCTTCCGTCCTGGTTCTGCCGGAAGGGAAAGAAAGGACCGAATTGACTCGTATCGAGCGGTGACCGGTCAGGAATATGGGTGCTATCAGGGCATTCGAGTCGAGTTGCCCTGATACGAATCATTTCTCGCGGTTCCGGTGCCGGACGCATGGCCGCCGCCACCGAGACCCCTGAGCTCCGCGACGGCGCGGCCGTGCCATGATCCTTTACGGTGCCCCTCGCCCGCACTGCCGGTCAGGCGCGCGCTGGAGGGGCGAAGTTCCGGGCCGGAAGGAGCACAGGGGATGATGGTTGCCTGCGCTCCTGCCTAACGCTGGTGAGCATGTTCTCGATCACGAAGGCACTCGTGTAAGCCGCCTTATATAAGGCAGCTTATATCAGTGTCCTCACGATGTTCAACACGGAGTTGTCAAATGGCCGCTGCAGATGTGGACGAAGTCGACCCGCTCACCCGGCCCTACTATCTGATCTACCAGCTGAGCTACCTCATCGGCCATGACCTCGACCGCGTCCTGCGGCCGATGGGCCTCACCCGTGCGCAGCTCGGCGCGCTGAGCCACCTCGCCCGCGAGGGTGACATGTCGGCCGCGGATCTGGCCAGGAAGAGCCACGTCACCGCCCAGTCGATGGGCGCCGCCCTCGCACAACTGGCCGAGGCGGAACTCGTGACACGGCAGGCGCGCAAGGAGAACGCCCGGGTCATCGACACCTCCATCACCGACAAGGGGCGCCATCTGTACAGAAGGGTGCGGGAAAGGCTGCGCGACGCGGAGGCGCGACTACTCGTGGACCTGGACGAGCATGACGTCGAACGCCTCGTCGCCCTGCTTCAGCACGTCTACGGCACCCTGCACGCGGACGAAACGGCCGACTTCGGCAGATGACGGCTTCCGCCGAACGGGTCGCCTGCGGCATCCGCAACCGCTGAAAGCGCCCCAGGGCACAGGACATGAACCGCGTCGAAGGATCCGGGCGGGAAGTCGAGATGCAGGAAGTCCATCACATGGGCTTCAAGCCCCTTCTCCCAGCACAGCGCAACCATCTCGGGAGACAGATCCACGCGACGACTTCCAGGCCCTGTCCTGGAAGTACGCGCTGTCCTGACCCGGTCCAGCACCGACTTCCGGCAGCCGACTGCAGTTGCCGTCTCGCAGGCGGCCTAGGAGCGGCTGCCCGCCCCGCGAGCTTCCACGGTGTCTTCGCACTGCCGTCACGCGAGTTACGGGTAGTGGGCTCAGCTGGAGGCCAAGCTGAATCGAGGGCCGCTGGCGCACGGAGACGACCAGCGCTGGACGTTGAGCCGGGTCCAGACGCTGCTCGGCAGAGGGAAACGGCTACAGCCGGGGGCAGCAGCCTCACGGATCCTCTTGATGGCAAATTGATGGCCAACGATCAAAAGGCCGTCTCCCGATCTCCGGGAAACGGCCTATGAAATGGGAAAACTCTGTGGGGCTACCAGGACTTGAACCTGGGACCTCTTCCTTATCAGGGAAGCGCTCTAACCGTCTGAGCTATAGCCCCGCACACACCGAAACGGTATCGCATCCGCAGAGCGGAGGCGAACCGGTTGTTCGGACGGGAAAAGCTTACCGCCTCCGGTGAGCTACTCGCGCCGCACCCGTGGACAACCCAGGGTGCGGCGCGACCCGCGTACTACTCCGCCTCGCTGAAGGTCACTTCGACGCCGCCCACGAGGTCGGAGGCGACGTTGTAGATGACCGCCCCCAGCGTCGCCAGGGCGGTGATCAGCACGACATTCACGGCGCCGATGAGGGCGGTGTAGCCGAGAATGCGGACCGGCTCGAACCATGACGCGATGTCGATGGGGATCGAGCTCTGCCCCTGCTCGCCCTGGCCGAGCTGGTTGACCAGCTCCACGAGGGAGTCGAACACGCCCAAGGCCGACAGCACGCCGTACAGGACGGCGACCGCCACGAACAGCACGACGAAGCAGACCAGCGACACCACGAAGCTGAACTTCATGGCCGACCACGGCTCGACGCGGCGCAGGACCAGGTGAGCCTTGCGCGGGAGGCGGGCTCCCGCGGAGTTCGACGACTTCTTCTTGCGCAGCTCGATGGGGGGTGGGGGAGCCTCAGTGGTGAGCGACGAGGCACGCATGCGTACGGTCTCGCCACCCTCCGGCTCCGCCTGCCCAGGCTGACCTTGCTGGCCAGACCCAGGCCCAGGCCCAGGCCCAGACTGCCCAGGCTTGGGTGGCTGCTGCGGGCGTGCGGGCGGTGCCCCGTCAGGCTGCACCGCCGGCTGAGGCCCGGCGGCTCCCTCCTCATCGACTGGCTTGGGGCCCTCGTTGCCTGAGGGCCGCTGCGGCTGCTGTTGCTGCTGGCCGTTCTCCCGGACCGGTTTGGTCCGGGGGCCACCACCTTGGGTGCTCATGACCTACTCTCCTCCCCCGTCTTCCTCACTCTCCACCGAAGTCTCCAAGGACTCGGCGTTCCGGGCGAGGGCCACCACGCTGTCGCCTTCGGCGAGGTTCATCAATCGCACTCCCATGGTCTGGCGGCCGGACTGCTTGATCTCACCCGCACTCGTCCGGATCACCCCGCCTGCGGATGTGATCGCGAAGACCTCATCCTCCGGGTTGACCATGACGGCTCCGATCAGCTTGCCACGGGCACTCACGATCTTTGCAGTCAGCACGCCCTTGCCGCCACGTCCTTGCACCGGATATTGCTCCACGGGGGTCCGTTTTGCGTACCCGGCTCGGGTGGCGATAAGCACATGATGGCCATCACCGATGCGATTCATGGCGAGAAGTTCGTCACCGTCGAGGAATCTCATGCCGATGACACCGCTGGTCGCCCGGCCCATGGGGCGCAGCGCGTCGTCGGTGGCGGTGAACCGGATGGACTGCGCGTTCCGGGACACGAGCAGCAGGTCGTCCTCTTCGGAGACCAGCCGGGCCCCGATGACCTCGTCGTCGTCGCGCAGGTTGATCGCGATGAGGCCGCCGGTCCTGGGGGAGTCGTACTCCGACAGGCGGGTCTTCTTGACCAGGCCGCTGCGGGTGGCCAGCACGAGGTAGGGGGCGACGTTGTAGTCGCGCATGGCGAGGACTTCCATGACCGTCTCGTCCGGCTGCATGGCGAGCAGGTTCGCCAGGTGCATGCCGCGCGCGTCACGCCCGGCATCTGGCAGTTCGTACGCCTTGACCCGGTAGACGCGGCCCTTGTTGGTGAAGAACAGCAGCCAGTGGTGGGTCGTGGTGACGAAGAAGTGGTCGACGATGTCGTCCTGACGCAGCTGCGCCCCCCGCACACCCTTGCCGCCGCGCTTCTGCGCCCGGTAAAGGTCGGTCTTGGTGCGCTTGGCGTAGCCACCACGGGTGATGGTGACGACGACCTCTTCCTCGGCGATGAGATCCTCGATCGACATGTCGCCGTCGTGCGCGATGATCTCCGTGCGCCGCTCGTCGCCGAACTTGGCGACGATCTCGCCGAGCTCCTCGTTGACGATCTCGCGCTGGCGGGCCTCGCTGGCGAGGATCGCGTTGTACTCGGCGATCTGCGTCATCAGGTGGTCGAACTCGTCCTGGATCGCCTGGCGCTCCAGGGCGGCGAGCTTGCGCAGCTGCATGTCCAGGATGGCCTGCGCCTGGATCTCGTCGATGTCCAGCATCGACATCAGGCCCTGCTGGGCGTGTGAGGCCGACTCCGAGGAGCGGATCAGCGCGATGACCTCGTCGAGCCGGTCGAGGGCCTTGAGCAGCGCACGCAGGATGTGCGCGCGCTCCTCGGCCTTGCGCAGGAGGTAGCGCGTCCGGCGGACGATGACCTCGATCTGGTGGGCCACGTAGTACCGGATGAACTGGTCGAGCCTGAGCGTACGCGGCACACCGTCGACCAGCGCCAGCATGTTGGCGCCGAAGGTGTCCTGAAGCTGGGTGTGCTTGTAGAGGTTGTTGAGCACGACCTTGGCGACCGCGTCGCGCTTGAGCACGATCACCAGCCGCTGGCCGACCCGGGAGGAGCTCTCGTCGCGTACGTCGGCGATCCCCGAGAGCTTGCCCTCGCGGACCAGCTCGGCGATCTTGAGGGCGAGGTTGTCCGGGTTGACCTGGTAGGGCAGCTCGGTGACGACCAGTGCCTGCCGGCCCTTGCCGTCCTCCTCGACCTCGACCACGGCGCGCATGGTGATCGAGCCGCGGCCGGTGCGGTAGGCGTCCTCGATCCCCCGGCGTCCGACGATCAGCGCCTTGGTGGGGAAGTCCGGCCCTCTGACGAGCCGCATCGACGCTTCGAGCAGCTCCTCGTCCTCGGCCTCCGGGTTCTCCAGGCACCACTTGACCGCGCCGGCCACCTCGCGCAGGTTGTGCGGCGGGATGTTGGTGGCCATGCCGACCGCGATGCCGCCGGACCCGTTGACGAGCAGCTGCGGGAAGCGCGCCGGCAGCACGTCCGGCTCCTGCGACTTGCCGTCGTAGTTGGGCCGGAAGTTGACGGTGTCCTTGTCGATGTCGCGCAGCATCTCCATGGCGATGGGCGCGAGCTTGCACTCGGTGTAGCGCATCGCCGCCGCCGGGTCGTTGCCCGGCGAGCCGAAGTTGCCCTGCCCGTCGACCAGCGGATAACGCAGCGACCAGTGCTGCGCCAGCCGTACGAGCGCGTCGTAGATGGAGGTGTCGCCGTGCGGGTGATAGGAGCCCATCACGTCACCGACGACGCGCGCGCACTTGAAGTAGCCGCGGTCGGGACGGTAGCCACCGTCGTACATCGCGTACAGCACCCGGCGATGCACCGGCTTGAGTCCGTCGCGGACGTCGGGCAGCGCTCTGGACACGATGACGGACATCGCGTAGTCCATGTAGCTGCGCTGCATCTCGGACTGGATGTCCACAGGCTCGATGCGATCAGCCGGGGGAGTGGTGTTCACTTCCGTCACTGGTTGTGGTCCTTCTTCGTGGTACAGGGAGCCGTGTCGAGCGGTCCCCGCAGGTAGCGGAATCCGTACCGACGGCTAGAGGCCGCTAGACGTCGAGGAAGCGGACGTCGCGTGCGTTGCGGATGATGAAGTCGCGCCGGGCTTCCACGTCTTCGCCCATGAGCACGCTGAACAGGTCGTCGGCCTGCGCGGCGTCGTCGAGCGTGACCAGGCGCAGCAGCCGCGTCTCGGGGTTCATGGTGGTCTCCCAGAGCTGGGAGGCGTTCATCTCGCCCAGACCCTTGAAGCGCTGGATGTTGTCGCGGGCCCGGGGGTCGGGCTTCCCCGCGGCGATGCCGGCCTGGATGACCGCGTCACGCTCGGGGTCGGAGTAGGCGTAGGAGGCGTCGTCGCCCTTACGGTCCCACTTGATCTTGTAGAGGGGCGGGCAGGACAGGTAGACGTGCCCGGCCTCGATCAGCGGCCGCATGAACCTGAACAGCAAGGTCAGCAGCAGCGTGTTGATGTGCTGGCCGTCGACGTCGGCGTCCGCCATCAGGATGACCTTGTGGTAGCGCAGCTTGGCGATGTCGAACTCGTCGTGCACGCCGGTGCCCAGCGCGGTGATCAGGGCCTGGACCTCGTTGTTCTTCAGGACCTTGTCGATCCGCGCCTTCTCCACGTTGAGGATCTTGCCGCGGATGGGGAGGATCGCCTGGAAGCGCGAGTCGCGGCCGCCCTTGGCGGAGCCACCGGCCGAGTCACCCTCGACGATGAACAGCTCGCACTTCTCCGGGTCGTTCCACTGGCAGTCGGCCAGCTTGCCGGGCAGGCCGCTGCCCGACTCCAGCAGGGACTTGCGCCGGGTCAGGTCGCGGGCCTGGCGAGCCGCCATGCGGGCCCGGGAGGCCTGCAGCGACTTGTTGATGATGTCCTTGGCCTCGCCGGGGTTGCGCTCGAACCAGTCGCGCAGATGGTCGTTGCAGGCCTTCTGCACGAACGACTTGGCCTCGGTGTTGCCCAGCTTGGTCTTGGTCTGGCCCTCGAACTGGGGGTCCGTCAGCTTGATCGAGATGATCGCGGTCAGGCCCTCGCGGACGTCCTCACCGGAGAGGTTGTCGTCCTTGCCCTCCTTGAGGAACTTCTGCTCGCGCGCGTAGCGGTTGACGATGCTCGTCAGCGCGGCGCGGAAGCCCTCCTCGTGAGTGCCGCCCTCGGCCGTGTTGATGGTGTTGGCGAAGGTGTAGACGGACTCCGAGTAGGAGTTGTTCCACTGCATCGCGATCTCGACCGCGGCGCCTTCGCCCTCCTCCTCGAAGGCGATGATCGACGCGTGCGCCGGCTCCTTCTTGCCGTTGAGGTGCTTGACGAAGTCGGCCAGGCCGCCCTGGTAGCAGTATTCGGACCGATGCGGCTCACCGTTGATGTGGTCGGGACGCTCATCGGTGATCGTGATCGTCAGACCCTTGTTGAGGAAGGCCATCTCCTGGAAGCGCCGCGAGAGCGTCTCGTAGTTCCAGGTGGTGGTCTCGAAGATGTCCGGGTCCGGCCAGAAGGTGATGGTCGTGCCGGTCTCGTCGGTCTCCTCGCCCCTGGCCAGGGGGGCCGTCGGCCTGGAGTGGTCGAAGTAGACGCGCCAGTAGTGGCCTCTCTGCTTGACCTCGACGTCCATGGCGGTGGACAGCGCGTTGACGACGGCCGAGCCGACGCCGTGCAGGCCGCCGGAGACCGCGTAGGACTGGCTGTCGAACTTTCCGCCGGCGTGCAGGGTGGTGAGCACGACCTCGACGGCCGAGCGCTTCTCGACCGGGTGGATGCCCGTCGGGATGCCTCGGCCGTTGTCGATCACGCGCACACCGTTGTCAGCCATCAGCGTGACGTCGATGCGGTCGGCGTGGCCTGCGAGCGCCTCGTCCACCGCGTTGTCCACGATTTCGTAGACGAGATGGTGGAGGCCGCGCTCACCGGTCGACCCGATGTACATACCCGGGCGCTTGCGAACGGCTTCAAGCCCCTCGAGTACGGTGATTGAGCTAGCGTCGTAGGACAACTGCGAAATCCTCCTGCCGCGGACACGCGGCGGGGGAGGCGATTGCTTTCAAAGCTGCCCCTGCCGTGCCCGTCACCGTCGTGAATGCCCCCGATGCGCGGTCACCCAGGGGAGTCGGCTTGGTGCCGGGGTGACACGCAAGCGGACGTGTCCGGAATCCGCTTTCATTCTACCGGCTCTGGAGCCCGAAGGTAGCAATGAACGCGCCTGTGATGCTCTCTAGCTCGTTTTGCCCCCTGGCAAGCATCCCCCCCTCTGGGGTTGGGGGTCAACGCGTCTGAGGCTCTCTGATCGCCCGGGGCGCCTAACCGTAGGTGTCGCCGGGGCCACGGCTTCCGGTCACCCGTAAACCACCGGCCGGTCGAGGGGCGTTCTGCGGGCCTCTGACCTTGACCTTCGTCACGGTGTTGTCGCCGAGCTCCTCGTTGAGCCTGCGTACGAGGGTGCGCGCGAGCAGCCGCACCTGGGTCGCCCACGCCGTGGAGTCGGCCACGACGAGCACCTCGCCGTCCTCGAACGACTCCGGCTTGGTGTGGGCGGCCAGGTCAGGGCCGACGATGTCGATCCAGCGGCCGAACACCGCGCCGACGGCCGCCGACCGCTCCCAGCCGCGGGCGGCCAGCAGCTCCCTGATCGCCCGCCCGAAGAGCTGCGGGTCGCCCGTGTCCCGGCGCGGGCCGGCGGCCCTGCGGCGGGGCTCGCGCCGGGGGAGCTGCCCCCGCTTGGCGGCGTCGGCCTTGGCCTGGGCCAGCTTCTCCCTGGCCATGGCGGCGCCCCGGGCCGTGGGGTCGTCGTCAACGGACACGCGTCACACTCCCCTCCGCTACGTCGAATCGGGCACCGGCCAGCTCGGCCGGCACGTCGTCGTCCACAGCCGCGGTGATGAGCACCTGCTCGGCGGGGGCGACGATCTCCGCCAGCCGGCGGCGACGCTGCGTGTCGAGCTCGGCGAAGACGTCGTCGAGGATCAGCACAGGGTCGCCGCCGTCGGCGCGCAGCAGGTCATAGGCGGCCAGTCGCAGCGCGAGCGCGAACGACCAGGACTCGCCGTGGCTGGCGTAACCGCGAGCGGGCAGCTCGCCGAGGCCGAGAATCAGGTCGTCGCGGTGCGGGCCGACGAGCGTCACGCCTCTTTCGATCTCGGCCGAACGGACCTCCAATAGCCGCTCGCGCAGCCGCTCTTCAAGGGTTTTCCCCAAGTCTGTGGATAACGTCTGTGCATCGGAAGATCCCCGCTCACCGGGGGATTCGTCCTCAGCGGCGTCCTCGCCTGTGGACAACGTGCTGCGGTAGGCCAGGGTCGCGGGGGCGCTCGTCGGGGCCAGCGAGGCATAGGCGCCGGCGACCAACGGGCGCAGCTCGTCGATGAGCTCCAGCCTGGCGCGCAGCAACTCCGCGCCGTGCCTGGCGAGGTGGGCGTCCCAGACCTCCAGAGTGCTCAGGACGTCTCCGGCGCCCGCCGCCGCGAACCCGGAGTCCCCCTCGGCCCGCCGGCCGCTCCTGGTGCCTCTGCGGGCCTGGGAGGCCGTACGCAGCAGCGCGCCTCGCTGCTTCAGCACCCGGTCGTAGTCGGCGCGCACACCCGCGAACCGGGGCGTCCTGGACACCAGCAGCTCGTCGAGGAAGCGACGCCGCTCCGACGGGTCGCCCTTGATCAGCGACAGGTCCTCCGGCGCGAACAGCACCGTGCGCAGCAGGCCGATGACATCGCGCGGCCGGGACACCGGTGAGCGGTTGAGCCGCGCGCGGTTGGCCCGGCCGGGATTGATCTCCAGCTCCACCAGCGCCCGCCGGTCGTCCCGCTGGACGGCGCAGCGCACGATCGCCCGGGCCGCGCCCTGACGCACCAGCGGCGCGTCACTGGCCACCCGGTGGCTGGAGTGCGTCGCCACGTAGCCGAGGGCCTCGACCAGGTTGGTCTTGCCCTGGCCGTTGGGCCCCACGAAGGCCGTGACGCCCGGCTCCAAGCCGAGCTCCACGGATGCGTAGGACCGGAAATCGGTCAGCGAGAGGTGGGCGACGTGCACCCCACGAAGGTTAGTGCGCCACGAGCGTCACTGGGGCAACCGGCGCACACCCTGTGGAAAACCGAGGTCACTCCGCTTCGCGCGGTGGACGGACGTCCGCCCCCGGCGCGTCGGCGCCCTTGTCCACAGAACCTTCGGCGGCGGTGGTCGCGTGGCCGCCGAACTGGTTGCGCAGCGCCGCGACCACCTTCATCGCCGGGGAGTCGTCCTGCCGCGAGGCGAACCTCGCGTAGAGGGCGGCGGTGATCGCCGGCAGCGGGACCGCGTGGTCCACAGCCGCCTGAACCGTCCACCGGCCCTCGCCGGAGTCCTGTGCGTAACCCCGCAGCTGCTCCAGCTTCTCGTCGTCGTCCAGCGCCCGCACCAGCAGGTCGAGCAGCCACGAGCGGATCACGGTGCCGGTGCGCCAGCTGCTGAACGAGCCCCTGACGTCCTTGACGACGTCCGCGGCCTCCAGCAGCTCCCACCCCTCGGCGAAGGCCTGCATCATGGCGTACTCGATGCCGTTGTGGACCATCTTGGCGAAGTGCCCGGCCCCGACGTCTCCCGCGTGGACGAAACCGTCCTCGCCCTCGGGCTTGAGCGTGTCGAAGATCGGCATGAGGTGCTCGACGTCGGCTTTCTCGCCGCCGCACATGAGCGCGTAGCCGTTCTTGAGCCCCCAGACGCCGCCGCTGACCCCGCAGTCGACGAACCTGACGCCCTTCCCGGCGAGCTCCTCGGCGTGCTTCTGGTCGTCGGCGTAGTGGGAGTTTCCGCCGTCGACGACCAGGTCGCCCTCGGACAGCAGCTCACCCAGCCGGTCGATCGTCTGCTGGGTGGGTTTGCCCGCGGGCACCATCACCCAGATGGCGCGTGGCGCCTGAAGCCGCTCGACCAGCTCCTGCAAGCTGGTCACGTCGCTGACCTCGGCATTGTGGTCGTATCCGACCACGTCATGACCGCCGCGGCGCAGCCGCTCGGCCATGTTGCCACCCATCTTGCCCAGTCCGACCATGCCGATCTGCATGTAGTCCAACCCCCTTGTCAGGCCTCCATCATCCCCGATGACGTTCTCAGCCGGACAGGCGGATAGGCATGATCAGGTAACGGTAGTCGGGAGCGCCGGGGTCGTCCACAGGCTTGCCCCCGGTGAGGATGGCGGGCTTGGTGGACGTGGTCATCTGCAGGCGGGCGACGTCGGAGTCGATCGCACCCAGCCCTTCCAGCAGGAACTGGTGGTTGAAGGCGATGTTCATCTCGTCGCCCTCGTAGTCCACGGGCAGCGCCTCGACGGCCTGCGCCTCGTCGCCGCTGCCGGCTTCGAGCACGACCTCATCGCTCTTGAACGCCAGCCGCACCGGCGTGTTGCGCTCGGCGACCAGGGCCACGCGCTTGACCGCCTCGACGAACGCGGCTGTGGACAGATCCGCCTTGGCGGAGAACTCGGTGGGCAGCAGCGAACGGTACTTGGGGAACTCCGGGTCCAGCAGGCGCGTGGTGGTCCGGCGCCCCGCGCTGGAGAAGCCGATCATGCCCTCGCCGGTGCCGCCGGCCGAGCTGAGCGCGATCTCCACCTCGGCCCCGGTCCCGCCGAGTGCCTTGGCCGTGTCGGCGAGCGTCTTGCCGGGGATCATCGCGATGGCGGAGATGTCCACCTGGTCCGGCTGCCACCTGAGCTCACGCACGGCGAGCCGGTAGCGGTCGGTCGCGGCGAGCGTCACCAGGTCGCCCTCGATCTCCATCCGCACGCCGGTGAGCATGGGCAGCGTGTCGTCCCGCCCGGCGGCGACGGCCACCTGGCCGACGGCGGAGGCGAAGGTGTCGCTGCCGACCCGCCCGGCGGCCGGTGGCATGGCCGGGAGCGAGGGGTAGTCCTCCACAGGCATGGTGAGCAGTGTGAAGCGGGCGCTGCCGCACGTCACGACCGCCTTGGCGCCCTCGACGACGAAGTCCACAGGCTGTGCGGGAAGCGCGCGGGTGATCTCGGCGAGCAGCTTGCCCGAGACCAGGACGACTCCCGGCTCACCGGTGTGGAGTTCGAGCGTCACCTCGGCGGAGACCTCGTAGTCGAAGCCGGACAGCTTCAGCCGCTGATCCTCGGTGACCTCGAGGCGCATGCCGGCGAGAACGGGCACCGACGGCCGTGCGGGCAGACTGCGTGCCGTCCATGCCACCGCCTCAGCGAGGACGTCTCGCTCGATTCGGAACATCACGGTCATCAGCCTCCTGGATCGTCGTTGATTCAAGTGTCGCGTCTCCCGCACCCTCGATCCGGGAGAACCCCTCTATGGGTCTTGAGTTTCTTCTTAAGAGATAAGTGAAGTCATCACACTAGGGGCGGTGGATACTGTGGACAACCCGCGTCTTCCCTGCTCAGCAGCCCTGTTTTCATCCACTGCGGCTGTGGGTGACGCCTGGGGGTAACTCCGCCGCCTGGGGACGAAGCTTCGTTGCCCACAGGCCGTCCCCAGATCAGGGGGTGTTCATCCACCGGTCATCCACTGGCTGTCCCCAGGTTGTCCACGGACAAAACGGCCCGGTGAACGGCCCCCAAAAGTCTGTGCACAGGCCGTCCCCAAGTCGTCCACCGGTAGTCCCCAGGTTCTCCTCAGGATGTCCCCAGGGTTATCCCCAAGCGCTGTGCGGAATTTATTCGGGCAATGCGGGGCGTACGGACGGGCCGTTCGCGCGTTTTCCCTGATCCACAGTGTTATCCACAGGCTGTGCATGACGGCTAGGACCCGCGCGACGTCTGCTTGATCCGCATTGTCAGCTCGTTGACCTGGTTGTACATCGACCGTCGCTCCGCGATGAGCGAGCGGATCTTGCGCTCGGCGTGCATGACGGTGGTGTGATCGCGGCCGCCGAACTGCTGGCCGATCTTGGGTAGCGACAGCTCCGTCAGCTCCCGTGCCAGGTACATCGCGATCTGCCTGGCGTTCACCAGGGCCCTGCTGCGCGAGCTGCCGCACAGGTCGTCGATGCTGATGCCGAAGTACTCGGCGGTCTTGTGCATGATCGTGGCGATCGTTATCTCCGGCCCGGAATCCGAGGTGATCAGGTCCTTCAGCACCACCTCGGCCAGTTGGAGATCCACACCCTGGCGATTGAGGCTGGCGAACGCGGTGACCCTGATCAGTGCGCCTTCGAGCTCGCGGATGTTGGTGGAGATCCGGCTCGCGATGTACTCCAGCACCTCGGGCGGCGCCGCCAGGCCCTCCTGGATGGCCTTCTTCCTCAGGATGGCGATCCGCGTCTCCAGTTCGGGCGGCTGCACATCGGTGATCAGCCCCCACTCGAACCGGTTGCGCAGCCGGTCCTCCAGCGTGATCAGCTGCTTGGGCGCCCGGTCGCTGGAGATGACGATCTGCTTGTTGGCGTTGTGCAGCGTGTTGAAGGTGTGGAAGAACTCCTCCTGCGTCTGCTCCTTGCCCTCCAGGAACTGGATGTCGTCCACAAGCAGGATGTCGATCGCCCGGTAGCGTCCGCGAAAGCCGTCGGCCTTGTGGTCGCGGATGCTGTTGATGAAGTCGTTGGTGAACTCCTCGGAGCTGACGTACCTGACCCGCGCGCCGTCGTACAGGCTCTGTGCGTAGTGCCCGATCGCGTGCAGCAGGTGGGTCTTGCCCAGGCCGGAGTCGCCGTAGATGAACAGCGGGTTGTACGCCTTCGCGGGGGATTCGGCGACGGCGACGGCCGCGGCGTGCGCGAAGCGGTTGCTGGCGCCGATGACGAAGGTCTCGAAGGTGTACTTCTGGTTCAGCCGGGCCGGCTCGCTGGGCTTGTTGCTCTTGGCTTCCCACCTGTTCGGCGTCGGCTCCGGCTCTTTTTCCACAGGCGGTGTGTACGGCTGAGCCTGTTCAAAAGAGAACGTCGGCTGTGGATAGTCGGTGGACGACTGTGCCTGGTCAGGCTGTGGAGAATAGAACTGTGGGGGCTCTGAGGCCTGGTAGTGCTGGGGTTGGACGCCCTGTGTATAACGTGGCTGCTGATCCTGGCTCTGGGGATAACTTTGCCCCCCAGGCTGTGGATGATGTTCCTGCATGGACTGCATCGGCTGTTCGGGCGCCGTGGTGTCGATCATCACGGCCAGTCGCATGGCCCGGCCGAGCTCCTGGGAGAGCGCGTGGGCCACGAGCGGCCGCAGTTTGCGCTCGATGAGGTCCTTGAGGAAGTCGTTGGGCACCCCGAGCACGATCGTGTCGTCCGCCAGGGCGATCGGACGGACCATGGAGAGCCAGGTGCGCTGCTGTGCGGGCACGTTCTCGTTGAGGAAGTTGGTCAGGGCCCTCTTCCATACCGCGCCGAGGTCGACACCGTTCATGGTGCGGCTCCCCCTCCTTCCTCTCGCGGCCCCCCGCGATTGTTATCCACATACGGGGGCCGCCCGCGTAGTGATCAGTCCCCGTCGTCCACAGCATCGCGCCCGGGTCGAATACCCAGGGTCTCCACAGGAGATCCACAAGTTGTGCACAGCCTGACAGCGCGTCTGGAAGGGCCGACAGTAGCTATGTGCACAGCTGTGTTCAAGACGTTGTCCACAGCCTAGTGGTACGTGGGTGCACATGCTGTGGACATGAGCCGGGCGGTGGACAAGTAGCCTGTGGATACGTGGATAACCGTTTTCGGTTTGACCTGGGATGCTCTTGACCCGTAACGTACGACGGTCGGCTTGTCACGTGACGGCTATTTCGCGTGCCCTCGCATTCCAGACAGGCCAGCCATGTGTGTTCAGCGCCTCGTGCGCACCTTCAAGCCTGGAGCCCAGCCGTGAGCAAGCGTACTTTCCAGCCGAACAACCGTCGCCGCGCGAAGACCCACGGCTTCCGGCTGCGGATGCGCACCCGGGCCGGTCGCGCCATCCTCGCCGCTCGCCGCCGTAAGGGCCGCGAGAAGCTGTCGGCCTGATCGCCCCGAGTCGTCCGCTTGTCCGCCCGCCGGTGCACTCCACCGGCGGGCGATAGGCGTCTATGGTGCTAGCCCGTCATTCCCGCATGCGCCGCGGGGACGAGTTCAAGGCCGCGATCAAGCGCGGCAAGCGCGCGGGTCGTCCCACTTTGGTCGTCCATCTCAGCATTTCCGGGGAAGGTACGCCTTTGGTGGGTTTCGTGGTGAGCCGAGCCGTCGGAGGCGCGGTGGTCCGCAACAAGGTCAAGCGGCGGCTCCGACACCTGATGCGGGACCGTCTCGACCGGCTTCCGAGAGGTAGCCTGCTGGTGGTACGCGCCAATCCACCGGCCGCGTCTGCGCGATGCGACCAGCTTGCCGCCGAGCTCGACCTCGCATTGGAACGTTTGCTCAGGCGGCGTGAGTCCTCGATGGATGGACAGAGATGACGGAGCAGCCGCAAGGGACTCCGAGCCTTGCCGCTCGGGTGCTGATCGTCCCTATCCGGTTCTACCGGGCCTTCATCAGCCCGATGCTCGGTCCGCGCTGCCGTTTCTACCCCTCGTGCAGCGCATACGGACTTGAGGCGATCTCCGTACACGGAGCATTGCGCGGCACATGGTTGACTGTCCGGCGAGTCGGGCGTTGCCACCCATTCCATCCCGGCGGTATAGACCCGGTGCCCCCACGCCCGGTTCGGTCCCACGAAATGCAAGGGAGATAGCTCGGTGGAGCTGTCCTGGCTGAGCTGGCTCTATGAAGCCGTAGCCTTCGTCATCACCTGGATCCATACGGGTTACAGCACATTCCTGAACCCGGACAGCGGCCTGACGTGGATGCTGACCATCATCACGCTGACCGTGCTCATGCGGATCCTCATCTTCCCCCTCTTCCTCAAGCAGATGAGGTCGTCGAAGAAGATGCAGGAGCTCGCCCCCAAGGTGGCTGAGCTCCGCAAGCGTCACAAGAACGACAAGCAGCGCATGAACCAGGAGGTCATGGCGCTGTACCAGGGAGCGGGGGCCAACCCGCTCGGCGGCTGTCTCCCGGTCGTGGCACAGTTCCCCATCTTCATCTCGATGTTCACCGTCCTCCAGGCCATGGCCAACGGCGAGACGAAGTTCGGGATGACGCAGCAGCTCGTCGACAGCGCCCGGGCCGCGCACATCTTCGGTGCGCCGCTGCCGGCCAACTTCTTCATGTCCAGCGAGGACATCCTGGCCCTGAACGCCACGGTCATCCAGACGAAGGTCGTCCTCGGCATCTTCGTGGCGATCAGCTCGCTGACCACGTTCCTCACCGTCCGGCAGAGCGTCACGCGGTCCATGGCCCAGATGCCGGACAACCCGATGGCCCAGCAGCAGAAGATCCTGATGTGGATCTCCCCGCTGTTCGCCTTCTTCAGCCTGAACTTCCCGCTCGGCCTGATCATGTACTGGGTGACCACCAACGTGTGGACGCTCGGCCAGCAGCACTGGTTCTACAGCCGCAACCCGATGCCGGAGTTCGACGCCAAGGGCAACGTGATCCCGGTGAAGCCCAAGCCGGGCCTCCTCGCGAAGATTCGCAAGACGGATCCGGTGGTGGAGGAGGCTCCCCCGCCGCCTCCTGAGCCTAAGATCGTCAGGAACCAGCCGAGCCGCCAGCCACGCAGCAAGCGCACCGGCAGCAAGAAGTCGTGAATACGAAGGAGAGGCCGGCCATGACCGAGGCCGAGCAGGAGAAGGCTCCTGATCTCAGTGTGCTCGAGCAGGAAGGCGAGATCGCGGCGGACTACGTCGAAGGCCTTCTCGACATCGCCGACATCGACGGCGACATCGATATGGACGTCGAGGGCGACCGTGCGCTGGTCTCCGTTGTCGGGCTCAAGGGCAATGAGTTGGTCGGCCCCGCGGGCGAGGTCCTGGAGGCGCTTCAGGAGCTGACCCGCCTGGCCGTGCACCGGCAAACGGGGGAGCGGTCCCGGCTGATGCTCGACGTCGGCGGCTACCGTGAGCGCCGCCGCGCGGAGCTCACCAAGCTCGGCACCGAGATCGCCGACGAGGTCCGGAACCAGGGCGAGCCCAAGGCGCTCCAGCCGATGACCCCCTTCGAGCGCAAGATCGTGCATGACGCGGTGGCCGCTGCCGGGCTCACCAGCGAGTCGGAGGGCGAGGAGCCCCACCGCTACGTGGTCGTCCTCCCCGCCTGACCCACACCCCGCACCACATCGGCCGTCAGCCCGCCCCACAGGCGGCTGACGGCCGTTCTCATCTCCACCCCGCCACCCACGCCCCTCCGCCTACCCTGGCCTCTTCACCGGCCCTCTGCAGGCCCTCACCTCACTGTCGGCTCGCCCTTCCGTCGAGGTTCCCCCTCACCCTCTGGGGGGGCTTGCCTCTTCAATGCTGTACGGCGCGGAGTCGTACGGTGTGGAGCGGTTCGGCGCGCCTCGACCGTCCCGACTCGCCCGGGCTGGACACCTGAATTCAACCGTTCCCAGGTTCACCGTCCGCCGTGAACCATTGATCATCCCAACAGCCGTATTTCCGTATGGCGGAAAGGCGTTTCGAGGGTGGTGCACTCGGAGGCTCTGTTCAGGACGGCCCGCTAGTCTTCAACCGTGATCGCCCGCTTAGCCTTGGGTAGACACCATCACCAATGATGCGCACACATTCACCCCTCAGAAAGGGCCACCAAGCAAGTGAGCGAAGAGCTACCGCCGCCGCCGGACATCGCGCGAGACGTCTTCGCCGGCGAGGCCTGGGACCGGGCAGAGGCGTTCGCCGAGCTGCTGGCCGGCCCCGGAGTGGTGCGCGGACTGCTGGGCCCCCGTGAGGTGCCGCGCATCTGGGACCGCCACCTGCTCAACTGCGCCGTCGTGGCCGAGGCCATCCCCGAGGACGTGCGCTTGGTGGACATCGGCTCGGGCGCGGGCCTGCCGGGCATCGTCCTGGCGATCGTCCGGCAGGACATCACGGTCACCCTGCTGGAGCCGTTGCTTCGCCGTACCGTCTTCCTGGAGGAGTGCGTCGAAGTACTCAAGCTGCACAACGTAGAGGTGCTGCGCGGACGTGCGGAGGAGCTCGCGGGCAAGCGCGTGTTCGACGTGGCCAGCGCCCGCGCGGTCGCCCCGCTCGACCGGCTCCTGAAGTGGGCCATGCCACTGCTGCGCGAAGGTGGCGAGCTGATCGCGATGAAGGGGGAGCGAGCAGCAGAAGAACTCGCCGAGGCGGAGCCCCAATTGCGAGCCAGCGGGGCGAGAACGGCCGAGCTTGTAACCGTCGGGCACGGTAAGGTCGAGCCGCCTGCAACATTGGTTCGGGTGGTATCGGGTCGGGCGCCAGAGCAAGGTAGGCGCCGACGAAGGAGGTGACGGTCGTGCCAGTCGCTTATTGCGGTCTTGGCTGGCCGGACAGCCGTCTGTCCGAAAGTCCCACTGGGGTTGGCTGGCCCGAAAAGGGCGTGTCGCGACAGCAAATTCCCGGCACTGAAATGCCACGGGTTGAAAGGATTACCAACGTGACCCAGACCCCCCTGAACCCAGGTGATTCGCCGTTGGTACGAGAGGCGCTCAACTCAGTGGTTTCACGTGAAACACCTGCTGCGCAGTTGCCGGCCCAGGAGGGTGCCGCCCCTGAGAGGGCTGACGGCTCATGGCCGAAACCCGCCAAGTGCCGAGTGATCGCAGTGGCGAACCAGAAGGGCGGCGTCGGCAAAACTACGACGTCCGTCAACATCGCCGCCGCACTCTCCATGAACGGCGAACGCGTCCTCGTGGTGGACCTCGACCCGCAGGGCAACGCCTCCACGGCCCTGGCGACCGAGCATCGGGGTGACATTCCGGACGTCTATCAAGTGCTGGTCGACGATCTGCCCTTGGCGGACATCGTCAAGCAGGTCCCCGAGATGCCCAACCTCTACTGCGCCCCCGCCACCATCGACCTGGCCGGCGCCGAGATCGAGCTCGTCTCCCTGGTCGCCCGAGAGGCCCGCCTCCGCCGCGCCCTGGCTGCCTACGAGGGCATCGACTTCGACTACATCATCATCGACTGCCCGCCGTCGCTCGGCCTCCTCACGGTCAACGCTCTGGTCGCCGCCGACGAGGTCATGATCCCGATCCAGTGCGAGTACTACGCACTGGAGGGCCTCGGTCAGCTCCTCCGCAACGTCGACCTCATCAAGGCCCATCTCAACCCCACCCTCAGCCTTTCCACCATCGTCCTCACGATGTACGACGGCCGCACCCGACTCGCCTCACAGGTGGCGGACGAGGTCCGGGCGCACTTCGGCGAGACCGTCCTCCGAACGGTGATCCCCCGTAGCGTCCGCCTCTCGGAAGCCCCCAGCTATGGCCAGTCCGTCATGACCTACGACCCAGGCTCCAGCGGCGCCATGGCCTACATGGACGCAGCCCGCGAAATCGCTCACCGCGCGCTGGTCTAACCCTTCGCTGCACTTGGTGCTGCGGGTGTGTGCCCACACGCGCGGACGGGGCGCCTCGCCACGGGCGGGGCCCGCAGGCGCCAGCGGTGTGCCCGTACGGGTGCGTTGGGGGTTCGCACCTACAGTTTCTGGGCGCGCAGCTTCGAGGCGTGCGAGCCTTACCTGCGAGTTCCAGACGTGCAGCTTCGAGGTTGCGGGCCTCACCTATGAGTCCCGGGCGCGTAGTTTAGAGGGGTACAGCCTCCGTCCGGTAGAGCTGCTACCGCGGTGAGCCCTGTTGGGTGAGCCCGCACGTTGGGCCTGACAGTGCCCGCGCCGCTCGCTGAAGGCGCCTGCTGAAGGTCTGCCTGCTGCTTTGTGCATCGCCTGGCGAGGTCGTGTGGCCATCCCGGTCCGTGCCGCGTGTGGATACGTGAGCACGACAGGTTGTGCCGAGGTCTACTGCTCGTGCTGATCGATCATGTCGGCGCGGTCCATGAGGATGAAACGCCTCTGCTTCGCCGGGAGCGAAGGCAATGAGGGGTGTTCAGGGCATGGTGGTGTAAATCCGGTGGGGCGGTGTGTGGCGCGGAGGCGCCGGGCCGGGTTGGCAACGGTAACCTTCCCTGGATAGACCGGAATCAGCCCGGGCGGATGAGGAGACGTAGTGAGCCAGGTGCGGCGGGGATTGGGCAAGGGGCTGGGGGCGCTCATCCCGACCGGTCCCATCGTTGACGGGACGGGGACGGTTGACCCGAACGGTTCGACGAATGAGGCCGGTCCGAAGCCGGTTGCCGGAGCGTACTTCCGGGAGATAGATCTAGCCGCGATCGTGCCCAACCCGCGCCAGCCGCGTGACATCTTCGACGGCGAACGCCTGGAGGAGTTGGCGGCCTCCATCCGTGAAGTCGGGCTTCTGCAGCCGATCGTCGTGCGCTCAGTCGGTGGTGGCCGCTTCGAGCTCATCATGGGGGAGCGCCGCTGGCGCGCGTGCAAGCTTGTGGGCCTGGATCCCGTGCCGGCGATCGTCCGCAACACACAGGACACCGACCTCCTGCGGGACGCGCTGATCGAAAACCTTCAGCGGGAGGAGCTCAACCCGCTGGAGGAGGCGGCCGCCTACCGGCAGTTGCTCGATGACTTTCAGGCCACCCACGACCAGCTCGCCCAGAGGATCGGCCGCTCCCGCACCCACATCACCAACACCCTGCGCCTGCTCAAATCCCCGCCCGAGGTGCAGTTGAAGGTCGCCGCGAAGACCATCAGCGCCGGCCACGCCCGCGCCCTCCTCGGCCTCAACAGCCCCGAGGAGCAGATCCACCTGGCGACGCGCATCGTTGCCGAGCTCCTCTCGGTTCGGGCCGTGGAAGAGATCGTCGCGCTCGGCAGCGCAGGAGCCGCCCCTCAGAAGCCCTCCCGAGAGCGCCAGCCCGCCAAGCCCGCAGACCCCGGCCTGACCAGCCTCGCAGACCGCCTCTCAGACCACTTCGAAACCAAGGTCAAGGTCGACCTCGGCCGTCGCAAGGGCCGGATCGTCGTAGAGTTCGCCACGATCGACGACCTTGAGCGCATCATCGGCACCATGGCCCCCAACGCCACAGGCATCATGCGAGAAGCCGAAGACTAACCACCCCCGTTTCACGTGAAACATCACCCCAGCAGCTACCGCCCGAACATCACCCAGTAGCTACCGCCCGAACATCACCCAGTAGCTAACGGCTGAACGTCACCCAGCAGTTAACGGCTTGCCCATCCCCGCCCGTTTCCTCCTCCCTGCTTCCCCACTTCTTGCATCCCGGCCGACCCGCCTATCGGCGTATCTCTTCTGGCCCATCCACTTCTCCGTCTTCTGAACTATCGTTTCCCCGCTTCCTGGCCTCCTCCGGCCGTGGCCTGGCTTCGCCCTCCTTCCCCCGTCTCTCCACTTCTCTGCGATTTCCAGGGACGGGGGATTTCCTCTGCCCCAAACCTCGGCCATGAGGATCCGCCGCCACCGCACCCTCGACCGTCGAGCTTCGCCTCTACGGCTGCCAAACCACCCAAGACCAACTCGCCCGGCAATCGCCCCTCTTGCGCTCCCGCACACCAACCTGTGGCCCCTGCCGCCACCTCCTACGCCCCCGTCTTCCCCTTTCGCCAATGGAACTTCATTCCCGGCGATGGCGGACAAAGCCCCGGCCGGCCATGAGGTTTCGTCGCCCTCCCGCCTTCGGCCGTCAACCTTCACCCCGACGAGTTCCAAGCACCCAAAAATGCACCGCGCAGACGATTGCCCTCTTGGCTCCAACCTCACCGACGCCGCCACCGCCCGCGCTGCCACCCACTGCCACCCACTGCCTGCGCTGCCACTTGCCCGCGCCGCCCCTGCCGACATCCGCGCTACCACCACCGCGTGCGCTACCACAACTGGACGGGCTACCACCGGCCGGAAGCATCACTGCCCGCGCTACCACCGCGGCATGCTGCACCCCCGACACCGACGTCCCTGCTCGTGCCCCCTCCTGGACCTTCCCCCGGCTTATCCGTCTCCTGACGCCCCGTCCGTCTCACCCCAAGGCCAGGCCCATGCCTACCGACACCACGTCGCCATCACACTCCACCTCAGCGACCAACGGCACCTCGACAACGTCGGAGCAACACCACAGCACGCCACCCCGTCACTCCGATACGGCCCCCGAGGCTCTTTACGATGCCTTCATGGCGGCGAGCATGCACGTGATGACCAATTGGACGACCGCGCCTGTGGCATGCACGTCCATATGAGTGCTAGGTCTACGACGGCGCACGCGGCGTGGGCTGCACTGCCCGGAGGGCGGCTTCGCGCCCGGCCAGCCCATACGGACACCCTCTGCCATGGCCGTGGGGGATAGCGTCGCCTTCTGAGGCGGAAGGCTGGACGAATGGGACAGGACCGCTCACCCGGATGTCGATTTCCCGACGGCCTACCTGCCCCCTGCGCAGCGGGCCCCGGTGCCGCTTCCGATGGGCGATGCGGCTTACGTCGAACGCCACTGGGAAGGCCGGCCAACCTGAGGAATTGGGCGGCCAGCCAACCTGAGCAAATAGCAACATGGAACGGCAGCCACAGCGCTACCCGAATGCCCGACAATCCTCGACGCCGGGACGCCGGGACGCCGGGACGCCGGGACGCCGGGACGCCGGGACGCCGGGACGCCGGGACGCCGGGACGCGTTTCACGTGAAACATCGCTGACTGCTCGCCGTTCGACTGCAGAAATTGGGGTGATTGGGGCGAGGGGCTGGGGTGCTCATCCCGATCGGGTCCCCTGGGTTACGAGACGCGGATGGTTGACGTGAACGGTTCGACGAATGAGGTCGGTCCGAAGCCGGTCGCCGGCGCGTACTTCCGGGAGGTGAATCTGGCTGCGATCGTGCTCAATTCGCGCCCGCCGCGTGAGATCTTCGACGGCGAGCCCCTTGAGGATTAGGCGGTCTCGAACCGTGAAGCCCCGCTTGATCGTCATGCTCTCAGCCAGCGGTAGCTGCTACGAGCTTGTTATGGGGGAGCGCCGCAGACGCGCGGGCAAGCGGGATGCTCGTGAGCTGATGATTTCCAGAGATACCTCTATGTCTGTGGCGTGAGCGTAGGTGATGACCGTTGACGACTGAGCCCGTGGCGATCGTGTCGACGGGCAGTGGTTTGGTCTGCGGCCGGGACCGTAAGCGCCGCGCCCATAGCCGCCGCGCCGTGACTCTGACAATCTTTCGCGATGGTGCGGCGTTAGCGATGGTGCGGCGTCCGCGGGGTGCGGTGCTCGCAGTGATGCGGTGCCCGGCGAAACGCTTCGCGTTGACTCGTCTACGGCGTTCGGGTTGTGCTGCGTTGCTACTTGTTCACGCTGGCTCCTCCGGTTCAGGAGCTACGCCGTGGCGTGGCTGGCTGTAGCGAGAGGTGTGCAGATGTGCCCTGACTCATGGCCCCGGGCGGTCAGTGCTTCGAGGGGATCGCCATTGGTTCCGAGGCGGCCGCGAGGAGTTCCCGTATTGCGACTGGCCGGACGTGGAGCTGCCATCAGAGCTGTACGGGTGGAGATTACGCCTGTGACGCGGTGCTGCGCCGATGATGTCGTCCGAATGTCCGTGGCGGATGCCTGCGCCATGGCCCCATGGCCGCGACGGCGCGACGGCCCCATGGCGCGATGGCGCGATGGGGCGACGGCGCGATGGGGCGTCATTGGCTTCCAAGTCCTACAACGACGACTTTCGACTCGGCTTGCGAGGCTGCTGTGGCGTATCCGCTGACACCCCGCTCATGACGATAGGCGCGTGGTTCATGAGTCGGGGGGTGCTCAGAGCTTTGGTTTCACGTGAAACCGGGGCCAGGGGTTTTGGGTGTCGAAGCTATGAGGGCTGAACGCTCGATGGAATGGGGGCGAGAGGGACATGCACGGGGTGTCCTCGTTGGATATTGGTGCACGCGATCAGACGTCACGTTGTGCCACTCAAGGAGGAAGCGAGGCCCGTACCGGGGGGAAGTTGAGAGTTGGTGTGAGGGAAGGTTTCACGTGGAACATGGGGGCGGGCGGTTGTAGTTAGGGGGTGGTGGCTTTGTGGATGGCGTTGAGGAAGTCGTCTACCTGGTCTGGGGTGGTGTTGAAGGCGGTCATCCAGCGGACTATGCCGGCGGCTTCGTCCCAATGGTGGAAGAGGTACCGGCTCTGCAAGGTCACCGCCACCTGTGCGGGCACGGTGGCGAACACGGCGTTGGATTGGACCGGGTAGGCGAGGGTGATGCCGGGGGCGTTGGTCAGGCCGTTCGCCAGGCGGGTGGCCATGGCGTTGGCGTGGGCGGCGTTCTGGTGCCACAGATCGTCTGTCAGGAGAGCTGAGAGCTGGGCTGAGATGAAGCGCATCTTGGAGGCCAGTTGGAGGGACTGGCGGCGGAGGTAAGGGACGGCCTGAGTGAGGGTCGGGTCTAGGACCACCACGGCTTCGGCGGCCAGGGCGCCGTTCTTGGTGCCGCCGAAGCTGAAGACGTCCACGCCGGCCGCTGTGGTGATGGCGTTTAGGCCGCAGTTCAGGTGGGCCGCCGCGTTGGCGAGCCTGGCGCCGTCCAGGTGGAGGCGCATGCCTGCGCTGTGAGCCGCTTCGGCCAGCTCGGCGATCTCGGCGGGGGTGTAGCAGGTTCCCAGTTCGGTCACCTGGGAGATGGAGACCGCACGGGGTTGCGGCTCGTGGTGAAGGCCCAGCTTGTGTACGTGGCTGGCGATATCTGCTGGGCGGAGTTTGCCGTCTGGGGTGGGTACGGTGATGAGCTTCACGCCGAGAAGGCGCTCCGTCGCGCCTGTCTCGTGCGTGGCGATGTGGGCGGTGTCGGCGCAGAGGATGGCGTCGTAGCGGCCGAGCATCAGGGGCAGGCCGACCATGTTGGCACCTGCGCCGTTGAGTACGGCGAATCCTTCGGCATGAGGGCCGAACACGTCCTTGATCTGGCGCTCGAAGGCGGACGTCCAGGTGTCGTCGCCGTAGGCGGGCGCGTCGCCGTGGTTGGCTGCCGCCATGGCTTCGAAGATGGTCGGATGCACGCCCGCGTGATTGTCGCTGGCGAAGCTCTTCGGGGAGGTCATCACCCGGCCAAGGCTAGCCTTCGCCGCAGTCTGCCCTGTTGATCACCACGCGACTCGTATCTGCCAGGGGTGTCGTGACGGCCGCCGCTCGCGGAGGCCCGGGCGGGCAGGTCCGGGCGCGGAGGTCTGGGGGGCAGATCTGGTGGGTGGGGCGAGCAGGCCTGGGGCGGGCAGGTGCGGGCGCGGAGGGTCCGAGCAGGCAAACCCGAGCGGGCAAACTGAGCGGGCACATCCGGGCGGGCAGGTCTGGGCGCGGAGCCGCGACAGAGGTTATGAGCGAGGGCGGGCGGCGGCGTTCTGGAGGAGGGTGCGGCACAGGTCGCCGAGGTCCTGCCCCGCAGCCTCCGCCGCCATCGGCAGCAGCGACGTCTCCGTCATCCCCGGAGCGACGTTCACTTCGAGGAAGTACGGCCGGTCCGAGGCGTCCACGATGAGGTCGGTGCGGGAGATGTCGCGCAGCCCGAGAGCGGTGTGGGCGGTCACGGCGGCTTCGGCGCACGCGGCGGCGGCCGTGGCCGAGAGGCGGGCGGGGGCGAAGAACTCGGTGTGGCCGGCCGTGTAGCGGGCGGCGTAGTCGTACACCCCTTCGTCGGGGACGATCTCCACGGCGGGCAGGGCGATGGGGCCGTCGCCGAGGTCGACGACCGAGACGGCCACCTCGATGCCCTCGATGTAGCGCTCGATGAGGGCCGTGTCGCCGTAGGCGAAGCAGCCGACCATGGCGGCCGGGAGCTCCTCCGCGGTGCGGACCATGGAGGCGCCGAGGGCGGAGCCGCCGCGGGCGGGCTTGACGAACAAGGGCAGGCCGAGGTGCTCCACGATGCGGCCGAGAACGGCTGTGGCGCCGAGGTCGTGGAAGGTTTCCTTGGGCAGCGTGACGGACTCGGGAGTGCGCAGGCCGACCGAGCGTACGACGGCCTTGGCGGTGGGCTTGTCGAAGGCGACCCGGCACGCGTCGGGGTCGGCGCCCACGTAAGCGACGTTGAGCAGCTCCAGGACCGAGCGGATCGCGCCGTCCTCGCCCGCGCCGCCGTGGAGCGTGACGAAGACCGCGTCCGGCCGGTCGGCGAGGATGGACGGCACGAGGGACGCGTCGGTGTCGCGGGCCTCGACGTCGACGCCCGCCGCCCGCAGCACCTCGCTCACCCGGCGACCGGAGCGCAGGGACACCTCCCGCTCGTAGGAGAGGCCTCCTGCCAGCACGAGCACGTGGCCCAGATCGCTCATCACTTCTCCTCCGCTGATCGCACGCTGTCCCACCGTACCGGGCATCTGGGGCGAGCTGAGCGTACGCTGTCCCACCGTATCGGGCGTCTACGGCGGGAGGCCCCAACGCTACCGGCCGTAGACGGGCGGATGGCGCGTACGCGGTCCCAACCGTACCGGGCGTCTGGCGGGCTGAGCCCACCTGCGCCGGGGGCGGATGGCTCGCGGGAACGGGGTGGGCACTCTCGCCGTGACATGAAGCCGTGACATGAAGCCGTGACATGAAGCCGTGACTGAAGGCCGTGACTGAAGGTTGTGACATGAAGAACGGCCGGCGCCTTCCGTGACGCCGGCCGTACTCGTGTCAGAAATCAGGCCAGGTCCGGTCCCGGGGTGTCGACGCCGGCGTGCCCGCGGGTGGAGCCGGTGCCGAAGGTGTCCCGTAGCTGGATCTCCTGCTCGATGACGCCGGCCAGACGGCGGACCCCTTCGCGGATGCGGTCCGGCTCGGGGTAGCAGAACGACAGCCGCATGTGCCGCGCCCCGCTGCCGTCGGAGTAGAACCCGGTGCCGGGGACGAAGGCGACTCGCTCGGCCACGGCCCTGGGCAGGATGGCCTTGGAGTCGAGACCTTCGGGCAGTTGCGCCCACACGAAAAAACCGCCGCCCGGTCGCGTCCAGGTGACTTCGGGCGGCATCAGCGCTTCGAGGGCGCCCAGCATGGCGTCGCGGCGTTCACGATAGAGCTCCTTGAACGTCTTGATCTGCTCCTGCCATGGTTGGGAGGCCAGATATTCGCCGACAGCGAGCTGGGTGAAGGTGGAGTGCGACAGCACGGCCGATTCCATGGCGAGGACGAGCTTGTCGCGGATGGCGTGCGGGGCCAGCGCCCAGCCGACCCGGAAGCCGGGGGCCAGCGTCTTGGAGAACGATCCCAGGTAGACGACGCCGTCGGCGTTGTCGGCGCGCAGGGCGCGCATGGGCTCGGCGTCGAAACCGAGCAGTCCGTACGGGTTGTCCTCGACGATGAGGACGCCGGCGCGCTGGCAGATGTCGAGCACCTGCTGCCGCCGGGCCACGTTGAGGGTGACACCGCCGGGGTTCTGGAAGGTGGGGATCGTGTACAGGAACTTGATGGGAGCGCCCGCGGTCTCCAGGGCGTAGATGGTCTGGGCCAGGGATTCGGGCACGATGCCCTGATCGTCCATGGCGACATGCACCACTTTGGCCTGGTATGCGGCGAATGTGCCGAGGGCGCCCACGTAGGAGGGGCCCTCCGCGAGGACCACGTCACCTGGGTCGATGAAGATGCGGGTGATCAGGTCGAGCGCCTGCTGGGAGCCCACGGTGACGACCACGTCGTCAGCCCCGGCGTGGATGCCCTCCAGGCGCATGACGTCACAGATCTGCTCGCGCAGGTGCGGGTCGCCCTGGCCGGAGCCGTACTGCAACGCGACAGGACCGCGCCTGGTCACCAGGTCGGAGACCAACTGGCCGACCAGGTCCAGGGGAAGGGCGTTGACGTACGGCATGCCGCCCGCGAGCGAGACCACCTCGGGCCTCGACGCGACGGCGAAAAGAGCTCGAATCTCGGAAGCGACCATCCCGGTAGCTCGTGCGGCGTACCGATCGACGTAGGCGTCGATGCGCGACCCTTGGGTCGCGGGCGTTTGACCGTGATTCTGCTCTGCTGTCACGGCCCACCTCCTAGGTGAATATCGATCCGAGATACCAGATTACGCTAGTCGGACATGTCGCCCGTGACGGGCCTCGGCCGTCGTGGTATCCGCTGGCGGTGCCATCACTGGGCTACGATGCCAGGTGGGGACGCGTTTTTCGCGGGATTTTCCGGGTCAACGATAGGGGCCGTAGTTGTCGCGCCGGCTGGTCAACATAACCCTGGACAACGTAGAAGATCTTCCTCGCCGCTGCAGGCAGTGTGTTTTCTGGGAGCTCGACCCTGTCAGCGGAGAGCGATCGGTGGAGGCGGGGGATCCAAGCCTGGAGAAGGAGGCCTGGATCTCCGGCACGCTGCTCGAATGGGGGAGCTGTGGCAAGATCCTCTACGTCGACGGCGTGCCCGCCGGGTTCGCGCTCTACAGCCCGCCGCTTTACAGCCCGCGCTCGGTCGCCTTTCCCACCTCGCCGGTCAGCGCCGACGCCGTGCTGCTGATGACGGCGCACATCATTCCGGAGTTCTCCGGCGGCGGACTGGGCCGGATGCTCATTCAGGGCATGGCCAAGGACCTGACGCGCCGCGGGGTGAAGGCCATCGAGGCATTCGGCGACCTCAAATGGGAAGAGCCCAGCTGCGTGGTTCCTGCTGAATATCTACTTTCCGTGGGCTTTAAGACTGTACGTCCACATTTGCGCTTTCCTCGGCTCCGACTGGAGCTCAAGACCGCCGTCTCCTGGCGCGAGGATGTGGAGGTCGCTCTGGAGCGTCTCCTGGGGTCGATGAGCCCAGAGCGTGCCCTGCGACCGGTATAGCCATCCCAAGCCCGTACGAACCCGTACAGAGCCGCGAAAGCCCCCTGCGCCGAGGCGCAGGGGGCACGGGGGCGTTCTAGATGATGCCCTCAAGCTCGCGCAGCAGCATGGCCTTCGGCTTGGCGCCGATGATCTGCTTGACGAGCTCTCCACCCTTGTAGACGTTCATCGTCGGGATCTGGAGTACACCGGCGTCGCGCGGAACGTTCGGGTTCTCGTCGATGTTGAGCTTGACGATCTCCAGCTTGTCACCGTGCTCGTTGGCGATCTCCTGCAGGATGGGAGAGACCTGACGGCACGGGCCGCACCATTCGGCCCAGAAGTCCACCAGCACGGGCTTGTCGCTCTTGAGGACCTCGGCTTCGAACGTGGCGTCCGTTACTGCCTTCACGGTTGAACTCCTTACTTGTCGTTGCTGGCCAGCCAGCGCTCTGAGTCGAGTGACGCGGCGCAGCCGGTGCCGGCCGCGGTGATCGCCTGACGGTAGGTGTGGTCGACGACGTCGCCGGCGGCGAACACACCGTCGATGTTGGTCGCCGTGGTGGGGGCGTTCACCTTGACGTACCCCTCGTCATCGAGATCGATCTGGCCCTTGACCAGCTCGGTGCGGGGATCGTGGCCGATCGCCAGGAACAACGCGTCGGTGGCGAGCTCGCACTCCTCACCGGTCTTGACGTTGCGCACCTTGACGGCCTCGACGCGGCTCTCGCCCAGCACGTCGACGACCTCGCTGTCCCACATGAACCGGATCTTGTCGTTGTTGAACGCCCGATCCTGCATGATCTTGCTGGCGCGCAACTCGTCGCGGCGGTGCACGACGGTCACCATGCGGCCGAACCGGGTCAGGAACGTGGCCTCCTCCATGGCGGTGTCGCCACCGCCCACGACCACGATGTCCTTGTTGCGGAAGAAGAAGCCGTCACAGGTGGCACACCAGGACACGCCACGGCCGGACAGCCGCTTCTCGCTGGGCAGCCCGAGCTCGCGATAGCCGGAGCCCATGGCCAGGATGACCGACTTGGCGTAGTAGGTCTTCTCGTGGGTCCTGATGACCTTGGGGTTGGCGTTGAGATCGACCTCGACGACGTCGTCCGCGACCAGCTCGGCGCCGAACCGCTCAGCCTGCTTGCGGAGATTGTCCATCAGGTCCGGGCCCATGATCCCGTCGGGGAATCCCGGGAAGTTCTCCACGTCGGTGGTGTTCATCAGGGCGCCGCCCGCGGTCACGGATCCCTCGAAGACCAGAGGCGCCAGCTCAGCACGCGCGGAGTAGACGGCCGCGGTGTAACCGGCTGGGCCCGACCCAATAATGATCACGTTACGGACGTCGCTCAACGCTCCCACGCTCCTCGTCTGCTGTTTTGCCAGTGGCGTCAACAGATCCTAGGCCGCCGTGATTCCCGCCCCTGTCCGCAACACTGCCCGCAACGCGAAAGAGCCCGCCGAAGCGGGCTCTGACGTGCGATGTACGGCTACCAGCGGCCCAGACTGGGCTTACGCAGGTTCTTGCAGCTGAACGGGTCGACGACGTCGATCCGCAGCCGCTTGGCGGCCTTGCTCTTCCAGGACGCCATGATGATGGCCTCCTGGCCGTTGTACTGGCCCTGGTCGACCGCGAAGACGTCGAGCTTGGTGCGGTTGGAGACCTTGGTCACACAGCTGCCGACCTTGTCTCCCTCGGAGGGACCGCCACCCACGATGGGGGCGACGCCGAGGAAGGTCCCCAGCGGCTTGTCCAGCGCCTGGTCGCTGTAGTTGTAACCACTGTCGGTCAGCGCATAAGGGCGCGCCTTGGTCTCCTCCTTGGACGGCACTTCGCTCACCGCGACAGGCGGGCTCACCGTAGTGCCACCACCACCGCCCGCGGCCAGCAGGCCGGTGGAGAGCACCGCCGTGCCGACCACGGCAGCGGCCGCGGCGGCCGCCACCGCGGGCACCGCCCACCGCGTGCGCCGTGAGCTCCGCCGCTTGGCGGGGACGATGCTGCCGTCGGTCGCCACCACGCCAAGGCGGACCGGCTCGGGCGCCTCGACCGGTGGCTGTGGCCGCTCCCATGGGGAGTCGCGCATCAGCTCGTCCCAGTCGGGCGCGTCAGCGAGACCCACTCCTCCCCGCCGAAACTCCGCCTCGGCGGCCAGCGCCTGGTCGATGCGCAGTGCGACACCCATCGGCATGGCCGGTGTGGGAGTCGCCGCGAGCACCTCTCGAACCGCCGCAAGGTCTGCCAGGCGCTCCCCGCAGGGGGCGCAGATCGCGAGATGCTCGCGCACCTGGCGGGCCGTGCTGACGTCTAGGAGACCCTCGGCCAGCTCAGCCAGGATGTCCAGATCGTAGTGCGTATCACCCGTCACGAAGTTCTGTCTCCCTTCGCGGATGAGACGCGACCCAGGTCCGATCGGTTCCGCAGATGCGAAAGAATTGGGGCAAGTTTCGCGCGTCCCCGCGCGCACCTGCTCTTCACGGTTCCACTGGGCACATCAAGCACTTGAGCTGCGTCTTCGACGGAATACCCCATCATGTCGACGAGCACGAGGGCGGCTCGCTGGTCGGTGGGCAGCAGTTTCAACGCGGCCGAGACCTCCATCGAGGTCTCGCGTTCGATGGTCTGGTCCGGCAGCGGCGTGTCCCGCTCGGCGGCCTCGATGAGCTCGTCGTCGGCCACCGGGCGCACGGACTTGCGGCGCATCCGGTCGAGGCACGCGTTGACGACGATGCGGTGCAGCCACGTGGTGACGGCGGCCTCGCCGCGGAAGGTGCCGGCCTTGCGGTAGGCGGAGACGAAGGCGTCCTGGACGGCGTCGGCGGCCTCGTCGGGGTCGCCCAGCGTGCGCAGGGCGACGGCCCACATCCGGTCACGGTGTCTCTTGACGATCTCGCTGAAGGCGTGTGGATCCCCGTTGATGTGCGCGGCCAGCAGCTCGGCGTCGCTGACCGCCGGGCGTTCCGCTGAGGGTGTGTCGGGTGGGGAGTTCACAAGAGGGATTCCTGGTTACGCCGATCCTGGAGAGTGCACCACTACTTCATAGATGGTGCCATGAAACTTGCCCGCGTCTGCCGGGAGACGGGTAAACCAGATCAAAACGTACTGGCCACTTGCCGCCTGATCAGGCTTGAAGGTGATCTTTCCGGACGCGTCCTTCTCCTTGGCGACGGTCTTCAACGACGACAGGTCGGCACTGTCGCCGACCTTGAGCTCGACACTGGCACCGGGCGCATCGGCAAGACTAGCGACCACATCACTGATCTGCATGGACTTGCCCATATCGAGGAGCAGGCCCACACCGTCCTTGAGATTGCCCAGCTCGGCGTTGTTGTAGTTGTCGGTCTTCCAAAACGTGCTGGGCTTGCCGTCGATGGTCAGCGCCGCGAGCTCGGCCTTCTCCTCCTTGTCGCCGAGTGGGTCGAAGCCGCTCGCCTTGTCCGGCTTGACCACCTGGGTCTGCTGCGGAGCCTCGCTGCTGGCGTCGGGCGTGGGCTCGGCCTCGCGGGTGCCCGGATTGCCGAGGCTGCGGCCGATCGTCCAGGCGCCGACGCCGACCGCCACGATCACCAGCAGCACGACGATGGTCATCAGCACCCGGTTGAGCGCGCCGCCACCGCCGCCGCCGTTCGAGCCGGGCGGCATGGGACGGTGCACCACCTGGGGGCGCTGCTGGATGGTCGTGGGCCGGGGAGTGTCGATCCCTTCGGAGCGTGAGGCCGAGGTGACCGAGGGCGGATGGTACGGCATCGGGATCGGCATCGGCCTGGCCACGCCCGCCAGCGCCTCGGCGATCTCGGCGGGGCTGGTCAGCGCGCCGTGGCCCTTACGCGTCTCCGGCAGGCAAGCCCGCAGCGTGACGGTGTCGAGGTAGCTCGGGACGCCGGCGGTCACCTGGCGGGGTGTGCAGAAGTGGCCGTCGATCATGGGGGCGGCGGGCAGCCCGCCCTCCTCCTCGTCGCCGGGCCAGTGGCCGGTCAGCCCCGCGTAGAGGAGCCGGCCGAGCCCTTCGGCGTCGTCGAGCGCGGGCTGGTCGGTGGTCAGGCCGGACAGGGCGGCGTCGACCGCCACACCCAGCACCTTGACCGTGTTGCCGGTCGTCCACACCAGGTGCTCGGGGCGCAGGCACAGGTGGTGCAGGCCCGCCTCGTGGGCGTGGGCCAGCGCCTCGGCCGCCTCGGCGACCAGCCCGGCCGCCCGTTCGGGCTCCAGTGGGCCGGCGGCGAGCAGGTCGACGAGCGTGTCACCGGTCACCCACTCGCTGACCACGTACGAGCGCCCGTCGTCCTGGGCGGCGTCGAACACCTGGGTCAGGCGCGGGTCGGTGAGTCTGCTCGCGGCCCGGGCGGCGGTGACGACCTCCTGGACGCGGGGGAAGTCGGGGGCGAAGGTCAGCACGCCGACAGGGCGGGCCAAGATCTCGTCGATGGCCTTCCAATGGGTGGCGCCGTCGGACTCGCTGACCCGGTCCTCCAGGCGGAAACGGTCGGCTAGGCGAGTGCCGGGTTCGACCGCCGATGTGCTCACTTGCTCGCTCCGCTCGGCTGATCAGTCGTGCGCATGACTCGACTGACCCGCGTGGTGCTGTCCCACGAAGGCCTGCTATGCCGGGTGGATCCGCCCACGCCCCTCCTGCTTCCATTCGCGCGTGTCGGTCACCATGCTAGTGCCCCTCGCCGATGCGGCCCGTGCTCTTTTACCGGCGTACCCGCCCGGCGACCATCCCAACGACCGAGTTGACCTCGGGGATGCGCGCCCTGTGGCCGACCCACAGGTAGAGCAGCATGCCCAGTCCACCGCCCGCGGACAAGATGATCAGCGAGTTGAGGAACGCGAGTCCGCCGAAAGCCTCCTGAACCGCCCAGACCGCCACCAGTGCCAGCACCGCTGTGGGCAGGGCGGCCAGATACATCCTGGTCAGGGCCACACCGATCTGCCATCCGCCCAGGCCGTTGACGCGGCGGCTGGCCAGCATCCAGGCCCCGGCCGCCCCCAGCGTGTAGGCGACGGCGTAGGCGAACGCCAGCCCCATCACGGCGTACCGGGCGGGCAGCAGGTTGAAGAACAACACCATCAGCAGCGCGTTGAGCGCGGTGGCGGCACCGCCCACGAACACTGGAGTACGGGTGTCGCCGAAGCTGTAAAAAACTCGCAGCAACAGCTGGAAGAAGGCGAACGGCACCAGCGCCAGCCCGTACACCTGCAGCACATTGCCGATGTAGACGGCGTCGGCGACAGAGGTGGCGCCATGGGCGTAGATCGGCACCGTGATCGCCGGGCCGAGCACCATGAGCAGCAGCGACACCGGCACCATCACCGCGCTGATGAGCAGCACGCTCGACCTGAACTCGCTCCGTACGTCACCGAACCGCCCGTCGGCCACCGCCCGGCTCATCCTCGGCAGCATGGCAGTGATCACCGAGACGCCGATGACGCCGTACGGAAGCTGGAAAAGCTGGAACGCCAGGGTGTACGGAGTGATGCCGTGGCCGAGCACCTCGTTGCCCGCCGAGCTGGACAGGTTGGTGGTGAGCATGAACCCGAGCTGGGTGACGACCGCGTAGCCGATGGTCCAGACGCCGGCCTTCGCCATCTCGCCCAGCCGGGCGTTGCGCAGGTCGAAACGGGCGATGAACCGGAACCCGACCCGCCTGAGCGCCAGCACCAGCACGGTCGCCTGGACGATGATGCCGGCCGTGGTGCCGAGGCCGAGCAGGGCGAGCTCGCCGTTGGTGATGGTGTTGACGTCGTCGCCGTCGGTGACGATCAGGTGGTAGGCCACCAGGACGCCGATGACGACCAGGTTGTTGGCCACCGGCGCCCACATCGGGGCGCCGAAGCGGTCACGGGTGTTGAGGATCGCGCCGGCCACCGCGCCGACTCCGAAGAAGGCCAGCTGCGGCAGGATGAACTGGGCCAGCCGCACCGCCACCTCGAACTGCCGGGTGCCCCGGTCCCAGTCGGTGTAGAGGTCGATCAGCGTCGGGGCGGCGAGCACGGCCATCCCGGCGACGACGATCAGCACGGCCGTGGCGAGCGTGAGCAGTCGTTGCTCGTAGGCCCGCCCGCCGTCGGGATCGTGCTGCTGGGCGCGGACGATCATCGGCACCACGACGCTGCTCAGCACGCCGAGCAGCAGCAGGTCCAGGATGCTGTAGGGGATGGCGTAGGCGGCGTTGTAGGCGTCGCCCATGGCCGCGGTGCCGATGGCGGTGGCGAGCACCATGGTCCGTACGAACCCGGTGATCCGGGACACCATCGTGCCCGCCGCCATGATGGCGCTGGCCCGCAGCATGCGGCTCATACGGTCTCACTTTCCCGTGCCCTGGCAGCTCGCGCCGTCCGCCGTTGCGATCTGCGTCTGAGCACCCGCGTGACCACCGCCGCGAGCATGACCGTCAGCGCCGCCCCCACGATGACCAGCGCGATCCCGGTGTAGCCGGTGGTGCGCACGATGAGTTTGACGGGGCTGCCGTAGGGGGTCCTGTCGGCGGTCATGAGCTGGACGGTCACGGTGGCGTCGCCGCTGGCGGGGGTGGCGGTCATCGGCACCTGCACCGTGCCGCTCTGGCCGGGGCCGATCGGCAGCGGCTCGGTCTGCTTGTAGGTGACCTGCAGCAGCTCGCGGTTGTTGGACTTGACCTCGATGTACAGCGAGATCGAGTCGGGCAGCGAGTTCTTCACGCTGATGGGCACCACACCGTCGCGGCCGGCGAGTGTGCGCGGGCGGTCCGGGCCGACGCCCGTGATCGAGACCTTGTTGATCCTGGCCGTGACCGCGTCGTCCACCAGCTTGGTGAGGGCCCGCCCGGTCCGCTGCCCGCCGCGCCAGGCGGAGGAGCTGAGCCGGAGCACCGCCGCGTCGAACTCCGGCTGGGGCCGGCCCGTGACCAGCCCGGTGAGCCGCGCCTTGGCGGCGGTCTCCTTGACGCGGGCGAGGTATTTGGCGCCGAGCTCCTGCTTGCGGTCCTGGGCGGTGTAGGTGAGCCCGGCCCGGGGCACCTGGGTCGCGCCGGGCTTGATCGAATCGAGCCGGGTCAGCGTCAGCCAGGGCAGCTTGCCGGCCGTCTTGAGCAGTGTCGACACCAGCGTGGGGCTGGGGTTCCAGCGGCGGGAGGGGGCGACGACGAGCGATCGGGGCCGGGTCTGGCCGGGCTCGGCGGAGATTATGGCGGTCTCCGCGATGAACCGCTGCTTGCTGAGCAGCGTCGAGCCGGCGGTGCCCGAAGGCGGCTCCAGCGTGCGGCTCAGCTCGGTGTCGGCGGTCAGCGCGGTGATCGGCCCCATGACGGTGTCGATCGTGGTGGCGGCGTCGGGGGTGATCGTGGCGGGGGCCTGCGGCGGCAGGTTGGCGGCGTCGAGCAGGACCTTGTCGACTCTGGCGACGTTCGGCTCGCCGACGGCGAGCAGGTCCAGCGCGTCGGCGTCGATCCGGCCGTTGGCCGGCCAGTAGGTGGAGGTCGCCGCCTCGGGTTTGACCAGCTGCCTGGCCTTCTGGCCGCCCAGCTCCAGCGCCCGTCCCGGCTGGTCGTCCAGGCCCTGGTGGGCGAGCGCGGTCACGTCGGGGTCGGCGTACGGCGTGGCCACCACGGAGTTGTCGGCCAGCGAGGCGCGCATCGAGGTCAGCCACTGCGAGGCGGCGTTGTCGGCGGGACGCTTCTGCCTGGCGCCCTTCGTGCTGACCGTGTGCTCCTTGGCCATCGCGTCGGCGTCGTCGAAGAGCGCGGGGTCGACGACCCAGGTGACGCTCGCCGGCGCGACCTCGGCGATGCGCGCCAGGTCGGCCAGGCGGCCCCTGCCGGTCATGGCGGCGCTGAGCTTGTCGTCGACGAAGGTGCCCTCGTCGGCGCGGTGCGGCTGGTCGATGACGGGCAGCACGAAGGCGAGCCGGTTGCGGACGGGCGGCTGCGGGGTCGGAGGGGCGTAGGTGAGGAAGGTCCGCTGCGAGGCGAGCTGGACCGCGTCCCACTGCACCACCTCGACGGCCAGCGGATAGGCGCCGAAGGCGGTGAGCTCGAACTGCGCGGGCGTCATGGTGAGCTCGAACGGCTGGGAGGCGTTGGCGGCGAGCTCGGGCAGGACCATGCTGGACTGCGTCGAGACCCGGGGCGGCTGGGTGAGCGTGGTCTGGTCGGCCTGGAAGGCGCTCATGGCGGCCCGGTCCGGGAAGCGCTGGGCGGAGTAGCGGACCCTGACCCGCAGACCGGGCAGTGCGGCGCTGCCCGCGTTGTGCACCGTGCCGGTGATCTTGATCTCGGTCCCGCGCTCGGTGGCGTAGTCGGGCGTGATGGTGGCCAGGGTCAGGCTGACCCCCTGCCTGCTGGTGATCGCGGCAGCCTCGCTCGGCGCCGTCGCCACCGAGGGGGCGAACAGCGCGGCTGAGAGTACGGCGAGCAGCGCGGCCTTACGGATCACGCGTCTGCCCGAGCTGGAGTACGACGCACGCCCGCAATGGTACGGGTTCAGTGCCGCGGCGCGACCGCCTCCAGTTGCGCCCTGGGCCCGGGAACCCGTAGATCCACTGTCTTGCCCGTCATGAGTGCGAGCAGGTCGAAGGCGCGCAGGGCGAGGGCGGTGTGCCGATCACCGGTGGCGGTGAAGACGGGGTCCGGGTCCGGTCGCAGCCGGTCGTCGATCAGCACGGTCAGCTCGCCGGGCAGCAGCAGCGGGCTGACCAGGCCGGCGGCGTAGTCGGTGGCCGCGTTCACCACGTGCGCGGGCGCGTGGCGTGCCTGGCGGACGCCGAACAGGCCGCCGATGATCCCGGGCGCCGGGGGCGTGGCCAGCGTGGAGACGACCGCCACGACGAGCTCGCGTCCCACCCGCGGGGCCACTTCGAACACCGTGACCGTGACACATCGGCCGGGCGCGGTGGGGATCGTCTCGGGTAGCTCCTCCGCGCCGGTCATGGGGCGCGGAAGGCGTACGATCTCATGGTGGATCTGGTGCGCGAGGAGCCAGCGGTGGATCGCGAGGGCATCCTTCATCAGACCTCCTTGCCTCATACGATGGCGTCGTCGGTCCCCTGACCGAAGGTAACCCGGACCCGGTGTGGCTCGGGGGATATGTTCCGGAATCGAAGGACCTACCCAGCTTGTCCGACTCAAATCTGACCGAAATCCAGCAGCGCGCCATGGGCGATCTGTTCCGCAAGGTCGCTCCTGTGGCCGATGAGCTAGGCCGGCTGTTCGCCGCCCAGGGCCACGAGCTCGCGCTCGTCGGCGGCCCGGTGCGCGACCTCCTGCTCGGCCGGGTCGGCAACGACCTCGACCTGACCACCGACGCCCGCCCCGAGCGGGTGCTGGAGCTCGTGCGCGACTGGGCCGACTCGGTCTGGACCATCGGCATCGACTTCGGCACCGTGGGCCTGCGCAAGGGCGGCTGGCTGATCGAGATCACCACCTACCGCAGCGAGGCGTACGACCCGAAGTCACGCAAACCCGAGGTGATGTACGGCGAGACGCTGGAGGCCGACCTGGAGCGGCGCGACTTCGCGGTCAACGCGATGGCGGTGCGGCTGCCGTCGCACGAGTTCGTCGACCCCTACGGCGGCCTGCCCGACGCGGCGGCCAAGCTGCTGCGCACCCCCGGCACGCCCGAGCGGTCCTTCGACGACGACCCGCTGCGCATGCTCCGCGCCGCCAGGTTCGCCTCCCAGCTCGGCTTCAGGGTGCACGAGGCGGCCCTCGTGGCGATGACCGCGATGGCCGAGCGGATCGAGATCGTCTCCGCCGAGCGGATCCGCGACGAGCTCGACAAGCTGATCTGCGGCGCCAACCCGCGCGAGGGCCTGCGCCTGCTCGTGGAGACCGGGCTGGCCGCCCACGTCCTGCCGGAGCTGCCCAAGCTCCGCCTGGAGATCGACGAGCACCACCGGCACAAGGACGTCTACGACCACACGCTGACCGTCCTCGACCAGGCCATCGCCCAGGAGGAGGACGGCAAGCCGGATCGGATCCTGCGCTGGGCCGCGCTCATGCACGACGTCGGCAAGCCCAAGACGCGCCGGCACGAGCAGGGCGGGCGGGTCTCCTTCCACCACCACGAGGTGGTGGGCGCGCAGATGACCAAGAAGCGGATGACCGAGCTCAGGTTCCCCAAGGACGTGGTGAACGACGTCTCCCGCCTGGTGGAGCTCCACCTCCGCTTCCACGGCTACGGCACGGGCGAGTGGACCGACAGCGCCGTGCGCCGCTACGTCCGCGACGGCAGCCACCTGCTCGACCGGCTGCACAAGCTGACCAGGGCCGACTGCACCACCCGCAACAAGCGCAAGGCCGCGGCCCTGTCACGCAGTTACGACCAGCTGGAGGAGCGCATCGCCCGCCTCGCCGACGAGGAGGAGCTGGCCAAGATCCGGCCCGAGCTCGACGGCAACGAGATCCAGCGGGTGCTGGGCGTCGGCCCGGGGCCGGTGGTGGGCCAGGCGTACAAGTTCCTGCTGGAGCTGCGGCTGGACAAGGGCATGATCGGCAAGGAGGCGGCCACCGAGGCGCTGCGCGAGTGGGCGCGCGACGGCGGCGTGGTCACGACGTGATCGGCACCCGCTGCTGGGTGAGCGCCCGGTAGGCCAGCCCGCTCGCCACATAGCCGGCCGCGATGATCGCGACGGCGAGATAGGACTTGCCGTTCGGCGGCAGGATGGCCGCCGACAGCGCCGCGGCCAGCACGTACATGCCGTTGAACAGCATGTCGTAGATGGAGAAGGCGCGGCCGAGGTAGGCGTCCTGGACGTCGCGCTGCACGGTGGTGTCGGCGCAGATCTTGACGCTCTGCCCGGCGATGCCGAGCACGAAGCCGGCGATCGGCAGCCCCCACGTCTGGAACGGCAGGACGAGCACCGCCGCGAGCACGCCCGCCACGGTCATCGCGATGGGCACCCAGCGCACGATGGTGAAGCGCTCGGTGGCGTACGGGGTGATGATCACGGCGAGGAAGTAGCCGACGCCGGAGGTGGCGACGACCAGGCCGATGCCGCGCAGCGCCGCGTCGGGGTCGCCGTCGGTGAAGTAGTAGCGGTAGAGGATGATGCCGAGCGCCGTGGCCATGCCGTAGAAGAAGCGGTGGGCCGCCATCGCGCCCATGGTGGCGGCGGCGACGCGGTGGTGGATGAGGTGCCTGGCGCCGTCGGCCAGGCCGGCGACCACGTTGCGCATGGCCTCGCGCGCCTGCGGCCGGTCGGGGTCGTAGGACGGGCCGAGCAGCGAGCGCTCCATCGTGCGGGCGATCAGCGCGCTGAGCCCGAACATCACGCCGGAGGTGGCCAGCAGCAGCGCGACCCCGAGATCTTCGCTGCCGAACAGCCCTCGGAGCAGGAATCCGAATCCCACGCCGATGAAGGTGAGCACGGTGCCGGAGGTCGGCGTGACCGCGTTGGCCGCCATCAGCCGGTCCTGTGGCACCACGTGCGGCAGCGATGCGCCGAGCGCGGCCAGGAAGAACCTGTTGACGCCCAGCACACCGAGCGCGGCGGCGTAGAAGAACGGGTCCGGCACGTCGGCCGCCACCAGTCCCGCGGTCGCGAGCAGCAGCGCACCCCGTACGATCGGCGCGATCATCAGGATCTGCCGCCGCGACCAGCGGTCGATGAACACCCCGACGAACGGGCCGAGGATGCTGTAGGGCAGCAACAGGACGGCCAGTCCGGTGGCCACCCCTAGGGCGGTCGTCTGGTTCTCCGGGCTGAAGAAGGCGAATCCGGCGACGCCGAACTGGAAGATCCCATCGGAGAACTGGGAGACCAGCCGGGTGCCGAACAACCGTCTGAAGTCCCGCCCCTTGAGAACCACTCGTAGATCGGCGACGAAAGACACGTCGTCAGCCTAGCCCCGGCGGTGCGATGATCGGGTGCCCTCAGAGGTTGGCGCAGCAGGTGGGCAACGGGGTTCTGGCGGAGCCCCTGAAGACGTACGCTTCACAGCGTGACGATTGTGGAACACGTGGTACTCGTTGACGGCACCGGCCACGCGCTCGGCACCGCCCCCAAGCTGTCGGTGCACGGCCGGGAGACGCCTCTGCACCTGGCCTTCTCGAGCTACGTCTTCGACCGGGCAGGACGGGTGCTGCTGACCAGGCGGGCCACCCACAAGCTCACCTGGCCGGGCGTGTGGACCAACAGCTGCTGCGGCCATCCGATGCCCGGCGAACCGCTGGACCGGGCGGTTCTCCGCAGGCTCTCCTACGAGCTCGGGCTCACCGTCCAGCGCGCCGACCTGATGCTGCCGCGCTTCTCCTACCGGGCGGTCATGGGCAACGGGATCGTCGAGCACGAGCTCTGCCCGGTCTACCGCGTGACGGTCGACCTCGCCGAGGCGCCCAACCCGGACGAGGTGGACGACACCCGCTGGATGCCGTGGAGCGACTTCACCCAGGGCGTGCGGGGTGGCCTGCTGGAAATCTCCCCTTGGTGCAGGGAGCAGGTGCCGCTGCTGACCGCGCTCGGCCCTGACCCGCTGCGCTGGCCCACGGCCCCGGACGACGAGCTGCCGCCCGCGGCTCGCGTACGGCTCGACTGATCCCTGCGGCGCGCTGCGGCGCCGCAGGGATCAGCGGGGCTCAGCGCTCGACCTCGCCCCGGATGAACTTCTCGACGTAGTCGCGCGCCTCGTCGTCGGAGTACTGCT
>NZ_JBQHCW010000022.1:0-138889 GCF_052068115.1 Nonomuraea sp. ZG12
CATAAATGACGGGGTTGTGCATCATGCACTGGCTTTTAACACACTGTTGAGTTCTCAAGAAACGGACGCGTACATCCCCACACGATCCGATCACTCAGACCGAGCAGCGGAGGCGCTCGTTTCGTCTACCGAAGACTATCAGATCCGGACGATTCTTGTCAAACCGCCCGATTCGGGATCTTTCGGACGCCCCTCTCGAGGCAACCCTCACAACTTACCCGAACTTTCAGCCCTTGTCCAATCACGCGGACAGGCCCGAAGATCGGGATCCATCTGAGGAGTGTCGGGGCTGATCGGCCCCGCGTTGAAAACTGTAGCAGCCCCGGAGACGGGGAAAGTCCGTTCCCTGGTAACGAAACAGCTTTCCCCGTCTGGGTCTAGCTCAAACCCAGCGCGGCGAGCTGGCTCTCAAGCCGCTCGATGTCGGCCGCGGCCTGGTCGGCCCGCCCTCTGACCTTGGCCACCACGTCCTCGGGTGCCTTGGCCATGAACTGCTCGTTGCCGAGCTTGGCCGCCACCTGAGCCGCCTCCTTGCGCGCGACCGCCAGATCCTTCTCCAGTCGCTTGCGCTCGGCCGCCACATCGATGGCGCCGGCCGTGTCGATCTCCACCCCGACGCCGCCCACCGCGAAGCGAGCGGTGGCCGAGAACGCCTCTGACGGCTGGGTGAGCCGCAGCAGCGAGCGGATCGCCCCCTCCTGCCCCGCCAGGGCCGTGCCGGTCAGCGCCAGCCGTGCGGCGACCTTCTGCCCAGGCTTCAGTCCCTGGTCGGACCTGAACCTGCGCACCTCCGTCACCAACTCCTGGAGGGCGACGATCTCCGCCTCCGCTTCAGGATCGGTGTAGCGGGGATCGACCTCTGGCCAGGCGGCCACGACGATGGACTCGCGGCCGGTGACCGCCCGCCACAGCTCCTCGGTGACGAACGGCACGAGCGGATGCATGAGCCGCAGCAGCGCGTCGAGCACATGCCCCAGCACCAGCCGGGTGTGCTCGATCCCGTCTCCGAGCTGGATCTTGGCCAGCTCCAGATACCAGTCGCAGACCTCGTCCCAGGCGAAGTGGTAGAGCAGGTCGGAGGCCTTGGCGAACTCGAAGTCCTCGAAGGCCGCGTCCGCCGCCTTGGTCACCGTCTGCAGTCTGGACAGGATCCACCTGTCTGCCGCCGTCAGCTCCAGCCCGTCGAGCGATCCGACGGCCGCGCCGTTCATCAGCGCGAAGCGGGTGGCGTTCCAGATCTTGTTGCAGAAGTTACGCGAGCCGGCCGCCCACTCCTCGCTCACCGCCACGTCCGCGCCGGGGTTGGCGCCACGCAGCAGGGTGAAACGGGTGGCGTCGGCGCCGAAGCGCTCGATCCAGTCGAGCGGGTCGACGACGTTGCCGAACGACTTCGACATCTTCTTGCCGTACTGGTCACGCACCATGCCGTGCAGGGCCACGACGCGGAACGGCGGCTCGCCGTCCATGGCGTACAGCCCGAACATCATCATCCGGGCCACCCAGAAGAACAGGATGTCGTAGCCGGTCACCAGCACGGAGGTCGGGTAGAAGCGCGCCAGCTCCGGCGTCGCCTCGGGCCAGCCGAGGGTGGAGAACGGCCAGAGCCCGGAGGAGAACCAGGTGTCGAGCACGTCCGGGTCCTGGACGTAGCCCTCGGGGGGCGTCTCGTCCGGTCCCACGCAGACGACCTCGCCGGACGGGCCGTACCAGACGGGGATGCGGTGTCCCCACCACAGCTGCCGGGAGATGCACCAGTCGTGCATGTCGTCGACCCAGTCGAAGTAGCGCTTGGCCAGCTCCGGCGGGTGGATGCGGGTGCGGCCGTCACGCACCGCGTCGCCGGCCTCCTTGGCCAACGGCGCCACGTTGACGAACCACTGCAACGACAGCCTCGGCTCCACGACGGTCTTGCAGCGTGAGCAGTGGCCGACCGAGTGGACGTACGGGCGCTTCTCCTCGACGATGCGCCCCTCGGCGCGCAGCGCGGCGACCACCGCGGGGCGCGCCTCGAACCGGTCGAGCCCCTGGAAGGGGCCGTGGGCGGTGACGACGCCGCGCTCGTCCATGACCGTCAGGGAGGGCAGTGAGTGGCGGCGGCCGATCTCGAAGTCGTTGGGGTCGTGCGCGGGTGTCACCTTCACCGCGCCGGTGCCGAAGGACGGATCGACGTGCTCGTCGGCCACCACGGGGATCATGCGACCGGTGAGCGGCACCTCGACCAGCGTGCCGATCAGGTGCGCGTAGCGCTCGTCGGAGGGGTGGACGGCCACGGCGGTGTCGCCAAGCATGGTCTCGGCCCGCGTGGTGGCCACGACGATGTCGTCGGAGTAGCGGATGGAGACCAGCTCGCCATCGTCCTCGCTGTGCTCCACCTCGATGTCCGACAGGGCGGTCAGGCAGCGCGGGCACCAGTTGATGATGCGCTCGGCGCGGTAGATCAGCCCTTCGTCGAAGAGCTTCTTGAACATCGTCTGGACGGCTCGGGAGAGCCCCTCGTCCATGGTGAAGCGCTCACGATCCCAGTCGACGCCGTCGCCGAGCTTGCGCATCTGCCCGAGGATCTTGCCGCCGGACTCCTCCTTCCACTCCCAGACCCGGTCGATGAACGCCTCGCGGCCCAGGTCGTGGCGGGACTTGCCGGACTTGGCCAGCTCGCGCTCGACGACGTTCTGGGTGGCGATGCCGGCGTGGTCCATGCCGGGCAGCCACAACGTCTCGTGCCCCAGCATGCGGGCCCGGCGGGTCAGCGCGTCCTGGACGGAGTGGTCGAGCGCGTGCCCGATGTGCAGGACACCGGTGACGTTCGGCGGCGGGAGGACGATGCTGTACGGCACGCGCGAGCTGCCCGGGTCGGCGCGGAAGTAGCCTTCGGACACCCATCGCTCGTAGCTACGGGTCTCGACGTCGGCCGGGGTGTACTGGGTCGGCAGCTCTGGCGTTGTCACAGTGACCAATTCTAGGGAGACGGGAAAGGGAAACGCCCCATGGAGTGCATCCACGGGGCGCTTGCGCTGGTCGGGAAAGCTCAGGCCGACTTCTCTCGTGGGGTGCGCTGCTGCTTGGCGGCGAGCTGGTCACGAGGTACGAGAGTCGGGATGGCATGCTCGATCACCGACTCGCGGGTGATGACCACTCGGGCCACATCCTGCCGGGACGGTACTTCGTACATGACCGACTGGAGCACTTCCTCCAGGATGGCGCGCAACCCGCGGGCGCCGGTGCCGCGCAGGATGGCCTGGTCGGCGATGGCCTCCAGTGCGCCGTCGGTGAACTCCAGCTCCACGCCGTCGAGCTCCAGCAGCTTGTGGTACTGCTTCACCAGCGCGTTGCGGGGCTCGGTGAGGATCTGGATGAGCGCCTCACGGTCGAGGTTGTGCACCGAGGTGATGACCGGCAGGCGGCCCACGAACTCGGGGATCATGCCGAACTTGAGCAGGTCCTCGGGCATCACGTCGCCGAAGATGTCGGCCGTGTCGACCTCTTCCTTCGAGCGGATGATGGCATTGAAGCCGATGCCCTTCTTGCCGATGCGCGACTCGATGATCTTTTCGAGCCCCGCGAAGGCGCCACCGCAGATGAACAGCACGTTGGTGGTGTCGATCTGGATGAACTCCTGGTGCGGGTGCTTGCGGCCGCCCTGCGGAGGAACCGAGGCCGTGGTGCCCTCGAGTATCTTCAGCAGCGCCTGCTGCACACCCTCGCCGGAGACGTCGCGCGTGATGGACGGGTTTTCGCTCTTGCGAGCGATCTTGTCCACCTCGTCGATGTAGATGATGCCGGTCTCGGCCTTCTTGACGTCGTAGTCAGCGGCCTGGATGAGCTTGAGCAGAATGTTCTCGACATCCTCGCCGACATAGCCCGCCTCGGTGAGGGCGGTGGCGTCGGCGATGGCGAAGGGCACATTGAGCATCTTCGCCAGTGTCTGGGCCAGCAGTGTCTTGCCCGAGCCCGTGGGGCCGAGCAGCAGGATGTTGCTCTTGGCCAGCTCTAGGCCGTCGTCTCTGCCCCGGTCACCGGACTGCACCCGCTTGTAGTGGTTGTAGACCGCCACCGAGAGAGCCTTCTTCGCCGAGTCCTGACCGATGACGTAGGCGTCGAGGAACTCGTAGATCTCCCTCGGCTTGGGCAGGTTGTCCCACTTGAGCTCGGAGGACTCGGAGAGCTCCTCCTCGATGATCTCGTTGCAGAGATCTATGCACTCATCGCAGATGTAGACGCCTGGACCGGCAATGAGCTTTTTGACTTGCTTCTGACTCTTCCCGCAGAAAGAGCACTTCAGCAGGTCTCCCCCGTCGCCGATGCGTGCCACCCCAGATACTCCTTTGCGTGGGACCGTCCTGCTCCCGCGATCCGTATCCTCCGGACCCGGTCCGAACCGCTCAGGTTTCGACGTTACCGTCTTCTGGGCCCACAGTGAGCCCCCTAGCGGCGAGTCGCACCGGAACGTGCCTTATTGGGCAGCGCTCCGGTGCCTCACGTCTCGTCTAGGAAGCGACGGCCTGAGCTCGCTTCTTCCTGGACGGGATAATGTCGTCGATCAGACCATACGCCTTTGCCTCGTCCGCGTTGAGAATTTTGTCGCGTTCGATGTCCTTGCGGACTTCGGCGGAGGACTTCCCGGAGTGCTTCGCCACGATGTCCTCGAGGAGGTTTCGCATGCGCAGGATCTCGCGAGCCTGGATCTCGATGTCGCTTCCCTGGCCGCCGCCCTCGGTGGACGGCTGGTGGATCAGCACCCTGGCATTGGGCAGCGCGAAACGCTTGCCCGGGGTGCCGCCGGCCAGCAGCACGGCCGCGGCGGAGGCCGCCTGGCCGAGGCAGACGGTCTGAATCTCCGGCCTGACGAACTGCATCGTGTCGTAGATCGCCGTCATGGCGGTGAAAGACCCGCCGGGCGAGTTGATGTAGATGCTGATGTCACGGTCGGGGTCGAGCGATTCGAGCGTCAGCAACTGCGCCATGACGTCGTTGGCCGACGCGTCGTCGATCTGCACTCCGAGGAAGATGATGCGATCCTCGAAGAGCTTGTTGTACGGGTTCATCTCCTTCACGCCGTAGGACGTGCGCTCGACGAAGGAGGGGAGAACGTAGCGGCTTTGAATGTTCACTTTAGCTCCCCTAAGAGACGGGGCCCTGCGAGGGCACCTGCCGCGCGCTTCGCACGACGTGGTCGATGAAGCCGTAGTCCTTGGCCTCGTCGGCCGTGAACCAGCGGTCGCGGTCGGAGTCTGCCTCGATCTGCTCCAGCGGCTGACCGGTGTGGACCGCGATCCGCTCGGCCAGTGTCTTCTTCACGTAGAGCATCTGCTCGGCCTGGATGGCGATGTCCGCCGCGGTGCCACCGATGCCGCCCGAGGGCTGGTGCATCATGACGCGGGCGTGCGGAAGGCCGAAGCGCTTACCACGCGCACCTGCCGAGAGCAGGAACTGCCCCATCGAGGCCGCCAAGCCCATCACGACCGTGGAGACGTCGTTGGGCACATACTCCATCATGTCGTAAATCGCCATGCCGGCAGTCACGGAGCCGCCAGGCGAATTGATGTAGAGAGTGATGTCTCGCTCCGGGTCGTCCGCGGCCAGCAGCAGCAGCTCGGCACAGATCCGGTTGGCGATCTCGTCATTGACCTCCTGGCCGAGCACGATGATGCGCTCGCGCAGCAGGCGCTGGTAAAGCTGGTCCTCAAGCCGGAACGACGTGCCGTTCTCACGGCCGCGCGACTCAGGCTGAAAGGAGGTCGGCGGGCTGGTCACAGCTTCACCTTCCGATGCGTCGTAATCGATTGGCTTTGCTTGTGACCCTAACGCGCGCCGCCCACAGCTCATGCCCGGTCTACGGGCTGTTCGCTGACGGCGCAGGTTCGGGTCAACGGACGCTACCTCCAGGTAAGCACGAAGCCCCCAGGCCAGAGCGACTGGGGGCTCGGTGCTCGGGCGGAGGCTACGCCTCGTTCTTCTGCTCTGCGGGCTCCTCGGCGGACTCCTCAGCGTCCTCCTCGACGACCTCTTCACCGCTGATCTCGGTGTAGATGGCCTTGAGGTCGACCTCGTTGCCCTCGCCGTCGACGATCTTGGCGGCGTCGCCGATCACGGACTTGGCCTTGTCGCGGACGATCTCGACCATGGCCAGCGTGAGCTGGTCGTTGTCGGCCAGGTGCTGGGCCAGCTGGTTGGGCTGGACGCCCATGTCCATGGCGCGGCGGACGACGAAGTTGGTGAGCTCCTGCTCGGAGACGCCCAGCTCCTCGGCCTTGACGATCTTGTCGAGCACGAAGCCGACCTTGATCGCCTTGGCGGAGCTGGTCTCGAACTCGCTCAGGCGCTCCTCCTCCGTCGTCTGGTTCAGACGGAAGAACGCCTCGCGGCTCAGGCCGCTCTCGGCGATCTGGTGCTCGAGGTTGTGCGTGCGGGCGTCGATCTCGGCCTTGAGCGCGCTGTCCGGGATCGGGATCTCGATCTGGTCCAGCAGCGTGTCGAGCGCCTTCTCGCGGGCCTCGACGACCTGCTCGATGAGCTTGTTGCGGCGGGAGCCCTCGCGGATGCTGTCCTTGAGCTCCTCCAGCGTGTCGAACTCGCTGGCGAGCTGGGCGAACTCGTCGTCGAGCTCGGGCAGCACCTTCTCCTTGACCGACTTGACGTTGATGATCACGTCAGCCTCCTCGCCGGCGTTCTCGCCGCCGACGAGCTCGGTCTTGAAGCTCTTCTCCTCGCCCGCGGACATGCCCTCGAGCGCGTCGTCGAGGCCCTGCAGCACCGAGCCGGCGCCGACCTCGTAGGAGACCTCGCTGGCCTGCTGCTCCTCGATGTTCTTGCCGTCGATCTCGGCCCGCAGGTCCATCACGACGAAGTCGCCGGAGGTGGCCGGGCGCTCGACGCCGGTCAGCGTGGCGAACCGCTGGCGCAGCGCGTCGAGCTGGGTGTCGATGTCGGCGTCGGAGACCTCCGCGGACCCGACGCTGACCTCGATGCCCTGGTAGTCGGGCACGTCGAAGTTGGGCCGGATGTCGACCTCGGCGGTGAACTCGATCTGCTCGCCGTCCTCGATCTTCGTGACCTCGATGTCAGGCTGGCTGACCGGGAACACGTCCACCTCGTCGACGGCCTGCCCATAGAGCTTGGGCACCGCGTCGTTGAGGGTCTCCTCCAGCACCACCGCCCGGCCGAAGCGCTGCTCGATGATGCGGGCCGGGACCTTGCCAGGACGGAACCCGGGGACGCGCACCTGCTGCGCGACCTTCTTGTATGCCGCATCCATGCTCGGGCGCAGCTCGTCGAACGGCACCTCGACAGTGAGCTTGACCCGGGTCGGGCTGAGCTCCTCGACAGCGGTCTTCACGGGGTGGTCTCCTTGATCAAGCTTCGAGTGATCGCGGGCACGTCCATTCGATTACGGCTCGGGCGCCGCGCCCACGTGATCTGCGCTGGGCATGCTCCGCCACGGCGGGATCCAAGCGCCGTCTGTCAGTCTAGGGCAGGCGCGGCAGCTCTCAGAACTCTTCCGCGATGGCGCGCAGCAGCTCGACGGTCTCATCCGGGGTGGTGCTGACAGCGCACAGCCGCTCCATCACCTCGGTGTAACGGTCCACGTCCTCGCGCTTGTCCAGGTAGAGGGCGCTGGCGAGCTGCTCGACGTAGATCACGTCGGGCAGGTCGTGATCGGGGAAGCGCAGGATGCTGAACGCGCCGCCCTCGGCACTGTGGCCGCCGAAGCTGAACGGCATGATCTGGATCGTGATGTTCGGCTGGCGCATCAACTCGGCGAGGTGTTCGAGCTGGGCCCGCATGACCTCGGCGCCGCCGATGGGGCGGCGCAGCGCCGCCTCGTCGATGACCGCCCAGAAGACTGGGCCGTCGGGTTTGTCGAACACGCGCTGGCGTTCCAGGCGCAGGTCGACCCGCCGGGAGATCTCCTCGGGGCCGATCCCGGCGGATCCCGCCGTGACGACGGCGCGCGCGTACTCCTTGGTCTGCAGGAGCCCCGGCACGAACTGGACCTCGTACGTCCTGATCCGGGCCGCCGCCTCCTCGAGGCCGACGTACGCCTGGAACCAGGTGGGCAGGATGTCGTTGAAGCGGTGCCACCAGCCGGGCTCGTTGGCCGTGACGACCAGGTCGAGCACGGCGGCGCGGGCTTGGTCGTCGACGACTCCGTAGAGCGTGAGCAGGTCGGCCACGTCGCGCTCCTTGAATCCGACCCGGCCGAGCTCCATGCGGCTGATCTTGGATTCGGAGCCTCTGATGAGGTGACCCGCCTCCTCGCGGGTGACTCCCCTGCTTTCGCGCAACCGGCGAAGCTGGGAGCCGAGGAGGATGCGCAACGCCGTCGGCCCGGAGCCCGGCTGGTTCTGCGTCACGTTGCCTCCTATCAAGGTCCGCACACACAGTGACACCACATCGCTGGGTATGACAAGGTCTCAACCTGGTGTCCGATTCGGATACGTAACCAGTTACCGCTCATGCGGCTGCACATGGCACATGCACGTGCATTTGGGTCTTGCAGCGACACCTGATGGTGTCCCATGATGGGCTAGTGCATTTTGGGCGAAACATGCACGAACTCAGACGGAAACTGGGAGGTACGGGCGGGATGGTGGAGGACCCTTTGGCCACTGCCGACTGCCTGCAGATCACCCGGGAGTTCGGCTTCGACCACCTGCTGACCTCGGGGAAGCCGTACACCACCTCGTGCCCCCTGCCCTTTCAGGCCGATTCGGTCAAGACCGCCAGGGACGTGACGCGCTCCACCCTCCGCGGCTGGGGCCTGCCGGAGCTCGGCGACGACGCGGCGCTCGTTGTGTCGGAGCTCGTGACGAACGCCGTCAGGTACGCGATGTACGCCCGGGGCCGGCGCGAGATCACCCTGCTGCTGATGCGGGTGGTGCCGCACGTGCTGCTGGCCGTGGCCGACCCCAGCGACGACGTGCCCCGCCCCAAGGAGCCGGACTTCATCTCCGAGAACGGGCGCGGCCTCTACATCGTCGAGACGTACAGCCAGTGCTGGGGCTGGGACCCGCTGACGCATGGCGGCAAGGCCGTGTGGGCGCTGTTTCGGACCGAACCGTAAAACCACCACCGCCCTGTTCGGCCCGGCCGGTCAGTCGCCGCGGCGTTCCAGGAAGAACCACGCGACCAGACACAACAGGCTGAACACGCAGAAGATCGCCACGAGGGTCGTCGAAGAGACCATGAAGGCGGCGAACAGCGACACTGCCGCAGCGACGGCGACCGTCGAGGAAACACGCATCATGGGTGCATCCTTCCTCGTTTCCGGCCGACGCGCTCCACGCCAGTAATTCAGAGAAGGCCGCCTGGCGACGCCGGACGCCGTCGCTCGACGCGGAAGGTGGCGGCGATTCGGTGACTGCTCTCGTTCGCCCTGGTTGCCGGTCAGACGATCAACGGCACAGGGTGGACCTCGTCGGCCGGGTGGCCGGCCCGCTCGTGGATGCGCTGGATCGCCTCGGCGCTGGGCCCCTCCGACAGGCAGCAGACGAAGCCCTGTTCGGGGTCGGCCCAGGCGCGCTCGAAGGTCACGCCCTCCTCGCCCTGGATCGCGAGGTCGGCTTCGTGCGCCTCCCGGAGCTGGTCCGCGGTGATGCCGACCATGCCGTGATGGACGTCGATGAACTTGGTCATGGGTCCTCCTCGGGCCATCTCCTCTCAGAGTAGGCAGGGCGTAAGCCCTCAAAAACCCATCACTCCCCCAAGAAGTCGCTGTATCGCATCACGGCGGGCCGATATGCGAACTATCCGTAAAGGTCGCGCATCTCGTGATTCGTGATCAAGCAGACGATGACCGTGGCGTTGGTGATCGGCTCGGTTCTGGCAGGAACGAGCGCCGCCCACGCCACCACCGCCACCGCCACCAAGATTCCTGAGCATTTCCTGCTGACCGAGCGCGCGGCCGCTGAGGGCTCGGTCGTCATGGACGAGGAGTGGTGGGAGATCAGCGACAACCTGTCGCGCCGGCTCGAATTCAATCCCTGCCGCTCGAAAGGGAAACCCCGCGACGGCCGGGTGGCGATGCGCACCATCACCTACCTCACCAGCGCACCCTCGGGCGTCAGCGAACAGCTCGTCCTGTACAGGGATGCGAGATCCGCCCAGGCTGCCTTCCGTAAGCTCCGGGCGGACCTGGCGAGGTGCTCGAAGCCGGCGGTGGCGGAGCGCGACCGGTTCGGCTACGTGGGCAAGCCGTCGCGCGTCGGAGACGAGGCCCGGTCGGTGGCGGGTTACGACTACGACGCGCACGGCAGGCGCCTGGCCCAGTCCGACGACCTGGCGGTCGTCGGCCGTCGAGGCGCCGCTCTGTTCCTCTACACCGCCAACGCCAGGGGCCGAGGAGCGAAGAAAGAAATCACCGGTCAGGCCAGAAAAATGGCGAAAAAGGTATGCGGCCTTCCCAAGGTGTGCGGCAAGAAGACCGGCTCACGCTGAGGTGGCTTTTCAACCCCTGCCCCCGGTGGGACGTACCGTGCCTGCTCGCGGCATGCCTGCGCTCAACCGATGGCATCCGTTGAGCTCGACGGCGCTCCCGTGTCGGCAGATCTGCTGACTCCCTCAATGTCCCACCTGCGGGCGACTCTCCTCGCACCCCCTGGAGGCCTACGACGCGGTGGACTTCAGGGCCTGGCCGATCGCGGAGCCGTCGAGCGACCGCCTTCCCGCCCTGTCCGGCCGGATGTCTTCCGCCGGAGTCGGAAGCCCCTGATCGCCCCGGCGGGCTGCGCTTCCGCGACACGCCAGCCTCTGTAGGTGATCATCGCTGGGCCGTGGTCACTCCAGCCGACGTCCAGGCACACACCTGCCTGAGACAGGCGGATTCGCTCGTTGGTCTCCACGCAGGGCAGCCCTGGTTCCAAGAGGACGACGCCATGGCCGAGCGCACCGGCGAGGAGTAACGGTATTCCCTCGTTGAGATGAAAGTGCGCGGTGTCGTCGGCCTCGCCGAACGTGGCGGCTGTCACCAGATTCCGGCCTCCGCCGTAAAGAGCGAGGACGTCGTCCAGGGTGGCGCTCGTACACCAGGTGATCCACGTGGTGTCCCCTATGACGTCGGCAACCCGCTCGTAGTCAGTCACGGTGTGATCCTGCCGTTCACTACCGAGGGACATCAAGAGCTGGACGCATCGCCGAGGAGCAGGTGGGACAGGCCGCCGGGAAGAAACCGGCGGAATATCACACATTTGCCTATTTGTGCCCGAAAGGCCCCATAGGAATCCCTGTGTGCACGAAGTCGCGGAGTGGGACTTCCGGGACGACAAACACTTGTACCAGCATATGATCCGCCGGAATGCGGTCGAGGCGTTCAAATCTTTCGCGCCCGAGGGTGACATTGCATCGGACCAGAGCGACGCCACCGAACTGCCGATGTTTCGCAGACCAGCCGGCCAGCGAGTAGACATCGACTGGAGAGAAGCCCTGCTCTCACGCTTCAGGCAAGCCAGAACGCGGGAGCCAGGCTCAGCGTGAGCCCATGTTCAGCGTTGCCCACCGGAAGCGGATCCGCCCGTAGCCCGGTCGGACGCCGTGACGATGGACCGGCGTCTTCGGGCGCCGGCGGAGGCGTGGTCACGCAGACGGCCCCTTCCGATTCGGAAGGGGCCGTTGAGCTGGTCGGGGCGACAGGATTTGAACCTGCGACTTCTTGCTCCCAAAGCAAGCGCGCTGCCAAGCTGCGCCACGCCCCGTTACGTCGGTTACGCACACGCTCCGGGACTCCGGTACGCTTACGCCCTGACGACCGGATGAAGTCTAGTCCAGAGTTCGACCGGTTCGCGCGGACGTAGCTCAATGGTAGAGCCCTAGTCTTCCAAACTAGCTACGCGGGTTCGATTCCCGTCGTCCGCTCTCGGCACGAAAGGCCAGGTCATCCCCATGGGGAGCCTGGCCTTTCGCATCCGCGCGTCCGTGCCGGATTCGCGGCTCGTAGGCTCACAGGGGTGCGGGCACGACCGATCTCCATGGAATCGCTGGTCGATGAGCTGGCCGAGTCGATCTCGGGTCGGCCTCGGGACGCCTGGGTGCGGGTGGCCGTGGACGGGGCGGCCGCGGCGGAGCCCGGGAAGCTGGCCGATCGGCTGGTCGCGCCGCTGCGGGTGCGGGGGCGGACGGTGTTGCGGGTGTCCGCGGCCGACTTCCTGCGGCCCGCCTCGCTGCGGCTGGAGTACGGGCGGATCGATCCGGACGTGTTCTACGACGACTGGCTCGACACGGCGGCGCTGGCGCGGGAGGTGCTGGAGCCGCTCGATCCGGGGCGGTCGGGCAAGGTGCTGCCCGCGCTGTGGGACAGCCGGGTGGATCGGGCCTTCCGGGTGCCGTACGAGACGTTGCCCGCCGGTGGGGTGTTGCTGCTCGACGGGACGCTGCTGCTGGGCAGGGGGTTGCCGATCGAGGTGAGCGTACATCTGTGGTTGTCGGAGGGGGCGCTGGCGCGGCGGACGGCGGAGGACGAGCGGTGGCGGTTGCCCGCGTACGAGCGGTATGAGCGGGAGGTGCGGCCGGCGGATGTCGCGGATGTGGTGGTGCGGGCGGATCATCCGCATCGGCTGGCGGTCAAGGTCGCACGGTGACACCGCGACACCCGGCCACGAGCCTGGAACCCGGTCGCTGACCGGCGCAGACTGGGACGATGATCCCCAGCCACTGGTACAACATCGTTCCCGACCTGCCCACGCCGCCTCCGCCTCCGCTGCACCCGGCCACCAGGCAGCCTGTGGGGCCGGAGGATCTGGCTCCGCTGTTCCCCATGGAGCTCATCCGGCAGGAAGTGAGCCAGGAGCGGTTCGTCGCCATTCCGCAGGAGGTGCTCGACGTCTACCGGCTCTGGCGGCCCACTCCGCTGCTGCGGGCGCGCAGGCTGGAGAAGGCGCTCGGCACGCCGGCCCGCATCTACTACAAGTACGAGGGCGGCTCCCCGGCGGGCTCGCACAAGCCCAACACTGCCGTGCCGCAGGCCTACTACAACGCCCGCGAGGGCGTGCGCGGCCTGACCACTGAGACCGGCGCGGGACAGTGGGGCAGCGCGCTGGCCTTCGCCTGTGCCCAGTTCGGCCTGGAATGCCAGGTCTGGATGGTGCGGGCCTCCTACGAGCACAAGCCGTACCGGCGCTCGCTCATGCAGGTGTACGGCGCGACGGTACACGCCAGCCCGTCCCCGGTGACGATGGCGGGGAGCAAGGTGCTGGCCGGGGAGCCCGACTCGCCGGGCAGCCTGGGCATCGCGATCAGTGAGGCGGTCGAGGTGGCCGCCGCCGAGGCCGACACCCGTTACGCGCTCGGCTCGGTGCTGAACCATGTGCTCATGCACCAGACGGTGATCGGCGAGGAGGCGCTGGCCCAGCTCGACGAGATGCCCGACGTGATCATAGGCTGCACCGGCGGCGGCTCGAACTTCGCCGGGCTGGTCTTCCCGTTCCTGCGCGAGAAACTGGCCGGGAAGATCGATCCGACGCTGCGCGCCGTCGAGCCCGCCGCCTGCCCCTCGTTCACGCGGGGCCGTTACGCCTACGACTTCGGCGACACGGCGGGGCTCACGCCACTGCTGAAGATGCACACGCTGGGCCACGACTTCGTGCCCGACCCCATCCACGCGGGCGGGCTGCGCTATCACGGCATGTCGCCGCTGCTGTCGCACCTGTACGAACTGGGCCTGTTCGAGGCGGTCACCAAGTCGCAGTCGGAGTGTTTCGAGGCGGGCGTGCGGTTCGCCCGCACCGAGGGCATCGTCCCCGCGCCGGAGCCCACGCACGCGCTGGCCGAGACCATCGCCGAGGCGTTGCGCTGCAAGGAGAGCGGCGAGGACAAGGTGATCCTCACCGCGCTGTGTGGCCACGGCCACTTCGACCTGGGCGCCTACGACCGCTACCTGTCCGGCCGGATGGAGGATCTGACACTGTCGCAGGAGCGCATCGACGAGGCCCTCAGCGAGCTGCCGGGGTAGGCTCCGCCCGTGGTGAGGGAGCTCACCGCGGGCGGGTGAACCGTCAGCGCGCGGTGGGGCGCTTGCCGTGGTTGGCCTTCTTCTTCCTGCGTGCCTTGCCCTTACGGGCGCGCCTGGCCATGGGCTCATCCCTCCCGGATTCGGGGTGCGGCTTGCCGTCCTCCAACGTCTCTCCTGGGCCGGTCAAGCACAAGCCCATCCGATGACCTAACATTCCCCAACATATGCGTGTCATAATTTGGTGGAATCTGTTGGAAGGAGCGGGGGCGTGCTCGCACAGCAGCGGCAGCAGGCGATTCTCGAACGCGTCCGCGGTGCCGGCGGCGTCCGGGTGGCCGATCTCGTACGCGAGCTCGGCGTCTCCGACATGACCATCCGCCGCGACCTCGAGGTGCTCGCCGAGCGCGGGCTGCTGGAGAAGGTGCACGGCGGTGCGACGGCGCTCGGCCCCGGCTCCACCGAGGAGCCCGGCTTCACCGCCAAGTCCGCCCGCCAGCAGCAGGAGAAGGAGCTGATCGCCCGCCGCGCGGCCCGGCTCGTGCGGCCGGGCACCGCGGTCGCGCTCTCGGCGGGCACCACGACGTGGGCGCTGGCCCACCACCTGATCGGAGTGCCCGAGCTCACGGTGATCACCAACTCGGTCCCGGTCGCCGACGTCTTCCATCGCAACCCCCGCGCCGACCGGACCGTGGTGCTCACCGGCGGCGTCCGCACGCCCTCCGACGCGCTGGTCGGCCCGGTGGCCGTGGCGGCGATCCGCCGGCTGCACGTGGACACCCTCTTCCTGGGCGTGCACGGAATGAGCGCGCGGGCCGGGTTCACCACGCCCAACCTGCTCGAGTCCGAGACGGACCGGGAGCTGGTGACCGCCGCGCACCGGCTGGTCGTACCGGCCGACCACACCAAGTGGAACACGATCGGCATCAGCACCATCGCCGAGCTGACCGAGGCCGACGTGGTCATCAGCGACGCGGGGCTGCCCGAGGACGCACGTATGGAGCTGGCCGAACGGGCCGGCGAACTGATCATCGCGGAGGGCTCGCAGTGAAGCGCACCATCACCCATCTGGCCGACGGCCGGGAGCTGATCTACTTCGACCGGCGCGACGACGCCGACCGGAGCGCGATCGACCGGCGGCCCCTCGGGCCGCGGCCGGTGGCCTCCGAGCTGCGCTACGACCCGCTGACCGAAGAGTGGATCGCGATGGCGGGGCACCGGCAGACGCGTACGTTCCTGCCTCCGGCCGACGAATGCCCGCTCTGCCCGTCGTCCGACACCCGGTCGTCGGAGATCCCGGCGCACGACTACGACGTGGTGGTGTTCGAGAACCGCTTCCCGTCCTTTTCCGGAAATATCGGCTCTTATGAGGAAGCGGGCGGGCTGAGTGAAGTCCGGCCGGGGTTGGGACGGTGTGAGGTGGTGTGCTTCACCGCCGAGCACTCCTCCTCCTTCTCCCGGCTCTCCGACGAGCAGGTCGAGCTGGTCATGGAGGCCTGGGCGGACCGCACGGCGGAGCTGTCCGCGATCGAGGGCGTGGAGCAGGTCTTCTGCTTCGAGAACCGCGGCGAGGAGATCGGCATCACGCTCTTCCACCCGCACGGCCAGATCTACGCCTACCCGTACGTGACTCCCAGGACCAAGCTGCAGCTCGCCGCCGCCCGCCGGTACGCCGAGCGGCATCAGGGCCGCAACCTGTACGCCGACGTGCTCGACGCCGAGCGGGCCGGGCCTCGGGTGGTGGCGGCGAACGAGCTGTGGACGGCCTTCGTGCCCGCCGCCGCCCGCTGGCCGTTCGAGGTGCACCTCTACCCGCACCGGCAGGTGCCGGACCTGGCCGCGCTGTCGGAGGCCGAGCGGTCCGCCTTCGCGCCGCTCTACACCTCGGTCCTGAGGGCCCTGGACGGCCTGTTCGACGTCGCGATGCCGTACATCTCCGCCTGGCACCAGGCGCCGGTGCGGCAGGACCGTGAGCTGGGCTATCTGCACCTGGAGCTGTTCAGCATCCGGCGGGCGCCCGGCAAGCTGAAGTTCCTGGCAGGATCGGAGTCGGCCATGGGCGCCTTCGTCAACGACGTGCCCCCGGAAGAGGCCGCGAACATGCTTCGATCACAGGTAGATCACTGATTGATTTCCGATTGGAGTCGCGTTACCCGGGATCTACCACTAATATCCCTTGAGGCACGGCCGTAACGCTGTGCCACGCCTAATCCGGGCGAGTCGCCTGGAGCCGGGGACCCACCGCATCTGGGGTGAATCCACTTCGGTGGTAGGGAGCTCTCTGACCCGAACCCGTCAGCTAACCCGGTCGGCTGAGGGAGAGGAACCCGTTCGTGGCGGCAGCGTCCCCCGCGCACCTTGCCATTGGCGTCATCAGCGTGGCGGCGGTGATCTTCATTCCAGCGACGGTGTCGTCCGCGACCACCGTCACCACCACCACCGCTGAGCCCAAACCGACCGAGGCCAAGCTCCGTAACGAGCTCAAAGGGCTGAACCAGAAGGTCGACAAGCTCATCGAGCGTTACAACCTCAAGCGGGTCGAGCTGGCCAAGGCCAAGCAGGCCGCCGAGGCGGCCGAGAAACGGCTCGCCGCCGCCGAGGAGGCGCTCACCGCCGCTCGTGGGCGCGTCGCCGAGCTCGCCAATCTGCGTTATCAGAACGGCGGCATGCCGCTTCCGGCGTTGGTGGTGCCGCCCGACGGCGCCGCCGCGGCCCTGCTGGAGCAGGTCACCGCCGATCAGACGGCCCTGGTTCAGGACGTGTTCGACGCGCGCGACGAGAAGAAGAACGCCGCGGACGAGGCTGCGGCGCTGGCCCGCGACATCAGCGCCGACACCGCCGAGGTGGCCGAGCAGCGCGACGAGGCCGAGGACGTCATCGGCGACATTCAGAAGAAGCTCAAGGACCTCGTCCCGTTCAGCACCGGCCGCCGCTCCGACGGCAGCTGGGCGCCCCAGCTGCCGTCGGGCCCCGACAACATCACCGCCCGCACCCGGCTGATGCGCGAGCAGTTGCAGAAGAACTTCAAGCTGCCGTTCGCGGTCGGCTGCTTCCGCTCGGGTGGCGGCGGCGAGCACCCGCTGGGCCGGGCGTGCGACTTCATGATGAGCACCGGCGGCAGCCTCCCCAGCGCCGTCCACAACGCGCTCGGCGACAGCATCGCGGAGTGGACCGTCGACAACCGCGACAAGCTCGGCGTCAAGTACGTCATCTGGAAGCAGCGGATCAACCACGGCTCCGGCTGGAGCACGATGTCCGACCGCGGCAGCGTCACCGAGAACCACTACGACCACGTGCACGTCTCCATGCACTGATAAGGGGACGAGTAGCATCTGATGAGCTATTCGCACTCTTGAAGAAGGCGTTTCAGCGGGTCGTCGGTCTGTGAGGGTGGCGTCCGCCGAGGTCGTCCTGTGCGTTGGTGCGTGGCCAACTGCCTGCCACTTTCCGGGTTCGCCGGACGGGATCGCATCTGGCGCGAGGTGGTGTTCGGGTGCAACGGGTCTCGGTGGAGGGTGCCGCACATCTGGTGCTCGCGGACGGCGTGGTGCCGTTGCACCCGCAGGATGCGGTGTTCGCCGCGATGCTGACGGGGTGGGAGCGGCTGCCGGCCGCCTCGACGATCAAGACCCGGGTGGATCTGGTCCGGCGGTTCGCGGCATTCACGGGCACGCCGTGCCGGCTCCGCATCATCAACTCCGGCAAGGCCGGATCACGGTGAGCCCGCACTCTGCGTCACCTGCTACCCGCGAACCCAGGCCAAGGTAACCTGCTCCAACTGCGGCGAGCTAGCGCCACCCGTCGTGGTTGCGGGCGGCCGCACCGGCACCAGGCCCCCGCGTGCTTCAGTTGCATGCTCGCCGATCGCGTGGACGCCTTGCTCACCGGAACTGACGGAAGCATCGCAGCGGCACTACTTCCGCTGCGAGAGGCCATTCTCGCGACGAACAACGCCCAGGCCGCCCTCTCCCACTTAGGCCGTAGCCGAGCCCACGACGTCCTGGCCGAGATCGCCGCCGGACGTGCCCCGCTCACCCACGCCACCCTGGACCAGCACGGCCCCATCATTGCTCTGTTCGCGCGCACCCACCTGCTGCGACGCCTCCGCAGACACCTCAACGGCTCCGCACTCCAGCCTGGAGCGGCCTACCGGGCACGCGCCGAACTCGCCGCCAGCAGTCTCTTCCTCACTCACCTGCGCCGCCGAGGGCGCACCCTGGCCACCTGTCGACAGATCGACCTGAACGCCTGCATTGCCAGTCCTCGGCTCACGATCGACTGATGGCCGCTTCTGGTCGTACCTCAGCTCTACCCGAGTCAGAAAAGCGCGGCCCCGGCTGGTCGGCCAGAATTGGAACCCCTTGCTGACTCTTGATATGAGAGGGCCTATAACCGGTTGCGCGCCGGCCTGGGCATGCCGCCAGAATGGGGCGCATGACCGCGCCCGCCGACCTGGAGTTCATGGCCGGGCTGCTAGCAGCGTGGGGTTTTCCCCTGGACACGACGATCAGCAGAGCCGAGCAGGGGACCAACAACCAGACGTTCCTGCTCCGCCAGGGAGGCCTCCGATTCGTGCTCCGGGTCAGCCAGACCCTGTCCGCCGCGCAGGTCGGCGCCGAGCACCGGATCCTGCAGCGGCTACGGCAGGCCGGACTTCCCTTCCAGGTGCCTGAGCCGGTCGCCGCGCCCAGCGGGGACATGGTGATCGAGACCGCGGCCGGGCCCGCCACCGTCTGCCGGTGGATCCCCGGCGTGCGGCCCGACCTCACGGGCCAGACGGCACTCAAGCGCTTCGGCCGGGCGGCCGGGCTGCTCGGCGAGGCGATGCTGGGCGTGCCGCCAGAAGACGGGCTGGGGGACTGGCGAGGTGACCCTCTCCTGGCGCACCCCGCCGTGCCACACGTCGGCGTCCTTTGCCGTCAGCTGCGCGCCGCCGGGATCAGCGCGGAGCGGGCCGCCCGCCTCGACGCCGTGGCACGCCGTGTCGGGCAGGAGTGGTCCGCGGCCGGCGGCGGGCTGCCGACCCAGGTCATCCACGGTGACCTGGCAGCCTGGAACGTGCTGGTCGACGAGGACACTGCGGAGGTGAGCGGGCTGCTTGACTTCGAGTTCGCCGGGGTCGGCTTCCTGGTCCAGGAGGTTATGGCCGCGCTGTTCTACAGCGGGGCCCTGGAGACGCGCGACTGGCAGCCCCGCACGGCGGCCTTCCTCCGGGGGTACGCCTCAATCCGCCGGCTGGACGCCGCCGAGGCCGACGCGCTGCCCCGGCTGCTCCTCGCCCGGGCGGTCGGCAGCGTTCTGTGGCGGGCGGGCCTCTGGCTGAACGGGAAGGCACAGCTCGGCGAGGTCGCCGACCGAATCCGCAAGCTGGAGGACACGACCCGCTGGCTCGACGCCAACGGTGGAAAGCTCCGGTCACTCGCGGCCGCCGGCGGGAACGGGTGACTCGGAAGTACGGCTGGCGCGCGAGTCCCACGACGGAGCTCGGTCCCTCGATATTTTCGCAGGTCAGAGAGTTCGCGATTCGCTCATGGCCGGAATTCCTGTTACCTCGGCTGACCCCTGGCATGGCCAGGTGTCGGAGGTGCTGGCGGCGTGAGTGATCTTTGAGACACCGGCGGAACGGATCTGAACTATGCCAGCTCGTAGAGACCCGTGCCGTTGTTCCTCCAGGATTCAAGCCCACACCACTCGAGAAGACACCCCTCATGCGCGAAGAGATCATCAAGACCGGCGATCTCGATGACGCCCTCTCGATACTGGCCGACGAAGCCCCTCACGCCGAGTTCTTGGAGGCGATGACGCAGGTCCTAGCGTCTTGCGACGCGGCGGGCGTCCGATCGGCAACGTCTGGAGCTTCGGCCCCTGACTCTCCGCCACTAAACCGCGAACCTTCCAGTTCGGCACCGATCACCTGGCCTTCCACCTGACCGACAGCCTCGGGTTGTCATCGATGATCAACGGCATCGGCGACAACTACTCAGCATGGCGGAACGTGCGCTGGCATCCGTTCAGGATGCTGTCCAGGGCGGCCTTCCTCGGCTGGGTCGTGCTGGACATCGGCGCCTACCGCTCCGGCGCCCTGGGGCTGGGCCGCTCGGTCGCGCTCGGCCTGATGTCGGCCCTCGCGCTCGGGACGCTCAAAGGCACCCAGATCCCGCAGTCCGTCATGGCCGCAGGCAGACTCTGCGCCGCGTTCGTCCCCCTGGGCGTCTCCCTGCTACGCGGCGGCCCCCCGCCGAGCAGACGCGCCGTGCTCTGGCTCATCGTCGTCCTCGGATGGCTCGTCCTCGGCGCGGCCTTCGGTCCCACCTTGGCACCGTTCACGCGGGGGCTGAGGACTCACCGGTGCCGCGCGAAGCACCGCCGTGGCCGTCAGGCGATCTCGGGACTCGACCAGGGACGGAACGATCATCGATCGACCCTGCGATGACCCGCGTACAGCTGAGCCAGGAGCCGGCCGAGCGCGCGCCGTCGATCGCCGGGTACGGATTTCAGTGAGGGCTGACCTGAATCAGCTCGACAAGGGACTTGGGCGCTATCTGGCGATAGGCGTCCACCACGATCTCCGCGATCTCCTCCCAGTCGACGTCCTCGACGTCCAGGTAGACGCCGAGCCAGCCCCGGTGGCCCACGTACGGCGGGCGGAAGAACCGCCCCGGATCCGCGGCCACCAGCTCCTCCTGGACACCCGCGGGAGCGGCACACCAGAAGGCCAGCCGGTCGTCATGGTGGTGGTCGGCGTACATGACGAACGTCTTCTTGCCCCGGATGAACCAGGTGGGCTCACCGTGGCTGAGTCGCTCGGTCGTTTCGGGCAGGGCGCGGCAGATCTCTCTCAATGCTGCAAGAGGGTCCATAATCGGAGAGTATGCGGGAGTATCCCTATCCGGCCTACATCGCCGGCGAGCGCGAGATGCTGGACGAGTGGCTCGACTGGCATCGCGAGACGTTGCTGCTCAAGTGCCGGGGCCTCAGCGACGAGCAGCTGCGCCTGGCGTCGGCGCCGCCGTCGACGCTGTCGCTGATGGCGCTGGTGCGGCACCTGGCCAAGGTGGAGCGCTCCTGGTTCCGGCGCCGCCTGGCGGGTGAGGACATTCCGCACCTGTACCCCGAGCTGGCCGAGTTCACCGAGGCGGGGACGGCCACCTGGGCGGAGACGTCCGCGCAGTGGCGCGAGGAGGTGGCGCTGGCCCGCAAGGCGGCACGGTGCGTGTCCCTGGACGCGCTCGCCAAGCGGGGACGGGACGACCAGGCCGTCTCACTGCGGTGGATCATGATGCACATGATCGAGGAGTACGCGCGCCACAACGGCCACGCCGACCTGCTGCGCGAGCGGATCGACGGGATGACCGGCGACGGGGACGTCAGCCCGTGAGCCGGAGCGGATTGATCAGGTCGGCGTAGACGAGCAACCCGGCCATGATGATCATGACGAGCGCCAGCGCGTACGTGAGCGGCAGGACCTTGGCGATGTCGACGTAGTTGGGCTCGGGGCGGCGCATGACCCGGGCGTAGCCGCGCTTGACGCCCTCCCACAGCCCGCCGGCGATGTGGCCGCCGTCGAGCGGCAGCAGCGGGATCAGGTTGAACATGCCGATCGCCAGGTTGAACCCGGCCAGCAGGTTGACGAATATGGCGAACTTCTGCAGACCGGTCAGGTCGGAGGCGAGGATCTCCCCGCCCATGCGCCCGGCGCCGACGACGCCCACCGGACCCTCGGGGTCACGCTCCTCGCCGGAGAAGGCGGCGTGCCAGACGCCGACCATCTTCTCCGGCAGGTTGACCAGCGACTGCGCCACCCGGCCGGTCAGCTCCGCCATGTGCCCGAAGACCGCGCCGACGCTCTGCGTCTGCATGACCTGGGTGGGCAGCACGCCGAGGAAGCCGACGTTGCGCTCGATGGTGTCGGGGTCGTCGGGCTTGGGCCGGTCCTGGGCGATGAGCGAGACGGTCAGCGTCATCGGCTTGCCGTCGCGGACGATGCCGAGCGCGATGTCGCCCGCGCCGTGGGAGCGGATCAGCTGGGTGGCGTCCTCCCACGTCTCGATCTTCTTGCCGTCGAGGGAGACGAGCTCGTCCCCAGCCTTGAGGCCGGCCTTGGAGGCGGGGGTCGGCTGGTCGGTGGACCGGCACTCGGTGCGCTGCTCGCTGATCGGGATCACGCAGGTGTTGGTGTCGGGCGACACGATCGGCGCGTACGTCGGCAGTCCGATGCCGACGAGCAGGATCGTGTAGAGGATGAACGCCAGCACGAAGTTCATCGCCGGGCCGCCGGACATGATGATGACCTTCTGCCACCACTTCTTGCGGTAGAAGACCCGGTCCTCGTCGCCCGGCCGCACCTCTTCCTGCGCCGCCTCGCGGGCGGTGTCGATGAGGCTCTGGAAGGGGCCGGTCGAGCTGCCCCTGAGCTTGGTGGGGTCGTCACCCGGCCGGGGCGGCAGCATGCCGATCATGCGGATGTAGCCGCCCAGCGGCAGCCACTTGATGCCGTACTCCGTCTCGCCCTTGCGCCGGGACCAGGCGGTCGAGCCGAAGCCGACCATGTACTGCGTCACCCGGACGCCGAAGATCTTGGCAGGCACGAGATGCCCGATCTCGTGCAACGCGATGGACGCCATCAGACCGATGAGGAAGACGACGATCCCCGCGAGGAAGAGCCAGTTCATCTACGTGCGCTCCAGGCAGCCGGAAGGTCTTGACAGCCCCAGGGTAGTCGAACTCTCCGTACCTGGACGGCTTGCGGACGATCCGTGCCTACGGACGCCAGATGAGCACCAGTGCGCAGTCGTCGTTGTGGCCCGAGGCCATGGCGTTGACCAGGGCGCGGGCGCCGTCGCGGAATCCGGAGGGCAGCAGCCGCTCGGCCTCGCCCAGCAGCTTGTCGAGCCCGGCGTCGATGTCACGCCCCGGCTGCTCGATCAGCCCGTCGGTGTAGAGCAGCAGCGCGTCGCCCTTGTGCAGGGTGCCGCTCTCGGGCTCGCAGTGGAGGTCGGGCACCACGCCGAGGACCACGCCCTTGGCCGAGGCGACCTCCCAGTTGCCGGTGCCGGCGTCGAACTTGACCACCGGAGGATGGCCGGCCGAGGTGATGGTGTAGTCGCCCGTGGCCAGGTCGAGGCGGACGTGCACGGCGGTCACGAAACCTTCGTCGCCGCGCTGGCGGTGCAGGTAGGAGTTGCAGGCGGGCAGGAAGTCGTCGACCGAGCCGAGCAGCCCGCCGAAGGTGCCCGACAGCAGCAGCGCCCTGGTGCCGGCGTCGACGCCCTTGCCGGAGACGTCGACCAGCGCGATGTCCACCTGGTCGCCGTCGCGCATGGACACCAGGAAGTCGCCGCCGAAGGAGGAGCCGCCCGCCTGCTTGAGCACCACCCGGCCGCCCCAGTCCTTGGGCAGCTCGGGCAGCTCGCCCTGGCTTCGCAGCCGGTCGCGCAGCTCCAGCAGCATCGCGTCGCCGCGCAGCCCCTGCACGCCGAGCTTGCCGCGGGTGCGCGCCATGAGCACGGCCAGCACCGTGGTGAACCCGATCGTCACCATCAGCCCGACCCCGATGCTGGCCGCGCCGAGGGTGAAGGCGACGTAGCCGAGCGCGACGACGACCGCCCCCAGCAGCTTGATCAGGTTGCGCACCCGCAGCTGCAACCCGCCCACCAGGGTGACCAGGACGAGCAGCGAGGGCGAGAACCACTCCGTCGACACCCGCGCGGCCAGCAGGCCGATGACCAGCGCCAGCACGGTGAGCGTGAGCAGCAGGTTGCGCTCACGGGCAAGGGGCCCGCGTCGGAGGAATCGTACGGCCTGCACCAGAAAGGGCACCCGCACGAGCAGCGCGCGGAGCCGTGGCGGGATCAGCGGGGCCGGACGGGAACTCATGATGCGCCTGACTGTATCGGTCTGAACCATCTTTGGGCAGCCCACTTGACCAAGACCTTGATCGTTAAGCACCGATAATCAGATGCCGTCCTTCTTGGTCCGTGCGTACCGTGGACGGATGACCTACCCGATCCGTCCCATCGCCGAGGCCGACTGGTCCGCCTTCGGCGACGTACTGGCCGAAGGGTTCAACTGGACCCCTCATCCCGTTCAGTCCGAGCGCTTCAAGCGGGAGATCGAGTTCGACCGCACCCTGGCCGCGTTCGACGGTGACACCATCGTCGGCTGCACGGCCGTCTACAGCTTCCGGATGACGGTCCCGGGCGGGCCGATCCCGGTCGCGGGCGTGACGGCCGTCAGCGTGCTCCCCTCCCACCGCCGCCGGGGCGTGCTGTCGGCGCTGATGCGGCGGCAGCTCACCGACGTGCGCGAGCGAGGCGAGGCGGTCGCGGCGCTGTACGCGTCCGAGACGCCGATCTACGGCAGGTTCGGGTACGGCAGAGCGGCCGGACAGCTGGCGTTGTCCGTCGACAAGCACGGCGCCGACTTCGTCAGGGACGCGCCGGTGGATCCGGCGCTGAGACTCAGGGTCGCCAAGCCGGCCGAGGCGCGCGCCGACTTCGAGCGGCTGTTCGCCGCCGTCGTCACCCAGCGTCCCGGCCTGTACGAGCGCAACTCGGCGTTCTGGGACAACGTGCTGGCCGACGAGGAGTTCGACCAGCACGGCGCGGGCGTGCTCCGGTCGTTGATCGCCGAGGACGACCAGGGCGTACGGGGTTACGCGCTGTTCAGGGTCAAGTCGGAGTGGGACGCCAACGGGCTGCCCGCCGGTGAGCTCAGGCTGAACGAGTTGTTCGCCGCCGATCCGGCCGCCTACGCGCTGCTCTGGCGCGGCGTGCTCGACCGGGACCTGGTGACCAAGATCGTCAGCCCGGCCCGGCCGGTGGACGACCCGCTGTTCGCGCTGGTCGCCAACCCGCGGCACCTGCGCGCCCGCTGGTGCGACGACCTGTGGGTGCGACTGGTCGAGGTGGACACGGCGCTGACCGCGCGCTCCTACGCGGCGCCCGTGGACGTGGTGCTGGAGGTGACGGACGAGACCTGCCCCTGGAACTCCCGCCGCTGGCGGCTCAGCGCCGACACCACGGGCGCGGAGTGCAAGCCGGTCGACGACGAGCCGGACATCACGCTGAAGGCCGCCTCGCTGGGCTCCGCCTATCTGGGCGACGGGACGCTGATCGAGGATTTCGGGGCCGGACTGCTCGGCGAGCACACGCCGGGCGCCGTCCGCGCGCTGAGCACGGCCATGTCGTGGAGTCCCAAGCCGTGGGGCGCCCTCGTCTTCTGACGTAGAGTCCGGGGCATGGCACTGCAGAGCTTGCAGATCACCGCGATCACCGCGATGCGCGCGCGAGACGTCTCGCGGCCGTCGAAGGAGCAGCAGGAGGCCGCCGACAGGCGGCCCCTGCGTGACGAGATACCCAAACGCGACGTCAAGCGCAAGAGCTAGGGCAGCGAGGGCAGCTGGCCGATGGTCTCGTAGGCCTGCACCTGGGCGATGCGCCTGCTGTGCCGCTCGCTGCCGGAGAACGCGGTGGCGAGGAAGACCTCGACGAAGCCGGTGGCCTCTTCGGTGGTGTGCATGCGTGCGCCGACGGCGACCACGTTGGCGTTGTTGTGCTCGCGCGCGAGCTGAGCCGTCTCCTCGCTCCACGCGAGGGCGGCGCGGATGCCGCGCACCTTGTTGGCGGAGATCTGCTCACCGTTGCCGGACCCGCCGATGACGACGCCCAGGCTGCCCGGGTCGCTCGCCACGCCCTCGGCGGCGCGCAGGCAGAAGGCGGGATAGTCGTCCTCGGCGTCATAGACGGAGGGACCGCAGTCGGTCACCTCGTGACCGTGCTCCTTCAGCCAGGACACCAGGTGGTTCTTCAGCTCATAGCCGGCATGGTCGGCACCGATGTAGACACGCACCCGCCCAGTCTTCCACAGCCCCGCGCGCCAGGTTCCAGTGCCGGCGGCCCTGGCTAGAGTAAGGGATGCCAACGCCATGCAGCCCTTACGAGAGATGGGAGCGTCCGTGCGTGATTCCAAGCGTGAGATCCGCGTGATCGGCGACCCGGTCCTGCGCACCCCCGCCGAGCCGGTCAAGGACTTCGACCGTGAGCTGCGCCGCCTGATCGACGAGATGTTCGAGGCGATGTACGCGGTGGACGGGGTGGGCCTGGCGGGTCCGCAGATCGGCGTGTCGCGCCGCCTGTTCGTCTACGACATCAGCGGCCGCAAGGGCCATCTGATCAACCCCACGCTGACCGTCGACGACGCCGAGGAGATCGTTGACGAGGAGGGCTGCCTGTCGGTGCCCGAGCGCGCCACGGGCCGGCCGGCCTTCGCCCCGCTGGGGCGCGCGGCGGGCGTGACGGTCGAGGGCTTCGACCGGCTGGAGCGTCCGGTCCGCGTCCAGGCTCGCGGCTCGCTGGCCCGCTGTTTCCAGCACGAGAACGATCATCTCGACGGCAGGCTGTACGTGGACCGCCTGCCGAAGAACCAGGCCAGGAAGATCATCTCGCAGGCGTAGACGGTGCTGCCGGGCAGGGCGCTGGGTGTGCGCCCCATCCGGCCTCCTGCGTCCAGGTCAGAGCTGCAGGGCCTTGACCTCGAGGAACTCCTCCAGCCCGTGCTCGCCGAGCTCGCGGCCGATGCCCGACTGCTTGTAGCCGCCGAAGGGGGCCAGCGGGTTGAATCCGCCGCCGTTGATGGCCACCTGACCGGTGCGCAGCCTGCGCGCCAGCGCGACGGCCCGCTCCTCGGTGCCGGCCCAGACCGCGCCCGCCAGGCCGTACGGGGTGCCGTTGGCGATCTGTACCGCCTGGTCCTCGGAGGTGTAGGGGATGATCGACAGGACCGGGCCGAAGATCTCCTCCTGCTCGATCGTCATGCCGGACTCGACCCCCGCGAAGACCGTCGGCTCCACGTAGAAGCCGCGCGGCAGCGGCCGGTCGGTGCCGCCGGCCACCAGCCTGGCGCCTTCCTCCTGGCCCCGGTTGATGTAGCGGACGACGCGGTCGCGCTGCGCCGCGGAGACCAGCGGGCCCATCCTGGTGCCCTCGTCGAACGGGTCGCCCACGGTGTACTTGCGCGCGGCCTCGACGGCCAGGCGGACGGCGTCGTCGTAGTGGTCGCGGTGGACCAGCATGCGGGTCCAGGCGGAGCAGGTCTGGCCGGCGTTGACGAAGCAGTTGGCGACGCCCACCTTGACGGCCACGCCGAGGTCGGCGTCGGGCAAGATGATGTTCGCGGACTTGCCGCCGAGCTCCAGGGCGACCCGCTTGACGTCCTCCACGGCCAGCGCGGCGACCCTACGGCCGGCCCTGATGGAGCCCGTGAACGAGATCATGTCCACCTCGGGGTGCGCGGCCATGGCCTCGCCGACGACCGGCCCGCGCCCGCTGACCAGGTTGAAGACGCCGGGAGGCAGGCCCACCTCGTGGAAGATCTCGGCCAGCGCGTAGGCGGCCAGCGGCGCCACCTCGCTCGGTTTGAGCACGACCGTGCAGCCGGCGGCCAGCGCCGGGGCGACCTTGGCGATGATCTGGTGCAGCGGGTAGTTCCAGGGCGTGATGGCGGCGACGACTCCGACCGGCTCCTTGACGACGAGCGAGTTGCCGACGCGTGACTCACGCGGGTGGCTCTCGGCGAGCCCGGCGTAGGAGATGAGCACGCGGGCGGGCATCAGCGTCTGCACCTTGAGCGCGAATCCCAGCGGCGAGCCCATGTCGGCGGCGATGATCCTGGCGACCTCGTCGGCACGCCCCATCAGCAGCTCGGCCGCGGCGGCGAGCATCTTGGCGCGTTCCGCGGGAGCGGTGACCGACCAGGTGGCAAAGGCTTTCCTGGCCGCGCTCACCGCCTCCTGGACGTCCACCGGAGTGCCCGCGGGCACCCGGTCGATGATCTCCTCCGTGGCCGGATTGACGACCTCGATCGCCTCGCCCGAGGCTGAGGCGGTCCAGGCACCGCCGATGTAAAGCTGACGCATACCCCTCATCCTGGCGTGCCGGTGGTCACTTCGCGAGGGACTCGCTCTTTACGGGATGAGCGGTGTCCCCCGCGAACACGACTTCTTCTACCGCCACGAGGGAAAAAGTCAGTCGAAACGCGGCGAGCGCGTGCGCGTCCGCTTCAGCTCGAAGAAGTCATCGAACTCGGTGACCAGCAGGACGCCGTCCCACAGCCTGCCCGCGTCCTCGCCCCTGAGGATGGAGGTGATCACGGGCCCGAAGAACGCGTTGTCGCCGACGCGGATGACGGGCGTGCCGACCTCCTGGCCGACCAGGGCCATGCCCTCGTCGTGGGAGCGCTTGACGGCCTCGTCGAACGCGTCGGACTCCATCGCGTCCGCCGTCGCCTTGTCGAGGCCGGCGGCCACCAGGGCCTCCTCGACGGTGGCGCGCAGGCTGCCTTCGCGCTTCGTGTGCCCCTGGTTGTGCATGAGGGTGCCGAGCTCGGTGTAGAGCCGCCCGACGGCCTCGTCGCCGTGCTCGGCGGCGACCGCGGCCACCACCCTGCCCGGGCCGACCGCCCTGGCGATGCGCGCGCGGTACTCGTCCGAGACGTCCTTGTCCTTGTTGAGGACTTCCAGGCTCATGATCCGCCAGGTGATCTCGATGGGCCGGACCTTCTCGACTTCGAGAAGCCATCGTGACGTCACCCAGGCGTACGGGCAGAAAGGATCGAACCAGAGGCTGACAGGAGTCTTCTGCGTCATGTGGGGCCATAACCTTGTGAGGTCCGTCGCCTATTCCTGGCATGGCAGGATACGGACAATCTTCAGCGAAGTGGTGAAAAGGAGCGCAACTTGGCAGGCAACCTGACCCGGGACGAGGCTCGTGAGCGTGCCCGGCTGTTGAAGGTCGAGTCGTACGAGGTGGCACTCGACCTCACGGAGGGCGAGGAGCGCTTCGAGAGCGTGACCACCGTCCGCTTCTCCAGCGCCCAGCCCGGCGCCGCCACCTTCATCGACCTGCACGGCGCCCGCGTGCGCAAGGTCGTGCTCAACGGCCAGGAGCTCGACCCGGCCACCTACGACGAGGACAAGGGGCGTTTCCCGCTCCCCTCGCTCGCCGGCTCCAACGAGCTGCTCGTCGACGCCGACTGCGCCTACATGCGCTCCGGCGAGGGCCTGCACCGCTTCGTCGACCCGGTGGATCAGAAGGTCTACCTGCACAGCCAGTTCGAGACGGCCGACGCGCACCGCATGTACGCCTGCTTCGACCAGCCCGACCTCAAGGCCACCTTCCAGCTCACCGCGCTCGCGCCGGAGGACTGGGAGGTCATCTCCAACGCCACGGCCGACTCCGTGGTGGAGCTGCCCGAGCAGCCGGGCAAGCACGGCACCGTGCCCGCCGCCAAGCGCTGGACCTTCGCCGCCACCCCGGTCATGTCCACCTACATCACCGCGCTCGTGGCCGGGCCGTACCACAAGGTGACCTCCGAGCACGACGGCATCCCGCTGGGCATCTACTGCCGCGACTCGCTCGCCGAGCACCTCGACGCCGACAACATCCTCGAGGTCACCCGGCAGGGCTTCGACTTCTTCCACAAGGTGTTCGGCGTCCGCTACCCCTTCGGCAAGTACGACCAGCTCTTCGTGCCGGAGTTCAACGCCGGCGCGATGGAGAACGCGGGCTGCGTGACCTTCCTCGAGGACTACGTCTTCCGCTCCCGGGTCACCGACGCCGTGGTCGAGCGGCGCGCGGAGACGATCCTGCACGAGATGGCGCACATGTGGTTCGGCGACCTCGTCACCATGCGCTGGTGGGACGACCTGTGGCTGAACGAGTCGTTCGCCACCTACATGTCGGTGCTCGCCCAGGCCGAGGCCACCCGCTGGGGCGGGGGCGCCTGGACGACCTTCGCCAACGTGGAGAAGGCCTGGGCCTACCGGCAGGACCAGCTGCCCTCCACCCACCCGATCGCCGCCGACATCCCGGACATGCAGGCGGTCGAGGTCAACTTCGACGGCATCACCTACGCCAAGGGCGCCTCGGTGCTCAAGCAGCTCGTCGCCTACGTCGGGCTGGACAACTTCCTGGCCGGCGTGCGCGACTACTTCAACGAGCACGCCTGGGGCAACACCGAGCTGAAGGACCTGCTGGGCGCGCTGGAGCGCACTTCCGGCCGCGACCTGTCGTCGTGGTCGAAGGAATGGCTGGAGACCTCCTGGGTCAACACGCTGCGCCCGTCGTTCGAGGTGAGCGACGGCAGGTTCACCTCGTTCGAGGTGCTGCAGGAGGCTCCCGCCGACTACCCGACGCTGCGCTCGCACCGCGTCGCGATCGGCCTGTACTCCCTCGCCGACGGCGCGCTGACCCGCACCAGGCGGGTCGAGCTCGACGTGGTGGGCGCCCGCACGGCCGTCGCCGAGCTGATCGGCGAGGAGCAGCCCGACCTGGTGCTGGTCAACGACGACGACCTGACCTACGCCAAGATCCGGCTGGACGAGCGGTCGCTGCGCACGCTGGTCGAGGGCGGCATCGCCGCCTTCACCGAGTCGCTGCCCCGCGCGCTGTGCTGGTCCGCCGCCTGGGACATGACCCGTGACGGCGAGATGTCCACCCGCGACTACGTCAAGCTGGTCGTCTCGGGCATCGCCACGGTCAAGGACCTCACCGTCCTGCAGACGGTGCTGCGGCAGGCGCGACAGGCCGTACAGCAGTACGCCGACCCGGCGTGGCGGGCCGAGGGCATGGCGCTGCTGGGCGGCGAGCTGCGCTCGCTGCTCGCCGCCGCCTCGCCCGGCTCGGACCACCAGCTCGCCTACCTTCAGGCGTTCGCGCCGGTGGCCACCTCCGACGACGACCTGGCGCTGCTGGCGGCGATCCTGGACGGCCGCGAGGTCCCCGCCGGGCTGTCGGTGGACACCGACCTGCGCTGGACGCTGGTGCACGCGCTGGTCGTCGGCGGCAGGCTGGGCCCGGCCGACATCGAGGCCGAGCTGGAGCGCGACCGCACCGCCACCGGCGAGAGGTCCGCGGCGCTGTGCCGGGCGGCGGTCCCGACGGCCGAGGCCAAGGCCGCGGCATGGGAGCGGATCGTGGGCGGCGAGCTCGCCAACCACATCGCCCGCACCACGATCAACGGCTTCCAGGACCCGCACCACCCCGAGCTGCTGGAGCCGTACCGCGCGAAGTACTTCGAGCAGGTGGGGCGGATCTACCAGGAGTGGACGTTCGACCAGGCCTCGACGTTCGCGGTCGGGTGCTTCCCCTCGCTGCTCATCGAGGAGGAGACCGTGCGGGCGGCGCAGGACTACCTGGCGGCCGAGGACCGGCCCCAGGCGCTGCGCCGGCTGATCCTGGAGGGCGCCGACGGCGTCAGCCGGGCCCTGCGCAACCGCGCCAAGGACGCTTCCTGAGCGGGCGGGGCGAGGATCACGGCGATCCTCGCCCCGCCTCCTCCAGAGCCGCCTGGATCACCAGCGGCACGTTCTGACCCCGCCCACACCTGCCACGGTGTTAGCCTCGATGACGTGCTCGAATCCGGGATCACGCTCAACGGCCGCTACCTTCTGACCCGCCGGGTCGGCGGCGGCGGCATGGGCGAGGTCTGGCGGGCCGACGACACCGTCCTCGGGCGCACCGTGGCCGTCAAGGTGCTCCAGCCGGCGCTGTCGGAGGACCCCACCTTCCTGCGGCGCTTCCAGAACGAGGCCAGGGCCATGGCCACGCTCCGCCACCCCGGCGTGGTCGACGTCTACGACTACGGCACCAGCGAGGTCGCCGAGCGCCAGGTGAGCTACCTGGTGATGGAGTTCGTCGAGGGCGAGTCGCTCGACCGCGTGCTGCGCCGCGGCGCGCTCGGCCCGGCCGACACCATGCGACTGGTCGTCGAGGTGGCCGGCGCGCTCGCCGCCGCCCACGAGCAGGGCATCGTGCACCGCGACGTCAAGCCGGCCAACCTCATGGTGCGGCCCGGCGGCTCGGTGGTGCTCACCGACTTCGGCATCGCGCACTCCGCCTCCGCCGGTCAGCTCACCGCCACCGGGGCGATGCTCTGCTCGGCCGGCTACTGCGCGCCCGAGATGGCCACGGCCAGCGAGGTGACGCCCGCCGTCGACGTCTACGCGCTCGGCGTGGTCGCCTACGAGTGCATGACCGGCCGGCTGCCGTTCGAGGGCGACACCCCCGTCCAGATCATCTTCAAGCACCTGCACGCGCCCGTCCCCGAGCTGCCCGCCGAGGTGCCGGCGGGGCCGCGCCAGGTGGTGGCCCGGGCGATGGAGAAGGCGCCGGAGCGGCGCTGGCCGTCGGCCGCCCTGATGGCGCAGGCGGCCGGCCAGGCCCTGGACTCCCCGGACACCGCCGCCGCCCCCGTTCCGGTGGCCTCCCCGGTTCCCGCCACCGCCTCCGTCACTGCCGGCGCAGGCGCCCACACCGCCTCCACCGCCGCCGGCACCACCGTCCCCACCACCGCCCCGCGCCGCCGCGCACTGTCGGCGGTGCTGGCCATGGCCGCCGCCGTCGCGGCCACCGCGGCGGTCGCCGGGATCGTCTGGATGCGCCCGGCCGAGACCTCCGACCAGGGCACCGTCGTCCCGCCGGTGACGCAGCAGGAGTCGCGCACCGCCACCAGCTCCCCCGTGACCAGCACCGGCGACAGGCCCGCCTTGCCGACGAAGACCACGCCGACCACCCGGCCGAGCACGGGCACCGGCACGCCCACGGTGCCGACGCCCAGCGTGACGGTCACCGTCACCCCGACCGTGACGCCCACCGTCACGCCCACCTCCGAGCCCACGACGGAGCCCGAGCCGGAGCCGTCGGAAGAGCCCAGCACGCCCCAGCCGCCGGAGCCGACCGTGGAGCCCACGGTCGTCGAGCCGCCCGGCGAGATCCAGTGCATTCGGGCGCCTTGCCCCTGACCGGCAGGTAACTCCGGGCAAGATCGACTATTCTTGCGTACTGTCACCCCCCGACTGCGCCTGGGAGTTCGATTGAACAGGCCCGCCAAGAAGCCTTCCATCATCGTCGATCCCGTGCTGATCGTCGGCACCGGCCTGTCGGTCCTGCTGGCAGTGATCTTCTACGTGCGCGAGGACACCGCCCAGGCTCTCGGCACCGTGGCCGGGCTCATCGGCGGCGTCATCACACTTCAGGTCCAGACGCTGCTGAAGGAGCGCCGCCGGATCGACCACGAGACCCGGGTCGGCCAGATGGTCTCCACCATCGAGAAGATCCCGTGGCTGCCCGACCTGATGGAGCCCATGCTGCGCGCCGCCAAGCACGTGGAGCGCGAGTACGACCGGACTCCCGCGCAGGACGCCTGCCGGCGCGCCTTCGAGGAGTGCCTGCGCACCCTGGCCGATCTCGAACGCGGCCACTTCCGCTCACCGTACGGCGACAACGAGGTGTTCCTGGGGCTGATCGAGCGGGCGCGGGAGCAGATCTGCGTCACCAGCGTGCCCACCGTCGACCTGACGTGGTGGCGTGAGCCCGTCGGCCGGCAGTACTGGCAGGCCCAGGTGGACGCGCTGGCCCGGGGCGTGGTGATCCGCCGCGTGTTCATCTACCACGAGTGGACCGACGATCTCGACGCGCTGGCCCGCGAGCAGCTGGAGGCGGGCGTACGCGTACGCCGCGTGCAGGCCGAGCGGCTGCCCGTCGGCATGCGGGTGATCACCGGGCTGTGGGACGGCAGCTGCGGGCACGAGCTCAACTACACGGCGGCGGGCGAGGCCGTGCACGACACCTTCACCGTGTCTCCTCCGGATCTCGAACGTCTGATGAGGCAGTTCGAGATGATCGAGCGGAGCGCGGTGGATCTCGACGAGCCGCGCGCCCCCGATCCCGTGCTCTGAGGCCGTCGGCCGTCAGCATCACGAGCGCCACCCACAGCAGTCCGAACGCCAGCCACCGGGTCACCGGCATGGACTCGCGGAAGACGAGCAGACCGAGAAGGAACTGCACGATCGGCTCGATGTACTGCAGCATGCCGGTCACGCTGAGCGGGATCTTCGTCGCGGCGGCGCTGAACAGCAGCATCGGCACCATCATCACGAACCCGGAGCCCACGCCGAGCAAGGTGTTGACCGCCGACACGTGCCCGAACGTCGCCTGGCCGCCCGCCTGCAGCACCACGGTGTAGACCAGGGCGAACGGGAACAGCACCGCCGTCTCCACCATCAGCCCCTCGACGGCCCCGACGTCCACCCTCTTCTTGATCAGCCCGTAACCGCCGAACGTGACGGCCAGGGCCAGGGCGATCCACGGCGGCCCGCCGTACGCCACCGTGAGGACGAGCACCGCGACGGCGGCCAGCGCGATCGCGGCCCACTGGGCGCCGCGCAGCCGCTCCCTGAAGATGCCGACGCCGAAGGCGATGCTGACCAGCGGCGTGATGAAGTAGCCGAGTGAGGCGTCGACCACGTGCCCGCTCATCGTCGCCCAGATGAACAGCGCCCAGTTGATCGAGGTCAGCACGCTGGCCAGGGTGAGCAGGGCCAGGTCACGCGGCCGGCGGAGGATCGCGGCCACCTGCCGCCGGCGGCCGAGCGCGAGCACCAGCAGCCCGATCGCCACCGGCGACCAGAGCACGCGCAGGGCCAGGATCTCCACCGGCCCGGTGGGCTCCACCAGCGGCCAGTAGAGGGCGGACAGGCCCCACAGCACGTAGGCCGCCACGCCGAGCAGGACACCACGGCGTGTAACGGACACCCGGCCACCCTATGCGGTCATGAGAGGCTGATCGGGTGGAAACGACCCGAGATCTGTTCGTCGCCCTGGCCCGGCGCTACGCGTTCGCCGATCTCGGTGCGCTGACCCCGAGTCCGCAGATCGCCGAGGCGTGCGAGTTCGGGCAGCGGCTGCTCTCGCTCGACGCCGAGGACTTCGCGGTGGACACCAAGGCGGTGCCCGCCGACCTGAAGCGGCAGGCGCGGGCCTGTCACATGCCGCAGACGCCGCGTGAGCAGCCGCGTGGCGCCCTTGAGTCGCTGCGCCCGGCCTACGAGCTGCTGCTGGAGGTCATCGCGATCCGCTGGCACCGCCGCGAGCTGAGCCCGATGATCGCCGCGGTGCACATCGCCGGCGAGTATCTGCCGCTGCTCGGCTTCGAGCCGCAGCTCGGCCACGCGGGCGACCCCGCGCGCTGGCCGGAGGGGCTGAACGCGCCCGAGAGCCGGTTCGGGGTGATCGGCGACCGCGAGTGCGACCACACCAAGTCCGAGCAGTCGGCGGCCAACAGGACGCTGCGGGTGGCGGGCGAGCCGCCGCAGGGCTGGCGCGCCTACTTCGACCGCCAGCACAGCCAGGTCGCGGGCGCTCTGGCGGTCTGCGTGGCCACCTGCCGCAACCCCTGCACGGCCATGGACTGGATCGAGCCGGGGCCGCGCGCCGACCTTCAGGTGCGCGCCCGCACCGCGCTGGCCTTCGCCGACACCCCGCTGGTACGACTGCGCCACGCGGCTCCTGTCGGCCACGGCTTCGGCGTGCCCTCGCCGGAGGAGGTGCTCGAAGCCTGGGAGCGCAGCAGGACGGCCCTGGACAAGAACCCGGTGGGCGCGGCCGCGACGCGGGACGACGGCTTCCCGCTGCCCGGCCTGCCGTCGCTGTTCGGGGCCGTGGCCGGCGTTCCTCTCGCCCCCTCGACGCTGCTGGAGGGCGTCAGCCGGCACGTCGTGTCGCTGATCGAGCAGTAGGCCGCTAGCGGCGGGCGGTGGCCTGCTCCGCCAGCGCGCCGATGCCGTACACCAGCCCGCCGGCCAGGTCGCCGACGCTGAAGGAGGTGGCCATCGACATCGCCGTCAGCCCGCACGCGGCGTCAGGCAGCCTGCGCCCGGCGTTCTCGCCCGTGACGATCTCCAGGGCGTGTCCCTTGACGTCCACGAGGAGCACGACGGCGTCGGCCGCCTCGGCCCCGAGCGCGGCGTGCAGCTTCTCCGCGAAGTGCCTCCCGCCGCCGACCGGCTCGCCGAGGAAGAGGCCGAAGCGCAGTCCGCTGCGCCGCTCGGCGCTCATCAGCGCCTGCCTGACGTCGTCGGCCTGCTCGCCGGTGAGCGCGCGCATCCCGGTCACCACCGCGCCGACGCGCCGCCGACCCGCCTGCCGGGCTCGGCCGTCTCCGCGGCGGTCACCCAGTCCACCTGTGGTGAGCCGGCCCAGCGTGGCGGCGGTGCGGTCAGCACCGGGCCGGACGCGCTCGTGCCGTGTTCGCTGCCGGCAGGGCCGCCGAACCACATCGGGCCGGCCGCCGCCCTGCGCGCCGCGCCGCGGCCCGGCAGCATGACCAGCAAGGTGATCAGCACGAACAGTCCCAGCGACACCCCGACGAGAACGAGCAGGATCTCCAGCGCGCTGTCCACACCTCGACCGTAATCCCGGCCGATCCGTCCGGCCAGCACCTGCCGGGAGATCTTGCCCCAAGATCCCCAAAGCCGAGGTCAAGGTCACCAGACCGACGGCCTGCGCTCTCCCCAGAAACCGCCCCTGGCGGCCTCCACCTGCGCCGACAGCGAGATCAGCGTGCCCTCGCCGCCGACCCGGCCCGCGAGCATGACGCCGATCGGCTGCCCGGCGGGGCTCCAGTGCAGCGGCAGGTTGACCGCGGGCTGACCGGTCACGTTGTAGACGGCCGGAAAGGCGGCGAAGCGCTTCATCCGCTCGAACGTCTCCTCCGGATCGGGCACGTCCTCGAACCAGCCCACCGGGCGCGGCGGCTGCGTCACGGTGGGCGTGAGCACGGCGTCGTAGGCGTCGGTCACCGCCAGGGCCTGCCTGGTGGCCAGCTGGAGCTCCGCCTGGGCCTGGACGAAGTCCGGGGCGGGAGTGGCCAGGCCGCGTTCGCGCAGCCAGGCGGTGATCGGCCGCAGCAGCTCCCGCCGGTCGTCGGCCACGGGATGCACGCACGCCAGGACGTGCCACATGGTGATGAAGTGCGGCACGACGTCGGGGCCGAACGGCCGCTCGATCTCGACGACCTCGTGGCCGAGCGCCTCCAGGGTGGCGGCGGCGTCGTCGTAGGCGGCCAGCACCTCGGGGTGGACCTCGGCGCCCGGCACCGTGGGGTCGGCGTAACGGGCGACGCGCAGCCGTCCGGGCTCGCGGTGGGCGTGCTGGAGGAACGTGCCGTCGTGGGCCGGCGCCAGGTACAGGTCCCCCGGGCGGTTGTGCGTCATCACGTCGAGCAGCGCCGCCGCGTCCGCCACCGTCCGGGCGATGGGGCCGTTCGTGGACATGCCCATCAGGTCCGGGATGACCGGGGCGAAGCTGATGCGCCCCCGGGTGGGCTTGATGCCGTACAGACCGCAGACCGAGGCGGGGATGCGGATGGAGCCCGCGCCGTCGCTGCCCTGCGCGGCGGGCGCGAGGCCGGCGGCGACCGCCGCCGCGGCGCCCCCGCTGGACCCACCGGCGGACGTGCCGAAATCCCAGGGTGAGCGGGAGGGCGACGACAGGGTGGTCTCGGTGTAGCAGGAGAGCCCGAACTCCGGCGTGGCCGTCTTGCCGTGCATGACGGTGCCTGCCGCGCGCAGCCGCTCGACCACCGTGTCGTCCACCGGCGAGACGAAGCCGCGGTACGTCGCCGACCCGAACATGATCGGCACGTCCCTGACCAGGTTAAGATCCTTGACGGGGATCGGCACTCCGGCGAGCGGTCCGTCCGGCAGCTCACGCTCCAGACGGCGGGCCTGCCGGAGCGCGCTCTCCGCGGTCACGGTCACGAAGGCGCCCACGTCCGGGTCGATGCGCTCGATCCGGTCCAGATAGTGCTGAGTGAGCTCGACCGGCGAGATCTCCTGGTCGCGGATGGCACGCGCTTGCTCTAGAGCCGAAAGGTCGTGAAGTTCTGGCACGCTTCCGCACCCTAGACATCTCTAGAGAAGATAGTAATAAGTACCCGGAAAACGGGCGTGGAACACAGTGAGCTGGGCCATAAAACTATGGACAAGGCAGCACTAGGAATCGATCGAACCAGCGAGCTACGGTGAGTTGCGTGGACTCCGACCCTCAGCGCGAAGACGGTCACAACACCTCTCCCATCTGGGTGAGCGACCGACCCGAAGGCGAGCAGGCCGCCGCCGCCTCCGCCTCCGCCAAACCATCGGCGCCCACCACGACGTACGCGCCGATCGAGCGCGCGTCCGTACGTGGCCTGCTGCAACAGCCGCGCTTCCGCCGCCTGCGCAACCGGGCGCTGGTGGCGCTGGCCGTCGGCGTGGTCGTGGGCTTCCTGGTCTCCGACTGGCGTCTGGGCGTGACCGCGGCGATCGTGGCCGCGATCCTGGACACCGTCTACCGTGCCCGCTCCAGCTCCACGGTGCCCGCCTGGCGGCGTGCCTCCGTCGCCGAGCGCCGGACCGAGGCGCAGCTGCGCAGACTGGAGCGCAACGGCTACCGCACGCTGCACGCCAGGGCGATCCCCGGCAGCGAGGCCCAGATCGACCACCTCGTGGTGGGGCCGACGGGCGTCTACGCCGTCGACTCCGAGAAGTGGGACAAGCGGCTGGCGGTCCGGGTGCAGATGGGCAAGAAGCTCTTCCACGGGCCGTTCGACATGAAGCCCCGCATCACCGAGGCCAAGTGGGAGGCCTCCCAGGCCAGCGAGCTGATCACCAAGTCCTTCGGGCGTGAGATCTCGGTCGTGCCCTCGCTGGCCATCTACGGCCCGCCGGTGCCCTGGAAGATCATGACGATCCGCGGTGTGGACGTCTACGAGGGCGCCCGCGCGCGCAGGTGGATCACCAAGCGGGAGCGTGCGCTGACCGACGCCGAGATCGACCGGATCTACGAGATCGCCGCCCAGGTGCTCCCCGCCCGCTACGGCGACGGCTGAGGGACCGGCTGAGGAAGCCGGCGCTCGCGTCGGGTCCGTCCCTGTGGACGGACCCCGGCCCCGGTGTCCGGGCTGTGGACAAGCGTCTCAGCTACCGGGCGAAGGGTCGTACCATGTGTAGACGCTAGCGATGGGAGAAATCATGCCCGCCCTCAGGTCACGTACGGTCACCCACGGCAGGAATATGGTCGGTGCCCGGGCCCTGCTCCGGGCGACCGGCGTAGCCGGCGGCGACTTCGGCAAGCCCATCATCGCGGTGGCCAACAGCTTCACCCAGTTCGTCCCGGGCCACGTGCATCTGCGCGAGGTGGGCGACGTGGTGGCGGGGGCGATCCGCGAGGCGGGGGCCATCCCCCGGGAGTTCAACACGATCGCCGTGGACGACGGCATCGCGATGGGCCACGGTGGCATGCTCTACTCCCTGCCGTCGCGCGAGCTGATCGCCGACGCGGTCGAGTACATGGTCAACGCCCACTGCGCCGACGCGATGATCTGCGTCTCCAACTGCGACAAGATCACGCCGGGCATGCTGCTGGCCGCCTTCAGGCTCAACATCCCCACGGTCTTCGTCTCCGGCGGCCCGATGGAGGCCGGCAAGACCCCGACCCGCAAGCTCGACCTGGTCGACCCGATGGTCGCCGCGGCTGACGAGTCCGTGTCCGACGCCGACCTGCTGGAGATGGAGGAGAACGCCTGCCCCACCTGCGGCTCGTGCTCGGGCATGTTCACCGCCAACTCCATGAACTGCCTGGCCGAGGCCATGGGCCTGGCGCTGCCGGGCAACGGCACGATCCTGGCCACGCACAAGTCGCGCAAGAAGCTCTTCGAGGACGCCGGACGTCAGCTCGTGGAGATCACCCGCCGCTATTACGAAGAGGACGACGAGTCGGTGCTGCCGCGCTCGATCGCCACCAGCGAGGCGTTCGAGAACGCCATGACGCTCGACGTGGCGATGGGCGGCTCCACCAACACGATCCTGCACATCCTGGCCGCCGCCCGCGAGGCGGAGGTCGACTTCGGGCTGAAGGAGATCAACGAGATCTCGCTGCGGGTGCCGTGCCTGTGCAAGGTGGCCCCGGCCACCAGCAAGTACCACGTCGAGGACGTCCACCGGGCCGGCGGCATCCCCGCCATCCTGGGCGAGCTCGACCGCGCCGGGCTGCTGAACAGAGACGTGCCGACCGTGAACGGCGGCAGCCTCGGTGACATGATCGCCGCCTGGGACCCGCAGTCGCCCACCGTGACGCCGGAGGCGGTCGAGCTGTGGCACGCGGCGCCGGGCAACGTCCGCACGGTCAAGCCCTACTCCCAGGACAACCGCTGGGACGACCTCGATCTCGACCGGGCCGAGGGATGCGTGCGCGACCTGAAGCACGCCTACTCCGCCGACGGCGGCCTGGCCGTCCTCTACGGCAACATCGCGCGCGACGGCGCCGTGGTGAAGACCGCCGGCGTCGACGAGTCGATCTGGAAGTTCACCGGGCCCGCGGTGGTGTTCGAGTCGCAGGAGCAGGCGGTCGAGGGCATCCTCGGCGGCAAGGTCAAGGAGGGCGACGTGGTGGTCATCCGCTACGAAGGCCCCAAGGGCGGCCCCGGCATGCAGGAGATGCTCTACCCGACCTCGTTCCTCAAGGGCCGGGGTCTCGGCAAGGCGTGCGCCCTGGTCACCGACGGCCGCTTCTCAGGCGGCACGTCCGGCCTGTCGATCGGCCACGCCTCTCCCGAGGCCGCCGAGGGCGGGGCGATCGCGCTGGTCGAGGACGGCGACCTCATCGAGATCGACATCCCCGGCCGCAAGCTGGAGCTGCGCGTCCCGGAGGCCGAGCTGGCCGCCCGGCGCGAGCGCCTGCTGGCCGACCTGGGCCGCTACCGGCCGCGCGACCGCGACCGGCCGGTGAGCGCCGCGCTGCAGGCCTACGCGGCCATGACGACGTCGGCCTCCACGGGCGCGTCGCGCGACCTGTCGCAGCTGTCTCACTGACCAGCTGTACGACCCTGTCCGGCAGGCGATGACCCTGTCGCCTGCCGTACAGGTATTCGAAAAATGTCGGTGGTCTTACCTATTCTTGGGGTATGGCTACAGTCGTGAAGCCCCAGACCCGCCCGCTGACGACCGCCGAGATCGCCGCCCTCGCCCTGTCCCTCGCACACCTGGGGTCGGGCCCCCAGGCCGTCACCGCAAGGCGCGGCCTGCAGCACGCCTTCGACCATCTGGACCTCGACGACGACGTCATCGCCGCCACGCTGCACACGCTCACCGAGCCGCTGCCGGTCGACGTGGCCTCCCGGGCGCGGCTCATCGCCGACGCCATCACCAGCCGCATGATGATCCGCCTCCACTACCGCGACGCCGCCGGAAACGTCAGCAGCCGCGAGGTGGAGCCGGTCACCTGCCTGGTTCACCGCGAATACTGGTACCTGGTCGGCATGTGCCGGACACGCCGCGCCATCAGGGCCTTCCGGTTCGACCGGATCCTGGCGGTCGAGCCCACCCTGACCCCGTCCCGCCCCCACCTGGCCGACCGCTTCCTGCCCTTCCAACGCCGCAAGCGCACCCGCGCCGTCGCCTGACCTCGAGGCCACCCGTGCCCCTCTTCCTGGGAGGGGTCACGGGTCCCGGGCCTGCGCGGGGCGGCCCGCGCAGGCGCGGGGCGGAACCGGCGGGAGACCCGCGGGGACGTCCCGCCGAGCGGTGTGGTCTCTCGCCCGCGCAGCGATCTTCGCCGAGGCAGGCATCACGCGACGCGACCGCCGCTCCACCACTCGACGGGACACCACCGTTCTGATCGAGTGGGTGGACTCGCGGGGGCAGGTCGACTCGCGGGGGCAGGTCGACTCGCGGGGGCAGGTCGACTCGCGAAGGCGGGTGGACGCGCGGGGGCGGGGTGTACCGGCGCGAGAAAGTGGCCGGCGCTTGACCATTCGAGCCCCCGGTCTTTGGGATGGGGGCTGCCAGGCTCGCGGGCATGCGTGTTCGGGGGATCTGGCTCATGGGCCTCGTGCTGGTCGCCGCATCGGGCTGTGCGCCTGTGGCGGGGTCGCCGGACAGGCCGCCGTCCGGGCATGACCTGGTCGCTCCGGAACTGCCCGGCCCACGGCCGGTGGCCGCCTCAAGGCCGGAGGAGCGGGTGCCTGGATCCAGCCCCGGGGACCCCGCGTGGTGGGAGAGGCACGAGCTGCCCGGATCTTGGCCAGGCAGCACCACACGGTGGGAGGAGCAAGGGCTGCCCGGATCTTGGTCAGGGAGCGCCGCACGGTGGGGGGAGCAAGGGCTGCACGGGGTGGAGGTTACCGCGAGGGCGGAGAGGCGGGGGCTGCCCGTTGAGCGGCGGCGGCTCGATCGCGCGTTGGAGGGCTATCTGGCCACGCGGCCGGGGCGGGTGGCGGTGGCCGTGTACGACAGGACCACCGGCACCGGGTACGCCTTCGGCGACGAGCGGAAACCGTTCATGCTGGCCAGCGTGGCGAAGGTGGACATTCTGCTGGCCCTGCTGCTCCGCACCCAGCAGGAGGGACGCCGCCTGGACCGCTACGAGCGCACGCTGGCCGCACGGATGATGCGCTACAGCGACAACGACTGCGCCCACGAGCTCTACCTGACGGTCGGCGGCCGACGCGGGCTCACCGAGCTGCTGCGGAGGCTGGGCGTGCGGCACACGTGGCCGAGGCCCGGCCTGTACTGGGGGGCGACGCGCAGCCGCCCGTCGGACCAGGTCATGGTCCTGGAGCGGCTCACCGCCCGCGACGGGCCGGTGTCGGCGGCCAACCGCCGCTACGCGCTCGGCCTGATGACCACGGTCGCCCCCTCGCAGGCGTGGGGCGTCGGCGCGGCGGGCGAGCGGGTGGCGGTGAAGAACGGCTGGCTGCCCGCCGAGGAGCACGACGGCCTGTGGACCGTCAACAGCGTGGGACGGCTCACCGCCGACGGGCACGAGCTGCTCATGGCCGTGCTGTCAGAGCGCAGCCCGACCATGAGCACCGGCGTCGCCACGGTCGAGGGCGTCGCCCGGCTGGCCGTTCAGGCCTTCGCCCGGCAGGACGCATGACGACGAACGGCGCCCGGATGGGCGTCGGGCATGCCCCTGACGCGATGGACGGCCTCCGTACAGGAAGCCTGCCGGGCAGGGCGGTCGCCCAGCCATACGAGGCCGTACAAGGGCGGCTAGCCGCAGCAGCCACCGCCGCAGCAGCCGCCACCGCCGCCGGTCGCGCGGGGCGCGGCGGCGGAGCCGGTCATGGAGACGGTGGACAGGAGCTTGACGGTGTCGTCGTGGCCCTCCGGGCAGGGGGCCGGGTCGCTCGACGCCGACATGGGGCGGGACAGCTCGAACGTGGAGCCGCAGGCGCGGCAGCGGTAGTCGTAACGCGGCATACGCCAAGAGTACGGCCGTCAGCGCTGGAAGGTCACCTGGGCGTAGTCGGACACCGGCTCGTAGCCGATCGACCGGTAGATGGCGTTGCTCGTCGGGTTGGCCAGGTCGGTGAAGAGCACGAGCTGGTCGCAGCGCTGGTCGAGCCCCACCTGGCTGGTGTAGGCGGTCACGGCGGCGCCGTAGCCTCTCCTGCGCCGCGCCGGCGGCGTGTAGACCGGGCCGATGCGGCAGACCCCGCCGGCCGCGGGCGACAGCGCGGCGAACGACACCGGCTCGCCCTCGGACTCCCATACGAACAGCTCTCCGTGGGACAGCCGCTGCCCGGTCCGTCCTGGCACGTCCTCGCCCGCGCCCAGCCTGACCTCGTCGTAGAAGGCGTACATCCAGCTGACCAGCAGGGGCAGGTCGCCCTCGACGGCGGGCCGGCCGCGGCCGGGCACGTCGGGGACGGTCAGCGTGCCGAGGCGGTAGAGGCGCTCGGGCAGCACGTGGCCGGAGCGGCCGAGCGCCCGCGCCACCTCTTCGGTGAGCTCGCGCGGGCCCACGACCTCGGGAATGTCGCCCTGTAACGCCCGGACGAGCTCGGCGGCGGCGTGGACCGGCATGCGGGCGAGCCCTACAGGGCGGGGAGGGGTGCGGAAGGCGGCGCCGCGCACCTGCCCGCCGTCCGTCCACCAGCCGAAGTAGGCGTCCCGGGCGGTCATGCCCGCGCGCAGGCCGGCCAGGACGGTCAGCGGCACCGTGTTGCTCACCGGATCGGTCAGCAGGAAGGGCTCGGCGGCCCTGGCGAACTCCTCGACATCCGTGGTGAAGGTCCACATGCCGCAGATCCTGCCAGGCGGTCACACTCGGGGGAAAGCGAAATAAGGCCCGGCCCCCGTAGCGGGGACCGGGCCTCAGGTCAGGATCAGGCCGCCGGTTCGAGGTAGGGCGCCCATTGCGGGTCACCGACGAGGGACGCGCCGATGAGCCGCCAGTGAGCGCCCCGTGGCACCGCCGGGGCGACGCGAAGCGACCACCCCAGCTCCTCGAGGTATTTGTCAGCCTTGCGGTGGTTGCACGGCGTGCACGAGGCGACGCAGTTCTCCCACGTGTGGGTGCCACCCCTGGAGCGGGGGATGACATGGTCGATGGTCTCGGCCCGCTGGCCGCAGTAGGCGCAGCGGTAGTCGTCGCGCCGCATGAGGGCGGCCCTGGTCAGGGGGATGCGCGAACGGTAGGGGATGCGGACGTATCGGCGGAGCCGGATCACCGACGGGACGTCGAGCGTGCAGGAGGCGGAGCGCAGCACGGCGCCCCGGCCGTCGCGGTGCACGACGTCGGCCTTCTCCCGCAGCACCAGCACGATGGCTCGGTGCAGCGAGAGCGTGGTGAGTGGCTCGTAGGTGGCATTCAGCAGCAGGACTTGGCGCATCATCGGGCCTCTTCCCGCTGCGCGCGTATCAGAGGGGACATGCCGCGGCATGTCCCGGCTATTCGCCCCTCCTGGGGCATCGACGCTTGCGTCACGTGGACCTCCGCCGGACGGCCCAGCGGATGGTCACCACGGCACCGTCCTGTCTGCAAGTCTGGCGTTTACCGCGTGGTCCCCGCCACCCCTTAACCTCCAGCCGGAATGACCAGAGGGACGCACGGTACGTTTTATTCCCGCATCACCAGGCCTTTACGCCATCCGCGCGGCATCGCGCTTGCCGTAGGGTTCGAAGCATGACGCGAGAGCCCTACCCTGCCGCACCGCGCGAGGAGACCGTCGAGATCCTGCACGGCACGCCCGTTCCCGACCCGTACCGCTGGCTGGAGGATCCGGCCGGCGCGGAGACGGAGAAGTGGCTGCTCGCGCAGGCCGAGTTGTTCAAGCGGGAGAGCGGACCGCAGCGCTTCAAGTCGCGGATCGCGGAGCTCCTGATGTCGGGCTCGATCGGCACCCCCGCCTGGCGCGGCGGCAGGCACTTCTTCAGCCGGCGCACGCCGGAGCAGGAGCACGCCGTCTTCTACGCGGTCGACGCGGACGGCACCGAGCGGGTGCTGGTCGACCCGATGGCGCTCGACCCCACCGGGCTGACCACGCTCGACGCGGTCCAGCCCGACAAGGAGGGGCGCCTGCTGGCGTACCAGATCTCGGTGGGCGGCGACGAGGAGTCGGTCCTCTACGTCATCGACGTGGCGACGGGCGCCCGCTTGGAGGGCCCGATCGACCGCTGCCGCTACTCCCCCATCGCCTGGCTGCCGGGCGGCGAGGCTTTCTACTATGTGCGCCGGCTGCCGGGCACCGAGGTGCCGGAGAACGAGCGGCAGTTCCACCGCCGCGTCTACCTGCACCGCGTCGGCACCTCCACCGAGGACGACGTGATGATCTTCGGTGACGGCATGAAGATGACCAACTACTACGGCGTCTCGGTCTCGCGTGACGGGCGCTGGCTGCAGATCTCCGCCAGCGAGGGCACCGCCCCGCGTAACGACCTGTGGGTCGCCGACCTGGACGCCTCCCCGCCCGAGCGGCCGGAGCTGAGCGTCGTGCAGGAAGGCGTGGACGCCCAGACCGGCCTGGTGTTCGGCCGCGACGGCAGGCTCTACGTGCACACCGACCGCGACGCGCCGCGCGCCCGGCTCTGCGTCACCGACCCGGCGGAGCCCGGCCACGACTCCTGGCGTGACCTGATCCCGCAGGACGAGGAGGCGGTCCTGTCGGACTTCGCCATCCTCGACGACCTGGAGCGCCCGGTCATGCTGGTGGGCTGGACCCGCCATGCGATCAGCGAGATCACCGTGCACGACCTGGAGACCGGCGAGCGCCTGGGCGAGGTGCCGACGCCCGGCCTGGGCACGATCGGCGGCATCTCCGAGCGGCCCGAGGGCGGCCACGAGGCCTGGTTCGGCTACACCGACAACACCAACCCGCCGTCGATCCAGCGCTACGACGCCAGGACCGGCGAGACCACCCTCTGGGCGGCCTCGCCCGGCGCGGTGGAGGTGCCGCCGGTGCGCACCGAGCAGGTCGTCTACCGGTCGAAGGACGGCACCGACGTCCGCATGCTGATCATCTCGCCGGTCGACGGCGAGGGCCCGCGGCCGACCATCCTGTACGGCTACGGCGGCTTCGGCCTGTCCATGACGCCCGGCTACTCCGCGTCGATCCTGGCCTGGGTGGAGGCGGGCGGCGTCTACGCGATCGCCAACCTGCGGGGCGGCGGCGAGGAGGGCGAGGACTGGCATCGCGCCGGCATGCTCGCCAACAAGCAGAACGTCTTCGACGACTTCCACGCCGCCGCGACTCACCTCGTCGAGACGGGGGTGACCACGACCGCGCAGCTCGGCATCTCCGGCGGCTCCAACGGCGGCCTGCTGGTGGGTGCGGCGCTGACCCAGCGCCCGGAGCTCTACTCCGCGGTGGTCTGCTCGGCGCCGCTGCTCGACATGGTGCGTTTCGAGAAGTTCGGGCTCGGCGCCACCTGGAACGTCGAGTACGGCACCGCCGAGGACCCCGAGCAGTTCGGCTGGCTGCACTCCTACTCGCCCTACCACCACGTCAGGGAGTCGGTCAGCTATCCCGCGACGCTGTTCACCGTCTTCGGGTCCGACACGCGGGTGCACCCGCTGCACGCGTGGAAGATGTGCGCGGCGTTGCAGCACGCCTCCACGGGCGACCGGCCGATCCTGCTGCGCAACGAGACAGAGGTAGGCCACGGCGCCCGTTCGATCAGCCGCACGGTCGACCTGTCGGCGGACACGCTGACCTTCCTGGCCAAGCACCTGGGTCTCTAGCCGGGCCTATGGTGGAAGCATGAGCGAGCCGGGGTTCGCCTTCGTCGAGGCGGACCCCAGCCCTGCCCTGCGGCCCTACGTGACGCGGCTGATGGCCTACCGCGAGTGTTACGCCGCACCGGTGACCCGTGTGCAGGCGGCGATGCCCGGCGCGGTGCTCATCCTGGGCTTCGGCTCGGCCCTGGAGGTGGGGGGCGAGCGGCTGACCTCGTTCGGCAGCGGCCTCGCCGACCGCTTCACCATCACCCGCACGGCCGAGCCGACCGAGGGCGTGGAGGTCTACCTGACCCCGTTCGGGGCCAGGCGGCTGTACGGCGTGCCGATGCGGCATCTGACGAACGCGACCCCGCCGGTGGAGGCCACGCTGGGGGCTTGGGCGCGCACGGCGGTGGCCAGGCTGGCCGAGACGCCTTCGTGGCCGGACCGGCTGGCCCTGGCCGACCGGCTGCTGACCGAGCGCATCCTGGCCGGTCCCGAGCCGGACCCTCGGGTGCGATGGGCGTGGGCGCGCCTGCTGCGCGCCGGCGGTGACCTGGGCGTGTCGTCGCTGGCCGACTCCCTCGGCTGGAGCCATCGCCACCTGGTGGCCCGCTTCCACGACCAGGTGGGGCTCACGCCCAAGGCGGCGGCCCGGGTGATCAGGTTCGGCCGGGCGACCCACCGGCTGCGCGCCGGGGCGACGATCGCCCAGGTGGCCGCCGAGTGCGGCTTCTACGACCAGGCGCACATGAACCGCGAGTTCAGGACGCTGGGCGACACGACACCCGGTCAGATATGTCCAAGACCCGCGCCTGCCTCCGGCGCACACTGACAGCATGAGACGCACTGTTTACGCCATGGCTCGCTATCAGGACTGCCAGGCCGCCATCGACTTCCTGACCAGCGCCTTCGGGTTCCGGGTGCACGAGGTGTCCAAGAACGACGACGGCGCGATCAAGCACGCCGAGCTGTTCGTCGACGACGACCTGATCATGATCGGGCCCGGCCGCCCCGGCGGGCCCGGCGTCTACATCGCCGTCGACGACGCCGACGCCCACCACGACCGGGCCCGTGCGGCCGGCGCCCAGATCACCATGGCCCTGGTCGACCAGTCCTACGGCTCGCGGGAGTACGCCTGCGAGGACCCCGAGGGCAACACCTGGTACTTCGGCACCTATCGCCCATGAGCAGCGCGCTCCGTCACCTCGGTGCGCGGGTCGATCTCGTGGGGAAGTAGCCGCGCAGGACCGGGTGCCAGCGGTTGGCGGCCACGCCGTGCAGCGTCGCCACCCCAAGGCAGTACTTGCTGACGCTGACGGGCCGCACGCCCATCTCGCGCAGGATCCGGTCCGCCGCAGCGCGCCCGTCGGCGGACTTGGACTCCAGCAGGACGCGGTCGCGGCGGGCCGCCAGCGTGCGCCGCCCGTCGCCGCAGACCAGGCCGGTGTCGCAGGTGAGCCGGGCCGAGCCGGATGTGTCCACCAGGGTGACGCGGCTGTAGTCGGTGGACAGCACCGGGCCGAGCGACTGGGGACGGGCCAGCCGCAGGTTGCCCGCCAGGGTGTCGGCGACGTAGTCCAGCGCCTCCCGGGTGAGCGCGTCGGACGGGGACGCGTCGTACGGAATGCGGTGTTTGTCGGTGCAGCCGCCCGCGCCGCTGAGCTTGACCTCCAGCCAGCGGCCGCCGCCGTCCAGGTACGTGCGCGTACGGATCTTGAATCTGCGCCGCCTGTCCTGGCGGTGCTGGCGGAAGGTGAGCAGGTCGGGGGTGTCGAAGTAGGTGGAGGTGTAGCGGAACTGCCGCCGCCCGCCGATCCGCAGCACCGCGAACCTGTCGCCGAGCTCGGCCGCGAGGCCGGCCATGGTGGAGGCGGTCACCAGGTACTTGCGGTCCACGCGGGTCATCAGCCCGGAGACGGCCGTGACCTCCTCCAGGGTGATCGGCGGCAGCGTCGAGGCCACCCCCGCAAGCAGGACCCCGGCGTCGGGCCACTCTGTGCGGCACGCCGCCGGGCTCTCGTGTCCGCGCGTCGCCGTCGCATCGTGCTCACGGACGGTCATCGCCAGGCCCTCGTGTCCATGTGCTCGGGCAGCTCGAAGCGGACGTCGACCACGGAGATGTCCCTGACGTAGTCGGCCTGGGTGACGGAGCACTGCAGCACCCGGCCGCCCAACCGGCTCTCCAGGTCGGCGCGGAGCAGGGCCTGGTCGGTGTGGACCACGTCGAGGGTCACCACCTGGTGGCGGGTACGGCCGAGCAGGCGGGGATGGTCGGCCGCGTACATCACCGCCAGCAGCACCACGTCGAGGAAGAGCGCGGTCAGCGGCCAGGTGGCCGCGATGGCGTTCACCAGGCCGAGCGCGATCGCGACGAAGTAGTAGGCGATCTCCTCCTGGGTGATCTCGTCGGATCGGAGCCGGATGATCGCCAGCACGCCGAACAGGCCGAACCCGACCGCCAGGTCCACCCGCTGGACGAGCAGCAGGGACACGACCGCGAAGATGCCCACGTTCAGGGCCACGTACGCGAACAACAGGTCCCGGCGGTGATGGCGGCGGAAGTACAGGCCGTAGGCGAGCGTGATGATCGCCGCCAGGTCCATCGCGAACCCGAGAATCGTGGTCGCTCGCAAGGTGCGCCTCCATGGATCGGTGCCGTTGGTGAACAGCCTGCCGACCAGCGGTGAAGCCCTGGTGAGGCGATGATGAGGGCGTTCTCATCCACATCCGACGGGCGCCGGAACGCCTGTGCCGCCGAGGGGGATCCTCGGCGGCACAGGCGTCCTGTGGGGTCAGCCGGCGTAGACGACCACGTTGTCGCGGTAGCTGCGACGCTTGCGGTCGAAGTCGCCGCCGCAGGTGATCAGGCGGAGCTGCGCGCCACCGCCGGAGCCGTAGACCTCCCTGTCGGGCACCCGGTTCTTGGGGTAGCGGGCCAGACGCTGGACCGTGAACGTCACCGTGCTGCCGTCCGCCCTGTCGACGTGGACGCGGGCGCCCGGGCGCAGCTGGCGCAGCCGGTAGAACACCGCCGGGCCGGTGGTCGAGTCGACGTGGCCGGCGATGACGGCCACGCCCCTCTCCCCTGGCTCGGGTCCGCCCCGATGCCAGCCGACCTGATCGAACCTCTTGGGCGCGATCAACCGGCCGCCGGCGTCAAGCCGGAGCCCGGTCACCCTGGTGGAGACGCCGATCGACGGGATGCGTAAGCGGACGGGGTCCGCCACGTCAGCGGACACGGTCGCCGCCATGACCTGTGCACCCTGTCCGCTGACGCCACCGGTCCCGGCCGCCGCCGGAGCGCATGCCGTGACCAGGGCCAGCGCGGTGATGAGAACCGGAGCCGAGGCCGCCATGGTCACCGCCCGCCGAGCTTGCGCGAGGCCGCGTAGGCCCCGACGAGCAGCACGCCGCCGCCGGCCACCGCGAGCGGCACCACCGGAAGAGCGCCCTCGGCAGCCGAGCCGAGCCGCATCTCGGCCCCACCGGCCGCGCCGCCCATCCCGGTGTCGACCCCGCCCTTCGGACGGTCATCGTCATCGTCGTCGTCCTGGGACGCCCCACCGGCCCCGGTGTCCACACCGCCCCTCGGACGGTCATCGTCGTCGTCATCGTCCCGGGACGTCCCACCCGACCCGGTGTCCACACCGCCCTTGGGGCGGTCGTCGTCATCGTCGGCGAGGTGGACGAGCGCTGCCGCGTACGCGCCCGGGGCGGTGAGGGCCATGGCCGCGATGCAGAGCCCGGACGCGATCGCGATGGCGACCGCCAGCCGCCGTAGTGCCTGGAGCATCCTGTGCCTCCTGGAGTCATCCGCACTCCCTGTGCGGATGACTCCAGGCTCATGGGACGCCGTTGGGGCACCGTGAGCGCGAGATGAGAGGCCTTTCACCCGGCGCGGAGCCGGTATCCGGTGCCGCGCACCGTCTCGATCCGGTCTGCGCCGATCTTGCGGCGCAGGTAGCGCACGTACACGTCCACCACGTTGGAGCCGGGGTCGAAGTCGAACCCCCACACGTGACTGAGCAGCTGCTCACGGGTGAGCACCTGGTCGGGGTGCCGGCAGAAGACCTCCGCCAGCGCGAACTCGCGGGTGGACAGGTCCACCGACCGCTCCCCCACGTACGCCCGCCGAGTGCGCAGGTCGAGGGCCAGGTCGGAGACCCGCAGCACGGTCACCTCGGGCTGCCGGTCGGCCCGCAGGCGGAGCCGTACCCTCGCCAGGAGCTCCTCGAAGGCGAAGGGCTTGGCGATGTAGTCGTCGGCGCCGCCTTCCAGCCCGGCCACGGTGTCGGTGACGCTGTCGCGGGCGGTCAGGATGATGACGGGGATGCCCACCTTGGCCTCGCGCAGCCGCCGCAGCACGGTGAACCCGTCGCTCAGCGGCAGCCCGATGTCGAGGATGAGCAGGTCGAACGCGCCGCTGGCGGCCACGTCGTAGGCCGCGACGCCGTCTTCGACGACGGCGGTGACGAAGCCGTTGCCACGCAGTCCCTTCTCCAGGAAGGACGCGATCCTCGCTTCGTCCTCGGCGATCAGAATGCGGTTCACCGTACCTCCCTGAGTGGAACGGTCATGACAAAACAGGCGCCGCCGCCGGGGGCGTCCACGACGGTGACGGTCCCGCCGTGCGCTTCGGCGATGGTCGTGACGATGGCCAGGCCCAGCCCGGCGCCGTCGTGCGCGCCGGTGCGGCCGGCGCCGCGCATGAAGCGCCGGAAGATCCGCTCACGGTCCGCAGGCGCCACCCCGGGGCCGCTGTCCCGCACCCACAGCTCGACCGACCGATCTCGTACGGCGGAGCCGACGGCGATCAGGCCGCCCTCCTCGGTGTGCCGCACGGCGTTGGCCGCGAGCTGCATCAGCGCCTGCGTGAGCCGCTGCCGGTCGGCGGGCATGCGGGCCTCGGCCACCTCGTCCACCCGCCAGCGCCGCTCGCCGAGCGCTCGGGCCTTGGCCACGACGCTGACGGTGAGGTCGGCCAGCTCGACCTCCTCGATGGCGAGGAAGCCGGGCTGCTCGGCCTTGGCCAGCGTGAGCAGGTCGTCGACCATCCGGTTCATCCGGTCGAGCTCGTCGGTGACCAGGGCGAGGGTTTCGGCCCGGTCTGCGGGGTCGTCGCCCATCAGCTCCAGGTGGCCGCGGATGACGGTGATGGGGGTGCGCAGCTCGTGGCCGGCGTCGTCGACGAAGTGGCGCTGCACCGCGAAAGCCTGCTCCAGCCGGTCGAGCATGTGGTTGAAGGTCGCGGCGAGCGCGGCCACGTCGTCCTCGCCCGGCACGTCGAGCCGGCGGGTGAGGTCGGAGGAGTCGCTGATCTGGGCGGCGGTCTGGCGCACCAGCCTGATCGGGGCGAGCACCCGCCCGGCGATGAACCAGCCGGCCGCGCCGGCCAGGGCCAGCGCCGCCAGCGAGGTGAGGGCGACCACGCGGACGGCATCCACGATGTCGTCCCTGTGCCGGTCATAGAAGATGGCCACGACGAAGTGGCCGGGCCGGGGGTCGCCGGCCACGCTGATCGGGATGGTGGCGTACCAGACGGTCCCCGCGGTGCTCTCGAAGGCGTCAATGCGCGGCCTGACCTCCTTGGACATGTTGGCGACCAGCGCGTCCTCGGTGTCGAGCCTGGCTGGTGGCGGGATGGCGGTGCGTCTGTCCGCCTTGCCGTCGACGATGCTGAAGAAGGTCTCCCATCGGTCAGGCGGGTTATAGGCGAGGTAGCCGGTGAGCAGCTCGTCCACGTCGTCGATCGGCCGCCCGGTCGACGGGTTGAACGCGGTGGCGGCGTACCAGCGCAGCTTCTCCACCTCGTTGATGAATTCGTCGTGCATCCGGCCGTCGAGCCGGGCGAGCAGGACGGTCCAGGTCGCGAAGATGGAGACGGCCAGGGCCAGGGCCGCGACCGCGAGCATCCAGCCCACGATCCGGGCACGGGCGGTCACGCGCATCGGCGCGCCGGGTCGGTCACTGGGGCGGTCCGGGGGTCGGTCACCGGGTCAGTCATCGTCGCCGCCGCCGTCGTCATCGTCGTCATCGTCGCCGCCCGGCCTCGGCGACGGCGGGCGGACCGGCTCGACCTTGGCCGTGCGCTCGCTCGGCGTGATGGCGGGGCGCTTGGTGGAGGTCGGCTCGGGGGTCGCGCTGGCAGCGGGAGCGGAGGTGGAGGTGGAAGTGGGGATGGGGATGGAGGTGGGGATGGAGGTGGGGATGGAGGTGGGGATGGAGGTGGAGGAGGGCGGCTCGCCGGTGGGGGTGCGGTCCTGCCGCGTCCGCGTGCTGTCCACCGGTGCCGGCGACACGACGACGGGCTCGCCCAGATCTGGGCCGCTGCCGGCGGCCTGGACGAGCCCGATCGCCAGGAACCCGGCGACGGACACTCCGGTCAGGAGCACGGCCAGGGGTGCTCGGCGTCTCATGACGTCGAGCATGACGGTGGTGGAGGAGAAGATGCTGAGGCTCAGATGAGAATGCTCTCATCTGCCGTGCTCAGCCGGGCAGCGTCTCCCCGCCGATCGGGGCTAGGACCTCTCCGGTGTAGTACGACGACAACCGGTCGGCGGCGAAGAAGACGTACGACGGCGCGATCTCGTCGGGGTCGGCGGCCCTCTTCATCGGCACCTGCTTGCCGAACTGCTCGACCTTCTCCGGCGGGAAGGTGGCCGGGATCAGCGGCGTCCAGACCGGGCCGGGCGCGACCGCGTTGATCCGGATGCCCCGCTCGACGAGGTTCTGTGCCATCGAGTAGGTGAAGGCGTTGATCGCCCCCTTGGTCGCGGCGTAGTCGATGAGGGTCTTGTTGCCGCGCAGCCCGTTGATCGACGAGGTGTTGATGATCGCGGCGCCCTCGCGCAGGTGCGGCAGCGCCGCCTTGGTCACCCGGTAGTAGCTGTGGATGTTGACCGCGAACGTGTGCTCCCACTGCTCGTCGGTCAGCTCCTCCAGCGAGTCCACCGGCGCCTGGTAGGCGACGTTGTTGACGACGATCTCCAGGCCACCGAGCTCGGTCACCGTCCGCTCCACCACCTGCGCGCAGTGGTCGCGGTCGCTCAGGTCGCCGGGGAGCAGCACGCAGCGCCGCCCTTCGGCCTCGACCAGCTTCCTGGTGTGGTTGGCGTCCTCGTGCTCTTCGAGGTACGCGATCGCGACGTCGGCCCCCTCCTTGGCGAAGGCGACCGAGACGGCCCTGCCGATGCCCGAGTCGCCCCCGGTGACGAGCGCGCGCTTGCCGCTCAGCAGCCCTCTGCCTTCGTAGCCGCGCATCTCGTCGCGCGGCTCGGGCGCCATCCGCCCGGTGTCTCCCGGGTACGGCTGGCTCTGCGGTGGTGGTGTGGAGTTCGCATCTTCTGACATGTCCAGCGCGTGCCCCGGCCGGGGCCCGGTTAACGCCTGGTCAGCGGGGGAAGACGACGGTCTTGTGGCCGTCGAGGAGAACGCGCTGCTCAGCATGCCATTTGACCGCCCTGGCCAGGGCCACGCACTCGACGTCGCGGCCGATGGCCACCAGGTCCTCAGGTGAGTGGCTGTGGTTGACGCGGGCCACCTCCTGCTCGATGATCGGGCCCTCGTCCAGGTCGGACGTGACGTAGTGGGCCGTCGCGCCGATCAGCTTGACCCCCCGGTCGTGCGCCTGGTGGTAGGGCCTGGCGCCCTTGAACGACGGCAGGAACGAGTGGTGGATGTTGATCGCCCGGCCCGCCAGCTTCTGGCACAGCTCCTCCGACAGGACCTGCATGTAGCGGGCCAGCACCACCAGGTCCACCTGGTAGTGCTCGACCAGGGCCAGCACCTCGGCCTCCTGCCTGGCCTTGGTGTCGGGCGTGACCGGCAGGTGGTGGTAGTCGATGCCGTGGGTCTGGGTCAGCGGGCGCAGGTCCGGATGGTTGGACACGACCGCGACGACCTCGATGTCGAGCGCGCCCGAGCGGACCCGGTAGAGCAGGTCGTTGAGGCAGTGGCCGAACCTGCTGACCATGATCAGCACACGCGGCCTGCGCGCCACGTCACGGACCTGGAACACCATGCCGAACTCCGGCGCCAGGGCGGCGAAGGCGGCGCGGATCTCGTCCTCCGCCTGCGGCGCGGCGAACTGCACCCGCATGAAGAAGCGCTGCGCCTCCCGGTCGCCGAACTGCTGACTCTCGGTGATGTTGCAACCACGCGCGGCCAGCAGGCCGGCGACGGCGGCCACCACTCCGGGCCGGTCTGGACAGGACAGGGTGAGGACGTATTCGGTGCTCATTCTTCACTCTCGCGGCGGGGCGCAGGACGGCTGCACCGTCGACAATACCGGGCGCGGACCGCCTCATAGGGCCGGTCTTGGGTATGTACCAGGCATTACGCGACAGCAACCCGGGAAGGAGCGCATGCCCTTGGACGCCGTGCTACTGGTCGGGGTCGCCTGCCTGTTCGCGATCGTGTCCGGGATGAACGACGGAGGGGCGCTCCTCGCGACCGGGCTCAAGCTGCCCACCGTGCGCCCGGCGACCGGCATCTCCACCATGGTGGTGTTCGTGGCCCTGGTCCCGCTGGCCACCCACCAGGTCGCGCTCACCTTCGTCACCCGGCTGGCCACCTTCGAAGGCCACGGCGGCAGATCGGCCACCACGATCGCCGTCATCTGCTCGCTGGTCGTGGTCCTGGTGCTCAGCGCGAAGGGCAGGCCGACCAGCCTCACCCTCGCCATCGTCGGCGGCCTCACCGGCGCGGGCCTGGGCTGGGGGCTGCCGGTCTCCGGCCCGTCCGTGGCCCTCGTGCTGGCCTTCGGCATCGCGGCGCCCGTCGTCGGCGCGTTGCTGGCCTGGGTGCTGAGCGGGCTGCTGGTCAAGCTCACCACCACGCACGGGCTGTGGCACTGGCACTGGGCCGGCTTCCTGCTGCAGACGCTCGCCTACGCGGCCAACGACGGGCAGAAGATGCTCGCGGTCTTAATGATCGCGCTGGGCTTCTCGGACGCGCCGCTGCCGTACACGTCGCTGGTGGCCGCGCTGTTCGGGCTCGGCGCTCTGTACGGCCTGCCGAAGGCCGGACGTACGCTCAGCCGGGAGATCATCGCCTTCCGGCCCTTGCACGGCGTGGCGGCGGAGCTGTCGGCGGGCACCGCCGTGCTCGGCTGTTCGGCGCTGGGCATGCCGGTGAGCATGACCCAGGCCATCGCGGGCGGGCTCATCGGCGCGGGGGTCAACCAGGGCGGCGGCCGGGTCCGCTGGTACGCCGCAGTGAAGATCGTCACTGCCTGGCTGCTGACGCTGCCGGCCAGTCTGCTGCTGGCCGCGGTGGCGGCCTATCTGGTGAAGGGAGCGTGATGGACCGTTTCGACACATGGCCGCCCGCACCGGAGGTGCGCCGGTGAAGCGGCTGCGCCGGATCCGCGACCTGCTCATCGGCCGCATGGACAGCGCACTGTCGGACGCGCTGCTCGGGCAGCTCTCGGCGACCAAGGAGGGCGCCTGGCTGGCCATGGCGATGATCGGCGGCGAGGTGGGCAGAACGGGCGCGCACGAGCAGATGCGCACCATCGAGCACCTCGGCGACGAGGAGCGCCGCCGCCTGGTCGAGGAGCTCCGCTCCGCCCTGGTCACGCCGATCGACCGGGAGGACCTCTTCAGGCTCTCGCGCTCGATCGACGACGTGCTCGACTCGCTGCGGGACTTCGTCCGCGAGTCGCACCTGTATCAGGTGCCCGACCAGATCCGCTTCACGCCGCTGCTCGACCAGGTGATCGTCGGCATCGACGCGCTGGAGAACGCCGTCCGCGACCTGGTCTCCAGCCCGTCGGCCGTGGTGCACGACGCGCTGGAGGCCAAGAAGACGGGCGGCGCCATCCGCCGGATGTATCAGTACGAGATCTCCCGCATCTTCTCCGGCGAGCTGACCGCCAACGCGATGAAGGAGCGTGAGCTGGTGCGGCGCCTGGAGATCGTGGGCATCGCCATCAGCGAGGCCGCCGACGCCATCGCGGACGGCGCCATGAAGCGCTGAGCCGGAGCGGGCTAGAGCCCCAGGGCGGGAGCGAGGAGGCGGAGCTGGGCCAGGGCGTCGGCCAGCTCCGGCTCGGGCGACAGCGGCTGGATCGCCACGTGGTCGGCCCCCGCGTCGAGGTGGGCGCCGATCCGCTTGGCGACCGTCTCGGCGCTGCCCCAGGCCACGATGGCGTCGGTCAGCCGGTCGCTGCCGCCGTCGGCGAAGTCCTCGTCGGAGAAGCCCAGGGTGCGCAGGTTGCCGAGATAGTTGGGCAGCGTCAGATAGGGGGACATGTGGGCGCGGGCGATCTCGCGGGCCCGCGCCGGATCGGTCTCGACGACCACGGCCTGCTCCGGCACGAGCAGCCGGTCGGGGCCCAGGATGTCGCGGGCCAGCAGGGTGTGCTCGGGCGGCACGAAGTAGGTGTGGGCGCCGCCGGCCCGGTCCCTGGACAGCTCCAGCATCCGGGGGCGCAGCGCGGCCAGCAGCCGGGGCGCCTGCGCCTGCGGAGTGGGCAGGATCTTCCTGGCGTCGTCCATGCCGTCGAGGTAGCGGCTCATCGCGGTCAGCGGCTTGCCGTAGTCGTGGCCGCGCATGCTCACCAGCGGGCCGTGGCTCACCCCGATGCCCATCAGGAACCGGCCGGGAAAGGCGTCGCCGAGCGTCACCTCGCCCGCGGCCATGGCCGTCGCGTCGCGCGACCAGATGCTGACGATCCCGGCGCCGATCGCGAGCCGCCGGGTGGCGGCCAGCAGCACCGCCGCGCAGGTGAACGAGTCCTTGCTCCCCCAGCCGTCGTTGACCCAGGCGGAGCCGTAGCCGAGCTCCTCGATCTCCGCCGCCGCCTGGCGAGCCTCGCCGGCCGGCGCCTTGCTGATCATGGGGTGCCACACTCCGACGTGCCCGGCGTCCACGGCCACTCCTTCTGGTTAAACTGTTCGATCGAGATGGAACACTACACCAGAGCCCCGTCGAGCCGATCTCGCTCCCTGGCCCACGCCTCCCCCGTCGAGGTGTCGCTGCAGGCGGCGCTCGACGCGCTGAGCGACCCGATCCGCCGCCGCATCGTCCGCGAGCTGGCCGGGGTCCCCGACTGGACCCGCCCCTGCGGCACCTTCCGTCACCTGCCCGTGGCCAAGTCCACGCTCAGCCACCACTTCGCGGTCCTGCGCGGCGTGGGTCTGCTGGAGCAGCGCGACGAGGGCCCGCGCCGCCTCAACCGGCTGCGCAGGCCCGAGTTCGACGACCGCTTCCCGGGCCTGCTCCCGCTGGTCCTCGCCGAGCCGGAGAGCCTGCCGTGACCACCAGCGACCGGCCCGCCGCGCGGGTCGTCTGCCTCGACCGCGACGGCAGGGTGCTGCTGATGCACTGGCACGACCGGGTCAGCGGCCTGGACGTCTGGGAGCCTCCCGGCGGCGGCCTCGACCCCGGCGAGACGCCCCTGGAGGCGGCCAGACGGGAGCTGACCGAGGAGACCGGCCTGCCGGGCGCCGCCGTCCAGGACCTCGCGGTCGAGGTCGGGCGTGACTTCTCCTGGCTCGGCGTCCGCTACGTCAAGACGGAGTCGTTCTTCCTGGCCCGCTTCCCCGCCAGCCGCCCCCAGGTCACCCCGGGCGCCCTCACCCAGGAGGAACGCGAGGCCTACCTCGGCTGCCGATGGACCCGGCGCCTGCCCGCCGGCGTGGAGCCACCGACCCTGGCCACGGTCATCCGGCAGCTGACCACCCTCGCCTGACCGTCCCGCTCAGACGGCGGCTTCGCTCACAGGTGCACCGTGTGGCCTGCGGTGGCGACGGCGAGATGGCCGGTGTAGGACCTGGTCGCCGCGTCGAGCGCGGGCTCGTGCGGGGTGTCCGGCCACAGGTGGGTGAGCAGCAGCCGCGCCGCACCGGCCGAGGACGCCGTACGGCCGGCGTCGGCGGCCGTCGAGAGATGGCGGGCGTCCTCCTCGGGCACCCACTCGGGGTACGTCGCCTCGGCCAGCAGCAGGTCGGCGTCCCTGGCGAGGTCCACCAGCTCGTCGGCCGGCCCGGTGTCCCCGGTGTAGGCGATCACCCGGCCGCCGCCGGTCAGCCGCAGCCCCGCGTTAGGCACGTGGTGCGGCAGCGACCAGGCGTCCAGCCGGAACGGCCCGACCTCGCACGGCCGGCCGGGCGTCAACTCCAGCAGCTCGACGCCGCCTGCCAGCATGGCCGGCCGATCCAGCGCGAGCACCGCGTCCAGCGCACCCGGCGGCGCGTACACGGGCAGCGCGGGCGGCGGCGCGGCGCCGAGGACGCGGGCGCGGAGCAGCGGGTTGAGGTCGGCGCAGTGATCGGGGTGGCCGTGGCTGACCAGGACCGCGTCCACCTCCTCGGCCGCCGTGGACGCCAGCAGCCTGGGCAGGGTGGCGTAGCCGGGGTCGATCAGCACCCGGAAGCCGTCGTACTCGACCAGATAGCCGCTGCACGCCTGGCCCGCCGCCGGCCACGCCCCGCACCCGCCGAGCACCGTGAGCCGCACGCCCGCACTGTCCCCGGCTGTCACCGGTCGTCGCCGTGGCCGAGCTCGGACAGGGTCATCGCCATCAGGTCGCGCAGCAGCGGCCCCGACGCCTTCTCGTGCTCGGCCTCGACCGAATGCCCCTGGGCCACCCTCGTGTGGTAGACCTCCCGCTTGCGGGCGTCGGTGTAGGGCTGGGCGGTCAGCGCCACCACGACGGTGGCCCGGGTGCCGGCGTCCGGGAGGACGGCCACGGCGTGGGTGCGCAGGCAGGTCTCGTCCGGCTCGCCGAACCAGCCGCACTTGATCCCCGCCTCGGGCGCGCCGAGAGCCTGGCGCGTGCCGTAGGTCTGGTCGCCCTCCACCCGGCGCATCCACTCCAGGACGCTGCCCGCCACGGGATCGCCGGCGAAGGCGGCCTGGGCGAGCGCCGCATAGGCCGTGGCGACCTCGTCGGCCGCCACCTCGATCGAGCCGAACCGTGAGGGGTCGGCGTTGTGCATCGGCCAGGCGACGCCGGTGCGCTGGTAGATGTCGTCGAGGATGACGAGCGGGCCGACGGCGAGCCAGAGGCTGCGGGTGTCGGAGTTGGACGAGATGACCACCGCGGGCTCGGCGTGGCGCCGCCAGCGCTCGGCGTCGGGGATGCGCGCGGCCGTCACCCACGCGTACAGCGGTTTGAGCAGGGAGGCGCAGCGCATTCTGTGCAGGCCTGAGCGGGCGCTGACCGTGCGCGGCGGCGGCCCGCCGTGGCCACGGCTGATGCCGGCGGCCTGGGCGCTCGCCCCCCGCTGGAGATCACGTAGCAGCTCGTTGTACCCCACCGCTCAACCGTAGCCGCTGTGCGGAGCGTTTCCAGCGACCGCCGGGGTTCAGCCGAGGGCGGCGGCGAAGCGGGCGCGCAGTTCGCTCAAGCGTTCGACGGGCTCGGCGCTGTAGACCAGCCGGACGTAACGGGAGGCCACCGCCTCGCCCCAGGCGGTCATCGGGGTGGCGGCGACGCGTCCCTTGTCCAGGAGGCGGGCGGACAGGTCCTGGGCGGTGAGGCCCAGCCGTTCGGCGTCCACCAGGCAGGACCACCCGCCGGCCGCGCGGACCACCGGCAGGCCGGCCAGCTGCCGGATCACCTTGTCGTGGCGCGCCTGGTACTCGGCCACCGCCTGGTCGACCCCGGCTCCGGCGGGATCCGTCAGGGCGGCGGCGGCGCCGAGCTGGTGGAAGCCGCTGGCCACGGTGGTGTTGTAGATGGCCGCCATCCTGATGCGCGTCATGATGTCCGCCGGTCCCGCGACCCAGCCGATGCGCCAGCCGATCATCCGGTACTCCTTGGACATCGAGCCGATCACGATCGTGCGCTCGGCCAGCCCGTCGACCCGGCAGGGGTTGATGCGGGGGTGCCCGTCGTAGACGATGCGCTCCATGGCGGCGTCGTGGACGAGGTAGGCCCCGGTGCGCTCGCAGGTCGCGGCGACGGCGGCCCAGTCCTGCTCGTCGAAGACCACGCCCGACGGCATGGAGGGGCTCATCAGGAGCAGCGCCGCCGCGGCCGTCACCTCGGTCAGGGCCTGCCGGTCCAGCCGCCAGTAGCCGTCGATCACCCGCAGCGGCACCAGGGCCGGCCGGGCGCCCGCGAGGCGGACGCGCTGCAGCAGGCCGGCGTAGGTGGGGTCGGTCAGGACGACGGAGTCGCCGGGCTCGGTCGTGGACAGGAGCACGGGCATGACGGCGGACGTGCCGCCCGAGGTGATGACGATCTGCCGCAGCGGGTCGTAGTGGACTCCGGTGCGGACGCGCAGATCGGCCGATACCGCCTCGCAGAGCTGGGGCAGGCCGGTGAAGGGCAGCCAGCTGTTGCCGGTGCCCTCCGCGAGCGACGCACGGGTGGCCTGGACGGCGGCGGGCGGGGGCGGCACGTCGGTGTCGAGGTTCTCCATCCGCAGCACGTCGGGGTCGGCGCCGGCCGCGGCGGCGACCTGGTCGATGTCGAACGGCTGCACGTCGGCGAAGCGGGAGTTCGGCCGCATGACGCTTCCCTCCTGTTGTTCCGTAAAGGGAACACTTGCTCAGGGCGGGCCGGGTGTCAACCAGGCTGCTGGGCGGCGCGCGCGTCGTCGGCCTCCGCCTCCGCCGTACGGCCCAGGGCACGCAGGGCCACGGCGCGGTTCACGTACAGGTCGGGCTGGGGATCCAGGCCGATCGCCTGCGTGAGGTCGGCCACCGCGCCCTCCGGATCGCCCGCCGCGTAGCGGAGCACCCCGCGGTTGCCCCAGGCGGCGGCCAGCCCGGGAGCCCGCTCGATGGCCGAGTCCAGCGCCCGTCTGGCCTCGGCGAGCCGGCCCGCCCCTGTTTCGAGCTGACCGAGGACCGTCAGCAGGTGGGGGTTGCCGGGGCTGAGCGCGAGGCCCGTCGTGGCGTCGGCCCTGGCCTCCTCGTCGTGTTCGAGGAAGGCGAGCAGGCCGGCCCTGTTGACGTAGGCGTCCACGTAGCCGGGATCCAGGTCGATCACCCGGTTCAGGTCGGCCAGCGCGCCCGGCACGTCCCCCTGGACGATCCGCAGCTCGGCCCGGTTGTAGTGGGCCTCCGGCAGCGGTGGGCCGACCCGCAGCGCGGCCTCGTAGTCGGCCAGCGCCTCGTGGTGCCGGCCCAGCTCGAACAGGAGGTTCCCCCGGTCCACGTAGGAGTCGGGGAACATGGGATCGATCGCGATCGCCGCCGCCCAGTCCTCCAGGGCCTCCTTGCCCCGCCCGAGCGCGGCCAGCAGCTGCGCCCGGTTGGCCAGCAGCACCATGCGGTGCAGCGGATGCCGGTCGCCCAGCTCGCGGGCGAGCTCGATGGCCGACTCCACGAGCGCCAGCGCCTGAGGGGCGCGGCCCTGCCGCAGCTCGATCAGCGCCAGCCCGTTGCGGTCGAAGCCCAGCTTGAACGCTCGCTGCAGGGGGTCGGGCAGCAGCGTGGAGATGGCGATGGCCTCGTTGATCCAGCCCCGGGCCCGGCCGAGGTCACGCTGTGCCGGGTCGGGGTGGCGGGCGTCGAGCATGGCCAGCCCGTAGGCGCCGGCGGCGTGCACGGCCGGGTCCTGACTGGACCTGCGCGCCTCCTCCCACAGCTCACGCGCCTCCTCCCGGCGGCCCAGCCCGCCGAGCGCCGTCGCGGCGCGCTGCGCGAAACGCCACCACTGCTCGCCGCCCGGCTCGCTCAGCGCCAGCCCGCGCTCTGCGAGCTCGACCACCGCATGCAGAAACCCCTCTTGTACGCCGCGGTCCACGATCGCCCAGAGCCCGTCGGCGTCGCGGGCGTCGGGGGGCGGCTCCGGCCCGCCCAGGTAGACGGTGATCTCCAGGACGGACGGCGGGATCCTGCGCATCAGCACGTCGAGCAGCTCGACGTCCGTGGGATCGGCCTGCGCGCCGTTGCAGACGACGAGAGTGCGGCCGGGCGGCACCACGTCGCGGACGAACTCCGCGATCCCGTTGGCCAGCCTGAGCGTGCGGCGGGGTGCGGGCACCAGGATGCGCTCGTCGTCGGTCAGGTCCGCGCCGAGGGTGGCCCGCCTGGCCGGTACGAGGTCACGGAGGCCGGGCGCGACGGCCCGGATCTCGATGTCGTACGCGGCGACCAGGCTCCCGGACCGTTCCAAGGCGGCCGGGACCAGGTGTCCCAACAGGGCCGCCCCGACCGTGTAGGGACCGCGCGGCCGCCGATGTCCGTCGATCATGGGCATCAGCGACCGCTCGTCCTCGGTGGGCGCGGGCGGAGCGCCCTGCGCCCTGAGGTGAGACCTTCCCTCTCTCACCCCTTGTGAATGACGCTGGAGGTCCCGCTGAGCCTCGCGGTTCCGGGCTTGCGGACGGCGATGCGCTTCATGATGCACCTCTTCATTGGGGGTATTTATCTATTATTCGGACACCCCAAGATTTATCAAGATTGATGTACGGATAAGAGGAGTCTAATGAATAAGAAGCGCTTGATAATTCATGGTGATATATGCCCTATTGGGACCGAAACCAGCATGATCTCGCCCCCGATCTTGTTTTATCGGACTGCCCGATCAGTTCGCACAGACAGCGGCCGAGCACCGTCATCGACTGGCAGCAGCCGGGCGGCGACTGGCTCTGGGACCGCACGATGTGGGTCGCGCGCTCGATCAGCCGCTCCAGGCTGGGCTCCCCGGAGCCCTTGACCGCTCGGGTGCTCCAGGGACAGGCCTCGGTGTGCGAGCAGGCGGACTTCGCGGACGGAGTCGGGGCCACGGGCGGGTCCGCGCCGTCCGGCTTCAGTGGATCGTCGCGCTTGATCTTCAGCTCGCCGAGCACGCGGGAGGCGCGGCGGGTCACGATCAGCAGGTGCCGGCGCTCCGGATCCGGCACGTCCAGCTGCGCCCCGGACGGCACGGCGAGCAGCATCGCCCCCGCCATCAGCCCGCCGCCGACGAGCATGCTCCACCCGATCTGCTCGCCGTACCCGATCACCGCGATCGCGGCCACCCAGAAGGGCTGCGAGGACATCAGCACCGCCGCGGGGACGGCCGGCACGTGCGTCTGGCCGTACGAGCGAGCCAGGAACCCCAGCGCGCATGAGACGACGGACAGGTGCGCGAGCCCCGCCCAGTCCATCACGTCGGCCGGCAGCGTGATCCCGTCACGCACGGCCAGCCCGCCGGTGAGCAGTCCGATGGTGCCGAGCTGCACGACGGTGAGGGCGTAGGCGTTGAAGGTCTCGCCCGTCCTCGACATCCGCGCGAGCAGCAGCGTGTGCCCCGAGTAGAGGGCGGCCGCGGAGAGCGTCGCCCAGAGCGCCGGCAGCGAGAAGGCGTTGCCCTCCACCCCGCGCAGCAACGTGAACACGGTCATGCCGGCCAGCGCCAGCAGCACCCCGACCCACACCCGTCCGGGCACCCGCACCCTGAACAGGACCAGGGCCATGATGGGCGTGATCACCACGCTGGTCCCGACCGCGAACCCGGAGACCGCAGCGGGCAGGCCGTTCAGCGCGACGGCCTGCGCGCCCTGCCCGACCCCGAACATGACGCCCAGGATGATGCCGTTGACCCACACCGTCCGTGACAGCCCCCGCAGGCAGCCGGGCCGGATGAGGAGCAGCGTCACGGCCGCGATGGTGTAGCGCTCGGCGAGGAGATCGTCCACTGGTAACCGGTGTATGAGATCCTTCATCAGCGGAAAGGCCGACCCCCAGGCCGCGCTGACGAACAACAGGAGCACGACTCCCGTCAGGGGCCGGGGAACGGGCACGACTGCCATGCCGGAAGCATCTCACTACAGTTCGCAGCCGCCACTGGACAGTGAACCGGTGGTGATGTTCCTCTACCACCTGGAGTGAAGAGCCTCACTAGTAGGCCCTGACTTCCATATCCTCACCGCTCGCCAAAGCCGCCATACCCGACATATCTCTTTCAGCGCATCAGGTGTACCGGCGCACACGCGGGAGGGGGCCTCAGCGGCTCGCCGACTCCAGGCGCTTCTCGCCGTAGATGACCGTGAGCCCGCCCACCTGGCGGCGCGAGGTTTCCTGCCAGCCCTGGCGCTGGTACAGCGCCAGGGCCGCGCCCTGGTTGAGGGTGGTGTCGCCGCACAGGCTGTGGAAGCCCAGCTCCACCGCCCGGTCCTCGAGCGCGGCCAGCATGGCGGCGCCGAAGCCGCGCCGCTGGTGGTGCGGGTGCACGCGCAACCGGCACACCTCGGCCGTCCGCCTGTCGACGGGTTTCAGCCCGCCCATGGCGACCACCCGCGAGTTCACCTCGCCGACCAGGAAGTCGCCGCCACAGGCGAGATAGAGCTCCTGGATGAGCGGGAAGTCGTCGTCGTAGTAGACGCCGTCGCCGGGCACCAGACCCACCTCCGCGAGGCAGATCTGGTGCAGGGCGAGAATGGTGTCGAGGTCAGACCAGCGATAGCGGCGAATCTTCAGCTTCATGCACCGCCGATCCCTTCGCCCAGGAGCGGCTGCGGCGGCCGCAGTTGCTCGCGGTAGACGGCGAGCTTGGGATGGTTGGCGTCCCGCGCCATCACCGCCTGCTCCAGCGCGAGCGCCGGGCGCATGATGAAGTCGGTGCGGTATTCCGGGCCGAGCAGCCGCAGCGCCTCGGTGGCGGTGTCGAGCGCGTCGGCGAGGTCGCCCTCGATCAGGCGGCACTGGGCCCGGTCGAGCCTGATGAGCGTCTGGTCGAGGATGTGGTCCTGGTACTTGTCCAGGGCCTGGTCGAGCACGACCTCGGCCTCCAGGGTCTGGCCCAGCTTGGTGAGCACGTCGCCCTGGTAGAAGTAGAGCTGCTTCTCGGTGTAGCCGAACGCGGCGTCCTCCTGGTCCCCGGCCTTCATGTGGGAGAAGGCGTTACGGGCCCGCGCCAGCGCCCGCTTGGCCTGGTCGACGACCTCCTTCTTGCTGTCGGTGCCGGACAGCATGGCCAGGGCCCTGGCCTCGACGACCGGTGCCATGGCCTGCGCGGCGCACGGCGTCTGGCCGGCCAGGTCACGGCTCTTCTTCGCCAGGTTGAGCGCCTCGCGGGCGTCCCCGTAGTACAGGGGGACGAGCGCCTCGCGAGCCGTGACCCAGGCGCGCAGGGCACGGTCGCCGGTCTCGTCGGCGGCGGTGCGCCCGGTGCGGAAGAAGGAGCGGGCGAGCCGGTGGTCACCCAGATTGATCATGATCATGCCGCTGAGCCCGGACAGCTGGGCGGCCATCCGGCACAGGCGCTCCTGCAGGTCGATCGGCTGACGTCGGCACATGGCGGTGCGCACGGAGCTCAGCTCCAGCAGCACGTCGCACAGCAGCCGGAGCGGGGCGGTGGTGGTGTACTGCCGGCCGAAGCTGAGCGTCGCCTCCTCCCACTGGTCGAGCATGGCGGGAGACACGGTGGCCGACACGAGGGTGCGGTCCATCCGCCTCCTGATGCCTTCGCAAGCGCCGAGCACCGGGCCGTCGAGCTTGGCCGCGCTCGGGTTGCTGGACAGAAGCTGTAAAAGGGTGCGCCGGAGGACGTTCTCATCCTCCTCGCTCTCGAAGCTCTGATCCGCGGGAGGCGGCGGTGTCCCGATGTCGGGCGGATCCGCCAGGGCCGCGCCATGCCGCCCCTGCAAATCGTTGCCGCCGACCACACCCGGCATCCGGTGGCCGTGCCCGCAGATGCACGGCCCGTCATAGCCGAGGGAGGCAGGCTCCACGCGGTAGACGGTGCACAGATAGTGGAGGTATTCGGGGCCCGGCCGTTTGAGCCCACTCTCATAGGCGGACAAAAGGGTCTCGCCAATGCCGGGTGGCGGCTTCTCGTCGCGCTCGAACAGGGCTCTGACCTGTTCGATCACGTCGGCGAGCGCGATCCCGTACGAAAGGCGATGCCCCTTGATCTTGGTAGTGCCGAACTGAGGTCCACACACTTCGTGGATCTCCTCGGCGATCTGGGCGGCGGAGCGGCCGGTGGCGAGCCCTTTGGCTCTGATCCGCCGGGCCATCTCCGTCTCCCTGTGCTGTCTGCCGGACATTCCGGCCCCTTCCACAACCTGTGTCCTGACCGGCTTTACACTCTAGTCACTCTGCGTAGCGTCTAGGTTGCAGTCCGCCTTGCCATGACTATGAACCATTCATGGCAGCTTGAAAACGTCCTATTGAAGAGTACGGATAAGGATCGTCCTCCGGCGGACTGTTTCTTACAACCTATGAGTGAGAATGCGACTCCCCGAGGGTCCGGGGGCCTCGTTGCGCGCACCGCTGACATGAGTCATGTTTGGCCCACCAGCATCGATTCTCTGAGGAGGGGACGAAAGGTGGGGGACGACAACTTCGGACATCTGGAGCGCCTGGTGTCGGAGCTCGACGCCCGTGGGTTCATCGCACGAGTGGTCCGGACCCAGAGCGGCCGGCTGTTCGTCCGGGTGATCAACCCGAAGGCGACCAGCCTGTCCGAGAACGTCACCTGTCGGCCGGCCAAGGTCGCCGAGCTCCCGGACTGGTGGTACTGCTGGTCCTGGGGCGAGCGGATGCACACGGTCGAGGACCCGGCTGGTGCGGCGACCAAGGTCGCTCGCGTGCTCGCCGCAGTGGGAGAGTGACGACGCGGTGATCCGGGTGGAGCGCAGCCACCACGGCTCACCGCGACCACCGCGGCTTCACGAGGTCGGCGGGGTGGCCGGTGCGGAGGGTTCCCTGCTCGCAGGGGCCCTGGCCATCCCGCCGCCTCCGATTTCGTCACGCGTTTTCGTCACCGAGAGTGACCGTATGGAGAGACTCGCTCCCGGGTTCGCCCGCGGAGCGCTTCGGGGGCCCCCTCCCGGAAACGGCACGGGACACGCTTCCGGGTGCGTGTCCCCGCCGAGCCGTCCGTCATCGGAGCGTCAGGCTCCGCCCTCCGCGGCCCAGGAGCCTGACGACCCCGTCTTCCCCGGCGTGATGTGACGGCGGCCGGTTCGGTCGGCGGTATCTTTTGGGTGCGGAATACGGCCCCCCCATACCGCCGACCGAACCGCTTTCGAGGAGGACCCGTCCAGTGTCACTGCTGGCTACACCGGCACCGTCGCAGACACCCCCGGCATCCGAGCTCCCCAGCTTCGGCGATGTGAGTGGTCAGATAGCGGACCTCTGCTCGAACGACACGGTCCTCTGCTCCACCCTGGCCGGGTTGTTCAACAACGCCACGTGGGCCCCGCTGGTGGCCAGCCTGATCACCGTCGTGCTGATCCTGGTGCTCGGGTTCGTGATCCGCAACGTCGTGCACCGGCTGATCACCCGGGTCGTCTCCCGCACCGCGGCCAGCGGCCCCCTCGCCAGCCGCTTCCGCAGGGGCGCGCCGGCCGAGGGCATCGACGCCCTCCTGCGTGAGCGCCGCAAGCAGCGCGCCGAGACCATGGGCTCGGTGCTCAAGCATGTAGCCACCATCGTCATCATCGGCACGACCCTGCTGACCGTGCTGGACCGCCTGACGATCCCCATCGCCCCCTTGCTCACCAGCGTCGGCATCCTCGGCGTCGCCATCGGCTTCGGCGCGCAGGAGCTGGTCAAGGACTTCATCGCGGGCATGTTCATGCTGCTCGAGGACCAGTACGGCGTGGGCGACGTGATCGACACCGGGACGGCGGTCGGCACCGTCGAGGCGGTCACCCTGCGCGTCACCCGGCTGCGTGACGCCGACGGCCGCGTCTGGTACATCCGCAACGGCACCATCACCCGCGTCGGCAACGAGTCGCAGGGCTGGTCGCGCGCCTACATGGACGTCCCCGTCGCCTACACCAGCGACGTCGCCACCGTGCGGGTGCTGCTGGAGCATGTGGCCGAGGAGATCTGGGCCGACACCGAGTTCCGGGAGGCGATGATCGTGGAGCCGCCGGAGGTCTACGGCGTGGAGCAGCTGTCGGACAGCATGCTGGTCTTCCGGCTGTCGGCCAAGACGCTGCCCGCCAAGCAGGCCGAGGTCGCGCGGGAGCTCCGGCTGCGGGTGAAGTCGGCGCTGGACTCCGCGGACATCGCCATGGTGCCCACCGCATAGGCTGGGGCCGTGACTGAGACCTCCTTCTACGACGCCGTGGGTGGCGAGGAGACGTTCCGCCGTCTCGTGCACCGTTTCTACGAAGGGGTGGCCGACGACCCGCTGCTGCGCCCTCTCTACCCCGAAGAGGACCTGACGGGGGCCGAGGAGCGGCTGCGCGGATTCCTGATCCAGTACTGGGGCGGGCCCAACACCTACAGTCAGCAGCGCGGGCACCCGAGGCTGCGCATGCGGCACGTGCCGTTCGTCATCGGCCAGGCCGAGCACGACGCCTGGCTCAAGCACATGCGCGATGCCGTCGACACGCTGGAGCTGACGGAGGAGCAGGACAAGAGGCTCTGGGACTATCTGGTCTACGCCGCCCAGAGCCTGGTGAACTCACCGACATAGCGGGCAGAAAACGCCACATGGATATCCCCTGGTGGCGTGATGCCGTCGTCTACGAGATCTACGTACGCAGCTTCGCCGACGCCTCGGGAGACGGCGTCGGCGATCTGGCCGGCGCCAGGGAGCGCCTGCCCTACCTCAAGCGACTGGGCGTCGACGCCATCTGGCTGACCCCGTTCTACACCTCTCCCATGGCCGACGGCGGCTACGACGTGGCGGACTACCGCGACGTCGATCCGCTGTTCGGGACGCTGACCGACTTCGACGCACTGGTCGCCGACGCGCACGCGCTCGGTTTGAAGGTGCTCGTGGACGTCGTGCCCAACCACAGCTCCAGCGAGCATCCGTGGTTCCAGGCCGCGCTGCGGGGTGAGGGCCGCGATCGTTACATCTTCCGCGACCGGCCGAACAACTGGCAGTCCACCTTCAGCGGCCCGGCGTGGACGAAGCTGCCGGACGGTTCGTGGTATCTGCACCTGTTCGCGCCCAGCCAGCCGGACTTCAACTGGCGCAATCCCGAGGTGCGCGCGGAGTTCCTGGACATCCTGCGGTTCTGGCTGGACAGGGGCGTCGACGGGTTCCGCATCGACGTGGCGATGGGGCTGTTCAAGGCGGAGGGGCTGCCGGACGTCCAGGACCAGTCCTTCAAGGCCGCCTCGCCCGTCTGGGGCCGGCCGGAGGTGCACGGCGTCTACCGCGACTGGCGCAAGCTGCTGGACGGCTACCCGGGTGAGCGGATGGCCGTCGGCGAGGTGTGGACCGACAGCCCCGAGGACCTGGCCCGCTACGTACGCCCGGACGAGCTGCACCAGAGCTTCAACTTCGCCTGGCTCCTCGCACCCTGGTCGGCGACCGCGTTCAGGGAGGTCATCGACGACACTCTGGCGACGGTCCCGTTCGCCACCTGGGTGCTGTCCAACCACGATGTCGTACGGCACCGCACGCGTTACGACACCGCCGACCCTGGCACCGGACTTTCACGGGCAAAAGCCGCATTGCTCACAATGCTCGCACTTCCCGGGTCGGCATATCTCTACCAAGGGGAGGAACTAGGCCTCCCTCAGGTAGAGGATCTTCCACCGGAAGCACGCCAAGACCCCGTCTACATCCAGTCGAAGGGCGAACTGCCCGGCCGCGACGGCTGCCGGGTGCCGATTCCGTGGTCGTCCAGCGGCACCTCCCACGGCTTCTCCCCCCGGGGCGTGGCGCCCTGGCTGCCGCAGCCGGATTCCTTCGCGGTGCTCAGCGCGGACCGGCAGGCCGGTGACCCGGACTCGACGCTGGAGTTCTACCGGCGCGCCCTGGCCTGCCGCGACACACTCGTGCGGACCGTCCCGTACGAGCTGGAATGGCTGGACTCCCCCGAGGACGTGCTGGTCTTCGCGCGCGGCTCGCTGGTCTGCGCGCTCAACTGCGGCACCGAGCCCGTACGACTTCCGCCGCACGAGCGCGTGCTGCTGGCCAGCGGCCCGCTCGACGGCCGGAGCCTGCCGCCCGACCAGGCGGTCTGGCTGCACCGCGAGGTCACGTAGGGGCCGCGTTCGACCCGTCGCGCTCGCCGCGGACCGGGATGACGGGCACCGAGATCAGCATGCACACCAGCCCCGCCGCGAACGCCGCCCAGTAGCCCACGCCGGTGATCAGCAGCCCGGCCAGCGGCGCCACGGCCAGGACCACCGAGTTCTGGACGGTGTTGTGGGTGCCGAGCACGCGGCCCGCCGCGGCCGGGCCGGCGAGCTCGCCCGCCGCGAGGTAGGCCAGGCCGTTGCCCGCCACCGTGATCAGCGAAGCCAGCGCCAGCATCGCGACGCCGAGCCAGGATCGGGTGAAGGAACCCAGCACCAGCAGGGCCAGCACCCCGAGCGCGACCAGGGTGAGCAACCGCAGCGGCGCCATCCGCAGGCCCGTCACGTCGGACCAGCGGCCCACCGCGACCCGGATGACCGCCCCGCCGACGGCCGCGAAGCCGAACAGCTGCCCGGCCTCGACGCCGTCCCAGCCGTACACGCCGACCAGGCAGGCCACACCGTACGTGCCGACCACGACCTGCGGCACCACCTGCAGCGCGCTGGTGGCGTGCACCCGCCACAGCGCGGGCTGCCGGTAGGGAGAGGCGGCCGGCCCGCCGCCCGCCCGGCCGGCGGCGTGCGGCGGGTCGGCCAGGAAGACGGCGGCCAGCACCGCCGCGAGCAGGCAGGTGCCCGCGCAGACGATCAGCACGCCGGAGATGCCGTGGGCGCGCGCGACCGGCGGCAGGATGAAAGCGGCCGCGGCCATGCCGAGCGTGTAGGAGACCTGGCGCACGCCCATGGCGACCCCGCGCTCCGGCGGCAGGAACCAGCGCAGCACGATCCGGCCGCCGCCGACCAGCGCGGCACAGCCCGAGGCGCCGGCCAGGGCGAGCAGCGCGACCACCGCCCAGATCTGCTCGACGAAGGCCACCGCGGCGAACAGCACGGCCGCCAGACCCACACCCAGGCCCAGCACCAGGCGCTCGCCGTATCTGTCGGCCAGCGCGCCCCAGGCCACCAGGGCGAACAGGATGCCGATGCCGGGGGCGTTGCCGATGATCCCGGCCACCGGCAGGGACACGCCGAAGTGCCGTTGGAGGTCGGGGATGACGAGCGGCAGACCGGACAGCCCAAGGGTGACGCCGGCGTGCGCGTTGACCCCGAGGCCGAGCATCACCCAGCGCCTCATGTCACGATTTTTCATGAGCGAGGCAGCTTTTTGGGGATCAGTCGCTGATGAAGCGACGGAGGTACGACCTCTCGTCGGCCGTGAGCCTGCGCGGCGCCTCGCGCTCCACGTCGTAGGCCGCGAGCACCGACTTGGCGGTCACGTACAGCCCCTCTTCGTCGCGGATCTCGTACTCCAGCGTGAACCGCACCGCCCGGAGGTCCGTCACCCACGTCTCCACCCTGACCGGCTCGGCGCGGAAGCCGAGCGGCCGCTTGTAGTCGATTTCGTGCCGGGACACCACCAGGCCCTTGAACGGGGTGTCCCCGGCCTTCTGCCGATCGACGTACAGCATTCCCAGGCGGGCGTCTTCGAGGTAGTCGAGGAAGCGGACGTTGTTCACATGACCCTGTGAGTCGATGTCCGCGAATCTCACCATGCGAGGGAAGACGTGACGCTGTGCGAGGGAGTGTTGAACCACGGGGGCAACCGTACCGGTTCGTCCTGGGCGCCCCTGCTCCGGGCCCTTCAGGGGTCACTCCCGTACGGTGAGCGGGTCGAGGCGGCGGATCAGGGTCAGCACCGTGACGGTGAACCGATCCAGCGGGTCGCCACCCGAGACGATCAGCACGGCGTTCCGCCGGACCCACGCCCTGCCACGGGCGCGGCGGATCAGCTCGAAGCCGGGCGGCCCGTCGCCGTCGATGACCAGCCTGACCAGGTCACGCCGCTCCCACGCGCCGTCGAGCCAGGTGCGCGCGCCGGCGATGAGCGACTCGACCGGGTCCTCGACCCCCGACTGCTGGGCCCGCGCCACACTTGGCGGACGCCCTGCTCGTGGGCGGCCGGCGACGCTCGCCTCGGCGAACCCGTGCTCACCGAAGACCTCCCGCGCCGCCTGCGGCATGCCCTTACAGGTCTGCGCCGTCCGGCTTGAGGGCTTGCGTGCCATGGGAAATCGTCATGCTCGGCGTTCTGATTCTCAGGGGCTGGACACACCGTTGCCGTTGCGCCCACGCCCTTCGAGCACCTCTTCCAGCGTCGGGCGAGGCTCGCCGCCCCACGGTCCGGGCTGGGCCAGCTGGATCAGCACACCGTGCGCCTCCTTCGGATGCAGGAACACCTCCCGCCAACGCGGATCGGTCACGTTCAGCCCGTGCAGCCGATATCCCCGCGCCGACATCAACGCCACGGCCGCGTCGAGGTCGCTCACATGGAAGTTGAGATGGTGAACCCCACCCCGGCCACGGGTCAGCTCGAAGAAGCTGTCGAAGAAGGTGGACCCGGCCAGCGGCTCCATCAGCTCGACCTTGCTCCCGTTGGCGTAGGTGAGTTGCAGGCTCCGGAACCCGCTCGCCCGGTTGTCGCCACCGCCGCCGAGATGCACGCCGCCGAGCAGGTCGCGGTAGACGGGCAGCAGATCCCTGATGCGGGGCGCGGCCACGGCCGTGTGATCGAAGGCCACCTCGATGCCGTCCAGTTCCAGATCCACGCGGGCTCCTCCGGTAGCTGATCCTAGAACTTTAATCTAGCCAGCAGCCGTCGGCCCTCAAGGGGTCACCCAGAACGCGGAATCCCGCACGGCGAGTTTCTCCGTACGGGATTCGGCTTACGACGTCTTAGTCAGTGGATCAGTCGCGGTGCAGCTTCCGGTACGTCACCCGGTGGGGACGGGCGGCGTCGGCGCCCAGACGCTCGATCTTGTTCTTCTCGTAGTCCGCGAAGTTGCCCTCGAACCAGAACCAGTTGGAGCCCTCTTCCCACGCCAGGATGTGGGTGGCGATGCGGTCGAGGAACCAGCGGTCGTGGGAGGTGATGACCGCGCAGCCCGGGAATTCGAGCAGCGCGTTCTCCAGGGACGACAGGGTCTCGGTGTCAAGGTCGTTGGTGGGCTCGTCCAGCAGCAGCACGTTGCCGCCCTGCTTGAGGGTGAGCGCCAGGTTGAGCCGGTTGCGCTCGCCGCCCGAGAGGACTCCGGCCTTCTTCTGCTGGTCGGGCCCCTTGAAGCCGAACGCGGCGATGTAGGCGCGGGACGGCATCTCGACGTGGCCGACCTTGATGTAGTCGAGTCCGTCGGAGACGACCTCCCACACGTTCTTGCCCGGGTCGATGCCACCACGGCTCTGGTCAGCGTAGGAGATCTTGACCGTGTCTCCCACGACGATCGCTCCGCCGTCGGGCGTCTCATTGCCCATGATCATGCGGAACAGCGTGGTCTTGCCGACGCCGTTGGGGCCGATGATGCCGACGATGCCGTTACGCGGCAGGTCGAACGTGAGGCCCTCCATGAGCAGCCGGTCGTCGAAACCCTTGGTGAGGCCGTCGGCGGTGATCACCGTGGTGCCCAGGCGCGGGCCCGGCGGGATCTGGATCTCTTCGAAGTCCAGCTTGCGATGCTTGTCGGCTTCGGCCGCCATCTCCTCGTAGCGCTCGAGGCGGGCCTTGCTCTTGGTCTGGCGGGCCTTCGGGTTGGACCGCACCCACTCCAGCTCGTCCTCCAGGCGCTTCTTGCGCTTGATGTCCTTCTGCCCTTCGACCTTGAGCCGCGCGGCCTTGGCCTCCAGGTAGGTGGAGTAGTTGCCTTCGTAGGCGTAGGCGCGCCCCCGGTCGAGCTCCAGGATCCAGGTCGCGACGTTGTCGAGGAAGTAGCGGTCGTGGGTGACGGCCAGGACGGTGCCCGCGTACTTCTCCAGGTGCTGCTCCAGCCACTGCACGCTCTCGGCGTCGAGGTGGTTGGTGGGCTCGTCCAGCAGCAGCAGGTCTGGGGCCTCCAGCAGCAGCTTGCACAGGGCGACGCGACGGCGCTCACCACCGGACAGCATGGTCACGTCGGCGTCCGGCGGCGGGCAGCGCAGTGCGTCCATCGCCTGCTCGAGCTGGCTGTCGAGGTCCCACGCGTTGCGGTGCTCGAGCTGCTCCTGCAGCTTGCCCATCTCTTCCAGCAGGGCGTCGCTGTAGTCGGTGGCCATCTGCTCGGCGATGTCGTTGTAGCGCTGGAGCATCGCCATCGTCTCGGCGACGCCTTCCTGCACATTGCCGAGGACGTCCTTCTCCTCGTTGAGCGGGGGCTCCTGCTGGAGCATGCCCACGGTGAAGCCCGGCATCAGCTTGGCGTCACCGTTGGACGGGTGCTCCAGGCCGGCCATCATCCGGAGCAGCGTCGACTTTCCGGTGCCGTTCGGCCCGAGGACGCCGATCTTGGCTCCTGGCAGGAACGACAGCGTGACGTCGTCAAGAACGACCTTGTCGCCATGGGCCTTGCGGACGCGCTGCAGCGTGTAGATGTACTCCGGCATGGTATCTAGCTTAGGGGCTCTCGACCCGGGCTTCCGCCGCCCACCTCCCCACCGCGACCCACCCGCCTCACAACCCCTCCGCAAACCCTGCCCAACCTTCCACCGCCCCTCCACCTTCCACCGCCCTTCGCAGACAAGAACAGCGGGGCGGATCGGAAAGGTCTGCCGGCGGGACCGGTCATAGACCTCAGGTGGGACCTCCCCGCAGAACCCGCTCAGGCGGGGGTTTCTCCTGGCAGGCGGGGTGGGGGTGAGGGGACGGCTGGGATGCAGACGCGGTTTCGGCCGAGTTCCTTGGCTCGGTAGAGGGCCAGGTCGGCCGCTGCCAGGAGCTCGATCAGGTCGTCGCCGTGGACGCTCATCAGGGCGACGCCCGCCGAGACCGTCACCGTGATCACCGCCTCGTCGACGGGGACGGCCATCCGGCCGATGCGGGTGCGCAGCCGCTCGGCCACCCGGCGGGCTTCGGGAAGGTCCGCCCCGGGCAGCAGGACGACGAACTCCTCACCGCCGAAGCGCCCCACCACGTCGTATTCGCGCACCAGGTTGCGGAGCATCCCGGCCACGCCGATGAGAACCTGGTCCCCGGCGAGGTGGCCGTGGGCGTCGTTGACCCGCTTGAAGTGGTCGATGTCGATGATCAGGAGGGCGAGGGTCTGGCCGGTGCGCCTGGCCCGGACGATCTCGGTGTCGGCCTCGCGCTGCCAGGCGGCGGCGTTGAGCAGGCCGGTCTTGGCGTCGGTGCGAGCAGCGGCCTGCAGCTGCGCGTGCAGCAGGCTGCGCTGGAGCAGGACGACCGGCGGAAGTGTGAGGAGGAGGAGCATGAGGTTGAGGTGGCAGCCGATCGCCACAGTGATGCCGAGGCACAGCTCCACCACGTCCAGCAGGATGTTCTCCCGGTTCCACAGAACCTCTCGCCAGCGGGAGTCGGGATCCGCCATGTGGGCCGCGACGGCGACGAGCGCCGTGTTGATGAGGGCGAAGAGCAGGGCGGCGGCGACCGCGTACAGGATCGGGACGGCGCTGCCGTGGGACAGCACTCCCGGGTCGGGCACCAGCCGGTGGAAGGCCACCGAGGCGGCGCAGCCGGCGAGGCCGATCGCGGCCGAGCTCAGCACCCGCCGGTGCAGGACCGTCGCGCGGACCCGCACCTGCAGCAGCATCTGCAGCACGATCGGCGCCAACAGGGCGTAGACCGGCGGCAGCAGCAGCGCGACCGGCAGCCACCAGGCCGAGAGCAGGTCACGTGAGACCCCGGCGGGCATGCCGAGTCGTCTGGTGGCCTCGATGCAGACCGCACCACAGCTCATCAGGGCGACGAAGGTCAGCACGTCCGGCAACCGGACCTCGGTGGCGGATCCGAACAGCACGATCGCCGCGAAGTCGAGCATGACGATGACGCTGATGTAGGCCACGAGCGACCGGCGCTGGCCGAGGAACGGCCAGCGACCGGCCAGCGTTGACACACCGTCGCGGGGTTTCGTCGAGGCGTGACCGGCTGTCACCATCCCGCCTCCCTCCTCACTAACGATGTTCGACTTCTCCCCGCCGTGAAGGGCGGGGATCTCCCGTCTCGCGGCGGGGTGTTCACTGCTGCTTCTACGCCGCTTGCGCGGTGGAGGTTTCGGGCGGCGCCAGGGTCGGGATCGCCTCGCCTGGTCTTACCTGCCCTGCACAGTCGTTTCGGGTGCCCGCCGGCCCGGCGGCCACGTCCTTCATCCACCTCACGTCGTTCAGGCCGTTCGAGTGGTCGGGGCTGTTCTGGGTCTTCAGGCGGATGCCTTCGGCCAGGATGTCGAGCGCTGCGGCGACGTCACAGTCGTGGTGCTCACCGTAGGAGAGGCAGTCCCAGGCGCGGACGGCCATGCTGATCTTCCCGATTCTCCAGCCGCAGCTATGGCAGTTCTCGTGGGCCACGTCCAGATCCCTTGGCGACTGCTGCAACCGCGTACCGCTGATCCGCGCCCGGTCGGCCGTCCACGCCGCCTTGCGCCGGGCGAGCGCGTCGTTCCACACCGCCCGGAGACGCCCGAACAACCGAGCCGAGGACCCCCGCTGGGACGCGTCCGGATACAGCCGATAGCTGTAACGCAGCTTCACCGCACACCACCCCTACACGACGCGTTCCCCACTAAGGGTAATTCTTTGCATACGTTTAGTGAACTCGAACATATTAACGCCCCATCCATGATCACAGCAGGCGAACACCGAAGCGGCATACATCGACCAACGGCACCGACTCACGCGACCGTCCATGTCCTACGCCACGCACTTCCGGATGGCTCACCTACCGGCGAGCCATCCTCCGACCGGAACGGCACCCATCCCCGACCCGAAGTGAGGCCGGAGCCTTGTGCGAACCCTCGGTAACACAATAGTTGCGGAGTGTGCGATGTGCGATGGGAACCGATACGTTGGGCGGAGCGACCACATGTGTCATGTGGTCGGTAATAGGACACCGCTCACTCCGCGAGCGGAGCCATTCGGGAAAGGAGCACACATGGTGCGGGGCGTTACCTGGACCTGACAGCTGCCCTGACCGTCTTCACGGGCAACACCATCGGCCGCTTCTCCGGACGCTTCAGCCGCCGCTTCACCGGCCGGTGCCCCCTCCGCCCTTCTCCTCCGACGGCACACCCGCGCCCAGCCGTGATGCGCACCGTCGGCGACTCCCCTCCGGTGACTATGCCGCCGCGCGCTCCTCGGTGGGCCATTCGGCGTCTTCGCCGTCCTTGTCGTCGTCCGCGCCGAGAATGCGGATCGTGGCGCTCTCGGGCACCGGCCCGTCGGCCGCGGAACGCTCCGCGGTCACCGCGGCGCTCGACACGGGATCCGGCACCGGTTCGAGAGCGCCTCTGCGTCCGCCGGGGCGGGCCGCGCCCAAAGCCCAGTCGCGGGTCTCCTCGTCCAGACGCTCGCGCATCTCCCTGCTCACCGCGGCGGCGGCGCCGCCACGCTCCGGCTTGGCGAAGGTGCCGGTGCCCCAGCGCAGATCGTGGCCCACCGAGCTCGCGTCCACCTCCGGCATGAACCGGCGCTCACCCTCCTGCTCGAACTCGCGGATGCGGAGCTTGCCGGAGACCACGACGGGCTGCCCGACCCGGACCGAGTGCGCGACGTTCTCGGCCAGGGCGCGCCAGCACCGGACCGCGAAGCAGACCTTCTCCCCGTCGACCCACTGGCCCAGCTTCTTGTCGAAGTAGCGGTGCGAGGTGAGGACCCTGAGGGAGGTCACCTTGACGCCGTCGTCGAAGGTGTGCTGCCGTGGCTCCGCTGCGACGTTGCCGGTGAGCGTGATGTAGATGTCGTTCATCCCGTTGCCTCCCATGCGGCGGGCCGTACGCCCGCGACCTGGACACACGGTGCCCCAGGCGTCCGTCCTCCCGGGCGACCGAACGACACTCTGTGGACAGAGCCCGCAACCGGCGCAAGTCCTGTGGACGACACCGGCCTGGCGGGCTCAGCCCGACAGCCCCCGCATGGCCGAGTAGAACGCGTGGTGACGCGTGAGCTCCGCCTCCACCGGCTCCACCACCATCTTCTCGGCGATCCCGGCGACCCGGCGGCGCATCTCCCGCTCCAGCCGCTCTCGCTCCTTGGACGCCCCGAGCTCCACGAAGTTGCGTGACGCGATGCCTGACAGAGCGCCGAGTCCCAGCACGGAAAGGGTCATCAGCCCCACCCAGGGCAGCGCCCCGGTATCGCCCACCAGCTGCAGCGACGCGGGAAGAGCGCCGGGCAGCAGCAGCCCGGCCAGCAACCAGGCCACCCCGAGGCCGAACGCCGCGACGAGGACGTACTGCCACACCTTGAGCGCCCGCCACCATCCGGGCACCCGGTCGAGCTGCGGAGCCACCTCGGTGAGGTTCGTGGTGAGCGCCTGCGGCAGTTGTGCCAGCTGGGAACGGGCCGCCCGGTGCACCGCGGTGCTCCAGACGGGGTGCATCCCGACCGACAGCCCGTCGGCGAGCGCCTGGACCGCGTTGGTGACCTCGGCCGACTGCGCGCTGACCGAGCCGGTGGTGATGCCGCGGATCTCGTCGCCGACGTCCTCCAGGCGCAGGCTCTTGATCGGGTCGGGCCGCAGCTTGTCGGCCCAGCGCGGGTACGGCCAGCCGACCCAGCGGTTGGAGCGCTCGGCGTACACGTTCTCCATCGCCTCGCCGACGGCGGGGACGCCGACGGCGTCGCAGAGCGCGTCGGTGAGCCCCATCCTGCGGGCCTCGTCGACGGAGGAGGGCGCGGCCAGCGCCTCGCCGACCGGCATGGACTTGACCAGGCGCTGCTCCAGCCGGTGCAGGTCGGCCTCGAGCTTGTGGATGGCGGCGCGGCGGCGGGAGACGGCGCCCGCGACGACGCTCTTGAGGCTCTCCACGCCCCGGCCGGTGACGGCCGAGGTGGGCACCACGCTGGGGTGTTCGACGCCTTCGCGGCGGAGCAGGTCGTTGAGGTCGATGACCAGCTCGGCGAGCTCCTCGGGAGCGAGCCGGTCGGCCTGGTTGAGCGCGAACACGGTGACCGCGTCGTGCCCGGCCAGCTCGGTGACGTAGCGGCGGTGGGTGGAGGCGTCGGCGTACTTCTGCGGGTCGAGCACCCACACCACCAGGTCGGCCAGGCCGATCAGCCGGTCGGCCTCGGTGTCGGTGAGCGCCCTGATGGAGTCGTGGTCGGGCAGGTCGAGCAGGATGAGCCCGTGCAGCTGGCTCTCGCCCTTGTCGAGCGCGCTGGCCCTGGCGAAGCGGTGACGCCACTGGATCTGCAGCCAGTCGAGCAGCGGCGCCGCGCCTTCGAGGCCCCAGACGCAGGCGTGCGTGCGCGCCGTGGTGGGCCTGCGCACGCCGGTGGGCGAGAGCTCCAGCCCGGAGATGGCGTTGAAGAGCGACGACTTGCCGCTGCCGGTGCCGCCCGCGAGCGCGACCACGGTGTGCTCCGACGACAGCTTGAGCCGGTCGCCCGCGAGCACCAGCAGCCCTTCGGCCTCGGAGAGCAGCTTCTGGTCGAGCCGGCCGGGGCCGAGCTCGACGACCTTGGTGAGCGCGGACAGCCTGGGGGCCAGCCCCGGCTTGGAGGTGGCTACGGTCATCGTGCGACCTCGAGGTTGTACGTCGCCTGGTAGAGGCGGGTCGCGGCGGACTCGTCCGGAATCCCGGCGGAGTCGAGCGCTTGCACGTAACGCATGGATTCCTCGTCGAACAGCATCCCGATCCTCGCCCTCAGATCGCTGAGCGCCTTGGCGCCGATGCCCCGCAGCGACTCGGCGCCGAGCAGCGCCTTGACGAGCCGGTGCGGCACTCCTTCGGCCCTGCCTCCGCTGAACATCGCCACCATGAAGATCAACGACAGTGAGTCCGCGTCGAACGACACCAGCTTCGACACCGACCGCTTGGCCACGCCTTCGGTACGCACCAGCTCGGTGACGTGCTCCTGCCAGGCGGCGACGGCCCGGCCGGCGTGCCGGAGCAGGTCGTCGGAGGGTTTGTCCATCCCTTCGCCGATGGAGGCGCCCACCTCGGCGCGGTGCCTCCAACGGCCGATGACCTCTTCGCTGGCCCGGTTCGCGGCGGCGACGATCACCGACTCCAGACCCGCGCGCAGCGCCGCGCGGAACGCGATGATCCGTTCGGAAGCCTGCTTGCCCGCCCTGCCGTTCCTGCGGAGCTGCAATGAGCGCATCAGGTCGCCGGAGCCGGAGAAGTCCTGCCAGCGGGCCAGCACCTCGCCGTGGATCAGCGTCCCGCTCCTGAACGCCTTGTCGATCTCGGTCAGCGCGCCCCTGAAGGCCGAGTCGACGTCGCCGCGCAGATCGCCCCGGAGGGCGACCTGCGTCTCCAGGTGCCGGGCGAGCGCCGGAACGCGGGTGCGGAAGCTGTCGAGCACGCCGTTGAGCGTCTCCTTGACCGCGAGGGCGCGGCGCGCCTCGTCGACGGAGAGCTCGGCGAGCCAGAGCCGGAGGTCGGTCACCTCGCTGTCGGGCAGCTTGCCGTCGGCGACCTTCGACTCGCTGATGACGAACCGTTCGATCTCGCCCAGGCCGTATTCGGTGAGCATCCGGACGAAGTGCTTCAGCACCACGTCACGCGCCTTGGGCTGGACCCGCGAGAGCACGATAGCGAGCCTGGCGCCGCGCTCCTTGGCCAGGCGCAGCAGGTTCCAGGCGGGGGCGTCGGCGTAGCGGGCGGCAGTGGTGACGAAGATCCAGAGGTCGGCCGCGTCGAGCATGCGGTGCGCGATCTCATGGTGCTCCTCGACCACCGAGTCGATGTCAGGGGTGTCGAGCAGCGCGACGCCCTGCGGCAGCTTCTCCGTGGCGACCACCATGAGGCTGCGCAGGCCGGCGTCGGCGGTGGGCTTGTCGATCCGCCGCAGCCCGCCGAGCAGCTCTCCCTCGGCGAACCACTTCTCGTCGTCGGGGTGGCAGACGAGCACGGGCACGCCGGTGGTCGGCCGCCGCACGCCGGTGCGGGAGACGTTGCGCTCGGCCAGCGAGTTGACCAGCGTGGACTTGCCCGCGCCGGTCGAGCCGGCGATCACGATGAGCGCCGGCGCGGCCTTCATCCGCACTCTCGGCAGCACGTAGTCCTCAAGTTGGGCCAGCAGGTCGGCACGCTCCTGCTTGGCCTCGTCGGCCCCCGGCAGGTCCAGCCCGAACCGCAGCCCCGCGATACTCTCCCGCAGCGCGCCGATGGCCGACATCAGCGCCTGCGCGGCCTCCGCCGGCAGCTCCTCCTCCTGCTCGGCCGCCGCCCCAGGCCCGTCGGACGTCCCCTCGGCCACACCCTCATGAGGTACGGAGCCCGCCCCGGACCCCTCAGCCGCGATCTCGCCCTCGGACCCCTCAGCCGCGAACTCGTCCTCGGAGCTCGCGGCCGTGCCCTCGCTGTCGGACTCCGCAGCCGGGGCCTCCTGCTCCGAAGACTCCTCCTCAGCATCTTCGGGCGCGGCGTCATCGGCCTCGGACTTCGCATCCTGCGCCGCGAACGCCCACGCTCTGACCTCCGCCACAGGCGCGGCGCTCCTGCGCTCGGCCTGAGCCACGAAAGCCGAGAACGCGGCCGCCGCCGCCCCGGACTCCTCGGACGCGGCGTCATCGGCCTCGGACCGCGTGTCATACGGGGCGAAAGCCCACGGCCTCGCCTCCACCACAGGTGCGGCGTCCTCGGGCTTCTCGGGCTCGGGAATCTCCTCCGCCTCTGCGTCCGCGCCTGTGTCCACCTCTGCGTCCGCGCCTGTGTCCACCTCTGCGTCCACCTCTGCGTCCACCTCGGGTTTCGCCTCGGTGGGTGGCTGGGCGGCGTCGTGGTCCGCCGGCTCATCGGTCAGGGCGCGGAACTGCAGGGTCTGCTCCCCCGGCGCCTCTCCGTGTTCGTCATCCATGGCCGTGTTCACGGCAAGCGCTCCGCTCGAACCATCTCGACCTCCTGGCCGACCTTTACGACATCGCCGACGACGATGATCGCCGGTGGCCGTATCCCAGCCGCGGACACGCGGTCGGCCACGGTGGCAAGCGAGGCGATGACCGCCCGCTGGGTCGGAAGGGTACCGTCCTGCACCACCATTACGGGAGTCTCTGGGGGACGTCCATCTCGAACGAGGACTTCGGCGACCTTCGCGAGCCGTTCGACGGCCATCATGAGGACCAGGGTGCCATGGGACCGAGCCAGCCCAGGCCAGTCAACGGTGGATTTGGGGTCATCCGGTGCTACATGCACGGATATAACGTGAAAATCTTGGCTGACCCCTCGATGAGTCACCGGAACGCCTGCCGCGGCGGGCACCGCGACCGCGCTGGTGATCCCCGGCACCACCAGCACAGGGATGCCGGCGCGAGCACAGGCGATCATCTCTTCGCCGCCCCGGCCGAAGACGAACGGATCGCCACCCTTGAGCCGCACGACGAACTTGCCCTGCCTGGCGCGATCGACCAGCACCTCGTTGATCGCCTCCTGGGAGAGCGATCTGCCGTAGGGCACCTTGGCCGCGTCGATCAGCTCGACGTCGGGCGCCAGCTCGTCGAGCAGCGCCCGGGGGGCGAGCCGGTCGGCCACCACCACGTCGGCCTGCGCGAGCAGCTGCCGGCCACGCACGGTGATCAGCCCGGGATCGCCGGGCCCGCCGCCGACCAGCGCGACGCCGACGGGTTTGGTGCGGTTGCGCCGCGCGTCCACGGTGCCGTCGCGCAGCGCGCCGACCACGGCGTCGCGGATGCCGGCGGCCCGGCGCGGATCGCCGCCCGCCGTGATGGCCACGCTGATCTCGTCGACCCGGCCGGAGGCGGGGGTCCAGGCGGCGGAGGCGTCCTTGTCGTCGGCGCGCACGCACCAGATCCGTTTCGCCTCGGCCTCGGCGGCGACGGCGGTGTTGACGGATCTGTCGTCGGTGCACGCCTGCACGAGCCAGGCTCCGTCGCAGTCGCCCACCTCGTAGGGGCGCGCCTGCCAGGTGATCCGGCCGGCGGCTATCAGGTCGTCGAGAGCGGGGGTGACACCCGGCGACACCACGGTCACCGCCGCCCCCGCCTCAAGCAGCGCGGGCACCCGCCGCTGGGCGACACGCCCGCCACCTACGACGAGGGCCCGGCGACCCTGGAGCCGCAGGCCGAGGAGGTAGGGACCCATAGTGGGGGAATCTCCCGTTCGCGAAGGTATGTGTGCTACGAGGTAAACCTACCGGCTATCACCGCGTCAGTTGCTTCGCACGAGTCAACGGCCGTCGAGCAGAGCGAGACCCGTCCCCGTCCCCGTGCGGCGTCCGGCCGTCGCCCAGAGTGGTTCAAGGATAGTGCTCGGCGGCGTCTCCGTCGTCACACCGGCTTCTCCGTCACGCCCGCCGAGTCGAAGGTCGCCACCTCGTGCATGACCCGCACGGCCGAGCAGATGAGCGGGTGAGCGAGCAGCGCGCCGGTGCCCTCGCCCAGCCGCAGCTCAAGGTCCACCAGGGGGCGCAGGCCGAGGTGGCCGAGGGCGGCCGAGTGGCCGGGCTCGGCCGACCGGTGCCCGGCCACGCAGTGGTCGACGGCGGCCGGGTCGAGGGCGGCCGCGACGAGCGCGGCGGCGCCCGCGATGACGCCGTCCAGGATCACCGGCACCCGCGCCGCGGCCCCGCCCAGGATGAACCCCGCGATCGCCGCGTGCTCGAATCCCCCCACGGCCGCGAGCGCGCGCAACGCCTCGGTCGCCTGACTCCCAACCCCCACCTGCCCGGCGCCCGCCGGAAGCGAGGAGCCTGCGGAACCCGCCGAGGCCGCGACTCCCCCGGCGACCGCCGGGGCCGTCAGCCCTCCGGAGCTTCGTTCGGCGAGCAGCTGGTTGACGCGGAGCGCCTCGCGGACCACGTCGATCTTGCGGGCGTGGGTCTCCTCGTCGATCCCGGTGCCCAGGCCGGTCACCTCGGCCGGGTCCCTGCCGGTGAAAACCGAGATGAGGGCCGCGGAGGCGGTGGTGTTGGCGATGCCCATGTCGCCGGTGATCAGGCAGCGGGCGCCCGCCGCGACCAGGTCGCGGGCGACGGTCAGGCCCGCTTCGAGAGCCTGTACGGCCTGGTCGACGGTCATCGCGGGCCCCTGGGACAGGTCCGCCGTGCCGTACGCGATCTTCCGCTTGATCAGCCGGGGGTCGTCGGGCAGGTCGGCGGCGACCCCGACGTCCACCACGGTCACCGAGGCGCCGATCTGGGCGGCGAAGGCGTTGGCCACCGCCCCGCCGGCCAGGAAGTTCGCCACCATCTGCACCGTCACCTCCTGCGGCCACGGGCTGACGCCCCGGGCGTGCACGCCGTGGTCGGCGGCGAAGATGGCCAGGGCGGCAGGGGTGGGCATGGGCGGCGGGGTGACGCCCGCGGCGCCCGCGAGCCGTACGGCGACCTCCTCCAGCGCGCCGAGCGAGCCGCGCGGCTTGGTGAGGCGGTCCTGGTAGGCGCGGGCGTCGGCGAGCACGACCGGGTCGGCGGAGCGGATCGCGGCGAGCGTCTCTGCGAGCACGGGAACCTCCGGGGGTTACGAGTGACGGACCTGGTGGAGCGCCTTCTCACGAGCGTTTCGTGTTACGGCTCCGAGCGGGAGCCCTTCGGGCGAACTTCCGGCTCCCGGAGGAGCCGGCCCGGTGTCCTACGGGACGAGTTGGAGCACTTCGTCGTAGCGGTCGATGACCACGTCGGCCAGCGTGTCGCAGTCGCCGATCACCTCGGCGCAACGGATGTCGAGATCGGGGTGCCCGGCGACGTAGGCCAGCGCCTGGGCCCACACGCGCTCCAGCGCGCCACCGGCGAACAGCAGGTAGGGCACGACGATGACGCGCTTGGCGCCGAGGCGGCGGCACCGCTCCAGGCCGCCGGGGACGCCGGGCGGGGTGAGGGAGACGAACGCGGTCTCGACGGTCATGAAGTCGTAGGCGTGGGTCTCCCAGAACAGCCGCGACACCCGGTGGATCTCGGCGTTGGCCGCCGGGTCCATCGAGCCCTCGCCGACCAGGACGATGGCGGTCTCGCCCGGCTCGATGTGCGCGGGGAGGCCCTCGGCGGGCAGCGTGTCGACGGCTCGCAGCCTGGCCCTGGCGCCGACGAGCTCCAGCGGGCGGGGCCGGGGCGGCATCTCGGCTGCGGCGTCGTTGAGCCGCTCGGCCAGCAGGGCGAGCAGGCGCGGGTCGGGTCCGAGCGGCCGGCCGGAGTCGTACATCAGGGTGGGGTGTTTCTTCTGCTCCTGCTCCATCGCGGCGGGCAGTTCGTCGCCGACCCGGTTCAGGCTCAGCGGCAGCGTGACCAGGCGGTGGTGTCCCCTGGCGACCAGGGAGGCGACAGAGTCGCTCAGCCGGGGGGTGGCGCGCTCGAGGTAGCCGGCGGAGACGTCGGTGGCGCTCTGGTCGAGTCGGCAACGGAGCCGATGGACGAACCTACCGAATTCAGCGGAGTCGGCGTCGTCGTTCGAGCCCTGCCCGATGAGCAGGAGCGGCGGCTTCATGCGAAGGTACTCCGGTGCGTAGAGGAAGACACGCGAGGATAACCGATGGGCGCCGGTGGGCGACAGGTCACGCTGTGTGCGCGGGTGTCGCGTGCACGACGAAAACGGGGTCGGCGGCGGTCAGGCTGTGGGATCCGTCGGGGCCGATGACGAGTTTCGCGGCCAGGATCTGGCTGCCTTCGGCACGATAGCCGTGCTCGCGCAGCCGGTCGAGCACGGCGGACACGCGCTCGACGGTCTTGAGCGCGCACACGAGTGAGCGGGGGCGGCGGGCGGCGCAGGCGACGATCACGTCGGTGCCGCCACCGCCGACGAAGACGGCGTCGGGCTCGGGCAGCGGTTCGAGCGCGGGCGGCGCCTGTCCCCTGGTCAGCGCCACCTTGACGCCGTGTTCGAGCACCCTGGCGCGCAGCCGGGCGCAGGCGTCCTGATCGCGTTCGACGGCCACGACGGCGGCTCCCAGCCTGGCGCATTCGACGGCGATCTCGCCGCTGCCCGCGCCCACGTCCCACACCAGGTCGCCGAGGCGTGGGCCGAGCTTGGCCAGGACGAACGCCCTGACCTCCGGCGGCAGCCGCGACTCCAGCGGCGGCGGCCACTCCAGGGCCCACTCGGGCGGGCCGGGCTGCGCGCCCGCCACCCAGCCCGGCGCCTTGGGCCGGTGCAGCGGATCGACGACGAGCACCACGTCGGGATCCTTCCAGGGCCGCGTGGTGGCCTCGCCCAGCCGGCTGTCGACGACGCGCTGGCCGGGGCCGCCGAGGTCCTCGCAGACGATGAGGGAGCGGGGCGTCGTGGGGGCGAGCTCCCTGGCCAGCTCGCCGGGGCCGACGCCAGGGGTGACGAGCACGGCCACCTTGTGGTGGGCCCGGCAGGCGTTGACCGCGCGGTTGAGCTGGTGCGGGCCCGAGGGGGCGACGACGAGGGCGTCCTCCCAGTTGAGCCCGGCGCAGGCGAAGGCGCGGGTGATCAGTGAGGTGGCCGGGAGCACGTCGGGCTTGAGCCCGTGAGCGCGCAGCGTACGCACCACGCCGAAGAACCCGGGGTCGCCCTCGGCGAGCACGACGGCGGGGCCCTCTCCCTGTTCGAGGTGGTCGTCGAGGGTTTCGAGCAGCCTGTGGTCGGCGACGGTGGGCGCGGTCAGCGCCAGCCGGCCGATGACGGCGTCGGGTCCGACGACGAGCCTGGCCTCGTGCAGCCGGTCAATCGCCCTGGCCGACAGTTCCGAACCGTCCCAGCCGACAACCGTGATCATGGGCCTCACCGTCCTCACCTCCAGGGTGACGGCTCTACCGGTGTTTCTCCAATCTTCACAGCAAATCTGATGGGATGAGGCTGAAGACCACGAGATCCTCCCCGCCCAGAGCGTTGCGTTCGACGCCTTCGCGGACGAAGCCGGCTTTCTCCGCCACGCGGTGCGAGGCGGGGTTGGACAGGGTCGCGCGGAGCTTGACCCGCCGGAAGCCCTGCTCGTCGAAGAGCCAGCGGGCGATGGCGGTGACCGCCTCGGCGGTGATCCCGTTGCCGCGGGCCCAGGGCGCGGCCATGTAGCCGACCTCGCAGCTCCTGTTGACCCAGTCGACGTCCCGGAGGTCCACATGGGCCGCGAAGCGCGCGGTCGCCATCTCCTCCACCGCCCAGGCGATGCCCTGGCCCCTGGTCCGCATCCGCTCGGCCAGGTCGACGAACCGCCTGGCGTCCGCCTCGCTGTAGCCGCGCGGCACCCCGGTCTTGGCCTGGGTGAGCGGGTCGGCGGCGGTGACGGCCAGGTCCGGCACGTCCGAGTCCGCCAGCGGCCGGATCAGCAGCCGCGGGGTGCGCAGCTCGGTGCGGGGCAGCGTGTCGGACGGGGTGCGGTCGTCGTCGCGCAGCAGGCCGAAGACGACCAGGTCGTGCGGCCCGTCCTCGTCCAGCACGGCGGCGCGCAGCACGCCTTCCCAGGTGAAGCCGGATTTGTGGGCCACGCGGATGGACGCGAGGTTGTCCAGGTTGGCCGTCAGGTCGATCCTGCGCAGCTCGGTGGTGGCGAACACCCAGTCCGTCAGCGCCCGGACGGCCTCGGTGGCGAAGCCGCGCCCCCGGTAGAGGGGGTGGACGCCGTAGCCGACCTCGGTGGTGCCCGCGCCCCACGAGGTCTTGAACAGGCTGATGGCGCCCACGATGCGATCGTCGTCGTGCATGGCGAGGTGCAGGCCCTGCCCGGAGCGCCGCAACTCGTGCACACCGTGGGCGAGCCACTGCTTGACGCCCGAGACATGACCGGGCGCCCCTGGCGGCAGGAACCGGACTTTCGATCGCACGATGGACCTGATCCGGTCCGCGTCCTCAGGGCCGAACGGCCGGAGCACCAGACGTCCAGTGGGGAGGTCGACGTCCTCATCGAACACCCTCGGCAGGCTACACAGTGGCGATGTTTGCCCATGAAGGCGGGGGTAGGTGCGCTTGGAGGGAGAGGTGATTCACCGATGGAACGCGGAAGCTCCAAGCACGGTCCTCGCATGGACGAGCACCAGAAGCAGGAGACCGAGGGCATGGTGCGTGGCGGAGGCGCCACGCACGCCGAGGAGTGGAAGGAACCCGAGCCCACCCCGGCGTCCAGGGAGGACGAGTCCGTACGCACGTACGCGCCCGGCCACGAACCCGGCACTCCTGAGGGCATCACTCAGGAAGGAGTCGATGTCCGCAGCGATCTGGCCAAATGGCTCAGCGACGCTGATTTCCCCGCGACCTCGCTGGAACTGCTCCAGCATGCCGAGCGGATGGACGCGCCCGATCACGTGATGGACCTCGTCAGCTCCCTGCCGGAGCGGCGTTACGCCAACATGGCCGAAATCGGTCAGGCGCTCGGCCTCGGTGTGGAGAAGCGGAGGTGGTGACCTGTGCGGCTCGACTTCATCCGGCCGCTCTACGAGCGCAGTGGACCGTACACGAGCGTGTACGTCGGCGCGTTCACCGAGCGGGACAGGTCGGTGCAGTGGACCAGCCTGCGTGACAAGGCCGAACGGGCCGGCGCGGTGGTGCCGGAGGCCCTGGAGATCGAGGCGCTGCGGCCGGGCCCCGGGCAGGCGCTGTTCGCCACCGCGCACGACGTGGTGCTGGCCGAGAGGCTGGGCGAGCCGCCGCTGCCGCTGGTCCACCACTCGCCGCTGCCACACGTCACGCCCATGCTGATGAAGCGTGGTGAGAACGTCCCGCACCTGCGGGTGGTCGTGGACCACGCGGGGGCGGAGGTGACGGTGTTCGGCGGCGGCTCGCCGCGCAGCGCGACCATCGAGGCCGAGGACTGGCCGCTGCAGAAGACCGCGCAGGGCGGCTGGTCGCAGAAGCGCTACGAGCGAGCCGTGGAGGAGACCTGGGAGAAGAACGCGGTGGCCGTCGCGCAGGAGATCGACGAGCAGGTACGGCGCATCGGCGCGGACCTCGTGCTGGTGGCGGGGGAGGCGCGGTCGCGGTCCATGCTCGGCGACCACCTCGGCACCAAGTCCACCGACCGGATGCTGATGGTGGAGCACGGCCACCGGGGCGATCTCGGCGGGTTCGAGCGTGACGTGGAGGCGGCGCTCGACGACTGGCTCGATCGCAGGCGGGCCGAACTGCTGGATCGGCACCGCGAGCAGGACGGCCCCGTGGGGATCGCGCTGGTCGCCCGCGCCCTGCGCGAGGGCAGGGTGCAGGCGCTGCTCCTGCCCGGCGAGCTGGACCGGGAGGTGTGGATCGGCGAGGGCGGCACACAGCTGTCCACCGACGAGGGGGAGCTGCGCGACTGGGGCGTCCAGGAACCGGTGACCGAGCGTGCCGACTCGGCCCTGGTCAGGGCGGCGACCATGACGGACGCCGAGCTCTGGTTCACCGACCAGGTGTCGGACGTGGCGGCCGTGCTCAGGTACTGACGATCACTTCGAGGGTCCTGGGGCCGTGCACGCCCTCGACCCGGTTGAGCTCGATGTCGCTGGTGGCCGACGGGCCGCTGATCCAGGTGAGCGGGCGGGCCGGGTCGAGCCGGGCGACGGCCTCGGGCACACCTCCCACGATCTGCTCGGCCCGCACCACGCACAGGTGGTAGTCGGGCACCAGCGTCTGCGCGCGGCTGCCCTGGCCGGGGCCCGCGTCGAGGACGATCGTGCCGGTCTCGGCGATGGCCACCGCGCAGCCGGTGATGACCCCGTCGGCGGCGTCCAGCTCCGCCAGCGAGCCGCCGGCGGGCTCGGCCTGTCCCGTCCACTGCGGCGGCAGCCCGTCGGGCACCACCATGCGGCGGCCGCGTACCAGCTCAGTGATCTTGTCCGGGACCTCGGCGGCGGGCAGGACGTGCACGATCGCCCGGTAGTCGTCCACCCGCTCGGCGAACAGGCCCACCAGGTCATCCACCGGGGTCCGGGAACGGTAGGCGCGGGGGATCTCCACCTCGGGCGCGTCGCGGACGGCCTGCCTGATCCTGCCGAGGATCTCCTCACGGGCGTTCATGACGCTCCCACCAGTCTCTGAAGGATTCTTCCGGGATCTCGGGCAGGTCCCTGGTGTCGGTCCAGGCCGACAGCGGACCCGGCAGCCGCCTGGGGACCAGCTTGCGGAAGCGGGTGGCCAGGCGCTGGGCCTTGCCGAGCCGTACGGAGTCTTCGAGGATCCAGCCCGCGACGCGCATGCCCGCCCGCTCGGCCGTGGCGTGCGGCGCCTTGGCGCGCAGGTGGACGAGCACCTCGGGGATGTCGATCGCCACCGGGCACACGTCGTAGCAGGCGCCGCACAGGCTGGAGGCGTACGGCAGGGAGGCGTCCAGCTCCGACGACATGCCTCTGAGCTGCGGGGTGAGGATGGCGCCGATCGGGCCCGGATAGACCGAGCCGTACGCGTGGCCGCCCGCACGTTCGTAGACGGGGCACACGTTCAGGCAGGCCGAGCAGCGAATGCAGCGCAGCGCCTGGCGGCCGACCTCGTCGGCGAGCACGCCGGTGCGGCCGTTGTCGAGCAGCACCAGGTGGAAGTCCTGGCCTTCGGTCGCACCGGTCCACATGCTGGTGTAGGGGTTCATCCGCTCGCCGGTGGAGCTGCGCGGCAGCAGCTGGAGGAAGACCTCCAGGTCGCGCCAGGCGGGCACCAGTTTCTCGATGCCCACGACGCTGATCAGGGTCTCGGGCAGCGTCAGGCACATGCGGCCGTTGCCCTCGGACTCCAGCACCACCAGCGTGCCGGTCTCGGCGACCATGAAGTTCGCGCCGGAGATAGCGACCTTGCTCCTGAGGAAGCGTTCGCGCAGGTGCAGCCGGGCGGCCTCGGCGAGCGCGGCGGGCTCGTCGGTGAGGCCGGGCGGGGTCTCGGGCATCTTGTCGAGGAAGATCTCGCGGATCTCGGCCCTGTTGCGGTGGATCGCGGGGACCAGGATGTGGCTGGGGAAGTCGTCGCCGAGCTGGACGATCAGCTCGGCCAGGTCGGTCTCGTAGGCGGTGATGCCCTGCTCGGCCAGGGCCTCGTTGAGCTCGATCTCCTGGGTGGCCATCGACTTGACCTTGACCACCTCGGTCTCGCCGGTGGCCTTGACCAGGCCGGCGACGATGCGGTTGGCCTCGGCGCCGTCGCGGGCCCAGTGGACGTGGCCGCCCGCCCGCGTCACGGCCTCCTCCAGCTGGATCAGGTAGCGGTCGAGGTGGCGCAGGGTCTCGTCCTTGATCGCCTTACCGGCCGCGCGGAGCTCGGTCCAGTCGGGCAGCTCGCTCACGACGTTCGCGCGCTTGCCTCGGATGGTGTGCGTGGCTTTCCGGAGGTTGTACCTGAGCTGCGAGTCTTGGACGGCTTTCGCAGCGTTTTCCGGGAAATTTCCGGGCATGCCGAGGAATGTCCCGCTCATGGGGTCGCCTCCGTGGTCGCGAGGATCTCCGCCAGGTGCATGATCCGCACGCCGGAGCGCTGCCGGTCGAGCGTGCCGCCGATGTGCATGAGGCAGGAGTTGTCGGCCGCGCAGAGCACCTCCGCCCCCGTGCCGGTCACGTGGCGCGCCTTGTCGGAGCCCATGGCGGCGGAGACCGCCGGGTTCTTCACCGCGAAGGTGCCGCCGAAGCCGCAGCACTCCTCGGCCCCGGGCAGCGGGACCAGCTCCAGGCCGCGTACCTTGCTCAGCAGCCGGGTGGGCCGGTCGCCCAGGCGAAGCCCGCGCAGCGAGTGACACGTCGGGTGATATGTCACCCGGTGCGGGAAATATGCGCCTACGTCGTCGACTTTCAGGACGTCGATCACGAACTCGGAGAGTTCGTACACCCGGGGCGCGACCTCGGCGATGGCCGCCGCTCCCCTGCTGCCCGGCCGTACCAGCTTGGGGTACTGCTCGCGCACCATGGCCGCGCACGACCCGGACGGCGCGACCACCGCGTCGTACCCGGCGAAGACCTCGGTGAAGTGGCGCGCAAGCCGTACGCCCTCTTGGGGATAGCCGGTGTTGACGTGCATCTGCCCGCAGCAGGTCTGCGCGGCCGGAAAGTCGACGTCGCAGCCCAGCCTGCGCAGGAGCGACACGACGGCCTTGCCGGTGCCGGGGAAGAGCGTGTCGTTCACGCACGTGATGAACAGGGCGACTCGCACGCCTCACCTTCCGAGGTATGGTCTGACCACAGTATGGTCAGACCATACCGGATTCGGACCGCATCCGGCCAAGGAGACCCCGTTGACCGTCACCGGCCGCCCGGCCAAGAAGACGCGCACGTTCGAGGACGTGCTCGCCCAGATCGAGCGCCGCATCGTCGAGGACGGCCTCACGGTGGGCTCCCGGCTGCCGGCCGAGCGGCAGCTCGCCGAGCAGCTCGGCGTCGGCCGCTCCTCCGTACGCGAGGCGATGCGCGTGCTGGAGACCCTCGGCGTGGTGTCCTCACAGGTGGGGCGGGGGCCCGAGGCGGGCGCCATCCTCACCTCCCGGCCGGACAGCGCGCTCACCGACCTGCTCAGGCTGCATCTGGGCATGGCGAGCCTGGAGCTGCGCGAGGTCATCGACACTCGGCTGATGATCGAGCGCTGGGCCGCCGACCGGGCGGCGGCCGCCCGCGCCGACACCTCGGCACTGGCCGCCGCGCTGACCGCGATGGCCTCGGCGGGCTCGGCCGAGGAGTTCGTGGAGCACGACACGGCCTTCCACTGCGCCATCGCGGACGCCTCGGGCAACCGGCTGATCGCCGCCATCATGCGCTCGCTGCGGGACTCGATGCGGCGCTACGCGGTGGAGGCGGTGGAGCGGCTCGGTGACACCTCGCTCCTGCAGGCCGACCACGAGCGGATCCTGGCCGCCATCGACGCGGGCGACCCCGCCGCGGCCTCCCGCGCGGTGACCGAGCACCTGGCCCACGCCTACCCGTCTTCCTGAGCACGTCAGCCGGTGGAGTCGGCGACCCGGCAGTTGGCTCCGGAGCAGGTCCGCATGGCCTCCAGGCGGGCCCGCAGGTCGGCCAGCAGCGCCGGGGAGGCGGTCGCCGCCAGGTTGTCGAGCTGGTAGGGATCCGTGAGCAGGTCGTACAGCTGTTCCTCGCCCGTCTGATATCTGACATAGGTGTATCTCTGCGTGCGCACGGCCCGATAGGGCGGCACCGGCGTCTGGGCGGCCGAGAACCGGTCGGCCGGCCGGGCGAACTCGATCAGGACGTTCTTGCGCCAGTCCGCCGGCCGCTCGCCGCGCAGCACCGGCAGCAGCGACCGCCCTTCCGCGAACGACGGCGGGGTGGCCCCGCCGAGCTCGGCGATCGTGGGCGCGAGGTCCACCGTGGCGCCCATCGGCCCGATCGTGACGTTCTTCGGCACACCCGGCCCCCGGATGACCATCGGGACCCTGATGGACTCCTCGAACGGCGTGGTCTTGCCCTTCTTGAGGCGGTGGGTGCCCTGGTGGAAGCCGTTGTCGGAGGTGAAGAAGATGTAGGTGTTGTCGAGCTTGCCGGTCTCCTCCAGCGCCTGGACGACGGAGCCGACGAGGTCGTCCACGCCCAGCATGGCCCGCATCCTGTTGCCGTAACGCCGGTCGACGAGCTGGATCTCCCGGTCGGTCAGCGGTGGCCTGGAGCGCAGCCATGCGGGCTCCCGGCTCACGTCCTCCCTGTTGAACGACGGCGTCCTCGGCGCGCGGGCCTCGGGGAACGCGCTGGAGTGGCGTATGGCGGGGTTGGCCGGCAGGTGCGGCGCGACCGGGGAGAGATAGAGGAAGAACGGCGTCCGGCTCCCGGCGATGAAATCGTGGGCCTTGCCCGCCAGCACGTCCGAGAGGTAGTCCTTCTCCCCCCAGCCGTAGTCGGCCAGCCGCCCGTTCTCGTTGAGCCGGTAGCCGTACTCCCGATAGAGATGCCTGACCGGAACAGCCCATTCGTCCCAGCCCGGCGGCACGTAAGTCGCCGGGGCCGCCTTGCCCGGATAGTGGTTGAGATACTTCCCCATCAACGCGGTGCGATATCCGGCGTCCTTCATCCAGCTGCCGATGGTGGAACGTTCCAGACCTTGTTCGTAAAATCTGGCAAAACCGCCTTCTGGCGGGGTGTTCGTCCATACGCCATGGCTGTGCACGTACTGCGAGCGCAGGATCGACGAACGCGACGGACAGCACCAGGAGTTCGTCACGAAGAACCGCTGGAACGAGGTCCCCTCGTCCACCACATGACGCGTGATGTTGGGAAAGTACGGCAACGTACCGTAATCGAGGTCGTCGGCCATGATGAAGACGATGTTCGGCTTGTCCCCCGAGGCCGCCGCGGGCTCGGCCGCCGGCATCAGAAGCAGCAGGACAGAGACGAGACGACACAGACCCTTGAACACAGAGCACACGTCCCCAAAGAATCCGCATTGACACGTGGCCCCACACCAGCCGTAATAGAACTTAATTCGGGAGGTGTCGATTGAAGCTCGGCCTTAACCTCGGCTACTGGCAGCGCAACGCCGACGACGCGACCGACTCGGTGCTCGCCGCCGAACGGCTCGGCTACGACTCGGTGTGGACCGCCGAGGCCTACGGCAGCGACGTCTTCACCCCCCTGGCCTGGTACGGCGCACGCACCTCGCGCATCAAGCTGGGCACGTCGATCGCCCAGATGTCGGCCAGGCCGCCGGTCACCACGGCCATGACCGCGATGACCCTCGACCACCTCACGGGCGGCCGCCTGCTGCTCGGCATCGGCGCCTCCGGCCCCCAGGTCGTCGAGGGCTGGTACGGCCAGCCGTTCGCCAGGCCGCTGGCCAGGACGCGCGAGTACGTCGAGATCATGCGCAAGGTCTGGCGCCGCGAGGAGCCCGTCACCAACGACGGCCCCCACCACCCGCTGCCCCTGCCCGGCGACCTCGGCAAGCCGCTCAAGCTCATCACCCACCCGCTGCGCCCCGAGATCCCCGTCTACCTGGGCGCCGAGGGCCCCAAGAACGTCGCCCTGGCCGCCGAGCTCGCCCAGGGCTGGCTCCCGCTGTTCGCCTTCCCCTCGAAGATCGAGGAGATGTACGGCGAAGCCCTGGCGCCCAGGAGCCCCGGCTTCGACATCGCCGCCATGGTCATGGTCGTCATCTCCGACGACGTCCGCGCCGCCCTGGACGGCGTCAAGATGATGCTCACCCTCTACATCGGCGGCATGGGCGCCAAGCAGCGCAACTTCCACGCCGACATCATCGGCCGGATGGGCTACGCCGAGGCGGCCGAGCACATCCAGTCGCTCTATCTCGCGGGCCGCAGGGACGAGGCGTTCCGCGCCATCCCCGACGAACTCGCCGACGGCATCTCCCTGGTGGGCCCGCCGGGCCGGATCAAGGAGCGCCTGGAGCTCTGGCACAAGTCCCCGGTCACGTCCCTGCTCGTCATGGGCCCCCGCGACGAGCCCACCCTACGCACCGTCCGCGACCTGGTCCTCGGCTGACAGTGATGCCGGCGATGCCGGCGATGAGCGCTTCCCGGCAGGGCCCGACCCATCGGGTGACACCAGGTAGGTCCAGCGCTGTCCCGTCGGCAGGTTGACGACCTCGGGCCCGGACGCGACGGCACGCGCCAGGGCTGCCGCGTCCGCGCCGGTGCCGTGGCGGCGGATCACCCGGGCGAGCAGGTCGTCGTCGCCGTGGGCGTCGTGCACCGGCACCAGGACGCGGGCGCCGAGCGCGTTCGTGCCGTCCACCGCCTGCTCGGGGCCCATCACGATCGGCGGGCCGACGACCGCGCGCAGGCCGTTGACGGGCAGCAGCGCCACGTCGACCGGAGGGTGACCGGCGCGGTGGCGCCGCAGGAGTTCCGGGTCGCGGACCTCGCCGCCGAAGAAGACGCTGAGCCCGCCGCCGCCGATGACGTAGGCGTTGTGGCGGAACCACAGAGTTCGCCCGGCGGGCGCCGCCTCGATCGACAGGCCGGACGCCGGCTGCCTGAGCTGACCCCACGCCAGGAACTCGACCTGCTCGAAGCCGATGGCACGGGCCTGCCGAGCCATCCGCGCGCTGCTCACGTACACGGGTGTGGTGGATTTGTGCGGGTAGCGCCGCAGAACCCGCAGGTCCCAGTGGTTGGGGTAGGAGTGGCTGGCGACGATGGCGGCCAGCGGCGGGAGATCGCCGACGGCCAGGCCGAACGGCTCGCCGGCGTGCAGGTGCCACCGCTCGGTGAAGAACGGGTCGGTGAGGACGGCGTGCCCGCCGATCTCCATCAGGACGCAGGAGTTGGCCACGCGGGTGATGGCCAGAGGTGATCGGTTGCTCATGCGGTCACGATGAAGGTTAATGTGCGCATGAAGTCAAGCGAGATGACCATCGGCGAGCTGGCCGGCCGGTTCGGGCTTCCCACGCACGTCCTGCGCCACTGGGAGAGCGCCGGCCTGCTCGCCCCCGCCAGGCAGGACAGCGGCCACCGCCGCTACGGCCAGGCGGAGCTGCGACGGGTGGCGATGATCCACATGGGCAAGGAGGCCGGGCTCGGCCTGCGCGCCCTGCGCCGGCTCCTGTCCACCGACGACCCGATGGACCACGCCGACCTGCTCAGGGGACACGTCGCCGAGCTGGAACGGCGCATCTCCCAGGCGCAGGCGGCCAAGGACCTCATCGAGCACGCGCTCGCCTGCCCACTGCCGTTCGACGAGTGCCCCCACGCCCACGAGCAGATCGACGCCCGCATCCCCTCCTGACCCGGACTCAGTCGGGGCGTGGGGCCGGGTCGGCGGTGACCGAGCGGAGCAGGGGTCTGCTCGCGGCGCCTGCCCCGACCACTCCGGCGAAGCCGATCGCGACGCAGGTCAGCAGCATGATCGACCCGCCGCCGTCCGGGCTGCCGCTCATGAACGGCAGCCCGCAGAACACACCCACCGCGATCGACCCGCCGCCCATCACCGCGAGCGGGATCAGCGTCTCGGTCCTGCGGGCCCGGTCGAGCACCGTCAGCGGCGTCCCCGCCAGCCGCAGCAGCCCGTACGTCTGCCGCCGGTCCAGGATCGAGGAGGCCGCGGTGATGCCCGCGCTGGCGATCGCCACCAGGAACGACACCGACAGCACCACCACCGTGCCCGAGCGGATGTCACCGATGATCTGCACGTTGACGTGCTCCTGGTCGGCTTGGGAGGTGAGGGTGCGCCCGGGGAGGAGTCCTGCCAGAGCGGTACGGGCCCGGTCCATGGTCGCCGGGTCGGTGTGGCGGGCCGGGGTCACGGTGACGAGCTTCTCGGCGCGCCGCACGGTGGCGGTGATCCCGGCCTTCGCGAGCCGTTCGCGGGCCTGCTCGGCGACCACCGACGGCCGCCCCTCGGGGACGAGGACACGCAGCTCGCCCGGTGTCCCGGCGGTGGTGAGCGCGCCCGGGGTGAGCAGGGCGAGGAAGCCCGCGACGAAGCCGGTCATGGCCACGCCGCTCACGGTGCGCCAGGCCGAGCGCGGGTCGTCCACCAGTCTGCGGCCGGCGAGCAGTCCGGCCGGACTGCGGGCGGTTCCGGCGGTGACGCGGCCGATGATCCCGACCACCCACGGGCCGACCAGGTTGACGCAGAGGAACGCCAGGCCGATCACCACCGCGATGACCGCCACGCCGGTGTCCACGCCCAGCGTGGGGACCACGGCCAGCACCGCGACCAGGGCGAGCACCCTGACCCAGCGCATGGCGGGCGGGGTCTCGCGCTTGGCCACGCCGAGCGGGCTGACGACCACCCGCCTGAGCCCGATCACCGCCGACAGGCCCACCAGCAGGGGCACCGCGACCAGGGTGGCGGCCAGCACCAGCGGGTGCGGCCACAGGTCCGCGGCGAACCAGGGGCCGCCGCTGATCTGGATCCGCGTCAGCAGCGGCACGGCCAGCGCGTAGGCGGCGGTCCCGGCCAGCGCGCCGGCGAACGCCACGATCACCGCCTCGGCCACGGTCATGCCGACCACCTGGCCGGGTGTCGCCCCGACCAGGCGTAGCGCCGCCAGCCGCTGGTCCCGCCTGGCCACGGTGAGCCTGGCCGCGGCCCCGCCGAACACCAGCAGCGGCACCACCATGAGCACGCTGGCGATGAGCGCCAGGATCTGGTAGGCGACGGCATCCTCCGACGGCTTGCCCACCAGGTCGGCCACCGGTGTCGGCGGCCGGCCCGCGGTCCGGGCGGTGCTGCGTGCCGCCGTCATCTCCGGCGCGTCGGGCCGGTGGCCGACGACCGCGACCAGCTCGTCCGGGTGGATCAGCGCCTCCTCGCCGAGCACGCCCGTCCGCGCGGGGAAGCGGGCGGCGAGCTGGTCGGCGGGCAGCCGCCCGGCCAGCTCGGCCAGCGCCGGGGAGAGCCACGCCTCGCCAGGGGCGGGGAAGCGGGTCAGCCCCGGGGGCGCGGGTGCCCGGTCGTTCAACGCGGCCAGATCGACGACCGTGACCTCCTTGCCGCGCACGTAGTCGTGGCCCGTCGCCTCGATGGCCACGGCCTGGCCGGTGGCCGCCTGCACCGGGATCCGCCAGGCGCCCTTGTCGGCCCTGGCCTGGAAGGCGAAGTTGGCCGTCACGGCGAACAACAGCAGCATCGTGGACACGGCGACGGCCGCCAGCGTGAGCCAGGTGCCGAGCATGCCTTTGCGGCCGCCGCCCTTGAGCAGCCGCCAGGTCAGGTCGAGGTTCACGCGCGCACCCCGCCCGCCGTCAGCAGGCCGTCGCGGACCTCGACCGTGCGCTCGCACCAGGAGGCCACGTCGGGGTCGTGGGTCACCACGACCAGGCCCGCCCCGTTGCCCCGGGTGGCCTCCACCAGCAGCCGCATCGTCTCGTGGCCGGTCGTCTGGTCGAGCGCGCCCGTCGGCTCGTCGGCGAACACCACCGCCGGTTTGGTCACCAGCGCCCTGGCGATGGCCACCCGCTGCGCCTGCCCACCGGACAGCTCGCCGGGCCGCCGGGTCTCCATGCCGCTCAGGCCGAGGGGCCCGAACCATGCGCGCGCCTGGCGTACGGCCCGGGAACGAGGAACGCCGCCCAGCATCAGCGGGAGCGCGACGTTCTCCTCGGCGAGCAGCTCTGGGAGCAGCTGCCCGAACTGGAAGACGAACCCGAACCGGGTACGGCGCAGCGTGCTGCGCCGGCGCTCGCGCATGTCGTCGATACGCTCGCCGAGCAGGCGGACCTCGCCCCCGTCCGGCTTCATGATCCCCGCCAGGCAGTGCAGCAGCGTGGACTTGCCGGAGCCACTGGGTCCCATGATCGCCACGGCCTCCCCGGCCCGCACCGCGAGGTCCACTCCGCCCAGCGCCACCGTCTGCCCGAACCGTTTGGTCAGGGCCTGTCCAACAAGCACATCGTTCATGCCGCAAAGCCTGGCGGGCAGGCGGGGTGGCGCGGATCGGCTTTGTGACCGGTTCCGCCTCGGCCGAACGGTTGATCCTAGAGTTGGGCCCGTGACTATTCGGGTGCTCATCGCCGACGACCAGCAACTCGTGCGAACCGGCTTTCAGATGATTCTTGATGCCCAACCGGACATGGAGGTCGTGGCGGCCGTCGCCGACGGCGCGGAGGCGGTCTCCGAGGCCCGGCGGCTGCGGCCGGACGTGTGCCTGCTCGACATCAGGATGCCCAGGCTCGACGGGCTGGAGGCGACCCGCGCGCTGGCCGGGCCCGGCGTCGAGGCCCCCATGCGGGTGGTCATCGTCACCACCTTCGACCTGGACGAGTACGTGTACGGCGCGCTGCGGGCCGGCGCGACCGGTTTCCTGCTCAAGGACAGCGGGCCCACACTGCTGGTGGAGGCGGTCAGAGCGGCGGCCGGAGGCGAGTCGCTGGTGTCGCCTTCGGTGACCGTCCGGTTACTGCGGCACCTGGCGCAGCCCAAGCGCGGGCCCGTCCCGCTGCCCGAGCCGCTGACGGACCGGGAGCTCGACGTCGTCCGGCTGGTCGCCAAGGGCCGCACCAACCAGGAGGTGGCCGCCGAGCTGTTCGTGTCGCTGTCGACGGTGAAGACGCACCTGGGCAGCGTCTTCACCAAACTGGGCGCCCGCAACCGGGTGGAGATCGCGGCGTGGGCCTGGGAATCGGGCGTCGTCACCTGATTAACAGGGGGGCCTGCGGGATACAAGTGAAACAGAACCTCAGCGCATGGCCCGGGGGGAGAACATCGTGCGCTTTGCCCAGGCACCGCCCATCAAAGCCGCCTCTGCCGTCTATGTGACGCTCACCGCGCAGGTCCTCTCCCTCGGTGCCCTCGTGCTCTTCGAGCAGGTGCGCGGAGACCGGCTCGCCGCGCAGCTCGCCGAGTTCGGCGGCCGGCCGCACGGCGCCGACGCCGACGCCGTCGTCGGCGCGGTGACCGTCTTCGCCGTGCTGATGATGCTGGCCACGGGCGCCACCGTCGCCGCCGCTGCCGCCTACGTCACCTGGCTGGTGCGCGCCAGGCAGGCCAACGACCCCGAGGCGCCCTCCGCCTCGGTGGCGGGCGCCTGGCTGATCCCCGGCGTCAACCTGGTGGGGCCGGCTCTGCTGGTGCACGAGCTCTGGAAGGGCACCCGCCCGCCGTCCGGCCGGCAAAGCCGCTGGCTCGCCTTGGTGGCGGCATGGTGGCTGAGCTGGCTGGCGACCCTGGCCCTGGCCGTCACCGTGCTCACCCGCGACTCCACCGGCGGCCTCACGGGGGCCGGGCTCGCCGAGCTCGCCTGCCTGACGCTGTCCGCCCTGCTGTGCGCGGCCACCGTACGCGAGATCACCGGCCTCCAACAGCTCGCCCACACCGAGCCGGAGCAGTCCCTGGCCCCCCTGCCCACCCCGCTGACCTCCCTGCCGGGCAGCACCTGACCGCCCTCAGGCCGCGGTGGGGCCGGAGCTGCCCTGGCTGGCGTGCCAGAGGGCGCGGGGCGGGGTGGTGATGGCCGGGCCGAGGTCGGAGTAGGGCGAGAGCCTGAAGCCGTTGGCGTACTCGATGGCGCGTCCGCCCACGCCGCCGGCGTCGCCGGTGCTCTCGGCGAGCAGGGCGCGGACCGCGTCGGGGCCGCGAGAGCGCCACACCGCGTCGAGGTCCACCAGGTTCCAGCAGTCCAGGGCGCGGATGGAGACCGCCCGGGTGCCGGTGCGCCGGACCACTCCCCTGGCGACCAGGAGCCACGAGCCGAACACCGTCGACGCGCACCGGCCCTGCACCGACTCGAAGAAGGTCAGGTCCACCGGTCCCGTCGAGTCGTCGAGGGTGGCGAAGATGATCCGCTGCCCGGAGCGGATGGCCGGTGTCTGGGTGGCCACCTTAACCCCCGCCACCAGCACTTCGGCGCCGTTGCGCAGGTCGAGGAGGTCCTTGGCGCGGGTCACGCCGAGCGTGTCGAGCAGCTCGTCGTGGAAGCTGATGACGTGGCGGCTGATGTCCATGCCGAGGATCTCCAGCTCGGCCTCGACCATCTCCGTCTCCGTCATCTCCGGCAGCTCACCCGGCGCGATGTGCTCGGCGAATCCCAGCGGCAGCTGCACGGCCGCCAGGCGGCGGTCCGTAACCGGCTTCGGTGTGTAGCGCCTGGAGGTGCGCGGTCCTGACTGGACGCCGCTGGCGGAGGTCCGTTCGAGCACGCCGACCTGGGCGATCAGGTCGCGCCGGGTCAGCTCGCCGGGCCGCCAGCGGTCGCCGCCGCCGGGGCGCAGGTGGTGCAGCGCGTCCAGCCCGCCGACCTGGACGATCCGTTCCAGGGTGGGCCGGGAGGGGCGGGCCCGGTCCCAGAAGTCCGCGAGCGAGGTGTACGGGCGGCCCGCCACCATGCGCTCCACCTCCGCCTCGCTCACCCCCTTGATCGCCGAGAACGGCACGCGCAGCGCGTACCCCTTGCCGATCTCGGAGATCCGGAAGTCCCTGAGCCGCCTGGGCAGGTCGGCCTCGCCCAGCCCGGCGGGGTCGACCCGGACCTGGACGCGCGGGCCGAGCCGCTCCACCCGCCAGTCCTTGGCGGACTTGTTCACGTCCAGCGGGAGGATCTCCACCCCGCACTGCCGGGCCTCGTCGATGATGACGCGCGGCGGGTACATGCCGGGGTCGTGCGTCAGCACCCCGGCGAAGAACGCGGCCGCGTGGTGCCGCTTGAGCCAGGCCGACTGGTAGGTGGGCAGCGCGAACGCCGCCGCGTGCGCCTTGCAGAACCCGAACCCGCCGAACGCGTCGAGCACCTTCCAGGCCCGTTCGACGGCCTCGTCGTCGAACCCGTTCGCCTTGGCCAGCGGCACGAAGTGCTTGCGCACCCGGTCGCGGCCCTCCGGGGTGCCGAGGGCGCGCCGCAGCATCTCGGCGAACGACAGGTCCCGGCCCGTCATCACCTCGATGATCCTGAGCACCTGCTCGTGGAAGACCACCACGCCGTGCGTCTCCTTCAGCGCGCCGTGCAGCTTCTCGTGCGGATAGTACGGTTTCCGCCAGCCGTGCCTGGCCTCCAGGTAGGGGGTGACCATGTCGGAGTTGACCGGCCCCGGCCGGAACAGGGAGATGTCCACGATGAGGTCGTGCATCGTGCGCGGCTCCAGCTTGGCGACCAGCTCCCGCTGGCCGGGCGACTCGATCTGGAAGCAGCCGAGAGTGCGGCCGGAGCAGATCATGTCGTACGTCGCCTGGTCGTCGTGCGGGACGTACTGGACGCCGGGGTCGGCGCCGTTCTGGCCGTCGAGCTTGACCACGACGTCGTCCACCCGCTCGATCTCGGTCAGCGCGTAAGCCAGCGCCGACTGCATCCGCACGCCCAGCACGTCCAGCTTGAGCAGCCCGGACTCCTCCACGTCGTCCTTGTCGAACTGCGACATCGGGAAGTCCAGCAGGCTGCGTTCGACGGGGGTGCGGTCGCGCAGCCCGGAGTTGCCGATCAGCACGCCGCACGGGTGCAGCGCGATGTGCCTGGGCAGCCCGTCGAGCTTCTCCGCCAGGCGGAACACCCGGTCGAGCCCGGCCTCGCCGAGCCGGCTCTCGCGCAGCTCGGGCAGGTCGCTCAGCGAGGCGGTGATCTGCTTGGCCCTGATGTGCGGGAACGCCTTGGCGATGGCGTCGATCTCGTGCGGCGGCAGCCCCATGGCCCCGGCCACGTCGCGGATGGCGCTGCGGGCCCGGTAGGTCTCCATCATGGACACGCAGGCGACCCGCGACTCGCCGTACCGGTCGAAGATCGCCTTGTAGCAGTCGAGCCGGCGCGCGGACTCCACGTCCATGTCGATGTCCGGCAGTCCGATGCGCCCTTCGGACAGGAAGCGCTCCATGAGCAGGCCGTGGTCGAGCGGGTTCACCTCGCCGATGCCGATGAGGTAGTTGACCAGGCTGCCCGCTCCCGAGCCGCGGATGGCGCAGCGGATGCCCATCTCGCGGATCATGTCGGTGATGCCGGCCACGGCGATGAAGTATCCGGACAGGCGCTTGCGCTCGATGATGTCCAGCTCGGCGGCGAGGCGCTCCCTGGCATCGCGGGAGCGCTCCAGGCCGCGCGCGGCCAGCCCGTCCTCGACCCGGTGGCGCAGCAGCGGCACCGGGTCGCGGCCGATCTCCGGCAGGTGCAGGTCAGGCGGGTCCTTGCGCAGCGCGAGCAGCTCTCCCGGGTCGAGCGCGCAGGTCTCGGCGAGCTGCCGCGTGGTGTGCAGCAGGCGGCCGATCCGGCCCTCGTCGGAGCCGCAGATCTTGGCGGCCACCTGCCACATCTCCTTGCCGCCCTTGAGGTAGGCGTGCGAGGTGGTGCGCTCCAGGTGGCGCGGGTGCAGCGGGACGAGCTGGCGGGCCGCGTCGAGCACGTCGCCGACCTGGTGGTCGGCCGGGTCCAGGTATCTGACGGCATTGGTGAGCACGGCCGGGACGTCCGCGGACTCGGCCAGGCGGAGCATGCGCAGGGCCGTGGTGGCATCGTGGAAGCCGTACTGGTCGACCAGCTCCACCACCACGCCGGGCAGCACCGAACGCCACAGGCCGAGCAGCATCCTGGCCCGGTCGTCGCGTCTGGCGGCCACCGCGCGCCCCACGTCGGAGCGGGGGCCGAGCAGCACCACCAGCCCGCCGTCGCCGTCGGCGTCCCACTCGCCGATCAGCTCGCGGGTCACCCGCGGCTCGCCGCGCTCGCCCGCGTAGTGGGCGGCCGTGACCAGGCGGACCAGCCGGGACCAGCCGCGCGAGCGGGCCAGCACCGTCACCCGGTCCTGGGCGTCAGGCCCGGTCCGCGGCCGCCGCCGACCGGGGTCCGGGGCGGCGAGGGCGAAGTTCACGCCGTACACCGGGGAGATACCGGCGTCCGCGCACGCCTGCGCGTGCTTGACCGCGCCGTAGAGCCCGTCGCGGTCGGTCAGCGCCAGGATGTCCATCCCGTGCTCGGCCGCCCGCGACACCAGCGCCCGCGGGAAGGCGGTGCCGTAGCGCATCGAGTAGGCGGAGCTCACGTTCAGGTGCGGGAACGGCGGCGCCATCAGTCCCACGCCCTCATGAGCAGCCAGCCGCTGCCGGCGGTGTCGAATCTCAGTTCGTACGAGCCGACCTCGCGACCCGGGCTGGCCTCGACCCGCCAGAACCGGCGCTCACCGGGATCGCCCTCGCCGGTCTTCCACCACTCGCGCGCGACCACCCAGTGGTCGAGGACGCGGCGGACGAGATAGAGGCGGTCGCGCCAGACGAACTGGGTCGGCTCCCCGTCCCTGGTCCACACCTCTATCGGATCGCCATAGAGTCTGCTCAAGACGCTTCTCCCCGGGGCTCTGGTCGGATGCTGACCCACCCGGGGGAAGACGGGTGCTTGCTATGTCTCGAACATATGTTCTTACGGACCGAAACGCAAGTCGCCCGCTCGCCGGACGAGAGGGTTGGCGCCCAGCGAGTTGCGGATGCTGAAGGCCACGCTGCCCGCCCGGTAACGGTCGTCGGAGCACTCCACGGGCCGGCCCTCGTAGGTGGTGGTGATCCGGCGCTGGCGCAGCAGGGGGCTGCCGCGCCGTACTCCGAGCAGGCGCGCGTCCTGCGCGCCCGCCGGGACCGCGTCGATGAGGTGCTCGCCGTAGGCGAACACCAGCGCGGCCGACTCGTAGAGCGCCTCGGTGACCGACTCGCAGTCCGGCGGCAGCGCCTCGACCGCGGGGGCGATCCAGCTCGCGTACGCCGTCCGCTCGACCAGCACCGGTTCACCCTCCAGCGACCGCAGCCGCAGCACGTCGAGCACCTCGTCCGGGCCGAGCCGGGCGGCCTCGGCCGCGTTCGGCGGCCGGCGGTGCTGACGGATCACCTGACCGTCGAACCGGTAGCCGTTGGCGCGCGCCCACTGGGCGAAGCTGTGCAGCTCGGCGAAGCTCTGGCTGCGCGCGTTGCCGAGGACGATGCGCCTGGCTCCCTGCCGGGATCCCACCAGGCCCTCGGCCACCAGCACGGCGACCGCCTGCCGCACGGTCCCCCTGGCCGCGCCGTGCCGCTCGGCCAGCTCCGCCTCGGACGGGAGCTGCGCGCCGACCGGGTGGACGCCGGCGAGGATCTCGTCGCGCAGCTCATCGGCTATCCGCTCATAGCGCGCCACCATGCTGACCCTCCCAGTTCACGAAAGAGCAATGTATATGCGACTTACTGGGGCTCGCTTGTTTGTACAAGTTCCCTTAAATTCTTCCCACACCCCCGGAGTGGAGGCCTACGTGTTCACACCTCGCGCTCGTGCGGCAGGCGTCATCGCCGCCCTTACCGTAGTCACCGCGGCGTGCGGCGCCGCGCCAGGCACCCAGCAGACGTCGACGGCGGAAGGCGGCGTGAACGCGCGCACCGCCACCTCCGCCGCCGACTTCGGCGGTCTCGACAAGCTCGTCGAGGCGGCCAAGAAGGAGGGCAACCTCCACGTCATCGCGCTCCCGCCCGACTGGGCCAACTACGGCGAGATCATCAAGTCGTTCGAGGCGAAGTACGGCATCAAGATCGAGAGCGAGGACCCCGACGCGGCCAGCGCCGACGAGATCAACGCCGTCAAGACCCGCAAGGGCCAGGACCGCGCCCCCGACGTGCTCGACCTCGGCCAGTCCTTCGCGATCAGCGGTGCCGCCGAGGGCCTGTTCGCGCCGTACAAGGTGCAGACCTTCGACAAGATCCCCGAAGGCCAGAAGGAGCCCACCGGGCTCTGGACCAACGACTACGGCGGCTACATCTCGATCGGCTGCGACGCCAAGAAGATCACCGCCTGCCCGACGAGCTTCGCCGACCTGCTCAAGCCCGAGTACAAGGGCAAGGTCGCGCTGAACGGCAACCCCACCAAGTCCGGCTCGGCCTTCGCCGGCGTCTACGCCGCCTCGATCGCCAACGGCGGCTCCTTCGACGACATCCAGCCCGGCCTGGACTTCTTCAAGAAGCTGAAGGAGGCGGGCAACTTCAACCCGGTCGAGACCACCCCGGCGACGATCGAGAAGGGCGAGACCCAGATCAGCATCGACTGGGACTACAACAACGCCGCCTACGCCCCCCAGATGGCCGCCAAGGGCCTCGACTGGCAGGTGAACGTGCCCAGCGACGGCAAGTACTTCCAGATGTACGCCCAGGCCATCAACAAGGACGCCCCGCACCCGGCCGCCGCCCGCCTGTGGCAGGAGTACCTCTACAGTCCCGAAGGCCAGAACCTCTACCTGAAGGGCTTCGCCAGGCCGGTCCTGCTGCCCGTGATGGAGGCCGACGGCACCGTGGACAAGGCCGCCGCCGAGGCGCTCCCCAAGGTGGACGGCACGCCGACCTTCCCCACGACCGAACAGGTCGACGCGGCCAAGGCCAAGCTGGCCGGCGGCTGGGACGCCGCGATCTCCGGATGAGGCGGCCCAAGGGGTGGCTAGGCGCGCTGCCCCTGCTCGCCTTCTACGCCGTCGTCTTCGGCCTCCCCCTGGTGGCCCTGCTGGTGGGCGCCTTCACCTCGCAGGGCCGGCCGACGCTGGCGAACGTCCGCCAGAGCCTGGAGGGCGGCAACCTCACCTCGATCGCCGGCAGCGTCCAGGTGTCGGCCGTGGTGGCGCTGCTGGGGGCCGTGCTCGGCACGTTCCTCGCCTACGCCGTGGTCACCTCCAGGTTCGCGGCGCTGCGCCACTCGGTGCTGACGGCGTCCGGCGTGCTGGCCAACTTCGGCGGCGTCCCGCTGGCCTTCTTCTGGGTGGCCACGCTGGGCAACTCCGGCGTGGTCAGCGGGCTGCTGGGGCTCCCCACCGGCGCCCTGTACACCTTCTGGGGCCTGGTCGTGGTCTACCTGTACTTCTCGGTCCCGCTGATGGTGCTGGTCATGGCGCCGGCGCTGGACGGGCTGCGGCCGCAGTGGCGGGAGGCGGCGGCCAACAACGGCGCCACCTCCTGGCACTACTGGCGTTACGTCGGCCTGCCCGTGCTGACGCCGGCCCTGCTCGGCGGCGTGGTGCTGCTGTTCGGCGGCGCCTTCGCCGCCTACGCCACGGCGGCGGCCATGGGCGCGGGCACCGTCGTGCCGCTGGTCACGCTCAAGATCGCGAACGCGCTGACCAGTGACGTGCTGATCGGCCAGGAGAACGTCGCGCTCGCGCTCAGCCTCGACATGATCGTGATCGCCGGTCTGGTGATGGCCGTCTACCTGCCGCTGCAGAGGAGGAGCACCCGATGGCTGCGGTGACGGGCCTGGAGCAGCCGCTGGTCGCGCCGTCGGCCGGGCCGCCCGCCCGGCCGCGGGTCTGGCGGGCGGTCGTGCTCCTGCTGGCCGCGCTCTACTTCCTGGTGCCCCTCGGCGCCTCCCTCTGGTACACCATCTACACCCCCACCACCGGGGTGTCGTTCGAGGCCTACGGCGAGCTGCTCACGGCCGAGGGCTTCGCCGCCAGCCTGGCGCTCTCCCTGGGGCTCGGGCTCGCCACCATCGTGCTGGTCCTGCTGCTGACGCTCCCGGCGATGCTGGCCGTACGGCTCAGCGCGCCGCGGCTGCGGCCGGTGATGGAGGTGCTGTGCACGCTGCCGCTGGTGGTGCCGCCGATCACGTTCGTGGCCGGGCTCGGCACCTCGCTGCGCACCGGGGCCGAGGTGCTCGCGCCGACCCCGTTCTGGGCCACGCTCATCGCGGTCCAGGACCCGGCCTTCCCGATCGTGCTGGTGCTGGCGTACGTCGTGCTGGTGCTGCCGTTCGTCTACCGGTCGCTGGACGCCGGGCTGCGCACCATGGACGTGCGGACGCTCGTGGAGGCGGCCCGCAACCTGGGGGCGTCGTGGCCGTATGTGCTGTTCCGGGTGATCGTGCCCAACCTGCGCTCGGCCCTGGCCAGCGCCTCGTTCCTGACGCTCGCCCTGGTCTTCGGCGAGTTCACCGTGGCCAGGCTGCTCGGCTATCAGCCGTTCGCGGTGTGGATCGTGACGATCTCCGGCTCCAGGGGCCAGGTGTCGGTCGCGGTCTCCATCCTCAGCCTGCTGCTCATCTGGCTGCTGCTGCTCGCGGTCTCCAGCGCCTTCGGTAGGGAGAAGAAATGACGTCCAAGGTGGAGTTCCGCGGCCTGCGGCGGATCTTCGGCAAGACGGTCGCGCTGGACGGCCTCGACCTGACCATCGAGCCCGGCGAGTTCGTGGCGCTGCTCGGCCCGTCGGGCTGCGGCAAGACCACGGCCCTGCGCTGCGTGGCCGGGTTCGAACGGCCCGACTCCGGAGCCGTGCTCGTCGACGGCAAGGACATCACCGACGTCCCCGCCAACAAGCGCGACGCCGGCATGGTCTTCCAGTCCTACTCCCTCTTCCCGAACCTCAACGCCCGCGACAACGTCGCCTTCGGCCTGCGGGTCCGCCGCGTGCCGGTGGCGGTGCGGCGCGCCAAGGCGGACGAACTGCTGGAGCTCGTCGGCCTGCCCGCGCACGCCGACCGCTTCCCGCACCAGCTCTCCGGCGGCCAGCAGCAGCGCGTCGCGCTGGCCCGCGCGCTCGCCCTGGAGCCGCGCGTGCTGCTCCTGGACGAGCCGCTGTCCGCGCTCGACGCGAAGGTACGGGTCGCGCTGCGGGAGGAGATCCGCCGCCTCCAGCTCGACCTCGGCATCACCACCATCTTCGTCACCCACGACCAGGAGGAGGCCCTGTCGATCGCCGACCGGGTCGCGGTGCTGCGCGACGGGCGGCTGGAGCAGGTGGGGGCGCCCGCCGAGGTGTACGACCGGCCCGCCACGCCGTTCGTGGCCGAGTTCGTCGGCACCATGAACCACCTGGCCGGTCAGGCCGCGCCGGAGGGCACCGTCACGGTGCTCGGCCACACCCTGCCCATCGACGGGCCCTCCCCCGACAGCCCCGAGGTGGACGTCCTCATCCGTCCGGAGGCCGTCCAGGTCACGCCCGCCGAGGACGGCGAGGCCGAGGTGCTGGTCGCGTCGTTCCGCGGCTCGTCCGTCCGGCTGCGGCTGGCCCTGGCGGGTGGCGAGGTCCTCGCCGACGTGCCGGGCCACGAGGCGGTACGGCTCGCGGCCGGCACCCGGGTGGCCGTGCGGCTGGTGGAACGGCCGGTCCTGGTGGCGCCCCGCACCGTCACGGTCCCCGCCCCCGTCTCCGAACCCGCCGATGCCGTCTGACCTGCCTGCTGGCGAGCCGTCTTGTGGTCTCCAGGCGGTGCTGTTCGACCTGGACGGCACGCTGGTGGACAGTGAGCCGCACTGGTGGCAGGCCACGGTGGCGGTGGCGCGCACGCTCGGCGTCGAGCTGGGCCCCGCCGACACACCGCACGTCCTCGGCCGCACGGTCGAGGACACGGCCGCCCACCTCCTGTCCACCGCTCGGTCCGCCGATCCCGCCCCGCCCCCTCGGCTCCCCGAACGCTCCGCGACCGCCCGGCCCACCGCCGACCTGATCCGTCTCCTCACCGAGTCGTTCGCCCAGCGCGTCGAGCAGGGCGTGGAGCTCATGCCGGGCGCGACGGACCTGCTGCGCGAACTCGGCGCCGCCCGCCTGCCCACCGCCCTGGTCAGCGCCTCCCCGCGCAGCATCGTCGACCTGGTGCTGCCGAGGCTCGGGCACCGTTTCGCGCATGTCGTCGCGGCTGAGGACACCACGCGCGGCAAGCCGTACCCAGACCCTTATCTGGAGGCGGCGCGGCGGCTCGGCGCCGACCCGAGCCGCTGCGTGGCCATCGAGGACAGCCCCACGGGCGTCACCGCCGCCACGTCGGCGGGCTGCCGCGTCCTGGTGGTCCATCCGGAGCACGGCCTGCCGACCCTGCGCGACATCCGCGACAGCGAGCCCCGCCCACCCAAGGACGGCTGACACGATCTTCAGCGCCCGGCGAGGGGCGGAATCCGTCAACCAACGCTTGGCTGATCGTGGAGGTCATACGTCAGGCAGGGAGATGTAGGTAAGCTAGCGCGCCGTGAGCGGTGAAACATCCCACATCGGGCGCTACAGGCTGCTGCGAGTGCTGGGCCAGGGTGGGATGGGCACGGTTCATCTCGCCGAGGACTCCTCCGGGCAACAGGTCGCGATCAAGGTGATCAATCCGGAGTTCAGCCAGCATGAGCAGTTTCGCATGCGTTTTCGCAGGGAGGCCGACGCCGCTCGGCGGGTGCGGCGGTTCTGTACGGCCGCGGTGCTGGAGGCCGCGCTCGACGGCGGGCAGCTCTATGTCGTCACGGAGTACGTACCGGGTCCCAATCTTGAGCAGGCCGTACAGCAGTCCGGGCCGTTGCGCGGGTCCAGTCTGGACGCGCTGGCCGTCAGCGTGGCGACGGCGCTCACCGCGATCCACGGCGCCGGGGTGGTGCACCGCGACCTGAAGCCGTCCAACGTGCTGCTCTCCCCCGTCGGGCCGCGGGTGATCGACTTCGGCATCGCGCGGGCGCTCGACACCCTCGGCGGCGTCACCGGCACCGGGGAGCTCATCGGAACGCCCCGGTACATGGCTCCTGAGGTGCTGCGGGGTGAGCCCGTCTCGCCCGCTTGCGACGTGTTCTCGTGGGGGTGTCTGATCGCGTACGCCGCCAGCGGGCGCTCGCCGTTCCCTGGGGAGACGCTGCCGGCGATCGTGTACCAGGTGCTCAACACCGAGCCGAACCTCGACGACGTCGAGCCTGGGCTGCGGGAGCTCGTCATGGCGGCGCTGCACAAGGACCCGGCCACGCGGCCGACCGCGCAGCAGCTGCTCGACCACCTCGTGGGGCGGTCGGCGGCGCCCGAGCAGGCCGCCCAGACGGTGCAGGTGGCCTGGCAGAAGGCGACCACGCCGGTGCTCGAGGCGGCACCACGCAAGCACCGGGGCAGGCTCTTCGCGGGGATCGCGGTGGCGGCTGCCCTTGTCGTGGCCGTCGCGACGACGGCCTGGGCGATGCTGTCCTCCAGCGGGCCGCCCGACCTCGCCGTCCTCTACCGGGAGGACTTCACCCAGACCACCGGCGGCTGGAACGGCACCTACGACCCGAACGCCTCCACCAGCTACGGCTACCGCACCGACGGCACGTACGGGCTGGATGTGGAGAAGGACTACGAGGAGCGCTGGGCGGAGGCCGCCATCCCGTTCCTGGTCAAGAAGCCCACCACCACGCCCGATCCGTCCGCCACGCCTACGCCGATGCTGCCGGAGACGGTGCTCGTGGCCGTCAGTGCTGAGGTGAAGGAAGTTACGGGGTCCGGGGAGTACGGCGTTTACTGCCATGCGGCCGATGACAAGAGTTATTACGAGTTCGGGCTGGACACCGGGGGTAATGCTCGGATCCGGCGGATCTACGGGGGGTCGGGCGGGACGCTCACCCAGCCGGTCAAGGTTGGGGACCTGAAGGGGAAGGTGCGGATCGAGGCGGCCTGTGAGCAGACGGGGTCGGCTGTGCGGCTGACCATGTGGGTGAACGGGGAGCAGGTGCAGCGAGCGGACGACCCTAACGGGATCGGTAACGGCAAGGTGGGGGTGTTCGCTCGTACGCCCAAGGACAGTCAGTCGGTGCTGAAGACCGCCTGGGATGACTTTGAGCTGCGGGGGGCTCGGGAGCAACAGTAGGGAGCCCTGGGCTCAGGCCGCGACCCCGATCAAGTTCGAAGAGCCGCCATGGCCCTCGCCACTCGGCAAAAGTTGAGGCGGAGAGCCAAGGGCGAACGTCAGGCCGGCGTGTCGAAGTCGCCGGCCTTGAGGCCGTGGACGAACGCCTTCCACTCGGGGCGGGTGAAGAGGAGTTTGGGGCCGTCCGGGTCCTTGCTGTCGCGGACAGCGACCACCCCGGGAAGGTTCATGGCGATCTCGACACACTGACCGCCGTTGCCGGAAGATCGCGTCGACTTCCGCCACACGGCATCGCTCAGGTCCATGCGGATCTCGCTTTCTCAATCATTTGGAGGGATACGCGCTCAGGATAGGCCCATAGCCGGATGGCCTCATAGCGCTCCCAAATCGAGGTCACAATGTCGAGATCGGCGGTGATTTGTGCCTGCGCCGGTGCATCCGAGCTGATCACATCAGGCTGCCCATTCGGGAGCTCGGCGATCATAAAGGCACCCGCCAGGCCCGGGAGGCACTCCGGGTCGACGACCTGGATGAAGACAGACGGATGCGCTGCCACCTCCAGCAGGCGATCAAGCTGTTCACGCATCACCTCTGGTCCGCCAACCCGGCGATGCAGCACGCCCTCGTCGAACAGCACAGAGATCAGCGGCGGCCTGTCTCGGTCGAGTATGCGCTGCCGCCGCATCCTGGCCTCGACCCTCTGCTTCGCCTCGTCAGAGCTGACTCGTGGCTCCATGCTGAAGATATGACGGGCATATGCCTCGGTCTGGAGGAGGCCGGGGATGAGCAGAGGATCCCAGGAGCGTAGGACGAGGAGGGTGGGCTCGATCTCCTCGACCCAGTTCCGAAACCACATCGGACTGCCCGGCTGGGCGACGATGCGCTGATAGATCCGGGCAAAGGAGACGCCCGCCGATGTGCCGAAGAGCCGATCCAGCCGCTCGGCATCGGACCGCGACGGCGTACGGGTCGCCTTCTCCAACCTGCTCACCTGCGTCTGCGTACACCCGAGCCGGGACGCCACCGCAGCCTGCGACAACTCCGCAGCCTCCCGCAGCCGCCGCAACTCGGCACCGAACCGTACGCGAGGCGAATCCGGGTCGAGAGACGGCACCACGTGCATGACATTTCCCTCCAATTAACAGAAAACGGAAACATCTCCAGTCGCTGACACCATTTAAACCACACCCGACAGACGATTGTCATTGTCGATGCTGCCTTGGCCTGGCAACTCGGTCACCGGCCCCACAGCCAAGAAGGCACCCTGAGCACAGACGTTTTCGGCAACAGGCTAAATAGCCGGCTCTCACTTCCCATAGCCGGGAGTGAATAAGCGGCGAAATTGTTCCGCGCCCTGGCCGAACCCTTTGGAAAGCACCTGGAAGGCGGAACCATGACGGCGCGCGAACCGTACGAGAGATTCACCCACCTGACCCGCCTGGGCTGGGACCTGCACGGCCTGGGCATCCGCATCTCGCTCGTCATTCCCGTGACCGGACAGCCGGTCCTGGAGATGCACTCCATGAACGGCACCGCCGTCCGGGTCACCGCGATCCGCCGCTACTGCGGCTGGGTGTTCACCTGGCGGCCGTGGTGGGCACGGCTGTGGCGGCGCGACACCTGGGTACTGGCCGACGCCACCAATGCCGCCGACATCATCGTGGCCGAGGTGAACGCATGAGCAGGCCGCTCCACCCTTGCGACTCACCCCGGCCGGCGTTCACGACCACGCCACACGCCACCTGGAGCCGGTCGTTCCCGGCGACACCGAGGTCCGTTCCCGAGGCTCGTGACTGGGCCCGCTCCCTGCTGTCCCTCAGCGGCCCGTCCCCGATCCTCGACGACACCCTCCTCCTGCTCAGCGAGATCATCACCAACTCCGTCACCCACTCCGACTCCGGCCACAGCCGCTCCGGTCAGGTGACCGTCCAGATCACCCGCCTGAGCACGACCGTCCAAGTGGAAGTAACCGACGCCGGCTCCTCCACCACCACGCCCGCCGTCCGCACCCCTGCCCTCGCCGACGACGGAGGCAGAGGACTGTGGCTGGTGGACACACTCGCCGACGAGTGGGGATTCCAGCACGACGAGACCGGCGGACTGGTCTGGTTCCACCTGACCTCTGGGCGTCATCCTTTGATATAGGAACGGTGGGCCTGTTTGGTAGCCGCATCCGAGCATGCCGCCACGATCAGCCAGCCTCCCTGTACAAGATCTGGCGGAACCTTTGCGGCCAACCGCAACTCGTTCATGATCGCCGCCCTGAGCTCCGGGCACACGAGCTGAACTGGGCGAGCTGAGCGTCGAACTGCTTGGCGGACAACCTGGCCCGAGCGCTGAAAAGTTATCCGCGCCGCCCGAGCCACCGCCTGCCACCGCCCGCCACCGTACCTGGCTCCCAGCCGGTCACCGCGCTCCCGGAACCGACGGCTAGCCGCTCATCGTGGACCTCGACGCCATCGTCGTGATCTCGCACTCCGGCAAGCAGCACGCGACACCAACCTGGCCGTGCCCACGCCGAAGGCCGCATCCGCGCCACCAAGGGCACCAACCTGCGCAACCTACTCCTGCACGACTTCACCCCAGAACTAGATCTGGCTCGAGATCGTCGCCCTTCCCTGCGAACGGATGCTCGCCCTGCACAGCACCGACGCCCACCGCTACGAACCCAAACGCCTGCGACTACGCCTTCTCACCGTCGCCGACCAGCCTGCCTCATTTTATCCATTTCGCCACAACTGGAAAGGAAAAACCAGCCCTCTCGTAATACGAATCGAGAGCCCTCGCCACGCGAAAGGAGCGAATCTATCCGCTATATTCAGGAACAGCTCAACGAAATGCTGCGAATTTGAACGAGCGATCTCGCCGAACCTTTGGGTTCAGAACGCCAACTGAAAACTCCACGAACTTCTCATGCAACAGGTGATGCACTTACCATTTGAGACTACCCTCGAGCGGTCAATCGATCTCATCATCGTCTTCTAGGCGTACGAGGTTCCCCTCCGGCCCTTCCGTAGCCAGGATTCCTTCCAAAACCTCGCAGATACTATCGATTCCGGCTTCCCGCACAAGCAAGAGGTCGGGACAGTTGAAGTATCTGCCACCAAAGCCCTCTCCCGAGATTTCCCATCGTTTCCAAATATCATTCACTGCAGCCAGAGTGAGAACTGTTGCACTCCATTGCGATCCATCCTCTAGCGTCAGAATCAGATCCAGATTCGAGGCCTCTTCCGGCTTTTGCCCGAGTGCGATCATGAAAAGTGCGGTGGCGCCACTAATCTCCCTCTCGATCACCGAGTCACTAACCATAGAGTTTCCCCAATCTAGCAATCACTGCTTTTTGATTTTTCTTGTCGGATTTACCAACGATCTGGATGCCAAATTCCGTGTTCCTAAAATAGAGCCTCGCCCCATTCTTGGAACGAGCATAAGCGACATCGGTTCCGGACAGGAAACCGCTACCAATACCTGGATTCATGTTTCCATTCGCTAGCCTCGCTTGCATCGCATCAAGATCCCGCTGCACCTTCTGATCCTTTCCGGCTTTCTGTGCCGCCCTAACCAGCAACGGATCATCATGAATTGCCGACCTCAGTACGGGGCACGTGCTGTTGTGAACGAGGACAGGCGCCTCACCAGCGAGCACATAGTACGTGTGCAGGTCGCCGACTGTCATGTTGTGGACCCTCTGGACAGAGGTCTGTTGCTTGACCGCCCCAACCTGGATGTAGGTTCCGGCCGAAGTGCGCAGCCACATGCCCGGCGCAAGGTCGGCCGCGTTGACCCATTGCTTTGATGTTGGCACCCAGAAGGGGTGCTCTGCCGTTGCAGTGAGAGAGGGGTCGTGCTCACCGCCGGCGCTGCCGGGGGTCATCGTGATTTTGACGAGGTCCTTGGTGCCAGTGCCGACTATGAGATCGACTACCTCCTTGGCAGCCGTTTCGCCGGTGAGCGGATCGGTTGCCAAGACCATGTCTCCGACCACTACCTCTTCAATGGGCTTGTGGCTCCCATCTGCCATTAAAACTAAAGTTCCGACTACAAAGCTACTGCGACGACAGAATACTTTTCCGAGCTTGGTCGTGCCCTTAAGATTTGGAGAGGCTTTTGCAAGTTTCCCTAAGACTTTAGTCGCCGCCTTTGAGGCGACTCCGCCCCCTGGAACAAAGCTAACCGCCATCATGATGCAGGAGGAATAATTCCCCTGCTGACAGGCCATGGCATCTTCGAAAACGAAGTCTGTCACACCCTTTGCTACCATGGAAACCCAGTTGTCACCACGCTTTGAGCGCTTCATCGCGACCATGAGATCATGTTGTGGCTGATTAATATTCAGACTGCTCGCCAAGGCGCTGCAGTAGCCTACATTGCTCGGATGGTCAACAAGACAGATATTGATGTACTTTCGCGTAGCCACGAGATCGTCTGCAGTCTTTTGCAGGGCTGCACACGCTTTCTTACCTTTAGCTCTCTCGCAGGCTTGCTTATTCAGGAGGCCGGGTGCATCAGGAACCGCCGCCGCACCTCCCGCCATCATCCCCTTTTCAGCAGAAACAATATTCTTCCAAAAAGAGGCCAATTCCTCGATACCGAAACCCATATCGTAGGCGATTCTATACGCTTCACGAAGCCTCAGACTTGCGTCGTCGTAGCCTTTCGGTTTAGCCGCTCGGCTACCTAGATAGGTATTCCCTACGACGAAGTTTTCAAAATACCATTGAGGATTGTCCTGGGCGACCCGGCCGTCGCCGACGTTTTCATTACCCCAGCTATAGAGGGGATCGCGAACTCTGAAGCAGGTCCAGCCGCTGCATATCCATCCTTCATCCGGGTCCGCAGTCGCAGCCGTGGGAATGGAGCCCCCAGAGGTGGGCGCCCAGTCCTGCCATCCACTGCCGCCGCTGGCTGGGTTACCCTCGACGGCCCAATGCCCGGTGGGGTCGGTGTGGGTGAGGGGTGAGGCGTTGGCGTAGGTGTAGCGGTTGGCCTGGACCGACGGGTTCGGCGACAGGGTCATGGTGTCGCGGCTCGTGAAGGTGCCGGTGCCGGGCTGGTACCAGCGGGCGTGCATGTTGACCTTGCCGGTGTCCGGGTCGGTGTATTCGCCCTGGTAGCCGAGGTTGGTCTTGGCTCCGGTCTGGTCGGTGATCGCGCCGAAGGGGTCGTAGGCGGTGGTGGTGGCCAGGGCGGTGCTGCTGTACGTGGCTACGAGGTCACCGTGCAGGTCGGTCAGGGTAGCGAGGGCGGGATTGGCGCCTTCCTTCTGACCGAGCAGGGCGCCGAAGGCGTCGCGTCCGTACCGGGCCTGGACAACGCCGAGGGTGTCGACGATGGCGGCGAGGTCGTTGCTGAGACCTGAGTACGCGAAGGTCTCCTTGGTGACCCCTCTGATGCGGCTGGTGACGCGGTCGAGGGCGTCGTAGCTGTAGACGCTCTCGCCGTCGGCGATGAGCCGGTCGAAGGCGTCGAAGGTGAGCTGGGTGGTCGTGCCGTCCTTGGTCTCGCTCGCCATGGTGCCGCGCGCCGTGTAGGTGTAGGTGCTGCCACCGCCGGACATCATCCGGTTGCGCGCGTCGTAGACGTACGTCTTGTCGCCGGCCTTGGTGCGGTTGCCGGCCGCGTCCCACTCATAGGCGGTGGTGGCGCCGCCGGGGGCGGTCCAGGACGTGAGCCGTCCGGCGTGGTCGTAGTCGTAGGTGTTGGTGCCCGCGCCGGCGGTGCCGGCGGTGGTCTTGGTGGTGAGGTTGCCGTCCTTGTCCCAGGCGTAGGTGATCTTCGCGAGCTGGCTGCCGCTGCTGGTCCCGCTCTTCAGGGTGTGGGTGAGCGGCTGGTCGAGGTCGTCGTAGGTGAACGCCTGGGAGTCGGTCGTGGTGGTGCCCTGGACGGCGGTCAGAGAGGTGAGGTTGCTGACCTCGTCGTAGCCGTAGGTGAGTTTGCGACCGGTGACCGGGTCGGTGGCGGTGTCCAGGCGGCTGGCCTTGTCCCAGGTGAAGGTAGCGGTGCCGGCGGCATCGGTGCGCTCGGTGGGGTTGCCGAGGTTGTCGTAGGTGTAGGCGGTCTGCTGGGTGGCGCCTCGCAGGATGGTCAGTGGAAGACCGCGGTCGTTGTAGTTGACGTTCAAGTCACCGATGGTCGTCGCACGACTGGCCAGGTCGTAGCCGAAGGTCCGTTCCGCGCTGGCGGCATCGCCTCCGCCGCCGGTTTCCTCGGTGGGGCGGCCCAGGTGGTCAAAGGTGCGGTCGATACGCACGCCGCCGGGCTGCAGTTCGGCGGTCGGGTTGCCGGCCCGGTCGTATACGACGGTCCAGGTGCGGTCGGCGGCGTCAGGATGGGCGGCGGTGACCGGCTCGGTGACGGTTTCGATCAGGCCAAGGCTGTTGTAGGTGCTCCAGGTGGTGTTGCCGCGGCCGTCGGTGAGGCGGGTCCGGGCGCCGGTGGCGTCGTAGCCGAAGCCGGTGGTGATCGATTCGCTGCTCGAGACCGGTTCGATCAGCGAGGTGACGCGATTGAGGGCGTCGAAGGTCTGCCGGGTGATGTGGCCTTCCGGTGATGTGCCGCTGATCTCGTTGCCCGCCAGGTCGTACGTGGAACTGCTGGTGCGCAGTACAGCGCCGGAATCATTCACGTCCTTGGCACTGATCTGGCGGCCGGCGAGATCGTACTCCAGCGTGGTGGCGTTGCCGCGCGCATCAGTGGCCGTGACCGGCCTGCCCGCCAGGTCGTAGGTCACGGTGGCCTTGTTGTTCATCGGGTCGGTCGTGGAGGTGACCTCTCCGGCGGCGTTGACCGTGTTCGTGGTGGTCTTGTTGCCGGGCGCGACCGTGGTGAGGAGATGACCGGCGTCGTTGTAGGTCAAGGTGGTGGTCGAGGCGGTTGCTACGGGTTTGCGTTCGATCTCGGTCACGGTGATCTGCCGGCCGAGGTCGTCGTAGGTAGTGTCAACGCGGGCGCCGGTCGGGTCGATGCCGGCCAGCTTCTCGCCCGCCAGGTCGTACTCGCTCACCCAGGTGCCGGCCGGCTGACCCGCTGGGGCCGGGTCGGTGACGCGGACCTGGCGGCCGAGCTGGTCGAACTCGAACGTGGTCGTGTACCCGCGGGTGTTGGTGGTCGAGACCAACTGCCCGGCCGCGTCGTAAGCGTGCTGGGTCGTGGGGGTGACGGCGGTGCCGCCCGGCGGGGTGTAGCTCGGGGCGATCTGACTGGTCAGACGTCCAGCCTTGTCGAAGACGGCGGTGACGGTACGCCCTTCGGCGTCGGTTTCGTGGGTCTTGGCGCCGAGTGTGTCGTAACCGAACTTCGCCGATGGCTGACCGCTGCCGGCGGTGCCTGCCTTGTCTACCTGGACGTGCGGGGCGATCACCTGGATCAGGCGGCCCAGGCTGTCGTAGCGCATGGCAGCGGTGAAGTCGGCACTGTCGGCGCCTTCAGCATTGCCGCGTGGGTCGATGGTGGCGACGGCCAGGCCACGCTCGTCGTAGGCGGTGGTGGTGATGAGATCCTGGTCGCCGTTCTCGACGCTCTGCGCGGTGACCTGGTTCTCCTTGTTGTAGGTGAACTCGGTGACCTCGGAGCGGGTGCTGCCCGCGCCGGTACGAGTGGTGGTGAGGATGTTGCCGTTGGCGTCGTAGGTGAATGCGGTCTTGCGTTTGAGCGCGCCGGGGTCGAGCATCTGCGTGGTGAGCCGACCGGCCGCGTCATAGACGTACTCGATGGTGGTCTTCCCGCCACCGGTGATCAGTTTGGTACGGTTTCCGGCTGCGTCGTAGGTGTGGTCCTCCAGCACCACGTCCTTGGGGGTGGTGGAGCCGTTCAGTTTGACGTCGTCGGCTGTCTTCTTGGCGAGCAGGCCGTCGTCGAAGTAGGTGTAGGTGGTCTTGCGGCCCATGGCGTCGGCCTGGGTGGCCAGGCGCCCGCCCGGGTCGTAGCCGAATGCCTCCAGCACCACATCGGCGGCCGGTTGCGGGGCGACCGGACTGCCTGTCCAGGCTTTCAAGGTGCGTGAGGTGAGTTCACCCCGCTTGCTGTAGGCGTTCTCGATCACCGCGCCTCGGGCGTCGGTGAGGGAGGCCAGTTGGCCGAGGGTGTTCCAGGTTTGCCGGACCACGCCGCCTTCGGGCCCGGTTACGGTCTCGGCCCGGCCGTGGTCGTCGTAGGTGTAGACGGTCGCCCGCTCGGCGTCGCCGCCGGTCAGGTCGGTGATGGTCTCGCTGAGCCGGTTGCCGTCCAGGTCGTAGGCGTACGTCACACGCTTGGTGTGCGTGACTCCGGAGATCTCGTTCTTGACGCCCGGCTCTGTCTGGGTCGCGGGGCGGCCGATGGCATCGTACGTGAAAGTGATCTTCACTCCGGACGGGTGAGCTTGCGAGACGTCTGTCTTGCTGGTGATCCGGCCGAGCGGGTCGTGCTCGAGTCTGGTGACCAGTCCTTCGGGCGCGGTCTGCTGGGCCAGATCGCCGGAGGCGGTGTAGCCGTAACTCCAGGTGTTGCCTCTGGCATCGGTCGCGGTCTTCGTCAGGCCGGCCGGGGTGGTCCCACCGCCTGTCGCGGCCTCGGTGCCGTCGGTGTAGGCGATCGTGTTCGAACGGCCTGTGGGGAAGTCCAGGGTGGCCGGGCTGGTCTGCTTCGTCGGCTCGCCGTACGTGTTGTACTCATACGTGGTTGCGTAGGTGTTGTCCGCTGCGCTGGATGAACGCGGGTCCCGGTAGGTGAGCTGGCGGTCGTTGCGCGGATCGAACTGGTCGGCGTCGTTCAGGTGGTAAGTCGCGTACGCCGTCTGACAGTCGTCCGCGCTCCGGCACGTCCTGGAGCTGATCTGGTTGCCCCGCTTGTCGTGGGCGCGTTCACTGGTGTTGCCGTTACGATCGACCATCTTCGCGTGGAAGCCGCCGGTGTCATACTCGTACCGGGTCACCTTCCCCAGCTGATCGGTCTCGGACTTCGTCCGCTCACCGCGCCAGATGTCGTGCACGCTGCTCAACGTCCCGTTGTTCGGGTCGGTCACTGTGATCTTGGAGGTTCCGGCGGTGGTGTCGACGACCGGCTTGCCGATCTTCCAGGTTCCCCCGTGCTGGTCGGTGTGGGTGCTGAGCCGGTCGGTCACCAGGTCGTAGGCATTCTCGGCCCAGACCCTTCCCGATGGGAGGGTGACTTTCGTGAGCTTGTTGCGCGCGTCCACCCGGGCGGCGTAATGCGCCTGCACCTCGGCCTGCGTCAACGGCCGGTCATACAGCGCCGCCTCGTCCAGTTGCCCGCGGAAGACAGCGTTGCCGGTGCCGCCAGCGGGCATGCGCCAATTCAGCGGCCCCATGGCGAAACGTGCGTCGTCCTGCCAGTAGACGCTACGAGGCGCCTGCAGGGCGCCCACCAACTGCCCATCCAGATACAGCCGGTCCAGGCCGTCGTCCGCTGTCAGCACCGCGTGGTGCCACTGCCCGTCGGTGACCGTCTGCGTGGTGGTGATCGGCGTGAACCACACATCGTCATCGTTCTCGGCAAGAGATAGGAACTGCGCCCGAAGCTTGCCGTCAGTGCCGACGTAGATCGCCGAATCCGCCGAGCCCGCCAGGCCGGCGGAGAACACGGTCCCGGGGTGGCTGGTCTTGAACCACGTCTCCACCGACATCTGTCCCGCCAACCGGCCGACCGCGTTGGGAGCCAGCGCCATGCCCCTGTAGTCGAAGCCGTAGCCAGGATCGGTCGTGCCGGCCAGCGCGCCGGGCTGCCCCAGCGTGGCATCGGACGCGTCGGCCGGACCGGCGCCCCAGCCCAGATCCGCCGCCTCGGTCGCCCCTGATGTCTCGTTCAACCGCCAGTAGCCATACGGCTGCGAATCAAGCACCGACGACCGGTAGATCGAACCGCTGCCATACTCATATCGGGTACACGCCGCCTCCGCTCCGGGAGCGCATGAGGCCGTCAGCCGGTCTCCGTCGTACTCGTACGTCCACGTGAGCGGTGCGCCATCGACCGGGTCGGTGGACACGCTGGTGACATGCGCCCCCGTCCACCCGAAGTGCAGAGACCGGCCCCCGGTCGCCGTCACCGAGACCAGTTTGCCCTGCGCGTCATACACCAGATTCTGGCTGCGCCCACGGTTGTCGCTGACCTGCGACACCCGGCCGGAGGCGTTGAACAGGTAGGAAGTAGACGATTTGTCCATCAATCGCCACCCCCCGCCGGGCTGCTCGGCCAGAGTGGCGTGCATGCCCGGCGGCGGCTGGAAAGTGCCGTCGCCGTTGGCCCCGAAACGCAGTACCCGCCCGTCGGACTGAGTCACCAGCAGCGCTCCACCGGCCGAGACGACCTTCATGTCCCACCGGGTCGACCACCCAGCACCAAAGAGCCCGTCCACCCGCGGATCCAACGTGTTGTACGTCCGCACCACCGACAGCGGCGGCCCCGCGGTCACCACCTGAGCATCGGTGAAGGTCGTCGTGTAGTTGCCGGTCACCTGCTGGAATTCCTGACCGTTGATCCCACGCGTCGCCAACTGCGACCCCACCACCGGCTGACGAACACCCGTGGTGAAGGAGTCCACATCGGTCACCAGCTCACCCAGCGTGCCGCGATCCTTCGCTGTGACCTGCCAGTGATACTGCTTGCCCCACTCAAGCTTGTCGGCCGGCACGCGCCACGTGTCGAGATCCTCCAGAACCCCTGACGAGACACAGCCAGCGATCATGGAGTAGTCCCTGCACACCTTGAAGGTGTAGTCGATGCCGTTCTGACTGAGGACGTTCGCCAGTAGCAACGGAGTGCGCGTATCGACCAACGCCCCGTCCAGCGGAAAACGGCCCTGAAGGACCGGAGAACAGCACGCCGCGTCCTGCTGCTCGGCACGCTGAACCCCTCCGGGCAACACCCGCCCATCCGATGCGACCGGTGACTCCTTGCCGCTCGTCCGCTCCAGCGGCAGCGCATTTTTGGGACGCCAGTCGTCCTTACCGCCCCCACGGCTACGCTGCGAACCCTCCGACGCCTGCGTGACAGACGTCCCCACCAGGGAAGGCAGACCAGCCGCCGTCCCGGTCATCTGCTGGGGAACATCCAAAGGTCCCGCGGCCGCAAGCTCAACGGCACGTGCGATCCCCTCAGCCCGAACAGGCCCCGCAGGAAGAAACAGCAACCCAGGTAGCAAGGCAGCGGCCAGCAACGGAATCAGACGCGGCGATCGAGCCCACGACGAGAACCGGCGCATACGCCATCACACTCCGAACCACGAGGACGCCCGCCAAGGCGTTAGCCGTCGCCCTCCGCAGCGGTGGAAGTACCCGTTCTCCGCGCAGCTCGGAGCTGATCATCAATCTGACGATCAACGTAAGAAATTCCGACCTTACAGACAAGAGGGGCGAACATCACAAAATGGATAACAACCCTATCTGGTGCATAACATTCCGTTATCACCCATGATCACAGCCCTGCCCGCACCAAGCCCAGGGCACCTCCCGTGCCGTGGACGGCGTGACAGCACCCTGTCCATGATCGGCCACCGACCACCCCAAAGCGAACATCCTCAGAGCACGCCTGCACGGGCGGCAGCCAGTGCGGCGTCCGCCGCGCGGTCCGCGTCCCGCTCGGTCACCGGCTCGTGGGCGACGAACAGCCGGTAGTAGATCGGCGCCACCGCCACCCTGATCACCTCCCGCACGTCGACCGTGACGGGCAGCTCCCCACGGTCGACGGCCCGCCGCACCACCTGGGCCGACTGCTCGTGGCGGGCCTCGAAGAAGTCGCGCAGCGCCCGGGCCGCCTCGGGGCTCTGCATGGCCGCCGCCACGAACGCCGACGAGACCGGCCCGAGCTCGGGATCGTCGAACCCGCTCTGCACCAGCCGCGCCACCCCGCGCAGATCCTCCTTGATCGTGCCCGTGTCGGGGATCGGCCACGGCTCCTCCTGCGCCATCTCCAGGGCGTCGGCGATCAGCCCTTCGACGCTCCCCCAGCGCCGGTAGACCGTCGTCTTGTGCACGCCCGACCTCTCGGCCACGTTCTCCACGGTCAGCCCGCGCATGCCGTGCTCGGACAACTCGGCCAACGTGGCCCTTCGTACGGCGTCGCGGACCCGTGCGCTACGTCCACCGGGTCGCTTACTTGTCTCCAAAAACTACTCCAGTTGCATTAAGCTTCAAGACGTGGCAGGCTAAAGCTACGTCAGTTGCGATTGGAGTTCCACCCTGACCATCCTTCGAAGAGTTTCCAAGGCGTACGACCGGCGTCGCGTGCTGGTCGATGTGTCCCTGTCCGTCCGCAAGGGCGAACGGCTGGGCATCGTGGGCGAGAACGGCTCGGGCAAGTCCACGCTGCTCCGGCTGCTCGCTGGAGCCGAGCGACCGGACGAGGGCGAGGTCGCGGTGCCCGCCGACGGCGGCTACCTCGGTCAGACGCTCGACCTGCCGCTCGGGCACACGGTTCAGCAGGTGATCGACGCAGCGCTGGCCGAGCTGCGGGCCATGCAGCGCAGGATGCGCGAGTTGGAGTTCGAGCTCTCCGACGACCGCATGGAGGAGTACGGTGATCTTGTCACGGCCTTCGAGACCCGCGGCGGCTACGAAGCCGACGCCCGGGTCGACAAGTCGCTCCACGGGCTCGGCCTGAGTCATGTCGGGCGCGAGCGGGTGCTGTCCAGCCTGTCGGGCGGGGAGCAGGCCCGGCTCGGTCTGGCCTGCCTGCTGGCCGCCTCGCCGGAGACGCTGCTGCTCGACGAGCCCACCAATCATCTCGACGAGTCCGCGCTGACCTGGTTGGAGGAGCGGCTGCGCGACCACCGGGGCACGATCGTCGTCGTGTCCCACGACCGGATCTTCCTCGACCGGGTGGCCACCGCCATCCTGGAGGTCGAAGGCGGCACGACCACCCGCTTCGGCGGCGGCTACACCGGCTTCCTCGAGGCGAAGGCGGCCGCGCGAGCCCGGCACGAGCAGGCCTACGCCGCCTGGCGCGCGGAGGTGCGTCAGGTGCGTGAGCACGCCGCCACCACCGCACACCGCGTCGCGGCGGGCCGGGCCATGCGAGACAACAACAAGATGGCCTACGACCGCAACGCCGGCCGGGTGCAGAGCTCGATCGCCAGCCGCGTACGCAACGCCCAGGAGCGCCTGCGCCGCCTGGAGGCGGACCCGGTCCCCGAGCCACCCCGGCCGCTACGCTTCCACGGCACGTTCACCCAAACCCCGGCTGCCACAGACGATCAGGCCCTGGGTTTCGCAGCCGACATGAAGGACCAAGCCGCAGCATCCCCGCACGACGTGTTCAGCCGGCCCCGAACGCCCACGAACGGCGCTGGTACATCTGCGCAAGCGTCTCCGAACGGCACGCTGGTGGACCTGTGTGACGTGCATGTCGCTGATCGGCTCCATGTCCAGCGGCTGACGATCAGGGCCGGCGACCGGCTGCTGGTCCAGGGCGCCAACGGCGCGGGGAAGACCACGCTGCTGCAGGTGATCGCGGAGCAGGCTGGCGGCCGGGTGGGCTACCTGCCGCAGGAGGTCACCTTCGATCCCGCCCTGCAGGTGCTGGACGCCTACGACCACGGTCCTCGCCACGAGCGGCGGGCCGCGCTGCTGGCCACCGGCCTGTTCCAGCGGGAGACGCTGGATCTCAAGGTGGGCGCGCTCTCCGTTGGGCAGCAGCGCAGGCTGGCCCTGGCCGGGCTGCTGGCGGGCGAGCACGAGCTGCTGCTGCTCGACGAGCCGACCAACCATCTGTCGCTGACTCTGGTGGAGGAGCTGGAGCAGGCGCTCGACGCCTTCTGTGGCGCTCTGGTGGTCGTGTCGCACGACCGTGCGCTGCGGCGGCGGTTCCGGGGAGCTGAGCTGGAGATTTCGGAGGGACGTATATGTTGACCAAGATATCCGCGGGCGCGCCGTACGGCATCGCGACCGGTCCTGATGGCGCGTTGTGGTTCACGCTGGTGCATCAAGGGTGTGTCGGCCGGTTGGTTCCCGGTGAGGAGCCGGTCGTGCACCGGCTCGACCACGTTGACGGCGGGCCGACGGTGATCACGCCTGGGGCCGACGGTGCGATGTGGTTCACCGAGTTCCAGGGCGGCCGGGTCGGGCGGATCACGCCGTCCGGGGAGGTGACCGCGTTCGAGGTCTCCTCGCCGTACGGGATCGTGGCCGGTGCCGACGGGGCGATGTGGTTCACCTGCATGCAGACCGACAGGATCGGGCGGATCAAGGACGGGGAGCTCACCGAGTTCGAGGTTCCGGGCGGCATGCCGTCGGGCATCGCCGCCGGGCCCGACGACGCTCTCTGGTTCACCCTCAACCAGGGCGACGCCATCGGGCGGATCACGCTGTCGGGCGAGGTCACGGTTCATCCCCTGCCGACGACGGGGGCCGCGCCGGTGCACATCACGGCGGGGCCGGATGGGGCGCTCTGGTTCGTCGAGATCGGCGCGGGTCAGATCGGGCGCATCGACGTAACCGGAAAAATCACCGAATATCCCCTGCCGGACCGCGCCGCCCGGCCTCACGCCATCGTGACCGGGCCGGACGGCGCCCTCTGGTTCACCGAGTGGGCCACCGGTCGGGTCGGCCGCATCACCGTGGACGGCACGATCGACGAGTACGCCCTACCCAAGGAGCAGGCCGCCGAGCCGCACGGCCTGACGGTCGGGCCGGATGGCGCGATCTGGGTGGCCCTGGAGGCAGGCGCCCTGGCCAGAATCGAGGTTCCAGGCAGCTGACCCTCGCGCCGCTCAACCGAAGGACCGTACTACCGAGCCCCAAGCGAACCACTGGAGGCGCGCTCGGGTCACTGACCTGTCCGCGTATTCCCGCTCTCCCTCATCGGTGCGATCATGCGCGTATGACGGCGTGGCACGAGGTCGAACAGGCAGAGCCGGAGTTCGCTCAGCGCGTGCGGGCCTTGTTCGACGCCCACAGACACAAGACAATTGCCACCTTGCGAGCCGACGGATCGCCGCGGATCTCCGGGATCGAGGCGGCCTTCGAGGACGGCGAACTGATCTTCGGCTCGATGCTGAACGCGCGCAAGGGCGCGGATCTACGTCGGGATCCGCGGTTCGCCCTGCACTGCGCTACGGTCGACCCGATCGAGGGCGCCGAGGCGCAGTGGCCGGGCGAGGCGAAGATCTCCGGTCGGGCGATCGCTGTCGGACCGATCACCGAGGGATCGGACAGCGACCGCTTCCACGCCGACATCGCCGAGGTCGTGCACACCCACCTCAACGACGAGGCCACGATGCTCGTCGTCGAGTGGTGGACGCCCACGCACGGGCTGCGAAGGGTCGAGCGCGAGTAACCCTCAATCGGGCGCCAGATCCTTGCCCGCCTTGCCGAAAACGTGTCCGGTCGCAGAAATCCACAGAGCCCCCCGGAAAGACGGAAGGACGGGGGGCAAGGTTGACTGGAAGCATGCATGCGATCGTGATCGCCGCCCAGGGCGGCCCAGAGGTCCTCGAATACGTGGAGCGCCCGGATCCCACGCCGGCAGCCGGTGAAGTAGTGGTCGACGTCGCCGCGAGCGGCGTCAACTTCATCGACATCTACCACCGCTCCGGCGCCTACCCCCTCCCCCTGCCCACCGTGATCGGCTCCGAGGGCGCGGGCGTGGTGTCCGCCGTCGGCGTCGACACGGCCGGGGTGGCCGTGGGCGACACGGTGGCCTGGGCGAGCTACCTGGGCAGCTATGCGGAAAAGGCCGTCGTGCCGGCCGCCCAGGTGGTCCCGGTCCCGGAGGCGGTGCCGGCGGACCTGGCCGCCGCCGTGATGCTCCAGGGCATGACCGCCCAGTACCTCACGCACTCCACGCACGAGGTGAAGCCAGGCGAGACGGTGCTGGTCCACGCCGGGGCCGGCGGGATGGGACAGCTGCTCATCCAGATCGCCAAGCTCAGGGGCGCCAAGGTGATCGCCACCACGTCCACCGCGGCGAAGGAGAAGCTGGCCCGCGAAGCCGGCGCCGACGAGGTGCTGCGCTACGACGACTTCGCCGACGCGCTGCGCGGCAAGGTGGACGTCGTCTACGACGGTGTGGGCGCCACCACGTTCGACGGCGGCCTCAAGGTGCTCCGCCGGCGTGGGCTCATGGCTCTGTACGGCGCGGCCAGCGGCCCGGTGCCGCCGGTCGATCCGCAGCGGCTGAACGCGGCCGGTTCCCTCTTCCTCACCAGGCCGAAGCTGGCCGACCACATCGCCGAGCGCGACGAGCTGCTGTGGCGGGCCTCGGACCTGTTCGGCTGGATCGCCTCCGGTGAGCTGAATGTGAACGTCTCCCAGCGCTACCCGCTGGCGGAGGCGGCCCGCGCCCAGGAAGATCTCGCCGCCCGCCGCACCACCGGCAAACTCCTGTTGGTCCCTTGACCATGGACATCGGGTCGTTCGCTCTCGTGGTGGCGTTATTGACGGTGACTCCAGGGCTCGACACCGCCCTCATCCTGCGTACGTCACTGATGGCCGGGAAGCGGTGCGCCTGGGGGGTGGTGCTGGGCATCCAGCTCGGCACGCTCACCTGGGGGCTTCTCACGGCCGTGGGGCTGTCCGCGCTGCTGGCGGCCTCCCAGTTCGGCTACGACGTGCTGCGCTGGGCGGGCGCGGCGTATCTGGTCTGGATGGGCCTGCGCATGCTGCTGGCCAGGGGTGACGCACCCGGCGGGGAGGAAGCGCAGCAGGAGGTACGGTTCCGCACCGGGTTCCGGCGCGGACTGGTGACGAACCTGCTCAATCCCAAGGTGGGCGCGTTCTACGTGGCGATGCTGCCGCAGTTCATTCCCCAGGACGCGCCGCACGCCGTGATGGGCCTGCTGCTGGCAGGCGTGCACGTGGGCGAGGGGCTGCTGTGGAGCGCCGCGCTGATCGGGTTCGCGGCGTTGATGAGCAGGACACTGCGCACACCGTTCGTCCGCCGGCTGCTGGACCGGATCACCGGCGTGGTGATCGTCGGGTTCGGTGTGCGGCTGGCGGTCGACTGACCTACGGGGGCCAGTCCAGGAGGCGGGCCCCGAGCACGGCGGTTTCGAGGGTGAAGCGCTGGGTGGGCTCGTCCGGGGAGAAGCCCGTCAGATGGCGGACGCGCTGCAGGCGGTAGGTGACGGCGCGGGTGCTGATGCCGAGCCTGCGGGCGGCGGCGGTCTGGTTGCCCTGGGCGGCGAAGACGGCCTCCAGGGTTTCGAGTAACGGCTCGGGGCCGCCGCGCGCGTCGAGCAGCGGGCTGAGCACGCTGGTCACCAGGTCCTCCATGGCGCTCCTGTCGCGCAGCAGCACGGGGAAGACGAGCAGGTCGGCGGCCTTGACCACGTCGTGCTTGAGGCCGAGCCGGTCGGCCAGCTCAAGGGCGCCGGCGGCTTCCCTGTAGGAGGCGACCACGCCACCGGGTCCACGTTGCGGCCGGCCGACGCCGACTCGCCAGCCTGCCGGGAAGCGGGACCGTACATGGTGGGTGAACTCACCGACGGCGGCGGGGAGCGTGGCGGGGACGACGCAGACGAGCAGCTCGTCGCCGTCCGAGGAACGGACGGCGAGGAGGATGTTGTGGGAGCCGAACCGGGCGATCAGGTCGCGTTCGATCCGGTCGGGGTCGACGTCCTGCAAGCCGCGCGCGACGGCGACCACGTAGGACTCGGCGAGCCGGAGGCCGAAGTGCTCGGCGCGTTCGGCGAGGCGTTCGGCCCGGCCCTGGAGCAGGTCGTCCACGAACTCCCTGCGTTCGACGTCCGCGCCCCGGATCGCGGCGAGCTGGGCCTGGTCGTACCCCTCCATGATGGCGGCGACCGCCTTGCGCAGCGCGGGCAGCACGGCGGGGCCGGCCAGGCCGTCGGCGGCGGCGAGCGCGGTGTCGACGAGGACCCGCAGCGAGAGGCCGAGTTCGGCGGCCCGCGAGCCGGCGGCGCTGTAGGCGTCGAGTTCGGCCCGGCCGGGCAGCAGGCCGGTGGCGGCGGCCTGGCGTAGCGTGTGGAGATGCCCGCCAAGGAGGTCGGCGGGCAGGTCGGCTGGCACCGCCGAGCGGTCGGACACGGTCAGACTCCTACGTCGCGCCTGTCGAAGGCGAGGACCGCGGTGAGGACGAGCACCGCGGTGGCGCCCGCCAGCACAAGGTAGTCCCCGGCCGGAAGTCCCAGGTACAGGGGCCGGCCTTCGGCGTAGTAGTGGAACGGGGAGACCCATTTGAGCCAGGCGATGGCCTCGACGCTCCGGCCGATGGTGACGACGACGTAGCCGAGCAGCGCCCACACGCCGACGACCGCCATGGCGACGGTCCTGCGCCCGGTCGCGGCGCCGACGGCCAGGGTGAGGGTGCCGAAGAACAGCCCGAGCAGCAGCACTCCGGTGTGCGCGGCCAGAATCCGGTCGAAGGGGACGCCCATGCCGACGGCTTCGGCCATGAACCAGGTGACGACCAGCGTCACGGCTGCCACCGCAAGCAGGCCTAGGGCGAGGGCGGCGAAACGGTCGAGGACGAGCCGCTTGCGGTCGATGGGCAGGGTGACGATGAGCTCCAGCGTGCCGGCCTCCTCGGGCTGGGCGATCGCCCGGTTGGCGGCGAGCATCGCGCACGCGATGAACAGGAACGGCACGAACAGCTGGTAGACGACCGACTGCAGATAACCGGCGCCGCTGGTGAAGTCCTCCAGCCCGCCCATCAGGTCCCTGATCGCGCCGGGGAACTTGGCCAGCGCCTGCTGACCGTAGATGTCGGGATTCTGCTTGATGTTGCCGTAGATCCCGAGGTAGGCCGCCATGAAGACGCTGAGGCCGATCCCCCACCCGAGGAGGGTCCGCCGGTAGTCACGCAGGCTCTTGGCGATCATCGCGTCTCTCCTCGTCGCTGTAGTAGGTGAGGAAGATCTCCTCAAGGTCGGGTTCGGCGCTGACCAGGTGCACCACGGTGTGCCGGGCCGCCGCCTTGATCAGCGCGTCCGGCCTGCCGTCGATGGTGCAGCTCAGGGCGGCGCCCATCACGCGCAGGTCCCGCACGCCGGGCAGGCCGGCGAACTCCTCGGGCGGGACGGGCGCGTCGAAGTGCAGCTCGATGCGGCGTACCGCCTTCTCGCGCAGTGTGGCCACGCTCTCCACCGCGACCAGGCGACCCTCCCGTACGATGCCGACCCGGTCGGAGACGTGCTCCACCTCGGCCAGTACGTGTGAGGACATCAGCACGGTACGGCCGTCTGTGCGCACCTCCCGGACCATGGCCAGGAACTCCTGCTGCACCAGCGGGTCGAGGCCGCCGGTCGGCTCGTCCAGGATGAGCAGCTCCGGCTCGTGCATGAACGCCTGGATCAGCCCGATCTTCTGCTTGTTGCCCTTGGAGAGCTTGCGCATCGACACCGACAGGTCGGCGTTGAGCCGTTCGGCCAGGGCGTCGATCCGGCTGCGGGGGACGCCGCCGCGCACGCCGCCGAGGAACTCCAGGTAGTCCCTGGCCCGCTCCCTGCCTTCCAGGGCGAGCTCGCCCGGCAGGTAGCCGATCCTGCCGCGCACCGCAGCCTCCCGTGAGCCGCCGCCGAGGACGCGTACGTGGCCTCTGGTGGGCCTGATCACGTCGAGCAGGAGGCGGATCGTGGTGGTCTTGCCGGCGCCGTTGGGTCCGAGATAGCCGAAGATCTCCCCTGGCTGGATCTCCAGGGTGAGATCCTCCAGGCCCCGGCGTCGGCCGTAGTACTTGGTCAGCCCTTCGGCCTGCACCACTGGTGTCATGCCTGGATGATCTCGCCCGGCGGGCGGTCGCGTCACCGGCCGACCCCGGCAGGAACGGCGGCGCTTCCCTGCCGAACTCCGGAATGGCGGGGTTGTCGGTACGGTGCTGGGGTGAGCAGCATCGAGGAGCGCCTGCGGGAGCTCGAAGCCCGGGTCACGGCCCTGGAGGGCGAGCCGTCGCAGGCGGCCACCGGCGACGACACCGGCCGGCTGACCTACGGCGGCGAGGCGAGGCTCGGCGGTCACCAGTGGCGGTGGGAGGTGGCCCGCTCCCCCGGCTGGCTGGTCGAGCAGCCGACCGCGCCACTGGCCGGGGTGCTGGCGGCGGCCGGCCATCCGGCCAGACTGCGCATCCTGCAGCTGCTCGTGTCGGGCCCGCGGCCCATCGCCGACCTGCAGAGCGAGCTCGCCCTGGCCTCACAGGGGCAGCTCTACCACCATCTCAAGACGCTGACCTCGGCCGGGCTGGTGGAGCAGCCCGAGCGGGGCGTCTACCGGGTGCCGGCGCGGGCCGTCTTCCCCGTGCTCGCCCTGACCGCCGCGGCCACGGACGTGGTCCATCAGAGCTGACGCGCACCCGGTGGCAGCGGCGGCACCTTGGGCGGGCCGTACTGAATGAGATCGAGCAGCGCGCCGGTGTCCAGGTGCTGCTCGACGAGGTCGCCGAGGGCGTCGAAGCGCTCCTCGCGCAGCCGGGCGAAGTCGCTGTCGGGGTGCGGCACGAAGTCGCGTCCGGCTTTCCCCGCGACATCGGCCAGGAAGGCCCGGCGGAAGGCGTCGTTCTCCAGCGCGCCGTGCCAGGTGGTGCCCCAGACGGATCCCGCGCGGCACCCGTCCAGGAACGGCTCGCCGCCCTCGACGGTGACCCGGCCGTGGTGGATCTCGTACGCGTGCACCGGGTGTCCGTAGGCGTGGCCGGTGGGCCGGCCGAGGATCTTCTCGGCCGCGAACTCCACCCGGACGGGCAGCAGCCCGAGCCCGTCCACCCGGCCGGCCCCGGACTCCACCTCGTCGACGATTTCGCGGCCGAGCAGCTGGAAGCCGCCGCAGATGCCCAGGATCGGCCGGGTCCGCGACCGCAGCGCCGCTGCCAGGCCGGTGTCGCGCAGCCAGGCCAGGTCGTGCACCGTGGCGCGGGAGCCGGGCAGCACCACGAGGTCGGCGTCGTCCAGCTCGCCCGGGTCCGTCACGAACCGCACCGCCACGCCGGGCTCGGCCGTCAGCGCGTCCAGGTCGGTGAAGTTGGAGATGCGCGGCAGTCGCACCACGGCCACCCGGAGCGTCTGCCTGCCGTACGGCCTGCCGGTGGTGACGGCCCGGCTGTCCAGGGCGAGGGAGTCCTCGACGTCCAGCCAGAGGCCGTCCAGCCAGGGCAGGACGCCGTAGACCTGCCGCCCGGTGAGCTCCCTGAGCTGGTCGAGGCCGGGTTCGAGCAGCTCTATGGCGCCTCGGAACTTGTTCACCACGAACCCGGACATGAGCGCCTGATCATCGGCGTCCAGCAGCCCGACCGTGCCGTAGAAGGCGGCGAACACCCCGCCCCTGTCGATGTCGCCGACCACGATCACGGGCAGGTTCGCGGCCCTGGCCAAGCCCATGTTGGCGATGTCGCCGGGGCGCAGGTTGATCTCGGCGGGGCTGCCCGCGCCCTCGCAGACGACCACGTCGTAGCGGTCCCTGAGCCGGGCCAGCGCGCCCAGCGCCGTCTCGCGGAGCAGGTCCTTCAGCGCGCCGTACTCCATTGCGTCGACGTCGGCGACCGGCCGGCCCATGAGCACGACCTGGCTGCGGCGGTCGCTACCCGGTTTGAGCAGGATCGGGTTCATGTCGGCGACGGGCTCCAGGCCCGCGGCCTGCGCCTGCATGGCCTGGGCGCGGCCGATCTCGGCGCCGTCGGCGGTGACGTACGAGTTCAGCGACATGTTCTGGGCCTTGAACGGCGCCACCCGGACGCCCTGCCTGGCCAGCCAACGGCAGATCCCGGCCGTGACCACGCTCTTGCCGGCGTCTGACGTCGTGCCCGCGACCAGCAGTGCCCCCTTCACCCCGCCAACCGTAGTGGATCCGGCAACTGCCGCGAGATACGAAAATTTAGTTGCGCAATTATTCCTTCCTATCTACGGTGGAGGTATGGCCACCGATGAGAGCCGGCGCGTCACCGAGCTCGACACGCTCAAGGCGCTGGCGCACCCCCTGAGGCTGAGGCTCTACCGTGCCCTCTACCAGGCGCGGACCGCCACCGCCTCACAGCTCGCCGACCAGGTCGACGAGGCCGTCTCCCTGGTGAGCTACCACCTGCGCAAGCTGGCCATCCACGGCGTCATCGAGGAGGCCGACCGGCAGAGCGCCGACGGCCGGGAGCGCTGGTGGCAGGTGGCCCTGAGCAGCTTCTCCGTCAGGGACCAGGACTTCCGCGACGCCCCCGAGCGGGCCGCCGCCTACTCCGCGTTCACCCGGCTGGCCTTCCGCGAGCACGTCGAGCTCTACGAGCGCTACCTCGACGAACAGTCAGCGTGGGAGCAAGAGTGGCGCAGCGCCGCCTTCAGCTCCCGCTACCTGGCCCGGCTCACCGCGGACGAGCTGCGCCAGGCCGGCGACGAGCTGGGCCAAGTGCTCAAGAAGTGGCAGGCACACGCCGACGCGGCCCCGGACGCCGAAGGCCGCGAGAACGTCGTCCTCTCCCTGTACGGCTTCCCGACCCGTCCATGACCTGGAGCCACGACATGCATCCCGACCTCCACCTACGCCTCCACCACATCCGCGCCACCGAGCTCCACGAGCAGGCGGAGCGCTGGCAGGCCACCCGCGCGCACCGCCGCTCCCCCTGGTCCGCCGTCAACCGGCGGCTGGGCTGGACACTCGTCGAGACCGGCCTCCACCTGGTGCACCGAAGCACCCCCCGCATTCAGCGGATCTGACCCCGGCGCACCGCCCAGGCGGCCAGCACGGCAGCGCCCGCCGCGGCCAGGCTCACCACCCTGGTCAGCCGCGCCGCCCGCCGAATGTCGCGCACCTGCGGCTGCGGGCCGTCGCCCATGGACGGCCGCCGCTCGATCCTGCCGCCGTAGACGTTCACACCACCCAGCGTGACGCCCAGCGCGCCGGCGAACGCCGCCTCGCACCGTCCCGCGTTGGGGCTGGGGTGACGGTGACCGTCCCTTTTCAGTACGGCCAGCGCCCGGCGCGGGTCCGGCCCGGCGAGTACGGTGATCAACCCGGTGAGCCGCGCCGGGACATAGTTGGCCACGTCGTCGAGCCGGGCCGCGGCCCAGCCGAACCTCTCGTAACGCGGCGAACGGTGCCCGACCATGGCGTCCAGCGTGTTGATCGCCCGGTAGGCCAGCAGCCCCGGCACCCCCGCCACCGCCCCCCAGAACAGCGGGGCCACGACGGCGTCGGAGGTGTTCTCCGCCAGCGACTCCACCGTGGCCCTGGCCAGCTCCGGCGCCGCCAACCCGGACGGGTCACGCCCGCACAGGTGGGGCAGCCGTTCCCGAGCCCGCTCCAGGTCCTCGTCCTCCAGCGCGGCGGCCATGTGCTCGCCCTCACGGGCCAGCGTGGTGCCGCCGAGCACGGCCCAGGTCGCGGCGGCGGTCAGCGCCGTACGGGCGACCGGATGCCGAACCCGCTCCGCCAGCACCCCGATCCCCGCCGCTGTTCCCACACAGAGCGCCACATACAGCACCCCGTTGCCCCTGGCGTCGCCGTACACCTTTCCCTCGACCCCACCCGCGACACGCCCGAACGCCGCGACCGGATGCCCTTTCCGGGGATCGCCGATGATCGCGTCGAGCGCCACTCCCAGCGCGAGCCCCGCGGCTCGGTCAGACCAGATACGCATGCAGCTCATCTTCGTGGACGTCCAGCCAGGCTCCGGCCCGGCGGATGCGCTCCCCCGCGCCGCTCGCCCACATCCGCCCCCAGCTCCCGCCCGCCGCGGCCCGGGTGCGCATGACCGTGTAGGACCGCTGGAAACGCAGCCTGGACAGCTCCAGCAGCCGGCGACGATCACGCGGGCGGACCCCGTACGCGTCACAGAACAACCGCAACCGCTCCCCCACGTCGACCCCGCGCACCAGCGGATGGCGATCGACCGGATCGGCGATGGGCGCCCAGTGCCGCAGCGTGGTGACCACATCGAACAGCCGCGTGGTGGGCCGCGCCAGATCAAAATCGATCATCGCGTACGGCCGGTCGTCCCGGAAGACCACGTTCGCCGGGGTCACATCACAATGACCGATGACCTCGGGGGGCGCGTCATCGTTCGACCCGCCCTCCCAGCCGTCATGACCCAGCGGGAACCCCGCCGTCGCATCATGGAACCCGCGCAATAACCGCGCCACCCCGGCCAGCGCCTCATCGGTGACACTGACCACACCCAGCCCCGTCGCCCCGGGCACGAAGGTCAGCACCTCCCGCCCCAGACCGTCCACCCCGAGCACCCGCGGCGCCCCCTCGAACCCGGCCGCCTCCAGGTGGCGCAGCAGAGCATGCACGGCAGGCGTCGACTGACCGACCGGCCGGCGCACCGTGTCACCGACACGCACCACCCCGTCCGTCACATCACCGCCCTGCAGCGGAATCTCATGCAGGAGGGTCGCGAACATGACATGAGAGATTAGACCTACCGCGACGCTCCCGCCTGGCCTTTTTGCTCACAGATGGGTCGCGATCGCCGCCACAACGGGCCTGACGACCGGGCGGGTGGCGTGGGGGCGGGAGCGGGTGCGCGGGGGTTGCGGGCTGACACGGGGGAAACCTGTGCATGACAAGTCGCCGGATCATGCACAATAAGTCGGGAGCGCCCTTAGCTCAGCTGGATAGAGCATCGGACTTCTAATCCGACGGTCGCAGGTTCGAATCCTGCAGGGCGCGCTTTGATCATGGCGTTGACCTGCGGAAACGCATGCCCCGACGCCCCTGTAGAACATTGTTCTGGCCTATCCGTGCTCCTACCGTGCTCGCCCGTACCAATCCCGTACACACCATGATCATCATGCCGTTAATCACCACGCTCACCGCCCCAGGCACATGACGAACGGCCCCGTTCCGCCGCGATTCCAGCGGAACGAAGCCGTCATCTCCCCCGGCCGAGCCTTTCCCTTCCGCTACACGCGAAGCTGCCGCAGAACACCTCGGCCCTCATCGCCATCGCCTAGCAACAACGCCGCGGTCTTCTCCGCCGCCGCCATCGCCACCTGTGGGAAAACCGACGTGTAGGTGTCGGCGGTGAACGAGCTCGAGGTGTGTCCCAGCGTCTCCTGCACCACCTTGATCTCCACCCCAGCGGCCAGCATCAACGACGCCGCCCCATGGCGTAGGTCATGCAGCCGGATCGGTGGCAGGCCCGCCAGATAGGCCAGCCACAGAAACTGGTCGGACACATGCTGCGGATGCAACCGATCCCCATCCGGTTGGGTGAACACGAACCCGGTCTCCTTCCACGCCTCCCCCACCGCGAGCCGTTCCTGTTGCTGACGCCGCTTGTGCCCGCGCAGAGTCGTGACCGTCTCCGCGTCCAGCGCGATGGTGCGCATCGAGGCATCGGTCTTGGGCCTGCCCTCGTGAATCTGCCCCGCCAACTGCACCAACTGCCAGGCGATACGCGCAGATCCCGCATCGAGATCGACGTCCTTCCAGCGCAGCCCGCACGCCTCCCCGCGCCGTAGCCCTCGAAGCGTGATCAGCCGATACAAGGCGAGCAGCCGATGACTCCTGGCCTCCTCCAGAAACAGCCGAGTCTGCTCCGGCGTCCACACCATCACCGCCGACGGGCGCGGCACCCGGACATAGGCATCGATCGGGTCGACCCGGCGGCCACCGCGCCGCGCCCGCTCCGCCGTGCGGTAGTCGCGAAACTCCCGATGCCATTCCTCGACCCGATCCCCGGTCCACACCAGCGCCTTGGGCCGGGCCTGAGCCGGCATCTCCAGCACCGCAGCCGGATTGAAGTCGATCAGCCGGTCCTGGCGGATCGCCACATTCAGCGCATGCCGCAACGTCGCCCGGATGCGGTGCATGGTGGCCGTGCTCACCGCACGCCGATACTTCACACTCGCCCGCACCTCACGCTCCGCGCTGGCCCGGCGCTCGGCGATGACATCGTTGAACTCCTCGATCTGCTCGAACATCCCGGCCACATCACCGACCCTGAGCCGATCCAGCCGGATACGCCCCAGATACGGGGTCAGATACAGCCTGATGTGGCCCTCATAAGAGCGCCGAGTCGTTTCCTCGATCTTCCGCTTACGCTTGAGGAACTCCTCCAGCCACTGCGCCACCGTCACCTCCTGGGTCAGGTCCTGCCGGGTCCGCACCCGGCGGCGCACCACCTCCACGCTGGGGTGTGTCCAGTCAGTGGTGTATCTCGATCTTGTTTGATTAGCGGGTGGCCGGGGTCAGACGACCTTCGAAGGTGATGGCGAAGGCGTTCAAGGCCGCTTTCCAGCGTGTACCGCTCGAATATTGAGTTACGTGACCTGAGCTGCGGTTAAGCGGCGTGGTGGTATTCGTTGATCAGGCCTGCACCTACGGGTTTTCGGCGGATGGATCGCAGGTCGTCGAGGTCGGTCACGTCGCGGAAGGGCTGCGTTGCAATGTCCGGAGGCCGTTGGCACCGGGACTGGTGCGGCCGGTGCCCGTTGTCATGGATCAGATACTCCTGCAGCACGCGGGCCAGATGGCGTTCATCAAGGACCAGGATCCGGTCCAGGAGTTCACGGCGCAGGGTGCCGATGACCCGCTCGCAGATGGCGTTCATCCTCGGCGCCCGCGGCAACGTGGTGACGTCCCGTAACCCCTCAGCTGTGAAGACCTCACGAAAGGCGGGGGTGAAGAGCGGGTCCCGATCGTGGATCACGAACCGCAGCCCGGCGATGCGCTCCCCCAGGTCCATGACCAGGTTGCGGGCCTGCTGCGCCGT
>NZ_JBQHCW010000023.1:0-135364 GCF_052068115.1 Nonomuraea sp. ZG12
GCCAGGTGCTGCTGCCGTTCTTCTCGTTCATGACCTTCCTCATCGCGGTGCCGACCGGGGTGAAGTTCTTCAACTGGGTCGGCACGATGTGGCGCGGGCATCTCAGCTTCGAGTCGCCGATGCTGTTCGCGATCGGGTTTCTCGTCACGTTCCTGCTGGGCGGGCTGACGGGGGTGATCCTGGGCTCGCCGCCGCTGGACTTCCACGTCACCGACTCCTACTTCGTGGTGGCGCACTTCCACTACGTGGTCTTCGGCACGGTCGTGTTCGCGATGTTCGCCGGCTTCTACTTCTGGTGGCCGAAGATGACCGGCAAGATGCTCGACGACCGGCTCGGCAAGGTCCACTTCTGGACCCTGTTCATCGGCTTCCACACCACCTTCCTGGTGCAGCACTGGCTCGGCATGCTGGGCTTCCCCCGCCGCTACGCCGACTACAGCGTCGTCGACGGCTTCACCACGCTGAACCAGATCTCCTCGGCGGGAGCGTTCCTGCTCGGCGCCTCGACGCTGCCGTTCCTCTACAACGTCTGGAAGACGGCCAGGAAGGCGCCCAAGGTGACGATGGACGACCCGTGGGGATTCGGCAACTCACTCGAATGGGCCACCTCCTGCCCGCCACCCCGGCACAACTTCTCCTACATGCCGACGATCCGGTCCGAACGGCCCGCCTTCGACCTGCACTACCCGCACACGTCGCACCGGCGCGAAGAGATCGAGGCCTGACGCATACCTTTTGTCACGAGTCCTGACGCATACTTTCGTCACCCGACCGCCTACGCAGGTCCGATCCGGATCCGGGCCCCGCCCGCCTAGCGTTTCGGTCATGCGCAAAGCCATCCAGTTCGCGGGTCTGATCCTGGCCCTCCAGGGCTTCAGCGGGGCCATCGACCACGTGTTCGTGCAGCCCTTCATGGGGATCGTGCTGAACTTCTTCAACCGGGTGATCATCCCGAGAGTGGCCTTCCTGACCGGCTACGAGCTCTTCGCGAACCTGGCGCTGGCGGCCCTGGGGGTGGTGCTGATCATCGCGGCGGAGCGGGCGCCCAGGTGACGATCAGACGGGCTGCGGGGGTGAGACGTCCAGGTGATCGTGCAGGACGATCGGCGCCGACAGCATGGTGTGCCGCTCGCCCTCCCGCCCGACCAGCACCGGCCAGGTGCCGACGTTGCGGCAGCCCTCCGCCAGCGGGCGCAGCTTCTCGGGCGGGTCGAGGAGCGAGACGAACCGCCCGCCACGGGTGTGGACCACGCTGTGCGCCGAGACGAACGTGTGCTTCCACACCTCCGCCCGCGCCGCTCCCCGGCACGCGGTGGTGTTCGCCACCCGGACGGTGAGGCGGAAGAGCCTGGCACGCAGCGGCTCGGCACGGACCTCGACCCGGCCGCGCAGCTCCTCCCAGCCGCGCAGCACCGCCCCGGCCGGGCCGCCGGCGTCGATCAGCCACATGGCCTCCTGGTCCGCCGGGACGTCGATCTCCATCACCCTCGGCGCGCGGGCCAGGCGGCCGAGCTCCAGCCCCGACACCGCCTCCTCGCGCTCCCTCGCCTCCTGGCCCGCGAGGTGACGGGTGCCGTCGACGGTCAGCTCCGCCACGGGCTCCAGCTCGCCGCCGCGTGCGCGGGCCACCTCGCGGGTGATGACGTGCAGGAAGCGTACGTGCACGTCGACGGTGTCGGCCGGACCCGCCTCGACCAGGCACTGGGTCTGCATCTGCCACGGATCGCCGGTGTGTGCGTCGCCGCCGGCCGGGGGGTGGAGGCCGCCGGGCGCCCATGGGTGCCGGTCGGGCGGCCACGGCAGATGGCGCTCGTACAGCACGGCCTGCGCGATCTGCCGTACATGGTCCATTTCCGCCTGCCACGCAGTGTATGAATGGTTACCGTACGTGACATACCCGTGCAGTCGGCCCCGAATCCCTCAGGTCACCGGGACGATCCTGGCCTCCACGAGCACCCCGCGCTCGATGGTCAGCACGCCCACCGTGCCGTGCGGCTGACGGCGGCGGTCGGTCGGCGAGCCCGGATTGAAGATGCGCAGCCCGTCGCCGGACTCGTCCAGCGGGATGTGCGAATGCCCGAACACCACCAGATCCGCCTCGGGAAAGCGGCGGCGCATCCGGGCCGGCCTGCCCTTGGCCTGGCCGCTGTCGTGGATCATCGCCACCCGCAGGCCGTCCAGGGTCAGCTCCAGGGTCTCGGGCGCCACCACGTCCGGCCCGTCGTTGTTGCCCTTGACCACGTGGACCGGCGCATACTCGGCCAGCTCGCCGAGCACGGACGCCACGCACACGTCACCGGCGTGCAGGATGACGTCGGCGCCCCTGAGCCGCTCGGCCACCCGAGGCGGGCAGGACTTCCAATACCGGGGAGCATGCGTGTCCGACAGCGCCACCACTCTCACCCGAGCACCCCTACCCACCCGCTGGGGTCCTTTCGCGGTGTCAATCGCGCGCGCGGCCCGCTCGGGCGCGCCGCCCGGTCAGCAGCAGTACGGCCAGCAGTACGGCGAGCACGAGCGTGATCCCGCCGGGACCGAGCGCCTCCAGCCAGCCGGAGACGACGCCCTGCGCCGTGGTCACCGCCGACACCAGTGGATCATCGGTGTCACCGCCGCCGAAGACCCGCAGCTCGTACCAGCCGTAGTAGGCGACGTACAGGCCAGCGGCCACGAGCAGCGCCCCGCTGAGCCGGGAGACGTACGGCAGCACCCGCCGCAGTCTGGCCACGGCCGTCTGTCGCGCCAGCGCCACGGCGAGCGACAGCACCGTCACCACCAGGCCCATGCCGAGCGCGTACGCGACGAAGACCGCCAGCCCGCCGAGCAGCCCCGAGCCTGACAGGGAGGCCGAGATCACGGCCAGGAACGGGCCGATCGTGCACGACAGCGAGGCCACCGCGTACGTCAGGCCGTACCCGTACAGGGCGGGCACCGACATCGCCGGGCGGCCGGTGGCGAGCTTGGGCACCCGCACCAGCAGCGTCCGGTTGGCCAGCAGCCAGCCGCCCAGCCCGGTCAGGGCGAGGCCGATCACGATCGTGACCCACGGCAGGTAGCTCCCGATCGACACCGCGAGCGGGGTGACGACCAGCCCGAACAGGCCGAACACGGTGACGAAGCCGGCCGTCATCGAGGCCGACAGCAGCACGGCCCGGCCCACCGGCCCCCGCCACCACACGGTCGCGGGCGGCCCGTCAGACGGGCCGTCGGACTGGTCTTCAGGCGGGTCTTCAGGCCGGTCTTCAGGCGGGCCGGCGACCAGCATGGCGAGGTAGGCGGGCAACATGGCGAACCCGCAGGGGTTGAACGCCGCCAACGTCCCCGCGGTGAGGGCCAGCACGATCGGCAGGTCCGCGCCCACGATCAACCCGCCTGGATCTTCGCGATCCGCGTTGCGAGGCCGTCGGCGCCGAGAGGGCCGGTGACCTTCTCCGTGGCGCCGTCCGCTTTCATGAAGACGAACACCGATTGCTGAGTGACGCCCAGCTTCGTCCAGACCGCACCCTTTCTGTCCGACAGGTGGACGAGACCGCCGGTGCCCGTGCTCCGCACGAACTCCTTCATCGCGGCCTCCGTGTCGAGCCCGGCGACACCGACGAACCGCACGTCCGGATGCTCGCCGACGGCCGCCTTGACGGCGGGGGCGTCCGAACGGCACTTGGAGCACCACGGCGCCCAGAACCAGAAGACGACCGGCCGGCCGGCCAGCGTGCCTCCGTCGAAGGCACGCCCGTCCAGGGTCTTCGCGCTGAACTTCAACGACTCGGGCGTGGGGGAAGCGGCCGGTGAACTCGCCGACGGCTGGGGGGCCGCCTCAGTGGGGGTGCGGGCGGGGGCGGGGGTGGAGGTGCTGGGGGGTGCTGCGCTGTCAGGCTCGGCGCTCGGCGCGGCGGTGCCGCAAGCGGCCACGGCCAACGACACGGACAACGACACGGCCAGCGCGGCGATGCCAGGTTTGATCACGCGGCCAGCCTAGGCAGGTGCGCCGGGCGGAAACCTTACAGGCCGGTGACGGGAGCTGTGGGGACTCGTGTGGCGTCGTTCACCCGGGCTGCCGCTTAGGCTCCAAGGAGCATCCGATGAGCAAGGTCAGGATCGAACCGAACGGCGGCACGAGTGAGCATCACGGTCGAGGTTGGTCAGGAGGAGGACGGCGCGAAACCCGCACCACGGCGCCGCAGGCGCTGGCTGTCCTGGCTGGTCGTCGCCTTCCTGGCGGTCTGGGCGGTCGTCCGGGTCGCCGGGGCCGAGGGTGGATCGTTCCTCACCCAGTTGATGACGCTCACCCCGTACGGCGCGGTGCTGGCGTTGATCGCCGCCGTCGCGCTGGTCCGGCGCAACCGCCGGGCCGCGATCGTCGCCCTGGTGGCCTGCGTCACACTGGCGGCCACCGTGCTGCCCAGGGCGTTCGCGGTGAGCGCGCCGGCCGCGGGCGGCACGCCGTTCAAGGTGCTGACGATCAACCTGTTCGGGCGGGCGGACGCGCGGACGGTGGTCGACCTGGTGCGGCGGCTCCAGCCGGACGTGTTCAGCGCGCTGGAGCTCACCCACTGGCAGGTCGCGGCGCTGGACGCGGCCGGGCTGGCCGAGCTGATGCCGCACCGGGTGCTGCAGGCCGAGCACGACGCCGCCGGCAGCGGCCTGTACGGCAGGCACCCGCTCACGGCGCTGCCCGGCCTCTTCACGCCCATCGGGCACAACATGCCCGCGGCGGCGCTGTCGTTGCCGTCCGGGGCCAAGGTGGAGGTGGTCGCCGTCCACCCCAACCCGCCGCTGGGCAGGATGGTCGGCGAGTGGAACGCTTCACTGGCCGCCCTGCCGCCGCCGTCGACCGGCCCGATCCGGGTGCTGGCCGGCGACTTCAACGCCAGCCTGGACCACGAGGCGATGCGCGACCTGCTGGACAAGGGCTATCGCGACGCCGCCCATGAGGTGGGCCGGGGCCTGACCCCGACCTGGCCGAACACGCGGGTGCTGCCGCCGTTCATCACCATCGACCACGTCCTGGCCGACGCGCGGGCCAGGGTGCGGGCGGTCGAGGTGCTGGACGTGCCGCGCACCGACCACCGAGGGGTCTTCGCCGAGTTGCGCCTGCCGATTTAAGCACAGGCGCCGGAGCCGTGGCGCGGTTAGTATCGCAGGCATGACCTGGCGACATTGATGCACGACCAGAGGCCGACGCGGGGCGCGCGGGCCACCGAGGCGACAGGCACTCGGAGTCCCTGATCGTCCCCCCGGAAGGCCTCACCCATGTTCTCGCTCACCCGTGCCTTCAGCGCGCCCGCGGACCGGCTGGTCGGCACGCTGTACGTCTACACGTTCCTTGACGAGTTCGTCCTGCTCTACCCGGTGTACGCGCTGCTGTTCACCGACACCGGGCTGTCCGTCGCCGAGATCACCTCGCTGTTCGTCATCTGGTCGGTCGCCGGCATGGTGCTGGAGGTGCCCTCCGGCGCGTGGGCGGACGCCGTCTCCAGGCGGCTGCTGCTCTGCCTGGGCCCGCTGCTGGCCGCGACCGGCTTCGCGCTGTGGGTGATCTTCCCGTCCTACTGGGCCTTCGCGGTCGGCTTCGTGCTGTGGGGCGCGCGTGACGCGCTCAGCTCGGGCGCCATGGAGGCTCTCGTGTACGAGGAGCTCCAGCGGCACGGCCAGGCCGGGCGGTACGCGCAGGTGATGGGCCGGGCCTCGTCGGTCGGGCTGCTCGCGGACGCGCTGGCCATCGCCCTGGCCATCCCGGTCTTCGCCGCCGGCGGCTATCTCGCGGTCGGCGCGGCCAGCGTCCTGGCCTGTCTGCTCTGCTCGGCCACGGGCCTGGCCTTCCGCGAGCACCGCGCCACAGCGAGTGGCAAGGACGAGGAGGATCTCGGTTACTGGGCGAGCATGAAGGCGGGGCTGGCCGAGGCCCGCGGGGATCGGCGGGTGCTGCGGGCCGTGCTCCTGGTCGCCACCGTGATGGCGATCTGGGGCGCTCTGGAGGAGTACGTCCCCTTCCTCGGCACGGAGGCGGGGGTGGCCGCCACCGGGATTCCGGTGCTGGTCCTCATCGTGTGGATCGGCGCCACCGGCGGCGGGCTGCTGGCGGGAGCCGCGCGGCGGCTGTCGGAGCGCGGGCTGGCCGTGGCTCTGGCGGTGGCGGCGCTCGCCATGGCCGGCGGCGCGCTGAGCGGGCATCCGGCCGGGATCGTGCCGATCGCGGTGGCGTTCGGGCTGTTCCAGATGTCCGGCGTGGTGGCCGACGCCCGGCTGCAGGACAGCATCACCGGCCCGAGCCGCGCCACGGTGACCTCGGTGGCCGGCCTCGGCACCAACGTGGTCACGCTGCTCGTCTTCGCCGGGTACGGCACCGTCTCGTCGATGACGGGGCACGGCGTCGCCTTCGCCGTGCTGGCCGCGCCGTACGTGCTTGTCGCCCTCTGGCTGGGGCTGCGGCAACGTGACCGGGACGTTTCCGACACCCTCCACGGGTAAGTGCCGACCATGCGATATCACGTGCTCGCCTGTGACTACGACGACACTCTGGCCACCCTGGGCAAGGTCGACGAGCACACCGTCAAGACCCTCGAACGCGTCTCCCGCTCGGGCAGGAAGCTGCTGCTCGTCACCGGGCGGGAGCTCGACGACCTGCTGACGGTCTTCCCGCACGCCGACCTGTTCGACCTGGTCGTGGCCGAGAACGGCGGGCTGCTCTACGACCCCGGGCAGCGCACCAGGGACCCGCTCGCCGACGCCCCGCCGGCCGAGTTCGTCGAGCGGCTGCGGGCGCAGGGAGTGACCCCGCTCGGCGTCGGCGCCGTCGTCGTGGCCACCCGCGAGCCGTACGACGTCCAGGTGCACGAGGCGATCCGTGAGCTGGGGCTGGAGCTTCAGGTGATCCGCAACAAGGGCGCCGTGATGGTGCTGCCGCCGGGCGTGAACAAGGCCTCCGGGCTGGCCGCCGCGCTCGTCCGGCTGCAGATGTCACGCCACAACGTGGTGGCGGTCGGCGACGCGGAGAACGATCACGCCTTCCTCGCCGCCGCCGAGTGCGGGGCCGCCGTCGCCAACGCGGTGCCGGCCCTGCTCCGGCAGTGCGACCTGCCGCTGGACCACGACGCGGGCGAGGGGGTCGGCCGGCTCGCCGCGCTGCTGCTGTCAGGTGAGCTCGACGAGGTGGAGGTGCCGCGTCACCATGTGCTCGTCGGTCACCGGAACGGGAGCGGGGAGGAGGAGGTGCGGCTCCCGCCGTACGGGACCGGACTGGTGGTGGCGGGGCCGTCGGGCAGCGGCAAGTCCACGGTCACCACGGCGCTGATCGAGCGGCTCATCGAGGACGACTACCAGTGCGTGGTGATCGATCCGGAGGGCGACTACGCCGAGTTCCCCGACGTGGCCGTGCTCGGCGAGCCGGACCGGCCGCCCAGCGTGGAGGAGGTGCTGCGGCTGCTGGAGTCGCCGGACCGCAGCGCGGTGGTGAACATGATCGGGCTGCCGCTGCGGGACCGACCGGCGTTCTTCACCGAGTTGCTGCCCCGGCTGACCTCGCTGCGCGCCCGGCTGGGGCATCCGCACTGGGTCGTGGTGGACGAGGCGCACCACCTGATGCCGGCCGAGCTGCAGGAGGTGCCGATCAAGGACGTGGGGGAGGTCGGCTCGACGCTGATGATCACCGTGCATCCCGAGGCGCTGAGCCCCGCCGCGCTCACCCTGGTGGACAACGTGATCGCGGTCGGGCCGGAGCCGGACGTCACGCTGTCGGCCTTCGCCGGCGCGCTGGGCCGTACGGCTCCGGGCATCGAGGGCGGCGGCGACGGGATCGTTCTTTGGCGGACAGGCTCGGACGCCGCCCGGCGGGTGCGGATCGCGCCCGCCCGCCAGCAGCGCACCAGACACCGCCGCAAGTACGCGGCCGGCACCATGTCGAAGGGCAAGAGCTTCTACTTCACCGGCCCCGAGGAGCGACTGAGCCTGCGTGCGCGCAACCTGCACACCTTCGTGGAGCTCGCCGAGGGGGTGGACGACGACACCTGGACGCACCACCTCAGGCAGGGCGACTACTCCTCCTGGATCCGCGACAAGCTCGGGGACGACGAGCTGGCCGAGGAGGTGGCGGCGGTGGAGCGGGACGAGCCGGACGACAGCCTGCGCCGGGTGGCGGAGCTCATCGAGCAGCGCTACACCTTGCCGGCCGAGCCCACGAAGTACGACCCCGACCACAACGACTGATCAGGTGAGCTCCGCCGCCGCGATCCGGCGGAAGGCGATCGTGGCGTACGGCCCGAAGTCGCCGGTCTCGTACAACAGCCCGATCGTCCCGGCGTCCAGCGCGGTCAGGTCGGAGTAGGCGGCGGGCAGGCCGGAGACCGTGTGCGCCGGACGCCAGGTGACGCCCTCGTCGTCGCTGGCCCGGATCGTCAGCAGGGCGCGGGCGTCCGGCGCGGCGGGGGCCGAGAACAGCAGCGGCCCGGCGGGCTCCCAGTGCAGGAGGCTGCCTTCGACCACCGGGCAGACCAGTCCGGCCTGGGGGCGGAAGGGCAGCTCCAGGGTCTGCCCGCCGTCGGAGGAGTAGGCGTCGGCCCGGGTGCCGGGGGCGGTGGAGTCGGTGCGGGTGTTGAGGTAGAGGCGGCCGTCGGGCAGCTCGGCGGCCGTGGTCTCGTTGACGTTGACGTACCCGTCGGGGTTGTCGTCGACGTAGCCGATGCGCCAGGTCTCGCCGCCGTCGTCGCTGAGCAGCGCGTGGCCGCCGTTGTACATGCCCTCGGTGCCGTCGTCGCCCTTGGCCGGCGGCAGGGAGTGGTTGGCGGGGACCACGATCCGGCCCGCGTGGGGGCCGTGGCGCAGCTGCAGGGCGTGTCCCGGGGTGGTGGCGTACCAGCGCCACGTCGGCCGCTTCACGGACTCGGTGATCTCGCGCGGCGCCGACCAGGTGACCCCGTCGTCGTCGCTGTGCTGGACGTACACCCTGCGGCCGTCGGCCTCGGCCACCTCGCCGAGCCTGATCTTCTTCTCGGTGGCCGAGGGGCCCTGCTGGACCGAGACCAGGACGATCCTGCCGTCGGCGGTCACGACCGGCGCGGGGTTGCCCGCGGTGCCCTGGCGTCGTTCCTCGGCGACCACCCGCAGCTCGCCCCAGGTGGCGCCGCCGTCGGTCGAGCGCTTCAGCACCAGGTCGATGTGGCCGGAGTCGCCGGCCGAGCCATGCCGTCCTTCGGCGAAGGCCAGCACCGTGCCCGCCTGCGTCACCACGACGGCCGGGATGCGGAAGGTGTGATAGCCCTCCGTGCCCGCCCGGTACGGTACTGACGTGGGATGGCGGTCTGCCATGGGGTTCTCCCGTCGCGGGGGTGCGCTGCCGGGGGGAAACCCTAGATCGAGCGGGTTACGACGCCGCGAACGCCACACGACCGGCGGATGGCGACGGCTCAGCCGAGGTCGGCGAAGCGCTCCACCTGGTCGGTACGGCCCGAGACGATGATGATGTCGCCGTAGGACAACTCGGTGTCGGCCGTGGCGTACGTGAACGCCTCGTCCTCCTTCTTCACCGCCACCACCGTGACGCCGTACTTGCGCCGCAGCCCCGACTCCCCCAGCGGGAGGCCGACGTACTCCTTCGGCGGCCGGGTCTTGATGAGCGCGAAGTTCTCGTCGACCTCCATGTAGTCCAGCAGCCGGCCGCTCACCAGGTGGGCGACGCGCTCGCCCATGTCGTGCTCAGGCAGCACCACGTGGTGGACGCCGACCCGGCTCAGGATGCGCCGGTGCTGCTGGCTGACGGCCTTGGCCCAGATGTCGTCGATCTCCAGCTCCACCAGCAGCGACGCGGTCAGGATGCTGGCTTCGAGGTCGCCGATCGCCACCACGGCCCGGTAGAAGTCGGCCACGCCGAGCTGCTGCAGCGCGTCGAGGTCGGTGGCGTCGGCGGTGGCGAGGTGTGTGATGTTCCCCGCGAGGCCCTGCACGATCTTGGGCCGGTTGTCGATGGCCAGCACCTCGGTGCCACGCCGGGTGAGCTCCAGGGCCAGCGAGCTGCCGAACCGGCCGAGGCCGATCACGACGACCGGGTCATTGCTTCTCTCAGCCACCGCTGATCCGCTCCTCAGGTAGTTCGTGACGCACCACGGAGGATATCCGGCCTGAAAGCCACATTCCCTGACACCTCCCGTGCCTGCTCCAAGCCGGATCGGATACATGACCGTACTGCCACCAGATTGCCAGGCAACTACCAGGAAGGCTGGGTAGTCTCGCTCGGCATGAGCTGGCAGCGTAAGATCAATAAAGCGCTCGTCAGGTTCACCGGAATCCAGATTAACCGTGTAGGGAACCAGGGGATAGTCAAGGCGCCCGCGCCGACCCTGACCAAGCCGAGCGAAGTCGAGGTGCGGCCGCCCGCGGACCCGCAGGCCGACCGGTTGCTGACCGCACCCGTCTTCATCATCTCGCCGGTGCGGTCCGGCTCCACCCTGCTACGCGCGATACTCAACGCCCATTCGGCATTGCACGCCCCGCACGAGCTTCACGTGCGGCGGCTGAGGGTGGACTTCGGCACGAGCCTGGCACAGAAGGCAATGGAGGCACTCGGTCACAACCAGGCCGACCTTGAGCATCTCCTCTGGGACCGGGTGCTGCACCGGGAGCTGCACCGCAGCGGCAAGCAGTTCATCGTGGACAAGACGCCCGCGAACGCGTTCGCCTACGAGCGCATCTCCACCTGCTGGCCCGACGCGCGCTTCATCTTCCTGCTGCGCCACCCGGCCTCCATCGCGACGTCCTGGCACGAGGCGAGCCCCGACAAACGCACCCCGGATGAGGCCGCGCTCGACGCGCTGCGCTACATGAAGGCCGTACAGCGCGCCAAGTCGGCGCTGCCCGGCCTGACCGTGCGGTACGAAGACCTCAGCGCCGAGCCGGAGAAGGTGACCCGCGAGATCTGCGAGTTCCTCGGCCTGGACTGGGAGTCCCAGATGCTCTCGTACGGCGAGCAGACGGTCATCCAGAAGGGACTCGGCGACTGGCGGGACAAGATCCGCTCAGGCACCGTACAGCCCGGCCGTGAGCTTCCCGACCCGGAGTCGATCCCCGAGTCGCTGAAGCCCATCAGCCGGAGCTGGGGGTATCTGCCGTGAAGATCCGCTACCTGATGCTGCACGCCTACGGCATGGGCGGCACCATCCGCACGGTGATCAACCAGGCCAACGCGATGGCCAGGGCCGGGCACGACGTGGAGATCGTCAGCGTGGTGCGGCGGCGTGGCAAGCCGCAGTTCGCCCTCCACCCGAAGGTCCGCCTCAGCGCGCTGGTGGACCAGCGCGAGGGCAGGCAGCCCGACTCGCTGCCGCGCAAGGCCTGGCGGCGGGTGCGGGGCAAGATGGTGCCGCGGGGCGAATTCGCCGCCGAATACTTCACCGAACGGGTGGAGAAGGCGGTCATGGACTACGTCGCCGGGCTGAACGACGGCATCCTGGTCACCACCCGGCCCGCGCTCAACCTGATCGCCGCCCGCCGCGCCGGCAAGGGCGTCATCCGGGTCGCGCAGGAGCACATGAACCTGAACGCCTACCCGGAGACCATCCGCCGGGAGATCGGCCGCTACTACGGCCGGTTCGACGCGGTGGCCGTGCTGACCAGGACGAACCAGCTCGAATACCAGGAGCTGCTGCCCACGTCCAAGATCGTGCCGATTCCCAACGCGGTGCACAAGGTCGACCAGGCCCACTCCAGGCAGGACAACCCGGTCGTGGTCGCCGCCGGGCGGCTCGTGCCCCAGAAGGGGTTCGACCTGCTCATCCCGGCCTTCGCCCAGGTGGTGGCGGAGCATCCGCAGTGGCGGCTGCGCATCTTCGGCACCGGCCCCAGGCAGGCCCAGCTGGCCGCGAAGATCGACGAGCTGGGCATGAGGGACCACATCGCGCTGATGGGCCGCACCGACCGCCTCGACGAGGAGCTGGCCGCCTCCTCCGTCTACGTGCTCAGCTCCCGGTTCGAGGGGCTGCCGATGGTGATGATCGAGGCGATGACGCACGCGCTGCCCATCGTGGCCTTCGACTGCCCCACCGGGCCTCGTGACGTGCTGACCGACGGCGTCGACGGGATCCTGGTGCCGCCGCGGGACACCGACGCGCTCGCCGCCGCGCTCAAGGAGGTCGTCTCCGACCGAGGGCGGCGGCTGGAGATGGGCGCCGCGGCCGCCGCGGCCGCCCGCGCCTACGGGCCGGACGTCGTGATGCCCATGTGGGAGGACCTGTTCGCCGAGCTGCTGCACGGCGAACGGGTCAACTCCTGACGAAACGGACGGCGGCTACCAGTCGCCGTCCCCGCCCTCGTCGTCGCCTTCGAACACCTCCTCGACGATCTCGGCGGCGACCAGCCCGCCGGCCACGCCCAGCGCTCCGGCCGCGACCATGCCGCCCATGCCGCCGCCGTGGTGGTGCTCCTCGTGATGGTGGTGACCGCCGTGGTGGCCGCTGTGGTGACCGAGCTGCTCCAGGTTGCGCAGCCAGTCGCCGAGCTCGGCGACCCAGTCCCTCCGCAGCGCCTCCTCGTGCCGGACCCGGAACCGGCCGATCGCGTCACTCGATCCGTAGCCGGACCGCTTGTCCGCCTCGATGACGATGTCCATCCCGTCGGCGTCGGTGACGAAGGTCAGCTCCGCCTCCTTGATCCGTCCGGGCGGGCCGTAGAACTCGATCTCCTGGTAGAAGGCCAGATCCTGGTGGACGCCGTAGATCTGGCCCGCCTCCAGGTCGGCCGACTTGAAGGTGAAGCCGAGCGCCAGGAACGCCTCCAGCACCCGCTCCTGCGAGGGCAGCGGCTCGACCGAGATCGGGTCCAGGTCGCCCTTGTCGACGGCCTTGGCGATGGCCAGCTCGGTGCGGACACCCAGCGCCATCCCGGTCAGCGGCTGACCCTGCACCTCGCTGATCGGCGTCTCCCACGACACGGCGGTCTCGAACGGGATGACCTTGTCCTCGCCCTTGGCGAGCTTGAACGGGCCCGAGACCCGCGTGCGGTAGAGCTCGGCCACTCCACTCTGCTCGCCCTCCGCGTGCTCCACCTCGGCGCGGGCGACCAGCCCCAGCGTCACATGCTCGATGTCGGCGTCGAACTCTCCGCCCTTCAGCCGCACCTGCCCCGCCAGCGTGCCACCCGGCCGCACGCGCGGCGTGGTGAGGACGGTGTCCACCGAGGGGGCTCCGACGCCGAAGGCGCCCAGCATTCTCTTGAATACCACTGATTACTCTCCGTTCAGGTACGGCTCGCGACCGTACCTGAAACGATCATCAAGTTCCCAGGGTTCCCGAAAACCCGCGTCATCCGTCCAGCCGCACGGCCTGGGCGACGTAGTCGCGCAGGGCGTCACGGTCGATGGCCGCGACCTTCTTGATCTTGACGTGCCTGGTCTTCTTGCCGACGCCCTCCAGCAGCCCGTGCGGGTCCTCGAAGTCGGCGCCACGGGAGAAGGCGAAGGTGAGGTGGGTCTTGCTGTGGCTGATGATCGCCACGACCGTACGGCCCTTCCACGCGGGCGAGCCGCTGCTGATGACCTCCTGGAGCTCCGGCGCCTGCTCGGCCACCAGCTCGCGCAGCACCCCCGCGATCTCCTGCTGCTCCGGCAGGAGCCTGCTCGCGATGAACGCGTCGACGTCCGGGTTGCCGCTCACGACGCCTCCATGGCGGCGGTCATGTCGATGTGGCTGACTTCCCACTGGTGACCGTCGAGGTCGGTGAAGCTGCGCAGGTAGAGGAAGCCCAGGTCGCGGGGCTCCCCCACGGCCACGCCGCCGGCGGCGAGCGCTTTGTCCGCGAGCTCGTCGACCCGCTCGCGGCTTTCGACGGCCAGCGCGAGGATGGCCTCGCTGGCGGTGGAGGTGTCGGCGACCTGCTTGTGGGTGAAGGTGATGAAGTAGGGCTCGACCAGCAGCATGACGAGGATGTCGTCGGTGATGACGACGGCCTCCATGTTCTCGTCGGCGAACGCGTCGTTGAAGGCGAACCCCAGCTCGGTGAAGAACTTCTTGCTGGCGGCAAGATCCTTCACAGGCAGATTGATCATGATTTTTGTGGACATGATGACCCCTTTCACGCCGGCCGGTAGGTGTGGACGACGACACCGGTGGCGAACGTCGTCGTGTCGAGCAGTTCCAAGGTGGCCCTGGTGCCCTCGCCGAACAGGCGCTGTCCCTCACCGCGGAGGACAGGATGGAACCAGAGGCGGTACTCGTCGAGCAGTCCGTGTGCGCGCAGGGTGTCGGTGAGCCGGCCGCAGCCGTAGGTGAGGATGTCGCCGCCGGGCTGCCGCTTGAGCTCGGCCACCGCGTCGGCGACGTTCTCCCGGATGATGGTCGAGTTGTTCCAGCTCGCGCTCGCCAGGGTGGCGGAGACGACGTACTTCGGCATGCCGTTCATCCGGTCGGCGAACCCCGCCCCGTCGGTCATCGACGGCCACGCCTGCGCGAACCCCTCGTAGGTGACGCGACCCAGCAGCAGGGCGTCGGCGCCGAAGAGCAGGTCCTTGGCGTAGCCGGCGGTCTCCTCGCTGCCGTACTCCAGCGACCACAGGTGGGGATTGTCGATGTACCCGTCCAAGGTCACGTAGGTGGAGGCGATGACTTTGCGCATGTCCACGACGCTACGATCCGGGCCGGTACGGGCGCATCGGTCGGGCTACTGGTGTTCCACCGCTTCCCGCGCAGGCCGGAGGCTAAGTAGCCCTACTTAGCCTCCGACCTGGCGAGCTCGGCCCGCCTGCCAGGCCGTGCGGCGTGGCGAGCTCGGCCCGCCTGCCTAGCCGAGCAGTCTGGTGAGCTCTGTCCGCTTGGTCACGCCCAGCTTGGGATAGGCCTTGTAGAGGTGGTGCCCCACCGTGCGCGGGCTCAGGAAGAGCCGGACCGCGATCTCCCGGTTGCTCAGGCCACCGGCGGCCAGCCGTACCACCTGCAGTTCCTGGGCGGTCAGCCGCGCGAGCGGATGCACCGCGGGCGACGGCTCCGCCCGGCGGTCCCCCACCGCCGCGAGCTCGGTCCTGGCCCGCGCCGCCCACACCGGCGCCCCGAGCCGCTCGAACCCGTCCAGCGCCTCGGCCAGCCACCGCCTGGCATCCGATCGACGACGATTACGCCGAAGCCACTCCCCGTAGACCAGCGCCGTACGCGCCCGGTCGTACGACCCCCCGCCCCCTTCCCCACACACCCCCGCAGAGACCGCGCCGTACGCCCCCTCCGGGGGTCTTTGGTGCAAGACCCCCGAGACCTCCCCGTACGCACCCACTGACAGGCCGGGGGCTGGACCGTCGTATCGCCCCTCGGGCGGCTGGTCGTGCAGGTGGAGTGCGGTCCGGTAATGGTGCTCGGCGGTCTGGTCGTCGGCGAGGAGGGCGTGGCAGCGGTGGGACAGCGCCGCCGCGCCCGGCCGGTCGGTGTGCCGTGCCCAGCGGACGAGCGCGGCCAGGTGGCGTACGGCGGCACCGGTCAGCCCGGCCCGCACCGCAGCCTCGACGTGGTCCGGCACGGCCTTGATGAGGACGTCATGTCCGGCCGGGCCGCCGCACACGCCGTCGAGGCGGGACGCCGCCTCCTCAGGCCGGCCCGCGGCGAGGTCCAGCAGACCGAGCCCCCACGCCGCCAGCGCGGCGTTGGTGGGGTGCAGATCGGCATGCTCCAGTACGCCCTCCGCGACGGACCGGCAGCGCGGTTCGTCCCCGCGCACCGCCGCCAGCCAGGCCGCGATCGAGTCGAGCGCCAGGACCTGGGTCGGCTGGCCGATGTCGCGGGCCAGGCCGCCCGCCTCCTCCACAGCCGCCTCGGCACTCCCGAACCGGCCCCGCAGCAGCAGCGCGATGGCCAGCGGCTCCAGGCCGTACGGCAGCCAGCCCGCCGCGCCCTGCTCGCGGAGGTCGGCGACGAGGGCCTCCAGCACCTCTGTCGCGGCCTCGTCGTCGGCCACCAGCATGCCCATGAACCCGGCGATGAGCCGCTCCACGAAGCCGTCGACGGCACCGTGCCGCGCGGCCGCCACCAGCTCCCGCATGGGCCCGATCGCCGCCGCCGTCGCGCCGTCGCACAGGTGGCCGTACCCGATGAGACCCTGGACGACCGGGCGCACGGCCGGGGCGGGCTCCAGCTTCGCCAGCACTCCGGCGCACCTCCGCACCAGGTCGTGGGCTCCGGCGTCCCGCGCGCACCAGACCGCTTCGGTGAGGATCGGCACGGCCTGGTCCGGCTCGTCGGCGGCGATGAGCTCGGCGCCTGCCAGGGCGAGGGCGGCGGCCGCGACCGGCGAGGTGCGTTCGTAGGCCACCTGCGCCTTGATCCACATGGCCTCGGCGGCCACCGAGAGGGCTCCTCCCAGGTCTGCGGCGCCGGCCGCGAGCTCGGTGGCCCGGTCCGCGAGCCCCGCGTCGTAGGCCGCCCGCGCCGCCCCTATCAGCCGCCGCGCCTTGGCGGCGGAATCGACGCTCAGCTGGGCGGCGCGTTCGAGCGCGACGGTGACGGCCATCGACCCACCCCGATGCTCGGCCCGGCGGGCAGCCAGCTCCAGCTCCGCCGCGACCCCCTCGTCCGGGCCCGTCGCGGCAGCGGACAGATGCCACGCCCGCCGATCGGCATCCTGCGCGGAAGCGCCCACGCCGCCGGAACGCGGCGCATCCACCCCCGAAAGCCTCGCCCCGCCGGCGCCCGGCGCGGGGGCCGGCGTCTGCGGGGTGAGTGTCTGCGGGGTGAGTACGGTGGCCAGGGCTCGGTGGGCCTCGGTTCGGCGGGTGTGGGGGGCAGCCTGGTAGGCGGCGGCTCTGATCAGGGGGTGCCGGAAGGTCACGTGCTCGCCGGAGAGGGTGACGAGCCTGGCGCGCTCGGCGGGCTCCAGGTCGGCGGCCGAGGCGCCGAGCAGCGCGCCCGCGCGAAGGACGACGGGCAGGCCGGCGGCGCCGTCCGCCGCGGCGAGCAGCAGGAGGAGCTGGGTGGCGGCGGGCAGGCCGCCGATCTGGGCTTGGAAGGCGTCCTGTACGCGTCCCGCCGCGGGCAGCGGGCCGATGGGCAGCGGAGGCGCGGGCCGGCCGTTGCCCTGGAGCGCGGCGAGCGTCGTGGCCAGCTCGATCACCGCGAGCGGGTTGCCGCCCGACTCGGCCGCGATCCGCTCGCGTACCAGAGCGGGCAGGTCGCCGGCGTGCTCGGCGAGCAGCCCGGCGGTGCTCCGCCCGTCCAGGGCGGTCAGGTGCAGCTCGTCGATGCCAGGGGCGGGATAGGCGCCACCGTCGCGGACGGCGAAGATCATCACCAGCGGCTCGGCGTGCAGCCTCCTGGCGGCGAACAGCAGCGCGTCGGAGGACGCCTGGTCGAACCACTGGGCGTCGTCGAGCAGGCAGACCAGCGGCCCGTCGCCGCTGAGCTCGGAGAGCATCGACAGAGTGGCCGTGCCGGTCAGGAAGCGGTCGCGTACCGGCGTCTCCTCCAGCCCGAACGCCGTCCGCAGCGCCGCCGCCTGCGGCCCGGCCAGCGCCTCGACGCGGTCGGTGTACGGGTGGAGCAACAGGTGCAGGGCGGCGAAGGGCAGCTCGGCCTCCGACTCGATGCCCACGCCGCGCAGCACCCGCATGCCGTCGGCGGCCTCGGCGGCGTGGTCGAGCAGCCTCGTCTTGCCGATCCCCGCCTCGCCCCGGAGCAGCAGCGCCCCGCCGCGCCCGGCCGTGGCCGCCGCCATGAGCCCGTCGATGCGCGCCTGTTCGGCCGCCCGCCCAAAAATCATGAAAAATCCAGATTCATCGGCTTCCCCCGAACCCGCTGTCCATCATGGCACCAAGGTCGGCATCAGCGCGCCTGGCCGGTACCGCAGGCCTTCAGCGCTCCCCGCGCAGGGTTCAGGGGGCACATCTTGCACCTGGTTCGCCGGGTGACGTCCGCCACTGCGGCATTCGCCCCTTTAAGGAGTCACCTGAATCGCCGTGCCTATAGGGTTTGAAACGGTTCCAACGGCGAAAGGGAGGTTCTATCATATGAGCCGTGGCTCGAGCATCCTTCGGCTGGCGGGAGCGGCCACCGCTGCGGGCGTGCTGACAGCAGCCATCGCGCTGCCGGCCATCGGCGGCGCCGGCGCGATGTTCATCACCGCGTCAGAAGATCTCAACCTCAAGCCCGAGGACCTGGTAGAGCCCCCGCTGGCGGAGAAGACCGAGATCATGGACGCCAAGGGCAACCAGATCGCCCAGTTCTACGAGGAGTACCGCGAGGTCATCAAGCTGGCCGAGGTGGCCGAGGTGATGAAGACGGCCATCATCTCGATCGAGGACTTCCGCTTCTACCAGCACGGCGCCATCGACATCGAAGGCACCATCCGCGCCCTGGCCAAGAACCTGTCGGCGGGCGGCGTCGCCCAGGGCGGCTCCAGCATCACGCAGCAGTACGTCAAGCAGGTGCTGTACAACGCCGCGGACACCGAGGAGGAGAAGGCCAAGGCCCTGGAGACCAGCTACGCCCGCAAGCTCAACGAGCTGCGCTTCGCGATGGCGATCGAGAAGAAGTACACCAAGGACGAGATCCTTGAGAAGTACCTCAACATCGCCTACTTCGGTGCGGGGGCCAACGGCGTGGAGGCCGCGGCCAAGCGGTTCTTCGGCGTGAAGGCCTCGGAGCTCAGCCTGGCGCAGGCCGCCACCCTGGCCGGAGCGGTGCAGGACCCCAACAGGACCGACCCCAACCTCGGCAAGGACCAGCGCAGGCGGCTGCTGGAGCGGCGCAACGTGGTGCTCAACCGGATGGCCGAGCTCAAGAAGATCACGCCGCAGGAGGCCGAGGACGCCAAGAAGGAGAAGCTGGGCTACAAGGGCACCGCCCTGCCCGGTGGGTGCGAGGCCAGCCGCTATCCGTACTACTGCATGTACGTGCGCGCGGAGGTGCTCAGCAACCCGGTCTTCGCCAAGACGAAGAAGCAGCGGGCCCAGCTCCTCAACCGCGGCGGCCTGAAGATCAAGACCACGCTCGACCCCAAGATGCAGCGGGCCGCCGAGGCCGCGATCAAGAAGCACGTCTTCGCCTCCGACTACCCCGTGGCCTCCGAGGCCCTGGTGGAGCCCGGCACCGGGCAGATCAAGGCGATGGCCGCCAGCCGCAAGTACGGCACCAACAAGCGTAAGAACGAGATGTCCTACAACGTCGTGGCCGACTCGGCGCACGGCGGCGGCGTCGGCTTCCAGCCGGGTTCGACGTTCAAGACGTTCACCCTGCTGACCGCCCTCAAGGAGGGCATGAAGGTCAACGACGGCTTCTCGGTGGGGGCCGGTTACCGCGCCCCGTTCTACTCGACGTTCAAGAACTGCAAGGGCGACAGCATCGGCGACCCGTCCCACACCGTCACCAACGACGAGGGGTCGGGCGGCTTCAAGACGCTGCAGACGGGCACCTGGGGCTCGGTCAACACCTTCTTCATGAAGCTGGAGGAGAAGGTCGGCCTCTGCGACACCATCAAGACCGCCAAGTCGCTGGGCATCAAGCGCGCGGACGGCCTGCCGCTGCTGGAGTTCTCCACGTTCACGCTGGGCACGAACGAGATGGACCCGGTGACCGTCGCCAACGCCTACGCGGCCATCGCGGCCCGTGGCAAGTACTGCGAGCCCATGGTCGTCACCCAGATCACCGACCGCTACGGCAAGGTCAAGAAGTACGACCCGAAGTGCAAGCAGGTGATGGACAAGGAGGTGGCCGACGCCGCCGCCAACGTGCTGACCGGTGTCTTCACCAAGGGCACGATGCGTGGCGTCGGCGGCATCGGCCGTCCGGTGGCGGGCAAGACCGGCACCTCCGACGCTCAGGCCACCGCCTGGTTCGCCGGGTTCACCCCCGATCTGGCGGGTGCGGTCAGCATCGGCGACCCGCGCGGCTCGCAGAAGTACAAGCTGAACAACGTCACCATCGGCGGCCGCTACTACGGGTCGGTCTTCGGCTCCAGCGTGCCGGGCCCCGTCTTCAAGGACACCATGATCGCGGCCCTGAAGGGGGTCCCGGCGACGCCGTTCCCGCCGATCGACTCGGCCCGCTTCGGCGGCTGCGGTCAGAGCTGCGCGCCCGTGCAGCCGCGGCGCGACGACCGGGTGGAGCCTGACGACGACCTGCCCGACGTGGGGGACGACGACTTCACGCTCGCCGAACCGCCGGCCGGCCGGTAGGCGCGCGCAGGATCCCCGGCCGGGTCATGGCCGGGGATCCTCTTACTGGGGGCTAACTACGCGTGCAGTGGGCCTGTTAACGACGCGGAAACATTGATAACGTGGGAGCGCTCCCAGGGATCTTTGGCGCGAGGTGCTGACGCATGTCCGAGCAGCCCACACTTGCACAGGTCGCCGCGGCCGCCGGGGTTTCTCCGGCGACCGCCTCCCGAGTTCTCACCGGCTCGGTGCGGGTCAGCACGTCGACCCGGCGCCAGGTCTACGAGGCGGTCTCGCGGATGGGCTATGTGCGTCAACGGGCACCCAGAGGCTCTGTCTCCAGCGGCACGGCGACCGGAGTCACCGTGGTCGTCTGCGACCAGTTGCCGCGATTATTCTCCGAACCGTACTACGCCCGACTGCTGTCTGCCACCGGCGCCGTCGTCGCCGAGCAGGGCACCCACCTCATGGTGACGACCGTCAGCCCGACCTCCTCCGTCCTTCCCGCGCTGTCCGGCGCGGTGCTGCTGGTCGGCGCCAGGGAGCGGCATCCCCTGGCCATCAAGCTGTGCACCTCCGGCATCTCCGTGCGCAACATCGGCCGGCCCCCGCACGACCTCAAGCTCCCCTTCACCGACGTGGACAACTACGACGGCGGCCGGCAGGCGGCCGAGCACCTGATGCTGACCGGCCGCCGGGCCGTCGCCGCCATCGGCGGCCCGCCCTCGCTGCCCGCCGCCCGCGACCGGCTCGACGGTCTGGTCCGTACGCTGCAGGAGGCCGGCATGGCCGACGTGCCCGTCGCGTACGGGGACTTCACCGCCGCCTCCGGCACCCACGCCACGCAGTGGCTGCTGCGCCACGCGCCCGGACTCGACGCGATCTTCGCCGCCTCCGACCTGATGGCGGCGGGCGCGATCCAGGCCCTGCGGCGGGCCGGGCGCAGGGTGCCCACCGACGTCGCGGTGATCGGCTTCGACGACGCCCCCGTCGCCAGGCACACCAATCCAGCACTGACCACGGTTCGGCAGCCCGTCGAGGAGGTCGCCACGATCGCCACCCGGCTGCTCCTGTCCGGTACGACCGGCATCGACCCCATCCTCCCGACGGAACTGATCATCCGTGACTCGGCATGAACCCGGGGACCTCCTGGCCCGCAGATATCTGCTGCTGGAGCCGCTGGCCACCGGCGGCATGTCGGTGATCTGGCGGGCGTTCGACCAGTCGTTGCAGCGCACAGTGGCGGTGAAGGTGGTGACCTCGTCGCTGCAGACGGGGCTCGGCGACCGCGCCCGCGCGCGCACCGAGGCGCGCGCCGCCGCCCGGTTCATCCACCCGGATGCCATCGAGATCTACGACTACGGCGAGGCCGTGACCCGCAACGGCGCCGTCGCGGCCTTCGTCGTGATGCCCCTGCTCAACGGGACGCCGCTGGCCGAGCGCATCGCCGTGGGGCCGCTGCCGTGGCCCGAGGCCGCGAGCATCGGCGTGCGGATGGCCCGGGTCCTGGCCGCCGGGCACACCCGCGGCCTGGTCCACCGGGACGTGACCGCCGAGAACGTGCTGCTCACCCCGGACGGGCCGAAGCTGCTCGACTTCGGGATCGCGGCCTGGGCGGGCGCCCCCGACGACGACTGCGGCACCCCTCCCTACGTCGCCCCGGAGCGGCTCGACGGCGCGGCCACCCACCCGGCCGTCGACGTCTACGCGCTCGGCGTGCTGCTGTTCACCATGATCACCGGCCGGACGCCGTACCCGGAGACCACCTGGGAGCAGCTTGAGGCGGCCCGCCGCACCTCTCCTCCGCCGCGCCCGGCCGGGGTGCCGCACTCGGTGGCCACGCTCTGCCAGCGCTGCCTCGCCCACGAACCCGAGCGCCGGCCCTCGGCGGCCGAGGTCGCGGACGCGCTGACCGCCGCGCTCAGGCTGGGCAAGCGGGTACGGCGCGGCCTGGCGATGGCCGGGGCGGGGGTGGGCGCGCTCGCCCTGTCCTTCCTGGCCTGGTTCGAGTATCCGCCGGGCGATCCCGGTCCCGTGGTGACGGCGCCCACCTCCTCGGCCTCGGCCACCGCCTCCCACCGCATCACCGAGCACGCGCAGGTCGAGGTCCACACCATCCGGCAGGCCGTCGACGGCTTCCACGCGACGCTGGAGGACTCCGGCGTCTGCAGGGCCACGGAAGGCGACGTCGCCCTCGACATCAAGCAGGTGCTGCGCGGCTCCCTGGTGACGCCGGGCAAGGAGGAGTCCGGGCTGGCCGACCTGCGCCGCAAGCTGGCCGACCGGGAACGCGAGGGCAGGCTTCACCCGGACTGCCGCGTCGAGCTGGAGATCCGTCTCAACGAGATCACCGCAGCCCGCCGCCAGCCCTGATCCATCGGCGCTCGCCCCCGAATGGGAGCGCTCCCATAACGGCGGCGTGAAAGTTTCACGCGACGTTGTCGAGACAGTCGTGGCGTGCTGTAATGCGGCCACGCGAGTGCTGCCGGGCGGGCGGGGTCGTGGGGGGTTCCACAGTCATGCGAGCACAGTCAGGCGAGCAAAGGAATCTTCCTCATGAGAGTCATCCGAACGGCGGTACTGGCAGCCGCCGCGGCGTTAGCCATGATCGTCACGGCCCTGGTGGTCCCTTCGGCACAAGCTCACGGCGTCACGATGTTCCCCGGTAGCCGCACCTTCCTGTGCTGGCAGGACGGCCTGCGGGACAACGGGCAGATCGACCCCTACAACCCCGCCTGCGCGGCGGCCGTCGCCCAGAGCGGCGCCACCCCGCTGTACAACTGGTTCGCCGTGCTGCGCTCCGACGGCGCGGGCCGGACCAGCGGCTTCATCCCCGACGGCCAGCTCTGCAGCGGCGGCACCGGCGGCCCGTACGACTTCACCGCCTACAACGCCGTCCGCTCCGACTGGCCGCTGACCCACCTGACCTCGGGCGCCAACATCCAGATCCGGCACAGCAACTGGGCCGCCCACCCCGGCTCGTTCGTCTACTACATCACCAAGAACGGCTGGAACCCCAACGCGCCGCTGAAGTGGTCCGACCTGGAGTCCTTCGGCAGCGCCGCCAACCCGCCCCAGAGCGGCGGCGTCGGCGGGCTCAACTACTACCACTGGAACGTCCAGCTCCCGTCCGGCAAGAGCGGCCGGCACATGATCTACATCCACTGGATCCGCTCCGACAGCAACGAGAACTTCTACAGCTGCTCCGACGTGGTCTTCGACGGCGGCAACGGCGAGGTCACCGGCATGGGCCCGGACGGCAGCACCCCCGACCCCGACCCCGACCCGACCGATACCCCGACCCCGACGGGCGACTGCTCCGCCACCTTCCGCGCGATCGACAACAACTGGCCCGGCCACTTCCAGGGCGAGGTGACCGTGCGCAACACCGGGACGGGCACGCTCAACGGCTGGACCGTCAGCTGGAACTACACCGGCGGCCAGGGCTTCGCGGGCGCACCCTGGAACGCCGAGCTGACCGGGCAACCACCCTCGGTGGTGGCCAAGAACGTGACGCACAACGGGCGACTGGCGCCGAACGCCTCCACCACGTTCGGCTTCAACGCCACGGGCACCGCGCCCAGCCCCGTGCCGGCTCTGACCTGTACCAGTTCGTAGGTCACCGGCATGCTTGACGAACTGAGGAGGCCGACGGCCCGGCGGGGACGCCTCGTGGCGGTCACCGTCGTGGTCGCGGCCTCCGTCGCCGGGGCGGCGCTCTTCGTGGGCCTGCGGCAGCAGGGGCTGCCCGCCGAGCTGCGCGAATCGCTCGCCGCCCGGGTGACAGCGATCTTGGAGCAGTCCTCGCCGGCCGAGCACCACGACCACGGCCACGAGTTCGGCGAGGACGCGGGCCGGGTCGTGTGCGCGGTGGACCCCTTCGGGGTCGAGCCGGCGGACGCGGCCACGGTGGCCGAGGTGCACTGGGTGTACGCCCGGCACCTGTGCGCGATCACCGGCGCGGGCGAGGACTGGGCGATGTCCGTACGCGTCTCCGGCCCGCTCGCCGTACGCCTCGGCGAGCACGCGCAGATCCGGGTGCCCGAGCCGGGCATCGGCTACCCGGAGCGGGTCAGGCAGGCGATCCCCGAGCGCTACCACGAGGAGGCGTTCGGCGCGTTCGCCGACGACGAGGCGATCGACGCGGCCCGCGCGAGGTTCTCGCAGGCGCGCTGATCCGGGCATGGGAACGCGGCCGGCGACGAGGGGGAGGACTCGGCCGGCCGCGTTCTTGCCATCCGGGCGGGATGGTGTCGCAGGGGTGCTTACCTGAGTGGGGTCAGGGGCCTCACCTCCTCGGTGACTCCGCGGGAGTGCGGTCGGCAGGGCTGCGGGGGGACGGCGGCAGAGGTGATCAGGTGGCGCAGGTGTAGCCGGACGGCACGCTCGTCTGGCCGCTCGGGCGGGCGGCCTGGAAGCCGAAGGACGTGCTCTCGTCCGGCCCGAGTCCGCCGTTGTAGGGCAGGTTCGAGGCCGTGACCGTCTGCCCGGCGACCGTCACCTCGGCGTTCCAGGAGCCCGTGATCGTGTGCCCGGCGGGCAGGGTGAAGGTGACCGTCCAGCCGGTCGTGGCCGCCGAGCCGGTGTTGGTCACGGTCACCGGCTGGGCGACGTACCCGGTGCTCCACTGGGACTGCACGGTGGCCGTCGCCGAGCAGTCCCCGCCGTCACCGCCGCCGGGGAGCGTGGTGAAGGAGACGCTCGGCGACGGGTCCGACCGGTTGCCGGCGGCGTCGGCGGCCCGGACGTGGACCTCGTGGGCGGTGGCGGGGGTCAGGCCGGTCAGGGTGATCGAGGTGGTCGCCGACCGGCCGATCAAAGTGCCGGGAGAGCGGTAGACCTCGTAGCCGGTGACGCCCACGTCGTCGGTCGAGGCGGCCCAGCTGAGGGTGGCTCCCGTCGCGGTGACGCCGGAGGCCGCCGGAGTGCCGGGGGTGGTGGGCGGGGTGATGTCGTCGGGGTCGCCGCCACCGCCGTAGACGGCCGCCTCGCGGGCGGTCGCGGCGATGCCGTCGGCGCCGTTGAAGAGCCGCTCGCCCCACGAGGTGAGCCGGGCCGCGTCGAAGTCGGTGACCTGGTCCAGATACTCCACGCCGCCGCTGTTGCCGCTCCAGGACCAGCCGAGGTAGCCGATCCCCCGGCTCACGGCCTGCGCCATGATCGTGCCCTCGTCGGGGTTCCCGTCGGAGTGGTCGTGCCCGAACTCGCCCACGACCAGCGGCAGCCCGGCGGTCCTGAACGCGTCCATGTAGGAGATGACCTCCGCCGCCGTGTCGAAGACCCCGTACATGTGGACGGAGAAGATCGTGTTGCGGTCGGGGTCGCTGTCGAAGACGGACCTGGCGCTGTCGCGCATGGTGAAGGACCAGTCCTGGCCCCAATTGGGCGCGTCCACCATGAGCGCGTGGTCGAAGCCGTTGTCGCGCAGCTTCCTGATCGCGGCCGTGGTGGCGGCGGCCCAGCCGGGGGTGACGGCGTTGTTGCCGATGGGCTCGTTGCCGATGTTGACGATGACGTGGTCTTCCTGGCCGGCCAGCGCGCTCTTGACGCTGATCCAGTAGTCGGCGGCCTGGTCCAGGGTGTAGGCGCCGTCCTGCTCGCCGTACCCGGTGGTGTCGTGGTTCTCCAGGACGCAGATCAGCCTGTTCTGCTTGCACAGGGAGACGACCTCGGCCACGTCGGCGGTGTCGTTGGCGGTCCAGCGGCCGCCGCTGAGCACCACCCGCACGGCGTTGGCGCCGAGCGACTTGATGCCCGCGAACGACTGCGTCTCCCTCGGATACCAGGTGTGGGCGTGGCTGGTGCCGCGGATGACGAAGGGCTGACCGCCGGCCTCGACGATGTCGTCGCCACTGACATGCAGGCCGGTGGCGGCGTACGCGGGGGTGGTGTGCGCGAGGACGGTATGCGCGGGGACGGTGTGCGCGGCGTGCGCGGGGGCGGCGGCCAGGGCGACCGGTAAGGGGCCGAGCGGTAGGAGCAGGAGCGCCGCCATCGCGGCGAGTCGGGTTCTCATGTGCTGCCTTTCGCGGGGAGGACCCGCCCCGCCGTGGGGGGACGGCGGGGCGGGGGCTATCGGGTGCGGCCGATCAGGGGAAGAGCCGCCCGTACTCGGCCAGGGCGACCGCCACGTCGACCTGCGCCCAGAAGCGGTGGTAATTGAAGACCGGCGCCGGCCCGCTGCCGTCGAGGAACGCCTCGACCTTCGGCCAGTCGGGGTCGTCCTCGTAGAAGGACCTGATCGACAGGAACGTGGAGTCCTGGTTGATCGGGTCGCCGTTCGGCATGGTCCCGGTCCAGCCCGGCGGCACGTAGACGGGGTCGTCGACGCGCCGGTAGTCGGCCTTGGTCTCCTCCACCGAGACGCCCTTGTCGTCACGGTTGTCCCAGACGCCGTCCAGCAGCGCCTTGGCCATGGCCTGCGCCTCGGCGTCCTGCGCGCGGGCCGCGTAGTACATCAGCACCTTGGCGTACGAACCGGCCACGCCCACGTCCTGGGTGTGGTCCAGGACCTCGACGTGCAGGCCGGGGTTGGCCGGCGGCATGCCGCTGGTGGCGTTGAAGTTCCCGGCCGGCTGGCCGGTCCAGCGCAGCGTGGACGGGATCTGGTAGCTGCCGTCGGCGTTGATCGTGGTGTTGTCCATGGCCCACGCCACCCACTTGTCGAGCAGCGCCTTGGCGTCGGCGTTGCCGGTGACGTTGTAGAGCTCGGCCACCCGCTCCATCGTCCACGCCTGGAAGCCGAACCACTGGTTGGACGGCGGGTCGTGGTAGACCGGCTGCCAGTCGTAGGCCATGCCGTGGAACTTGGGCAGCCCGCTCGGCGGGGTGGCGTAGTGGCCCTCCCAGCTGTTGGTCGCGCCGCCCGCGATGGCGCCTTCCGCCGACTGCAGCCAGGTGTAGAACTGCAGCTGCCGGGTCAGGCTGGTGCTCCAGTCCTGGGCGCCGGTGCTGCTCAACGGCCGCAGCTCGGAGACGTTCGCCAGCGCCCAGGCCGCGAACGGGTTCTGGTAGCCGGCGTGGTTGTGGCTGGAGCCGATCCGCCAGGCCCAGCCGGCGTTGGCGTCGGTCGCGCCGCCCCACGCGTAGTACCAGGACAGCAGGTAGTTGGAGGAGTTCTTGCCGGTGCCCGCCGGGCACGACGGGCTGGTGCAGCCGGGCTGCTTGAAGTACTTGTCGTACATCGAGTAGCGCAGGTAGTCGCCCATCTTCGCGGCCTTGGCCACGGTCGCGGAGATGTCCGATTCCTTGCCCTGCGCCTCGGCCCAGGTCTGCGCCCAGTACGCCACCTGCACCGCGCGGGCGTCGGCGTCGGGGGCGTTGGTGTACTTCCACTGCTTGGCGTACGCACTGTCCTCGATGAACAGGTCGAGGAAGCCGTTCGTGCCGCCGTGCTCGAAGGTGTCGCAGGACGGCTGCGGGAGCGTCTCGAAGACCGACTCCTCCGGGCCGCGCTGGTAGGTGTTGATGTAGGCGGGCCTGGTGGTGCCGTCGCCGCAGCGGCCGAAGCCGTAGGTGTTGTCGACGTCCAGCAGCCAGTGCATGCCGTAGATGTCCTCGGTGCCGTAGGCGCTCTGCAGCTCGCCCGCGATCGGGTCGGAGCCCACGCTGACGCTGCTGTCGATCGCCGTCGGGTAGTTGGAGATCTCCAGGTGCTCGGCCGCGTACGTGGCCGGCTTGGCCGGGTCGTAGAAGGAGTTGGTCGGCTGGTCGGCCGTGGCCGGGATGATGTAGGTCTCCATCGAGTCCCAGGCGGCGTTGAACTTCGACCAGTCACCGGTGACCTGCCCGTAGACGGCCTCCAGCCACAGGTAGTAGCTGTAGGCCTCGGACGTGGTCTCGTGCCCGTGGTCGGGCGCCTCGACCATGAACGTCTCCACCGAGTGGTACGGCACGCCCTCGGGCGAGAAGTAGCCGTTGGCGGGGTCGTGCAGTTCGTTGTAGAGCTCGGTGAACCGCTCGATGTACTCGTTGTCGCCGCCGCCCGGCGTGTCGTTGTCGGCCTCGGTCACGGCGACGTCGACCGGGCTGTAGCCGGTCGCGGTCACCCTGAAGACGGCCGAGCCGCTGGTGTCGTCGGCGTCGTCGGCGGCGGCGATCGTCACGTTCTGGGCGGTGTTCCAGTTCGCCGGGGTGAAGGTGCGCGTCGCGCCGGAGCTGACGGTCAGGTCGGCGTCGCCGCTGGCCCGCGCGGTGCTGACGGTCACGTTCGCGGTGGGCGCCCTGGACAGCCGGATGCCGAAGGAGGCGTCACCCGTCTCGGGCACGGCCAGGCTCAGCGGGCTCACCACGAGCACCGGGGTGCTGTCGGTGGAGACCGTGATCCCGACCGGGGACGACGTGGTGGTCTCACCCGCGTCGTCGGTCGCCCTGGCGGTGATCGAGTAGTTCCCGGCCGCCACGTTCTGCCAGCTGTAGGCGTACGGCGAGGTGGTGTCGGTGCCGAGCAGTGTCGAGCCCTGGTAGAAGTCGACCTTGGTGACCGTGCCGTCCTGGTCGGCGGCGGTCGCGGCGATCGGCACGGTGGCCGGGGCGGTGAAGGTCTGGCCGGCGGCCGGTGAGGTCAGCGAGACCGTCGGAGGCTCGTTGACGTCCGTGCCGCCGCAGGTGGTGCCGTTGATGGCGAACGAGGTGGGCGGGGGGTTGCTGCCCGACCAGGTGCCGTTGAAGCCGATCGAGGCGCTGGCCCCGGTGGCGAGCGCGCCGTTCCAGGGCATGTTCCCGGCCGTGACCCGGGTGCCCGACTGGCTCCAGTTCGCGCCCCAGCCGCTGGGCGTGTACCTCTGTGTGGTGGTGGGGAAGTCGAAGGTCAGCGTCCAGCCGTTGAGCGGGTCGCCGAGGTTCTTGACGGCGAGGTTGGCGGTGAAGCCGCCCTGGTTCGAGCCGCTGGTCCAGTCGTTGGAGGCGTAGGTCACCTCGCAGGCGACGGCCGCGCCGGCGGGGGCCTGGGCCAGCACGGTCGTGGTGCTCGCGACGAGGACCAGGGTCGCGGCCCCGGCGAGCCGCCTGACCGCTCGGGCGAACATGGATCGGGGTCTGTGGGTCACGGTCTCTCCATGGGAGTAGGGGGTGGGAGCGCTCCCATGGCGATTGTGTGTTGGGCCCGGCTCCGGATGTCAAAGAATCGGCCGCCGCGGAACCGTCGCGCTTCCTCCCACCTGGCAGCACCCGGCAGCGCGGCATGAAAGTTTCAACCGGGTTCGGGAGCATTCGGCGAGCGTGCGGGCCGGTGCGGGGAGCGGCTCCCGGCGTTCGCTGTACACCTTTCCGAGTCCAGCTCACTATGGGAGCGCTCCCAAGTCAGCCTCTGTACCTGCTGGAGATGATGACTCGTGAAAATCCCACGCGCCCTCCGGAGATGGGCCGTGACGGCCACCGCGACCTGCGTCGCGGCGGCCGGCCTCATCGCCGGGCAGACCACCGCGGCCCACGCCGCGGTCGCCTGTGACGTCGTGTACACCCCCAACACGTGGACATCGAGTCCAGGACAGGGCGGCTTCACCGCGAACCTCACCCTGAAGAACCTCGGCGACCCGCTCACCGCCTGGACGCTGGCCTTCGACTTCCCCACCACTACGCAGAGGTACACGCCGAGCGGCTGGGGCGCGAACTGGAGCCAGTCGGGCACCCGCGTGACCGGTACGAACATGCCCTACAACGGCGCGCTCGCCACCGGCGCCAGCGTCACGGTCGGCTTCAACGGCACCTGGTCCGGCACCAACCCGAACCCCGCCTCCTACAGCGTGAACGGCACCACCTGCGGCGGCCCCGGCGGCGAGACCCCGTCGGTCGTCACCTCCGCCAGCTCCGTCGCCGTCAACGAGGGCGGCACCGCCACCTTCACCGCCCGGCTGTCGTCGGCCCCGGCCGCCGACGTGACCGTCAGCACCTCGCGCACCAGCGGCGACGCCGACCTGACCGTCAGCTCCGGCGCCTCGCTCACCTTCACCACCGCCAACTGGAACACCCCGCAGACCGTCACCCTGGCCGCCGCCCAGGACTCCGACACCACCTCGGGCACCGCCGCCTTCACCGTCGGCGGGACCGGCGTCACCTCCGCCACCGTCAACGGCACCGAGGTCGACGACGACGCCGTCCAGGAGCAGTCGCTGGTCGTCACCCCGACGTCGGTGACCGTGCCCGAAGGCGCCGGCGCCACCTACACCGTGCGCCTGGCCACGCAGCCCTCCTCGAACGTGACCGTCACGTCGAGCGCGGGCAGCGGCGACGCCGACCTGACCGTCAGCTCCGGCGCCTCGCTCACCTTCACCACCGCCAACTGGAACACCCCGCAGACCGTCACCCTGGCCGCCGCCCAGGACTCCGACACCACCGCCGGCACCCGTGCCTTCACCGTCGCGGCCACCGGCCTGACCTCCCGTACGGTCACCGCCACCGAGGCCGACGACGACGGCACCACCCCCGTGCACGTCGCGAACCCGTACGCCGGAGCCACCGGCTACGTCAACCCGAACTGGTCGGCCAGGGCCGCCGCCGAGCCGGGCGGCGCCGCCATCGCCAACACCTCCACCGCCGTGTGGATGGACCGCATCGCCGCCATCGCCGGCTCCGCGAGCGCGATGAGCCTGCGCGAGCACCTGGACGAGGCCGTACGGCAGGACGCCGCCAACGGCGCCTCACCGCTGACCATCCAGGTCGTCATCTACAACCTGCCGAACCGGGACTGCTCCGCCCTGGCCTCCAACGGCGAGCTGCGCATCGCCGAGAACGGCTTCAACCGCTACAAGACGGAGTACATCGACCCGATCGCCGGCCTCCTCGACGACCCGCAGTACGCCAACCTGCGCATCGTCACCATCATCGAGCCCGACTCCCTGCCGAACCTGGTCACCAACATCGACAGCTTCGCGGACTGCCGTGAGGCGAACGGCCCCGGCGGCTACGTCGACGGCGTCCGCTACGCGCTCGACAAGCTGCACGCGATCACCAACGTCTACACCTACGTCGACGCCGCCCACCACGCCTGGCTGGGCTGGGACTCGAACTTCCAGCCCTCGGTCGACCTGTTCCACTCCACCGTCGCCGGCACCACGGCGGGCGTGGCCAGCGTGGACGGCTTCATCGTCAACACCGCCAACTACTCGGCCGCCGTCGAGCCCCACTTCACCGTCAACACCAATGTCAACGGCACCTCGGTGCGCCAGTCCGACTGGGTGGACTGGAACTTCTACATCGACGAGCAGACCTTCGCCACCGCGTTGCGCAACGCCCTGATCGCCAAGGGCTTCCAGCAGGGGCTGGGCATGCTCATCGACACCTCGCGCAACGGCTGGGGCGGCGCCGACCGCCCGAGCGGCCCGAGCACCTCGACCAACGTGAACACGTTCGTGGACGACTCGCGCGTCGACCGCCGCATCCACGCCGGCAACTGGTGCAACCAGAGCGGCGCGGGCATCGGCGCCAGGCCGCAGGCCAGCCCCGCGAGCGGCTTCGACGCCTACGTCTGGATCAAGCCGCCGGGCGAGTCGGACGGTTCCAGCGAGGAGATCGACAACGACGAGGGCAAGAGGTTCGACCGGATGTGCGACCCCACTTACACCGGCAACGACCTCAACGGCAACAACATGTCCGGGGCGCTGCCCAACGCGCCGATCTCCGGCCGGTGGTTCTCCGCCCAGTTCAGGGAGCTCGTGAGCAACGCCTACCCGCCGCTCTCCTGATCTAGATCACAGGGCTCGGGCCGCCGGACCTGCACCCGGCCCGAGCCCTGTCTCAACAGCCCTGTCTCAACAGCTCTGTCTCAACGCCCCGCCCGCCACTCGGAGACGATCCGCTCCACGTCGTAGGGCATCAGGTTCAGCGGCGGGCCCGACAGTCCGGTCCTGATGGCCGCACGGATCTTGTCGTTGATCTCGTTGACGATCAGCCGTACCTCGCCCTCGGACCTGGCCTTGGCGGCGGCCTCAAGGGACTCCTCGGCCTCCTTGCGCAACGCCAGCGTCGGCGGCAGCGGCATGGACAGCCCCTCGGCGCGCAGCTTCTGCTTCACCCACCACAGGTCGTCCCCGACCTTGTCCAGGTCGGGGATCGGCTTGCCCTTGCCGGGCAGGTCGTCGAACTCGCCCCGCTCCTCGGCTTCGCGAATCTGCCGGTCCACCCAGGTCTCGAACGGCATTCCCAGTGGTTTGCGCTCGGTCACGCGCGCCTCCCCCTTCAGGCCAGGTTGTGCTTGGGCGCCACCGGCGCCCGCCACCCGAGCATCGCCTCGGTCATCCGCACGGCCGCCACCGTGGCGGGCACGTCGTGCACGCGGACGATCCGCGCCCCGCGCAGGATCGCCATGACGTTGGCCGCGATCGTCCCCTCGGTCCGCTCGCCCTGCGGGCGGTCCAGGGTCTCGCCGATGAAGTCCTTGTTGGACAGCGCCACCAGCGTCGGATAGCCGATCGCGGTGATCTCCTCCAGCCGCCTCATCAGCTCCAGCGAGTGGTAGGTGTTCTTGTTGAGGTCGTGTCCGGGATCGATGATGATCCGGTCGGGCGCGATCCCCGCCTCCAGGGCGACCCTGACCCGCTCGCGCAGATAGGCCGTCACGTCGGGCACGATGTCGGCGTAGTCGGGCCGCATCACCCGCCTGCCGGGCCCGCCGAGGCTGTGCGTGACCACGACCGTGGCGCCGGTCCGCGCCGCGACCTCCGCGAGGCCGGGCTCCCGCAGCCCGTTGGTGTCGTTGATCACGTCGGCGCCGGCCGCCAGCGCGGCCTCCGCCACGGCGGCCCGGTGCGTGTCCACGCTGATCACCGCGTCGGTGATCCGGCGGACCTCGGAGATGACGGGCGCCACCCGGTCGATCTCCTCCTCGGGGCCGATCTCGGCCTGCGCCGCGCTGAAGGCGAACCCGCCGATGTCCACCCAGTCGGCTCCGGCGTCCACGGCCCGCCCCGCCGCCTCGACGGCCCGCTCAAGCTCGAAGGTGCGGCCCTGGTCGTGGAAGGAGTTGGGCGTACGGTTGACGATCGCCATGATCGCCACCTGGCGGCGGAAGTCGAACTCGCGCCGCCCGATCCGCCGCACGGGCTCGATGATCTCCGTCAGGGGGGAGAACGTTGTGCCGGCTCCACCACTCATGGCACCCATCCTCCAAAGCCCGGCCACGCTCCAGCCATCATGAGCGAGCCTACCCGCCCGGCCGTCGGCTCCCCCGTCAGGCGGTGAAGTGCCCCGCGTGCCGGTGGTTCCCGTTCGCCGCGACCCGGACGCGCTTCATCGGCGAGGCGTGCCGGGGCGCGTGCCGCGGCAGGCGCATGGTGATCTGGACGGTGGTGCCGGCGGGCCCGGTGCGCAGGTCGACGCCGTCACAGAACCGGCGGATCAGATAGATCCCCCTGCCCGTGAACGCCGTGTCCGACGGCTGCCCGTGGCCGTTGAGATAGCCGGGCGGGATGCCGGGCCCGTGGTCGACGATCTCGACCCGGAGCAGGCCGTCGGCGCTCCACATCTTGAGGTGGCCGTGCCCGCCGCCGTGCTCGACGGCGTTGACGATGCCCTCGTGGACGGCCAGCACGAAGTCCTCAAGCCGCGCACCCGCCAGGCCGGAGGCCGAGGCGTGCCGCGCGACGTCATGGCGCAGGGGGGTGATCTCCTGGATGGTGAAGGGCTCGGTCAGTAACGTACTCATGGCAGGCTCCTCGCGATTGCTTGATCACCTGTCTGGTCACGCCGACGGATGGAAGTCGAAGGGCGGTCTCCGGCGCCTTCGAACGGAGGGTCAGCGGGGTTCGCTCGGCGGGAGGGAGCCGGCCGACGCGGCTTCGATGGATCCATGGGTGACCTCCGTGTCGTGATTGACACGCAGGCCGCGCTTCTGGACCTCACGTGGTTCTAGTCCTGCCCCGCGGGCCAGCCCTTACACCATCTGCCAGAAATAGCCACAAATATCGGGAAAAAGTCCGGCCATGTCATCCCTCGGACGTGGAGCGGGCGCCCGCGCCGGTGGCGAGCTCACTCAGGCGGCCCCGGGCGGAGTCGGGGGCGAGCGGCGCGGTGTCCATCCCGGCGCCGTCATGCATGCCCTCCAGCATCGCCCGGACGGCGTCGACGGACGAGTACGCGGGCGTCCAGCCGAGCACCTCACGGGCCCGGTCCATCTTCATCAGCGGGATCTGCAGGGCCAGCTCCAGCAGGCCCGGCGCGGCGGGCACCAGCCGGAGGTGCCAGCCCGCGGCCACGGCGGCACGCGCCAGCCCCGGCGAGACCGGCACGGTCCGCGCGCCGAGCAGCTCGGCGAGCGCCGGCGGGTCGAGCACCGGGTCGGCGGCCAGGTTGAAGGCCCCGCTGACGGGCTTCACCACGGCCAGCCGGTAGGCCTCGGCGGCGTCGTCGGCGTGCAGGACCTGCAGCCTGAGCCCGGGGATGTCCGGCACGAACGGGATGGTGCCCGCCTTGACCAGCCTGCGCGGCAGCAGCGGCCCGGCGAACAGCCTGCGTTGCTCGGTGGCCGCCTCGCGCTTGAAGATGAAGCCCGGCCGCATCCGGACCACCCGGATGCCGGGATTGTCGTTCTCGAACACGTCGAGCACCCGCTCGACGTAGGCCTTCTCCCGCCCGTAGGCGGCGCCGGGGTAGCCATGGGTGGGCCAGCTCTCGTCCACCGGCTCGTCCTTGGGCCGGGGGGAGTACGCGCCGACGGAGGAGGCGTACACCAGGGCGGGCACGCCCGAATCGGCCACCGCCTGGAAGACCCGCATGCTGCCCAGCACGTTGGCCCGCCAGGTGACCGTGGCGTTCCTGGTCGGCTGGAACAGCCAGGCCAGGTGCACCACCACGTCGGCGCCGTCGAAGATCTGCGGCAGGTCACCGGTGACCACGTCGGCCCGGTGCCACACGGTCCGGCCGGACTTCAGGCCGGGCAGCCGCCGGGCGACGCCGGCGATGGACGTCACGCTCTCGTCGGCCTCCAGCGCCCGCACCACGCTCGTCCCGACGTTCCCCGTCGCTCCCACCACCACGACTCTCATGCGGCAGGGGCTGCCCCGGCTGAGGCCCGCGAAACCGCCTGAGCTGCGAAGTTCATGGTCTCAGCAGCACTTTGACGGCACCATTCGCCTTCTTCTGGAACATCTCGTACGCGTGCGGCGCCTCCTCCAGCGGCAGCCGGTGGGTCGCCAGGTCCATCACGCCGAGCGGGTCGGAGTCGTCGGTGACCAACGGCATCAGGGCGCCGACCCAGCGCCGGACGTGCGCCTGGCCCATCCGCAGCGTGATGCCCTTGTCGAACAGGCGCAGCATCGGCATCGGGTCGGTCATGCCGCCGTAGACGCCGATGACGGAGATCACGCCGCCGCGCCGTACGGACTCGATGGCCTGGTTGAGCGCCGCGAGGCGATCGACGCCCGCGTGGGTCATGAGCGGCGCGGCGAGGGCGTCGGGCAGCAGGCCGGTGAGGGTCTGGGCGAGCTTGGCGCCTCGTGAGCCGTGCGCCTCCATGCCGACGGCGTCGATGACGGAGTCGGTGCCGCGCCCGGCGGTGAGCTGCCGGATCGCCTCGGGCACGTCGTGGACGTCGCTCGCGTCGACGACCTCGACGCCGTGGCGGCGGGCCATCTCCAGCCGTTCCGGCACGCCGTCGACGCCGATGACGCGGTGGCCGAGGTAGCCGGCGATGCGCGCGCACATCTGGCCGATGGCGCCGAGCCCGAAGACCGCGACGCTGCCGCCTTCGGGCAGGTGGGCGTACCGGACGGCCTGCCAGGACGTGGGCAGCACGTCCGACAGGTAGACGAACCGCTCGTCGGGCGGGCCGTCGGGGACCTTGATCGGGCCGAACTGGGCCTGCGGGACGCGCAGGTACTCGGCCTGGCCGCCCGGCACCTGGCCGTACAGCTTGGTGTAGCCGAACAGCGCGGCCCCCATGTCGTGCTCGCGCACCTGGGTGGTCTCGCACTGGGCGTAGAGCTCCATCCCGCACATGTGGCAGTGGCCGCAGGAGATGTTGAACGGGATCACGACCCGGTCGCCGGGCTTCAGGTTGGTGATCTCGGCGCCGACCTCCTCGACGACGCCCATGGGCTCGTGGCCGAGGATGTCGCCCTCGGTCATGAACGGCCCGAGGACCTCGTACAGGTGGAGGTCGGAGCCGCAGATGCCGCTGCTGGTCACCTTGATGACCGCGTCGTTCGGCTCCTTGATCTGCGGGTCGGGGACCTCTTCGACCCGGACGTCGCGCTTGCCGTGCCAGGTGACGGCCTTCATGGCTTTCTCCCAACTGAGGGGACTGGCTTTCGCATACCCACACACCTGCCATCAAACGAACCGGTCGCACCGTGAACGGTCATGGGCGGGTCTCGGCAGGTGCGAGAAAAACTCTGATCTCCCAATCGGCTTTACACCCTCCGTATTGAATGAGTAACTACTGGTGATGACGCTCGACAGAAGGAGCCGGCTCATGACGGTGAGCTTTACCCCCAACCTCCTGGGACCGCGCGTGGACGACCGCCTGGCCGACTTTCTCGACGGCTGGCGGGCTCCGGTGGCCGACCCGGACGTGGTGGCCGCCTACCAGCTGCTCGTCGACTTCATCCTCACGGGCGGCAAACGCATCCGGCCGCAGTTGTGCTACTGGGGTTGGCGGGGAGCCGGCGGCGAGGACTGCGAGGAGATCATCAGCGCCGCCGCGGCACTTGAGCTCTGTCACGCGGGCCTGCTGATCCACGACGACATCATGGACGGCAGCGAGCTGCGCCGGGGCCGGTCCACCGTGCACCGCAGCCTCGCCCATCTGCACGCCGGGCCGGGCGCCGACGCGTTCGGGCAGGCCGGCGGCATTCTGCTGGGCACGCTCAGCCTGGCCTGGTCCGACGCGCTGCTGTCCTCGTGCGGGATCGAGCCGGCCCGCCTGCGCGCGGCGCACCACCTGTTCGACGCCATGCGCGCCGAGGTCATCAGCGGCCAGTATCTGGACATCCTCGCCCAGTTGCGCGCCGGGGCCAGCGTGGACCAGGCGCTGACGACGATCCGCTACAAGACGGCCAAGTACACCGTGGAGCGCCCGTTGCAGATCGGCGGCGCGCTGGCCGGGGCGTCCCCCGAGCTGCTGCGCTCCTACTCGGAGTTCGGGCTGCCGCTGGGCGAGGCCTTCCAGCTCCGCGACGACGTGCTCGGCACCTTCGGCTCCTCGGGAGAGACCGGCAAGTCCGCGCTGGACGACCTGCGCGAGGGCAAGCAGACCGTCCTGTTCGCGCAGGCGGTGGAGCGGGCCACGCCCGCGCAGCTGGCCTACCTGCGCACCTGGCACGGCAATCCCGAGCTGACCGAGGACCACGCCGCCGAACTGCGCCGGATCCTGGTCGGCACCGGCGCGATCGACCGGGTGGAGTCCATGATCGAGGAGCGGGCGAGCGAGGCGGTCAAGGCCCTCGACGCCGCCCCGATCGCGCCCGATGCCCGAGCGGCGCTGACCGCGCTGACCGCCCAACTGGCCCACCGCGACAGCTGACCCGCATGGATCAGCCAGGAGCGGCGCTTCAGCCTGCCCAACATCGATTACCCAGAGCCACTTTCTATCACTGTTCGTAGTCAACCCTTCATGATCGGTGGTGCACGATGACCGAATCGACCGAATCGACCGCTCAGGGCAACGGCCAGCAGCTCAGCCTGAGCACCGACGCCGCGCGAAATCTGGCGACGACGACCAAGACCGCCCCGCAGATGCAGGAGATCACCTCCCGCTGGCTGCTGAAGCTGCTGCCGTGGGTGCAGACCTCCGGTGGCGTCTTCCGGGTCAACCGGCGCCTGACCTACACCCTGGGCGACGGCCGCATCACCTTCAGCACCACCGGTGCGGACGTGCGCGTCGTGCCCGCCGAGCTCTGCGAACTGCCGATGCTGCGCGGCTTCGGCGACATCGAGGCCCTGGAGTCGCTCGCCTACCGCTTCGCCCAGCACGAGGTCGAGGCCGGCGAGGAGATCGTCCGCGAGGACGACCCGATCGAGCAGCTCGTGCTGATCGCGCACGGCCGGGTCGCCAAGGTGACCACCGGCGCCTACGGTGACCAGCAGAGCCTCGGCATGCTGGCCGACGGCGACCATCTCGGCGAGCAACTGCTCGTCGGCGGCGGCCAGTGGGGCTTCTCCGCACGGGCCAAGACCGCCACCACCGTGCTGACTCTCTCCCGCGAGGACTTCCAGGCGCTGCTGGACCGCTCGCCGAGCCTGCGCGAGCACCTGGATGCGTGGCAGGCCAGCGGTGAGCGGGCGCACAACGACTACGGCGAGGCCGCCATCGACATGGCGTCGGGCCACAGCGGCGAGCCCACGCTGCCCGGCACGTTCGTCGACTACGAGCTGAGCCCGCGCGAGTACGAGCTGAGCGTGGCGCAGACCGTGCTGCGGGTCCACAGCAGGGTCACCGACCTGTACAACCAGCCGATGAACCAGCTCGACCAGCAGCTCCGCCTGACCGTCGAAGCACTGCGCGAACGGCAGGAGGACGAGATGATCAATAACCGGGACTTCGGTCTCCTGCACAACGCCGACTTCAGCCAGCGCGTCCGCACCCGCACCGGCCCGCCCACCCCTGACGACATGGACGACCTGCTGGCCAAGGTATGGAAGGACCCGGCCTTCTTCCTGGCGCACCCGCAGACCATCGCGGCCTTCGGCAGGGAGTGCAGCAAGCGCGGCCTGTATCCCCAGGCAGCCGAGGCGAGCGGCCACCGGGTGCCCGCCTGGCGCGGCGTGCCGATCTTCCCGTGCAACAAGATCCCCATTTCCGGGCGGCGGATGAGCTCCGTCCTGCTCATGCGCACCGGGCAGGAGAGCCAGGGCGTGGTCGGCCTGCACCAGACCGGCATCCCCGACGAGTACCAGCCCGGCCTGTCGGTCCGGTTCATGAACATCAACGAGAAGGCCGTCATCTCCTACCTGGTCAGCGCCTACTACTCGGTCTCCGTGCTCGTCCCCGACGCGCTGGCCGTACTGGAGGACGTGGAGATCGGGCGCGAGGACTGACGGAACATTTCGCTCCCAGGGATTGGTGGTGTTTCGGTGACGGAGTTGGACGAGCGGGGTTCGCGGCTGAGCCTCGATCCGGCCGCGGCGCGCAAGCTCGCCACGACGACCAAGACGGCTCCGCAGATGCGGGAGATCTCCCCGCGCTGGCTGCTGCGCGCGCTGCCGTGGGTGGAGCTCGCGGCCGGCGCCTACCGGGTGAACCGCCGGCTCACCTACGCCGCCGGCGGCGGGCGCGTGTGCTTCACGCACACGGGCGCGCGGCTGCGGGTGGTGCCGCCGAGCCTGACCGAACTGCCGCTGCTCCACGGGTACGGCGACCGTACCGTGCTGGAGACCCTGGCCGGGCTGTTCGAGCAGCGTGAGTACGCGCGCGGCGAGGCGATCGTGCGGGAGGGCGAGCCGGCCGGCGAGCTCGTCCTCCTCGCGTACGGCAGGGCCGCCAAGGTGCAGGCGGGCACGTACGGAGACAGCCTGGTGCGGGCCAGGCTGTCGGCGGGCGACCATGTCGGGGCGGAGCTGCCGCAGCCGCCGCCGCGGTGGGCGTTCACCCTGGAGGCCGGCACCACCTGCACGGTGCTGGCCCTGCCCTGGCAGGCGCTGCGCGACCTCGCCCAGCGGGCGCCGTCGCTGCGCGAGCAGGTCGAGCTGCACCGGGCCCGGCTCGCCGAGCCCAGCACCAAGCACGGCGAGGCGACGATCGCGCTGGCGTCCGGCCACCGGGGTGAGCCCGTGCTGCCGGGCACGTTCGTCGACTACGACCCCGGGCCGCGCGAGTACGAGCTGAGCGCGTCCCAGGCGGTGCTCCGGGTGCACACCAGGGTCGCCGACCTGTTCAGCGACCCGATGGACCAGGCGGAGGAGCAGATCAGGCTGACCGTCGAGGCCGTCCGCGAGGCGCAGGAGCGCGAGCTGGTCAACAACCGCGACTTCGGGCTGCTGCACAGCGCCGACCCGGCGCAGCGGCTGACCACGCGCTCCGGGCCGCCCACCCCGGCCGACCTGGACGACCTGCTCTGCCGCCGGAGGAAGACCCGCTACCTGATGGCCCACCCGCTGGCCATCGCGGCGTTCGGCAGGCAGTGCAGCGCCTCCGGCGTCTATCTGGACAGCGTCGAGCTGGACGGGCGCAGGCTGACCGCGTGGCGGGGCGTGCCCATCCTGCCCTGCGACAAGATCCCGGTGAGCGGGGCGGGCACCAGCTCGATCCTCGCGTTCCGGACCGGCGAAGAGGATCAGGGGGTCGTCGGCCTGCACCAGACCGGCGTCCCCGACGAGTACCGGCCCGGCCTCAGCGTGCGGGTGATGGGCATCGACGAGCGGGCGGTCACCACCTACCTCGTCAGCGCCTACTACTCCGCCGCCGTTCTCGTCCCCGACGCGCTCGGGATGCTCGGGGACGTCGAGGTCTACGGCTGATGACCCTGACCACACGAGTGGAGTGACGATGGCGCAGCCCTTCGAACTGCCTGACTTCTACCTGCCGTACCCGGCGCGGCTCAACCCCCACGTCGAACAGGCTCGCTCGCATGCCAAGCAGTGGGCCCGGGCGATGGGCATGCTGGAGGGCTCCGGCATCTGGGAGGAGAAGGATCTCGACGCCCACGACTACGCGCTGCTGTGCGCGTACACCCATCCTGACTGCGACGGACCCGAGCTCAGCCTGATCACGGACTGGTACGTGTGGGTGTTCTTCTTCGACGACCACTTCCTTGAGGTGTTCAAGCGGCCGGGTGACCGTGCGGGCGGTAAGGCCTATCTGGACCGGTTGCCCGCGTTCATGCCGATGGAGCCGGGCGCGGAGACGCCCGAGCCGGGCAACCCGGTCGAGGCCGGGCTGGCCGACCTGTGGGCGCGCACGGTGCCCGGCACGTCCGCCGACTGGCGGGCGCGCTTCGCGGAGAGCACCCGCAACCTGCTGAACGAGTCGCTGTGGGAGCTGTCCAACATCAACGCGGGCCGGGTGCCGAACCCGGTCGAGTACATCGAGATGCGCCGCAAGGTGGGCGGCGCGCCCTGGTCGGCGGGCCTGGTCGAGCACGCCGTGGGCGCCGAGGTGCCGGCCGTGATCGCCGGGTCGCGGCCGATGCGGGTGCTGCGTGACGCCTTCTCCGACGGGGTGCACCTGCGCAACGACCTGTTCTCCTACCAGCGCGAGACCGGCGAGGAGGGCGAGCTGAGCAACGGTGTGCTGGTGCTGGAGACGTTCCTCGGCTGCACCACCCAGGAGGCCGCCGACGCCGTCAACGACCTGCTCACCTCGCGGCTCCAGCAGTTCGAGCACACCACGCTCACCGAGCTCGGCCCGCTGTTCGCCGAGCACGCCCTGGACCCGCTCAGCTGCGTGGGCGTGCTGGCCTACGTCAAGGGTCTGCAGGACTGGCAGTCGGGCGGCCACGAGTGGCACATGCGCTCCAGCCGCTACATGAACAAGCAGGCGCGCTCCACCCCCGCCCTGGGCACGAAGTCGATCGTCGACCTGCTCGGCGCGAAGCGGATCCGCGCCTACGCGCACGTCCCCCACCAGCACGTCGGCCCCACCCAGGTGCCGGAGCTCTACATGCCCTTCGAGCCGAAGCTGTCCCCGCACCTCGACGCCGCCCGCCGCAACGTGGTCGACTGGGCGCACCGGATGGGCATCCTCGAAGCCCAGCCGGGCGTCACCGGCTCGGCCGTCTGGGACGAGGCGAAGCTCATCGACTACGACCTGCCGCTCTGCGCGGCGGGCATCCACCCCGACGCCTCGCCGGAGGAGCTCGACATCTCTTCGGCCTGGCTCGCCTGGGGCACCTACGGCGACGACTTCTTCCCCGTGGTGTTCGGCCGCACCCGCAACCTCGCCGCCGCCCGCGCCACCGTGGACCGGCTGTCGGCGTTCATGCCGCTCGACGCCGCCACCTTCCCCGTGCCGGCCAGCCCGCTCGAATGCTCGCTCGCCGACCTGTGGCGCCGCTCGGCCGGGCCGATGGAGCCACGGGCACGGCGTACGTTCCGCGAGGCGATCGAGAAGATGGCCGTGAGCTGGCTGTGGGAGCTGGCCAACCAGGCGGAGAACCGCATCCCCGACCCGGTCGACTATGTCGAGATGCGCCGGCTGACCTTCGGCTCGGATCTCACCATGGCCCTGTGCCGGCTGGCCCGCGCCGGCACGATCCCGCAGGAGGTCTACGACAGCGGCCCGATGCGCTCGCTGGAGAACTCGGCCCAGGACTTCGCCGCCCTGCTCAACGACGTCTACTCGTACCAGAAGGAGATCGAGTACGAGGGCGAGGTGCACAACGGTGTGCTGGTGGTGCAGTCCTTCTTCGGCTGCGACCACCCGACCGGGCTCAAGATCATCGTCGATCTCATGGAGTCACGGATGCGGCAGTTCCAGCACGTGGCCGCGCACGAGCTGCCCGTCCTGTGCGACGACCTCGGCCTCGGCGAGGAGGCCAGGCAGGCGCTCGCCGGCTACGTGCGGGAGCTGGAGAACTGGATGTCGGGCATCCTCGTCTGGCACCGCGACTGCTTCCGGTACGACGAGGAGTCGCTGCGCCGGCACCACCGGCCGCCTCGGGGACGGCTGAGCGGGCCGACCGGGCTGGGCACCTCGGCCGCGCTGGTCGTCCAGCCGGCCGGTCGTACTGCTAGCTGAGCGCCTGCTGGTGGGCGTCGTGGAACCAGCCCACCAGCTCCAGCAGCCTTCTCTGGAACGGCGTGACGTTGTGCAGCCGGATCCAGCGCTGCGCGGGCGGCAGGGTGGGCATCACGAGCACGCGGATGCCGGACAGGTCGATGAAGGTCAGCGCGCCGGTGTCGACGTCGATGTGGGTGCTGCCCTGCCGGGACAGCTCCAGCGTGTGCGCCAGGGCGTGGCTGTTGGTGATGTCGATCTCGCCGGCGAGCGTCACGGCGGGGACGGGGCGGGTGGCGCGCAGGATGACGCGGAGTTGCTCGTCCTCGTAGAGCAGCCGCTCCATGTCCGTCATCTGGCGCTCACCCCCATCACATCGAGTCCCGGGGGCTGTAGCCGCTGTGTCACGAGCGAATGCCCCCAGTCCGGAGGCGCTGTCGAAGGTGACCGCATCGGCAGTGACCGAGAACCAGATTACAGGGAAGTCATCTAGGAATGTGCTTTTCAGGAAGTAATGACCGAATTGCGAAGCTTTCATAGACCGGAACGCCGAACGGCCCCGGCACGCGAGGTGCCGGGGCCGTCGGGGATGATCGGTGCGCTCTCCCGGTGGTGGTGGACCCCGACGCTCGGCCACGCGCTGGCACCCTGCGTCCAGGATGTTCGCCAGGAAGGGGGCGTGGCCGGCGAGATGCCGTGGTGTCGTGCCACCCGGGGAGCGGCGCCCGCTCCTAGTGGTGGCGGTCGCTCGTCTTGAACTGGTTGCTCAGCAGGTCTGCGTCGACGTTCTGCAGGTTCAGCGCGCTGATGAGGTTGACGTACTTCACGGAGTCGTTCAGGACGTCATTGGCCAGGGTCACGTCGTCGATGACCGACCACTGGCTCAGGACCTCGTAGCCCTTGTTGGCCGTGCCGGGGCCGACTGTGGCCGAGGCCGCGGTGGCGGAGAGGCCGAGCAGCATTCCGGCCATGGCGGCACCGGCGAGGATACGACGCATCATTTGTGTACTACTCCTTCGGATGGAATCCGCGCGAGGATGCGCTTCATCGTGCTCACTGGGAATCGAGATGCCGCCGACAACAATCCAGCATCTCGGCAGGACCCACAAGCCATTGGGCCCAAACATAAGTAAAAACCGAATTCCTGTTCCCGAGGATTTCCAGCCCACCCTCCATGCCCGGATTTTTCGGCATATGTCGGGCCGCTTGTGCCTGTTATTTTTCATGTTATGGCCACATGCGGATCCAGCCTCACCAAAGGGTGTTTTATCGCTATTGATGGGGAGGAAAAATGCAGGGTGAACGTCTCCATGGGCGCCTGGCCGGCAAGGGGTGGGCGCGAAACGAGTCACAGAAGCGGTGAATAGCCATGCGGATAGCAAGAACGCTTATCCTGATGGCCATGACAGGCGGCTGGTTCACGTTCCCGGAAATAATCGGCCCGACCGCCGTGATGGCCCGCTGCGCATATCAGGACGAGGCGCGATGCGGATCGAACCATTCGAATGCGACCGGGCGGATGCGTTATGCCGCCGGCGGCATGGCATTGCGAGCCGCGATGGAAATGGTCGGGGTCCCCTACTCGTGGGGCGGTGGCGGGGTGCACGGGCCGAGTCATGGAGTCGGCCGTGGCGCCGGGACCCGCGGATTCGACTGCTCCGGTTTGACGCAGTACGCCTGGGCGAGCGCCGGCGTGCTGATCGGCCGCACCACATGGCAGCAGTGGCGCCAGGGCACCCGCGTGCCGAGGGAGCGACTGCGGCCGGGAGATCTGGTCTTCTACGACAGTAACCCCGGCCGGCGTGGCCCCGAGCACGTCGGGTTGGTCGTGGACGCCGAGCGGATGGTCAACGCCCCCTTCACCGGGGCGTCGGTGCGGGTGGAGCCGCTGGACAGGCCGACCTTCCTGGGAGTGGTCAGGCCCGGCGGCACGGAATAGGGACGAGCCCGGGTCACCTGCTCTTGAGTCAGGTCACCCGGGCCGCCCGCCGGCCGGCCGGACGGTGCGCACCGAGCGGCCCGTGGCCTCGAGTATCCACGGTCGCTTTTCCGGAAATCACCTCACGCGTTCAAACGTGAGACGGACCTGGCCGGCGGTTCACCGGTATCGACCGGTGAGCTGGGCACGACTTCTCGCGTGCCTTCGCCGCGGACGGGCCTAGTGGTGGCGGTCGAAGGTGTCCTTCTGGTTGGTCAGCAGGTCCAGGTCGATGTTCTGCAGGTTGCCGGCGCTGCCGACGTTGATGTACTTGATCGAGTCGTTGGCGACGTCGTTGAGCACCGTGATGTCGTCGATGATGCTGAACTGGCTGAGCACAGCATAGCCATCGTTGAGGGTGTTCGGGCCGACATGGGCCGAGGCGGCACTGGCGGAGAAGCCGAGCGCGACCCCCACGATGGCTGCACCGGCGAGAATGCGACGGATCATGTTCTGTATCCTCCATTGATCGGCGCGGTATTCCAGCGCCATAGTCGTTTCTGCAGGGCTGTGAGGTGCCGCCAATTACTGTCCCGGCAGCGGCCCAGAACCGCAACTGATTCTCCTCAGGCCGAGGTCAAGGAGCCACCTCGTTTTCTTGGTCTACGGATTTCGGGAGCCGCTGAACGGGTACGCCCATACGCCATCCTGGCCGCTGTCGAAAAGGCATTCATTTGGCCTGCCGCGAGAATGACGTAGCCGTTCCAGAACCTCCGGTTAGGCAATGATCAACCGGCTCTTTGGGAAACGCGCGGGCGTACTACGCCTGGGGGTGTAGCCGGAGAACCGCCCGTAGACCGACGTGCGTACGGCTCCGGCCAGCCACGATGGCCAGGAGATCGGCGAACACGGAGGTAATGATGAGAGCCATGCGCCCGCGCGTTCGCAAGACCGTGGTGGCGATCCACATTGTCGCCTCGGTGGCTTTGCTGGGTGAGGTGTGGGGACTGGTCGTGCTGAATACCGCGGCGACGCTCACCGACGATCCCGGTCTCGCGCACGCCGCTTATCTGCTGATGCCCGCGCTGGTGTTCGCCGGCGGGATCCCGCTCAGCCTGGTCTCGCTGGCCACCGGTGTCCTGCTCGGCCTGACCAGCCACTGGGGGCTGCTGCGGCACGTCTGGGTGGCGGCCAAGCTGGCGCTGCTGGTGGCGACGATCTGCCTGGGGATGTTCCTGTTCGACCCCGAGGGCATGGCCGCGGCCACCGAGGGCGGGATCCGGGCCGCGGCCACGCGGCAGTGGGGGCAGGTCGCCGTGCTGGGCTGCCAGCTCGCCATGCTCCTGACCTCGACGGCCCTGTCGGTCTTCAAGCCCCGCGCCCGCCTGTGGTCGGTCGATCCGGTTCAGAGCCGCTGAGAGGCGGTCGGTCGAGCCGGTCCAGGGCCGCTGAGAGGCAAGTCAGTCGAGCCGGTCCAGGGCCGCTGAGAGGCGGTGCAGGGCCTCCAGCGACTCCTGGAAGCCCTCCAGGCCCAGCTCGGCGGCGAGCCTGTCGGCGAGCTCCTGGTGGGCGGGGTCGATCTCGCTGATCGCCGCGCGGCCCTCGGAGGTGGGCCTGAGCAGCTTGGCCCGGCGGTGCGCGGGGTTGGGCAGGTATTCGGCCAGGCCCTTCTCCACCAGCAGGTCGGCGATCCGCTGCACACCTTGGCGGGTCATGCCCATGGTCCTGGCGATGCCCGCGACGGGCAGCGGCTCGCGCAGGACCGCGCCGAGCACCTGCCACCAGGCCGCCGTCAGCCCGACCGGCCGGGCCAGCCGCTCGGAGATCTCCAGGAACCGGCCGTTGAGCCGGAAGACGGCCAGCGCGGTGCCGGAGAGCAGGTCGCCCGAGGTCAGCGGCTCGCTCATGCCGACATCAGCACGTCGTAGGCGGAGGCGTCGCTCCTGGCGAACAGCCGGTACCACGCGTCGAGGACCTCAGGCGTGTAGACGCCGAGCCTGCGGAAGACCTCGCGGGCGAAGGCCACCGGCTCGGTGGGCCCGGCGGTGATCAGGTCACCGCCGGTGACCGCGTCCTCGTCGAGGTAGTGCCCCGCCCCCGCGTAGCCCTCCTGGGCCATCAGGTAGTGGACGACGGCGCTGGTGTGGTCGCGCTCGTCGAGCAGGCCTTCGCGGGCCAGACCGGCGACCGCTCCGCAGATGGCCGCGACGGGGACGCCCGCGTCGAGGAACTCGCGGGCCTTGCGGGCGAACGGCGCCAGGTCGTCGCCGGCGTCCCACAGGTCGGCGCCGGGCAGGATGAGCATCGCGCCCTCCTGCGGCGAGAGCCGGTCCAGCGTGCGGTCGGGGGTGACGCGCAGGCCGCCCATGCTGACGATCGGCCCAGTGATCGGCTCTGCGGTGAGCCCCACGGTGACGATCTCGTAGCCGCCCGGCTCGCGGTGGAAGCGGCCGCTGCGGAGGTGGGCGGTCGCGTGGCCGACCTCCCAATCGGCCATGGTGTCGTAAACGCCGACCAGGACCGTCTTCTTCGTTTCACTCATGACAGTATGTTGTCATTTAGACAGTATGTTGTCAACTCATTCCCGTGCGAGGATAGAGCCCATGGCAGAGATCGTCGGCGGAGGACATCCGGTCAACGACGCCGAGCGGCGGGTGATCTCCCACCTGCGGGATCAGGCGCCGGCCGAATGGCTGCTGCTGCACAACGTCGAGGTTCCGCGCGGCGAGGACGTCTTCGAGGTCGACCTGCTCGTGCTGACCGGCCACTCGCTCGTGCTGGTCGACGTCAAGGGCACCCGTGGCCGCATCGAGGTGTCGGGATCGCGCTGGTTCCCCTCCCGCAGGGAGGCCTTCGGCTCTCCGGCGACCAAGCTGCGCGGCACCGCCAAGGCGCTCAAGGGCCTGCTCGTCTCCAAGGCCACCCAGCTCGAACGGGTCTACGTCGACAGCCTGGTGGTGCTCACCTCACCCGACGCCGAGCTCGTCGACCCGGCGGGGCGCGACGCCGCCAACGCCACCGACCTGCCACGGCTGATCACCACGCTGAGCGACGTCTCCCGGGTCAGGCGGGGATGCAGTCCCGACGCCAGACCGTACATGACGGCCATTCTCGACGCGCTCAACCAGACCGTGCGGCGCAGCACCGCGCCCCCCAGGTTCGGCAACTGGGAGGTCCAGGAGCGGCTCGGCGGCGACGCCAAGACCACCGAATACCGCGCCTTCAACGTCACCCTGCCCGGCAGCGAGACCGTGCTGCTGCGGGTCTACCAAGCCGACCCGCTGGCCGACCAGGCCGGGCGGGCCGCGGAGCGGCAGCGGATCGCCAACGCCTACCAGACGCTGGCCAGGATCCCGCCCCACCCGTGCGTGGTGCGCTCACGTGACTTCTTCGCCATCGACGACGAGAGCCGGTTCGTGCTGGTGCTCGACGACGTGCACGGGCAGGCGCTGCACCTGCGCCTGGGCAAGGGGGTGCGGCTGAGCGTGATCCAGGACATGCTCGGCGGCCTGGCCCACGCGCACGCCCACGGCGTCATCCACCGCGCGCTCACCCCGGCCAGCGTGCTGGTGACCGACGACGGGCACGCCGTCCTCACCGGCTTCGACTACGCCAAGCCAGGCCCGCGCGACTACACCGTGGCCCACGAGCTGCACAACGTGCTCGACGCCCACTACGTCGCGCCCGAATGCCAGGAGCGGCCCGACCGGATGACCGCCGCCTCCGACGTCTACGCCGCCGGGGTGATCGCCTACCAGCTCCTCACCGGCGAGCTGCCGACCAGCGCCGACGCGCACGGTCCCGACGTGCCCGAGGTGGTGCGCCGGATGCTCGACCACTCCCCGGCCAAGCGCCCGAGCGCCGCGGAGTCCCTGGCCGCGCTCCAGGGGGCCGCCCAGGAGTCCCGGTTCCGGCGCCTGCTGCGCCGCTTCGTGTCCAGGGGATAGCTCACACGGCCGGCTCACACGGGCAGTGCGCGGCGCAGCTCGCTGGCGTGCTTGAGGTAGTCGAGGGCCAATCCGGTACGGCCGGCCGAGCGGTGCAGCTCGCCCAGCAGCTGGGTGGTGGAGGCCTCGCCGCTGCGGTCCCCCAGCTCCTGGAAGACCAGCAGCGAGCGTTCCAGCCCGGCGGAGGCCGGCGCCAGCTCGCCGCGCGCCACCTGCAGCCCGGCCAGGCTCTGCAGCGCGTACGCCCCGCAGTGCCGGTCGCCGAGCGACTCGAAGATCTCCAGCGCGTGCCGGTGGAAGGACATGGCCTGGTGCAGGTTGCCCATCTGGAGGCAGACGCAGCCCTCGCGGTGCGCGTCGCCGAGCTCCTGGGCCAGCCGCATGGCCTGGCCGAGTGACTCCGACGCCTGCGCGAGGTCGCCGGACTTCAGGCAGGCGCGGCCGATCGCCTGCCGGGCGAAGGCCTCGCCGTGCTGGTCCCCGGCCGCCAGGAACATGGCCAGGGCCTGCCTGAAGTGGCCGAGCGAGCGGGCCTGGCCGCCACGGAACTGGCTGACCGCGCCCAGCCCGCAGACCGAGGTGGCCTCCGCCCGCGTGTCGCCCAGCTCGCGGAACAGCCGACGGGAGCGGGTGAAGCCGTCGGCGGCCTCTTCGTACCGGTCCTGGTAGAGGGCGACCTGCGCCAGGCCCCTGAGCATGGCGGCCTCGCCGTAGGTGTCCCCCGCCGCGCGCGCGGCGGCCAGCGCGACGCCGTGCGTGCGCTGCCAGGTGTCCAGGTGGCAGTGCAGATCGAGGTACGGGACCATGGCGGCGGCCAGTCCCCATGCCGAGGCGGCCAGCCCCGCCTGTGCCGCCACGTCGACCGCCGCGGCGAGGGCGTCGTGCTCGGCGTCGAACCAGGACAGCGGGTCCGAGGTCAACCGCTCCAGCGTGGGCTCGGGCAGCCGCCAGCGGGGCACGACCGCCGTGGTGAGGCTGAAGACCGTGGTCGGCAGGCGTTCCATGGCGTGCTCGGTGGTCGCGGTCCAGGCGGCCAGCACCCTGGCCAGGCCGGCCCGGTCGGGCTCGCGGCCGAGCGCGTGGCGGCGGATCAGGTCGGGCACCCGGTAGCGCGGCTGGCCCACCGGGTCGGTGCCGGCCAGCTCCAGCAGGTTCACGTCCACCAGCAGGTCGGTGATGTCGTCGGCGCGCTGCCGGTCGAGCGCGGGGCCGACCACCCAGCCCGGCTGGGCGGACGCGCCGAGCAAACCCAGGGTGCCCAGGGTGCTGGCCGCGTCGTCCGGCAGGTAGCGGTAGCTGCGGTCGAGGCTGGCCCGCACCTCCTTCAGCTCGCCGAGCCGGTCGTCGGTGAGCCGCTGCCTGAGCACCGCCAGCGACCAGCCGGGCCGTCCCGCCAGCCGTGCGCCCGCGCTCCTGAGCGCCAGCGGCAGCCCTCCGCAGGCGGACACGATGGCCAGGGCCTCCTCGCGCTCGCGGGCCACCCGGCCGGCGCCCGCGATCCGGCCGAGGAGCAGCAGCGCCTCCTCGGTCGGCAGCTCGCCCAGGTCGATCTGCAGGGCGCCGGGCAGCTCGGTGATCCGGCGCCGGCTGGTGACGATCACGGCGCAGTCGTTGCCCGGCAGCAGTGGCCGTACCTGGGCCGCGTCCAGCGCCTCGTCGAGCAGCATCAGCATCGGCCGCTCGGCGAGCAGCGAGCGGAGCAGGGCCGAGCGCTCGTGCACCGTGGCGGGCGGGTTGTCGGCGCCGAGGGCGCGGAGCGCCTCGGCCAGCAGCTCGGCCGGCTCCTTGCCGTCGAGGTCGAGGTAGAGCTGCCCGGCGGGGAAGCGGCCGCGCAGGGCGTGCGCGGCGTGGACGGCGAGGGTGGACTTGCCGGCGCCCGGCGCCCCGGAGATCACGGCGATCGTGAACGGCCGGGCCAGCGCGGCCAGCTCCTCGCTCCGGCCGGTGAAGTCGGGCACGTCCGGTGGGAGCTGGTGGGGCACCGGGGGCGGGGGCTCGTCGGCGAGGATCGTCTCGTAGGCGCGGCGCAGGTCCACGCCGGGCTCGACGCCGAGCTCGTCCACCAGCCGGGCGCGGACGGCCGCGTAGGCCCGCAGCGCCTCGGCCTTCCTGCCGCCGGCGTGCAGGGCGAGCAGCAGCCGGCCCCACAGGTCCTCCCGGTACGGGTGCTCGGTCAGCAGGGCTCGCAGTTCGCTGACCGCGCCGGCGTGGTCCCCGCGTTCGACGCGCCGGCCGATGAGCCGCTCGGCGGCGTGTAAGCGCATCTCCTGCAGGGGTTCGAGGCGGCGGTCCCACAGGGGGTGGCCGGGCAGGTCGGCCAGGGGCGCGCCCCGCCAGAGCGCGAGCGCGTCCTCGTAGCGGGCCCGGCCCGCCAGGTCCTCGAAGGTCAGCAGGTCGAGATCGCCCTCCGGCACGTCGATGGCGTAGCCCGAGCCGTCGCCGCGCAGCAGGTTCGCGGCGCCGGGGTCGGCTCCGGCCAGGTCGGACCGGAGCGAGCTGACGTAGGTGCGCAGGTTGGCCTGCGCGGAGCGTGGCGGGTGCCGTGGCCAGAGCACCTCCACCAGCTGGTCGGCGCTGACCACGCGACCGGCGTCGAGCAGCAGTGTGGCGAGCAGCAGCTTGGGCTTCCTGCCGGAGACACGGACGGCTCGCCCCGCCGACCGGACTTCCAGCGCTCCGAGCACACGGAAGGTGACCGTCATGACGCACCAGCTCCTTTTGGAGACCTGACAGCTTTTTGTACCGGTTCTGGACGTTTTCTGTGCGGCTTATCCCGACTCTGGTGCCAGAGATCCCTCCCGAAAGGATCACCCCCATGAGGTTCAGCGGCGCAATGGTCGCGGGCATCGCCCTGTTCGTCAGCCTCGGAACAGCGTCGGCGGCCTCCGCAGACCGTGAGGCCGGATCGGAGCAGGCGCGGATTCTCGCCACCAACTTCCAACTGCCCTTCCCCTGCGGCCAGAGCTGGACGGGCAACTCCGACCAGAGCAGCGCGCACCGGTCGTACGAGATCGACTTCAACCGGGGCGATTCGGCCAACGCCGACCTCGGCGACACCGTCGTGGCGGCCGCGGCCGGCACCGTGTCCATCTCCGCGCACCAGGGCTCGACCAACGGTTTCGGCAACCTGGTCAAGATCGACCACGGCAGTGGCTGGACCACGTACTACGCCCACCTGGACGCCCGCTCCGTCAGCGTGGGCCAGAGCGTCTCGCAGGGCCAGCAGATCGGCACCGTGGGCCGGACCAGCAGGCCAGGCAACAACATCAGCGCCCATCTGCACTACGAGGTCCGGCAGGGCTCCGGTTACCCGGGCAACATCCGCCAGGCCGTCTTCAACGGCACCACGTTCGGCTATCCGAACCAGACGCTGACCTCGCGCAACTGCGGCGGCGCGAGCAACCCGTACACACCCGCGGAGGTCTGCGGCTCCGGCTACAGCGTGATCGACTCGGCCGCCCTCGGCTCGGCCGGCACGGTCCACCTGCTCTACAACACCGCCAACGGCAGGAACTGCGTGGTCACGATGAAGCAGACCTCGCTCGGCCAGGCCACCGCCACCTCCGCCTACCTGGAGGTCCAGGGCGGCACCAGGCAGACCGACGCCGGCGACTACTCCTACTACGCCGGGCCCGTCACCGCCGCCGCGCCAGGCACGTGCGTCAAGTGGGGCGGCAAGGTCGGCGCCGCCGCCTACGACAGCCCCTTCGAGCACTGCGGCAGCTAGCGCTCGACGCGCCACCCCGCCGGATCCCGCCAACCGTTCTAGGAGCACAGCGGATCGTGAAAGCCAAGATCCTGATCGTCGCCGGACTGCTCGTCATGTCCGGTCAGCAGGCCGCCCAGGCGGCGGAGAATCCCCTGTCCGACGCCTTCGACAAGGCCGCCGCCACCTACGACGTGCCACGCGACCTGCTCGTGGCGGTCGCCTACGCCGAGTCCCGGCTCGACGGCCACGCCGGCGAGCCCAGTGCCAGCGGCGGCTACGGCGTCATGCACCTGGTCAGCAACCCCGCCACGCACACCCTGGAGGAGGCCGCCAAGCTCACCGCCAAGCCGGTGGCCGAGCTGAAGTCCGACGACGCCGCCAACGTGCTCGGCGGCGCGGCCGTGCTGCGCGCCCAGGCCGACGCCCTCGGGCTGAGCGCCGCCGAGCGCAAGGACGCCGGCGCCTGGTACCCCACGGTGGCCGCCTACAGCCACGCCGCCGCCGACGACACGGCCAAGATCTACGCCGACGCCGTCTACGAGACCCTGGCCGGCGGGGTCGACGCCCGGGGCGTACGGGTCAGGCCGCAGGCCGTCGATCCCGACCTGGGTGAGTACGCCGAGGCTCCGCGCAGGCTGGCGGCGGCCACGGACTATCCGGGCGCCCGCTGGGTCGCGGCGAACGCCGCCGGATACGCGGTGTCCGACCGCCCGGCCGGTGACGCGATCGACCGGATCGTCATCCACGTCGCTCAGGGCACGTACGCGGGCACGATCTCGTGGTTCCAGAACCCGGCGGCCAGGGTGGCCTCGCACTACGTGGTGCGCTCGTCCGACGGCCAGATCACGCAGATGGTGCGGGAGAAGGACCGCGCCTTCCACGCCGGCGAGTACAACAGGCGCTCGGTCGGCATCGAGCACGAGGGCTACGTGAACAACGCCTCGTGGTTCACCGACCAGATGTACCGGGCCTCGGCGGCGCTGACCCGGAACATCGCCGACAGGTACGGCATCCCGAAGAACCGCACGCACATCGTCGGCCACGTCCAGGTGCCCGGCACCGACCACACCGATCCCGGCCCGCACTGGAACTGGACCACGTACATGAACTACGTGACCAACGGCGGCGGTAACCCGCACACCCCCGAGGAGGTCTGCGGCAGCGGCTTCAAGGTGATCGACTCGGCCGCCCTCGGCACGGCGGGCACGGTCCACCTGCTCTACAACACCGCCAACGGCCAGAACTGCGTGGCCACGATGAAGCTGACCTCACTCGGCCAGGCCACCGCCACCTCCGCCTACCTGGAGGTCCAGGGCAGCGCGAGGAAGACCGACTCGGGCGACTTCTCCTACTACGCCGGACCGGTCAAGGCCACGGCCCCCGGCACGTGCGTCAAGTGGGGCGGCAAGGCCGGCGCCTCGGCCTACGACAGCCCCTTCGAGCACTGCGGCGGCTAGATCGCGTCCAGGATGTCGATGACGTAGAGCCTCGGCCCGCCCGTCCCCTCCGGGTATCCGCTCATGGGCGAGCCGAAGGTGACGCGGGCCCCCACCCTCTGGCCCCCCAGCCCGGTCAGCCAGCCGGGCGGCACGGCCCCCGGCACGAGCGTGAAGGCGCTCGGGCCGCCCCGGCGGTAGGAGGAGTCCACCGCCGCGCGTGAGGGCCACGCGGCCGCCACGTACTGCACGATGACCTTGGCCCCGTCACGCACCTCGGCGCCGGAACCGCCGATCAGGGTGCGGGGCGGGGTCATGGGCGTCAGGTCGGCGGGCACCGCGGGCAGCGGCCGGCCGACCAGGCGGGCGTCCGGCGGGTAGCCGCCGAGGACGTCGAAGACGGCCACCAGCGTCTCCGCCGCTCCCATCCCGCCGGGGTCCATGTCGGGCCCGAGCACCTGCGCGGCGGGGCCGACCAGCAGCACCCGGCTGCCCGCCGGCTGCCCGATGAGCACCTGGCTCCAGGTGTCGGGGACGCGCCGCCCGTCGAAGACGACCGTGGCGGGCTGGTTGGCGTCGTAGGTGTTCAGGTGCGGCGTGTTGTCCGTCCACCGGCGGATCTCGACGTCGGCGAGCACCACGTCGCCGGGCATGGTGCGGCGTCCGCTCCCGGTGCTGAGCACCGCCATCCTGGGCAGGCGTCCGGGCTTGCCCCTGGGGATGGAGACGACCGGCCTGGTGCCGAACGTGCCGGTCACCACGGGCAGTGTCCCGCCCTCCGTCGCTCCGCAGGACGTGACGAGCACGAGTACGGCAGGCCAGAGCAGGCGCACGCTTTCCCCCCATAAGCAGAAGCACGATGCCCGCTTACTTGCCGCGATCGGCACAAGGGATGCCCACCCGCCGACAAAGGGGCGGCACACTGAGGGACGTGAGCAAGCCGAACCTCGCCCGCAGGGTCGCCGAGGCAGCCGAGATCGCGCTGACCGACCACAAGTACGTGACGTTCATCGATGTGGTGACGGGCCTGCGCTGGCTGCGCTCGCGCCATGTCGATCTCTGGCGCCAGGGCCGCGCGGCCACGCTCGCCGAGCTCGCGGCGGTCGACGAGGACCGCCTGGTGACGACGGTGGCGCTCCTGCGGGACTGGGCGCAGGCCAGGGGTCTGCGGCCGGTGCCGACACCGTACGTGTCCGGCAGCCGGGACCGCAGCCCGCTGCGCTTCACGACGCGGCACGAGCAGGAGGCGTTCCAGGTGCACTGGCTGTCTCCCGATCTCAGCGAGGCGCGGGTCAAGCGGCTGGTCGAGCGGCAGAGCAAGGCGCCGGACCTGGTGGTCGTGGCCCCGCTGGAGACCTGGGTGTGCGCCTCCTGCGGTGACACCGGCCCCTACCTGATCATGGAGGATGCCGACGCCTGCTGCCTGACCTGCGCGGATCTGGACCATCTGGTGTTCCTGCCGTCGGGCAACGCGGCGCTGAGCCGCCGGGCCAAGCAGGAGAGCGGCCTGTCGGCGGTGGTGGTGCGCTACAACCGGCGGCGCAAGGTCTATCAGCGCAACGGCCTGCTGGTGGAGGAGGCGGCCCTGACCCGGGCCGAGGAGCGCTGCCTGGCCGACGAGGACGCGCGGCTGCGCCGCCGCGACCGCGACGCGGTGCGCCGGGCCGAGCAGGACGTCGAGTACCAGGCGCGGATGGCGGCCCAGATCGCCCGGCTGTTCCCCGGCTGCCCGCCGGAGCGGGCCCGCGAGATCGCCGAGCACGCCGGGCTGCGCGGCAGCGGCCGGGTGGGGCGCACGGCCGCCGCCCGCGCGCTCGACGAGAACGCGATCACGCTGGCGGTGGTCGCCTCCGTCAGGCACCTGGACACCGACTACGACCGGCTGCTCATGGCGGGCGTGCCCCGGATGGAGGCGCGGGAGCGGATCAGGGACGGCATCGACCGCAAGCTGGCCGAGTGGCGGTAGCGTCCAGGCATGAGTGACTGGCACGACGTACGCGAGGAGCTCCGCGCGTTCGCGCTCGGGCTCCCCGAGGCCCATGAGGACCACCCGTGGGGCGACACGGTCATCAAGGTGAACAAGAAGGTCTTCCTCTTTCTCGGCATCGACGAGAAGACCGACAAGTGGGACCCGAGCTTCGGGGTGAAGCTCCTGTCGGAGACGCACGGCCACGCGCTGACCATCGAAGGGGCGGCGCCGAGCGGCTACGGGCTCGGCAAGGCCGGCTGGGTGACCGTGCCGTTCCTGGCCGAGCTGCCGGAGACCGAGGTGCTGCTCGACTGGGTGGAGGAGAGCTACCGGGCGATCGCCCCGAAGCGGGCGATCAAGCTACTGGACGGCCAGCCGTAGCGCGAAGCCGACCAGCAGCACGCCGGTGACGCGCTCGATCCTGGCGCGGACGCGCGGGGTGCGCAGCAGTGTGCCCGCCCGGTCCACGATCAGGTTGTAGAGGCTGAACCAGAGCGCGTACAGCAGGGCGACGATGCCCGACAGCAGCAGCGCGCCGCCCAGGGCGTCGCCGTGCGCCGGGAGGAACTGCGGCAGCCACGTCACGAACAGCAGCAGGACCTTGGGGTTGAGCAGGTTGGACAGCAGTCCCCTGCGCACGTGCCCGAAGGCGGAGCCGCCCGGCGCCGCCTCGGGGAGCCGGTCGGCCTTGGCGGGGCCGGACAGCAGGGCGTGCACGCCGAGCCAGAGCAGATAGCAGATGCCGAGTGCGCGGACGGCGGTGAACGCGGCGGGCGAGGCCACCAGCAGGGCCGACAGGCCGATCGCCGCGGCGGCGGCGTGCACGGACAGCCCGAGCAGGCCGCCGAGCATGGTCAGCAGTCCGGCCACCCGGCCGTGGGCGAGGGAACTGCGCATGATCAGGGCCGCGTCGGGGCCGGGGATCATGATCATCACGAGGGTGGTGACCACGAAGGTCAGCAGCATGGCGGGGGTCTCCCAGAGCCGAGCGCGCGCTCCCGCCGAACCCGCTCGTGCGCAGGCCGCACGGTGACGCGGGCGAACATTGACAGGTGCCTTGTGGGCACCTGCCAAAGAGTACCCGGCTCAGGTGACCGCCAGCCGCCGGGTGTACCTCTCGTCCCGCCAGAGCTCTTTGTCCAGCACTTCCCGCAGCATGACTGCGGCGTCGTACACGTCCACGTAGCGGGTGTAGAGCGGGGCGAGCCCGAAGCGGAGGGCGTCGGGGGCGCGGAAGTCGCCGTGCACCCCCCGGTCGATCAGCGCCCGCATCACCGGATACCCGTCGGGGTGGCGGAAGCTGACGTGGCTGCCGCGCCGGTCCGGGTCGGCGGGCGAGGCGAGCTCCAGCGCGTCGCCGACGAGGTCGACGAGGAGCGCGCCCAGCGCCACGCTCTTGGCGCGCAGCAGGTCGAGCGGCACCCGCTCCCACACGTCGAGAGCCGCCTCCAGCGCCGCGAACGACAGCACGTGCGGCGTGCTCACCGCGAACCGCCTGATCCCCTCGGCGGGACGGTAGTGGGCCTCGAACGCGAACGGCTCGGCGTGCGAGTGCCAGCCGGACAGCACGTTCTCCGCGCCGGCGTGATGGCGCGGGTTGACGTAGAGGAAGGCCGGCGCCCCCGGCCCCGCGTTCAGATACTTGTACGTGCATCCGACCGCGAAGTCGGCGGCCGAGACGTCCACCTGGAGGGCGCCGACGCTGTGGCACACGTCCCAGATCATCAGCGCGCCCGCCGCGTGCACCCGGGCGGTCACCTCGGGCACGTCGTGGCGCTCGCCGGTGCGGTAGTCGACCTCCGACAGCAGCACCACGGCCGCGTCGTCGAACCGGCCCGCGGCGAAGTCGCGGATCTCGTGGCCGCCGAGCGCGCCGGCGAGCCCTTCGACCATGTAGTGGTCGGTGGGGAAGTTGCGCGCGTCGGAGACGATCACCCGGCGGCCGGGGCGCAGCCGCAGCGCCGCCGCCACCGCCTGGTGGATCGCGATGGAGGTGGTGTTGCCCGCGACGACCTGGCCGGGCCCCGCGCCGATGAGGGGCGCGATCCGGTCCCCCACGGTCAGCGGCTGGTCGTACCAGCCGGCGCTGTTCCAGCCGCCGACGAGGCGGGCGCCCCACTCGTCCTCCACCGCCTGCCGCACCCGCTCGGGAGTCCTCTTGGGCAGCGCGCCCAGCGAGTTGCCGACCAGGTAGATGACGCCTTCGGGCAGCGTGAACTCGTGCCGGAAGTGCCGCAGCGGGTCTTCGGCGTCCAGGGCGAGGCAGCGCTCGCGATCCGGTGCCTGGTCACTGAGCCGGCTCATGATCGCTCCTGTGGATGGTAGGCGACGGCCTGCATCTCGATCAGCAGGTGCGGATGGGGGAGCTGGTGGACGGCCACCGTCGTCCTGGTCGGCCCCTCCTCGTCGAAGAACTCGGCGTAGACCTCGTTGTAGCCCTTGAAGTCGTTCATGTTCACCAGGTAAGTGGTGATCTGGATGAGATCGGCCAGCGATCCGCCGGCGGCCTTGAGGATGTCGCCAATGTTCTCGATCACCGCGCGGGTCTGCTCGCGGATGTCCAGATCGGTCGCTCCCAGGCCGTCCACCTGCACGCCGACGAAGGTGTTGTCGGCCCTGCGGGAGCTCGTGCCGGACACGTACAGGAAGTCTCCCGCCCTTTTGACGTGCGGGAAACGCCCGCGTGGGACCGGCCTGCCGCGCACCCGCAGTGCCTTGGCGCGCGTCACCGGGACGCCACCCCCTGTGCGTGCTGGTCCGCCGCCTGCGACCGTTCATCGTGCATCGGGTTGCTCCCGTTCGATCGTGATCGTGTCTGTCATCGTCTCTCTCCAGTGCGCGCCGCGCCATGCCGCTCACACGCGACTCGGTCCTCAGTCGCCATGCTGGAGAGCATGCGCACTCGTATCGACGAAGTCACGGCACATGACGGTTCCTTCGACGTCCACCTCTGGCTGCCGGACGCCGGCCGCGGCCCCGGGATCCTGCTCATCCAGGAGATCTTCGGCGTGGGCGGGCACATCAGGGGGGTCGCCGGGCGGCTCGCGGCGCACGGTTACGTCGTGGCCGCGCCCGACCTCTTCTGGCGCCTGCGGCCGGGCTGGCAGGCCGAGCCCGACGAGGCGGGGGTGGCGGCCTCGCTCCGGCTCTCCTCCGGTTTCGACTTCCCGCAGGGGGTGGCCGACTGCGCGCTCACCATGGCCCACCTGCGCGGGCTCGCCGAGGTCACGGGCGGGACGGGCTCGCTCGGGTTCTGCCTGGGCGGCTCGATCGCCTTCATGCTGGCCACGCAGATCGAGCAGGACGCCGTGCTGTCGTTCTACGGCTCGGCCGTGCCCGACGCCGCCGGGCTGATGGAACGGATCGGCTCACCGCTCCTGCTGGTCTTCGGCGGCAGCGACCCGTACATCCCGCGTGAGCGGGTCGCCGTGGTGGAGCGCGCAGCGGAAGGCAGGCCGAACGTGCGCACGCACGTCGAGGAGGAGGCCGGGCACGCATTCCACAACGAGGCGCCGATGTTCCACCACCCGGCGGCGGCCGAGCGGGCCTGGGAGGTGGCGACGGCCTTCCTGGCCGAGCATCTGCCCGCACCGCCGCCTGTCCGCGGAGACAGCTTCCCGTAGCCCTACCGGAGCCGAGATCATGGGCTGGTGACGCGGACGTGGGAATTATGGGGAAACGTCATTATTGCTGCGGTCTTTGCGGCTCTTGTGGGCATCCTGGCAATCTTGCTGCTCGCCCGCCACCGAGCCGGCCGCGGCCACCCCGCCGCGGTGCGCACCGCCCTGGCCGACGTCGGGATCGTGGTCGGCACCGCCCCCTGGATCTGGATGATCCTCACCCCGGGCAGCGGCCAGGAAGGCGTCAGCCTGCGCCCTCTCCAGGACCTCGGCTGGCTCGCGACCGAACCCTCGCAGACCGCGCTCGTGCAGGTCGGGGGCAATCTGCTGGTGTTCGCCGCCCTCGGCGCGCTGCTGCCGGTCCGCAGCCCGCGCTGGGCGAGCGCGGCCCGCGTCGCCGCCGTCGCGGCCACCGCCTCGATCGTCCTGGAGACTCTCCAGTACGTCCTGCGCCTCGGCCGGTTCTCGTCCGTGGACGACGTGCTGATCAACACCATGGGTGCCGTGCTGGCGGCGTTGGTTACTCGCCGCTGGTGGGCGAGACGGATACCGGTCGGCAACCGGGCATGGTAGCGGTCGGCAGAAAATCCGGGCTTCTCGACACACGGGCACACACCTCTCAAAAGAAGCTCGGGACCAACCTCCGCATCTGTGCGATCGTGGACAAGACGGGGCAAGTTCTCTGGAGACGCCAAACGCGCTTGGTGACAGAGGGTGATCATCTGTGTCTGAATCCCCGGTACCCCACGAGCCCCCCATCTATCGACGCATCGCCGACAGCCTCCGGTCCCGGATCCTGTCCGGCGAACTGCGTGACGGGGACCGGCTACCGGGCGAGAACACGCTCATGGCCGACTACGCGGTCGCACGGGCCACCGCCAGGCAGGCGCTCAGCGTCCTGATCAACGAGGGGCTGGCGGTGCCGAAGCGAGGCTCGGGGGTCTACGTGCGACTGTTCAAGCCGATCCGCAGGCACGGCTCCCGCCGCCTCGCACGTACACAGTGGGGCCAGGGACGCTCGATCTGGGACGCCGACACGCGCGGCCGCCCCTTCACCGTGGACGAGGTGGAGGTGGTCCGCGAGCAGGCCTCCGAGGCCGTCGCCGGCGTGCTGGACAGCAGTGAGGTCTGGGTACGCAGGCGGCGCTACTCCGTCGACGCCCGGCCCGTCCAGCTCTCCACCTCCTACTTCCCCGCCGGCCCGGTCGAAGGCAGCGCGATCACGGCCGTCGAGACCGGGCCCGGCGGCGTCTACGCCCGGCTGAGCGACCTCGGCCTGCCACCGGCCCACTTCACCGAGGAGGTGCGGGCCCGCATGCCCGGCCCCCGTGAGAGCACCCTGCTCGGCCTGCCGGGCGGCACCCCGGTCATCGTCATCGACCGCACCGCCTACACCGCCGGGGGCGTTCCCATCGAGCTCAACGAGATGGTCCTGGACGCCGCCGCCTACGTCCTGCAGTACGACTTCGACGCCTGAGCCGGACCAAAGCAAGGGTGACCTGTCCTCCACGATCATTGACGTCTCTAGAGAAGTGGCGCACCTTCGTAAGAGATGGAACCTCGCACAGGGGCCCCTCGGAGGGTTGACCAGATGGCCTTTGACCGGCATCTAGCCGAAATAGCCCGAGAGCACCCCAAATGGACCATCTGGCGGAGCGACGCCGGACGGTGGTGGGCCACCCGCCACCATCCGCTCGACGACGAACAGCGGGCCGCCGGCTGTGCGATGACCATCGACGCGGACGACCCGGACGACCTGCGCAAGCAGCTCCGGGACCAGGAGAGGCGGACCGGCGGCGGGCCGGAGTGGGGAGCCGGCCCGCCACCTCCGTAGGACAGGCGCTGGACCGTTCCCCGGTCCACGCCCACAAGCAGCCCGGTGCCGGGTTCAGCAATCGGCGGCTCCGGCACCGGGCCACCAACGGATCACCCCAGGGGACGCGTACGTGGAAGCCTCCGACCCGATCGGGGGCGGAGGCTTCCACCCGACGGCCTGCCTTCCCCCGTCGCCGGAAAGCGAGAGGGCCCCGCCGGACGGCGGGGCCTCTCCTGTCTGAACGGTTACGGGCGCAGCTGCAAGCGGCCGATGTTCACGTCCGTGTCCTCGGCGGAGACGCGGCCCTCGGCCGTCGCCTCCTGCGGGCGGTCGTCGCCCCGCTCCTGGCGCTGCTCCTGCCCCCGCTCCTGGCGCTGTTCCTGCGGCTGGTCCGCGACCTCGACGATGACCCGCACGTCGTCCTGCGGCGTGGACGTCAGGGACTTGGCCGTGTCCGGCACCAGCGCGCCCGCCGCGGACTCGTCGCGCATGAGGTCGCTCAGCACGGTGCTGACCTCGTTCAGCCTCCGCACGACCTCGCTGTGCGTGTTGGTCAGGTACTCCACCCGGCGGCCGGCGTGCTCGTCCAGCGAGGCCACCCGCTGCTCCGCCGCCGCCAGCGCCGACTCGGCCTCCTCACGGGCGGACACGACCGTACGCTCGGCCTCGCCCCGCGCGCTGGAGAGGGTCTGCTCCGACTCGGCACGGGCCTGCGCCACCATCTGCTCGGCCTCGGACGTGGCGGTCGAGACCAGCCGCTCCGCCTCGCTGGTGGCCGAGGAGACCAGCCGCTCGGCCTCCGCGTGCGCCTCGCGCAGCATGGTCTCCGACTCCATGCGGGCGGCGTTGCGCGCCTCCTCGGCGTCGGAGCCGGCCTGCGCCAGCATGCGCTCGGCCGCCTCCGTGGCCTCGCTCACCCGCCGCTCGGCCTCCGCCTGAGCGGACGTGAGGATCTTGTCCGCGGTCTCGCGCGCGGAGGCCATGAGCCGCTCGGACTCGTTCCTCGCGGACTCACGCAGGGCGGAGGTCTCCGCCTCCGCCTCCTCGCGCATCGCCGAGGCCTCTTCCTGGCCGAGCTTGAGTATCTGCTCCAGGCGGGTGCTCGGATTGAAGTTCGTCGGCACCTCGGCTATCTGCCGTCTGGCCTCCGCCAGCTCGATCCGGCCCTGCTCGGCCTGGTCGATCGCCCGTGCCAGCCGCTCTTCCAGGTCCCTGACTTGGTTACGGGTACGGATCATGTAGTCGTGGACCTGGCGGCGGTTGTAGCCGCGCATCACGACCTCGAAGGTGTCGTCTTGCATCAGATCGGGAATGCTCTCGTGCCGGTTTGTCATGGGGGTTACCTAAGGGTTTGCGTGAGGCGGTGGAAGAAAATTGCGGGTTGTGAGGGTCTGACGACGAGACGTCAAGATTCGACTTTCCTGCCATCTGCCCACGTCCGCAACCGGAACGCCAGACCCAGGGCGGGAATTACGATGTGGCAGATGTACATCGCTGCATTGGACAACGGGGCAATCCCGGACATTCATCCCGAGGCTTACGTGGCCCCCGGAGCCGTCGTGGTGGGCAGGGTCTCGGTGGGCCGGGCGTCCAGCATCTGGTACGGCTCCGTTCTCAGGGGGGACGACGAGCGGATCGAGGTGGGGGAGGAGTGCAACGTACAGGATCTGTGCTGCCTGCACTCCGACCCGGGTGAGCCCGCGATCCTGGAGTCGCGGGTCAGCCTGGGCCACAAGGCCATGGTGCACGGCGCCCACGTCGAGACGGGCTCGCTGATCGGCATCGGCGCGATCGTGCTCGGCGGCGCGCGCGTCGGCGCGGGCACCCTGGTCGCCGCCGGAGCCCTGATCGCCCCGGGGAAGCGCATCCCGGCCGGAGTGCTGGTCGCCGGGGTGCCCGGCAAGATCGTGCGCGAGCTCACCGACGACGACCGGGCCTCCTTCGCCGGCACACCGGACAGCTACCAGGCCAAGGCGATCAGACACCGGCAGGCGTCACCAATTTGATCAGCACCTCGTCCGACACCGAGGCGGTGTTGAGCGGGTCGGCGTAATCGGGCAGTTCGGGCCGGAGGAACCTGACGAAGTCCACGGTCATCTTCAGATCCGGCAGCCCTCTGACCTGCTTGGCATTGCCCTTGGTGGCGTCCTTCTTGAGCGTGCTGTAGCTGTCCCAGTCGGTGTAGGCGGCGACACCCCACTGCAGCACCTCGGGAAACTCCGACTCCCAGCGACTGCCGAGCTTCCAGGTGCCGCCGTCCTCCTTGTACAGGGCGACGGCGACCCTGCCGACCCTGGCCAGGACGAGGTCCATCCACTCGGAGGTGACGGCTGACTCCTGGGGCTTGGAGCTGCCCTTCCTGGTGATCTTCACCTCAAGCCGGCCGGTCTTGTCGGTCGTGCCGGTCGCGATGGCCATCCAGTGGGGGGCGGCGTAGGTGCCGGGCTCCCTGGCCATCAGGCCGCCGAGGGAGAACTTACGCTTGGGCGCGCCGCCCTTCTTGCCCTCGACCTTGACCCTGGCGTGCATGACGATGTCCCCGGCGAGATCCTGGTAGACGAACGGGCCACGGAAGCCGTCGAACCACGCCGAAGTCTTGGGCTCCAGGTACATCGAGCCCTTGGCGGTCTTGTTCACGTCCAGCTTGGCGATCCGGTCCACGTCCTTCTCCGTGGCGCTGAGCTTCTTCCACATGGACAGGTCGGTGGCGGCGTCGAACTCGGTGGAGGCGCCGCCCACCTCGCCTCCGGGGTCGGGCGGCGTGGCCGCGGCCAGGGTCAGCACGCCGGCCACGTCGGGCGGCGGCTTGAGCGGCGCCGTCGTCCCGCATCCTGCGAGTAAGCCCACGAGCGCCACCATCCACGCCTTTTTCACCCTCATGGCGAACATTCTGCCGTGTTATGCCCATGGCCGATCCGAGTACGCCCAGTACGATGGCCGCCGTGCGCCCTTGGAACGCGTTCACCGCCGCCGAGGCGGAGGTCCGCTCGATGGTCGCCGACGCACGCTGGCAGACGCTGCCCGAGCCTGATCGCGCCCATGCCATCGCCGCCAGGACCCTGGTGACGCGCGACGGCGACCGGTGGGTGTTCGGCGCCCACGCGCGCTGGCACCTGCACGATCCGGCCGACGGCCGCTGGCACCTCGCCCCGCCGCCCCGGCGCCTGCGGGCCCGGCAGGTGGGGCACCACGCGACGGCGCTGCCCTCCGGCGTCGTCCCCAGCGGGCCGGACTTCATCGCCGAGCCCGGCTCCACGCAGGCGTTCGTCGGCCCTGATGTGCCCGTCAAGCTGTGCGAGCAGATACGGGAACTGCTGCGCGCCAACTGCCGCAAGTCCGAGCTGGACTATCCGCTCACCGCCTTCGGCGAGATCTTCGCCCGAGACGTGCCGAGCACGGTCGCCGCGGTGTGGGGCACCATCATGTGGTGCGCCTACGCGCCCGCCTTCGACGGCAACGAGCGGCTGCTCACCATCTTCGGCGAGTTCCTGCGCAGGCCGCTGCCGGGCGACGAGTGGGTGCGCTGGCTGCCCGCCCCGCCGCTGATTGACCTGGTCACCCTCGTCGCCGAGCGCCGGCGCGCCGGTCATCCGCGCACCGCGCTGCGCCTGGCCGCGCTGATCGGCGACACCGCGCACATCCTGCTGTCGGACATCCGCTTCAGGCCGCGCGCCCTCGCGTTGCTGACGATGGTCGAGCCCGTGCTCAAGCGGCCGGGGCTGGACGACGAGGCGGCCCTGCGGGACGACCACGCCCTGCGCCAGGCGTGGCTGCGGCGCTGCCCTCAGCGGCTCGCCAGAGCGGTGCTGGTGGAGACCGACCCCGGGGCCCATCTGTCGCACACCGTCTACGACCTGGTCGAGGCGCTGGCCTTCGCGCCCGATCCGCCGCGCGCCGCCGCCGTCTACCTGGCCGACCTGTCGGACTCCCGGGGCATGCTGCCCGCCCGGCTCGACCACCGGCTCAGGCACGCTTACGACGAGCTGCGCCGCGCGGGGCTCACCAGCACCTCGGCGAGCGAGCGGACCGAGCCTGACGGCTTCGCGGTGATGACTCCGGATGTACGGCCCGGCGCGCGCACGGGCCCACGACCGATGCCGCGCGACTCGCGTACAGGATCGGGCGCTGGTGCGGGAGACAGGGGCGAGCGCGCCGCGGGCGGCCGCCACGAGACGGGGGCCGGGGTCCGGGTGGAGACGGGGGTCGGGGTCCGGGTGATGCCGCCTGATCGGGCCGGGGCGGCGGCGGTGCTCGGCGCGGCGTACGCGGTCGGGCTGGCATGGAGCCGGGTTTCCGGGGCACGGGTGCCGGAGCGCGGGTTCGCGGGGTCTGTGCCGCTGGTGCACAGGCTTATCCATGAACGTGACGACAGTCCCATCTAAACCACTAATACCGTTATTTCACCGTAACTCCGGCTATATCGTTCTAACACTTCAGCAACGGGCCATTCGCTGAATTGTGATCTCGGAATCGGGAAATGATCCTCATGGGGACCAGGTGACGACGGAAGGAATGACTCCGATGGGCCATGTCGCCGGAAGGTCCCGCGCCGTAACCTCGATGTGGGTGTGGGCTGCGGAAGGAAGGACGACGCGGTGGGGCACAATGACCTGGACTCTCGGGTCCACGACCGTGTCGCGTTGGACGAGATTGCGCTTTACGCCGAGGTGCTCACCGCTGTAGCAGTAAGCGAGCGGCGGTTGACCTTGGACGAGCTCGACGACGCGCTCGGATTGCGGACTTCGGCGAGCCGCTGAAGACGATCACTAGACCTGTCCCGGACTCCTCAGGGGTCCGGGACAATGGTTGCCGGGAGTGGTTCGGCATAACTAGTCAATCGCGTGATCAAGCTCCCGCGAATCCACTCCACCACTCCCCTACGCGTCCTTTACGCGACCTTTGCCTGACACCCTGAGGGCCAGACACCACGGCCTGACACCACGAGGGCCTGACGCTACGAGCGGACGAGGCGCGCGATGGCGGCCGAGGCCTCCTTGACCTTCGCGTCGGCCTCCGGCCCGCCGGTGGCGATGGCGTCGGCCACGCAGTGGGAGATGTGATCCTCCAGCAGCCCGAGCGCCACCGCCTGCAGCGCCCTGGTGGCCGCGGAGACCTGGGTGAGCACGTCGATGCAGTAGGCGTCGTCGTCGACCATCCGCTGCAAGCCCCTGATCTGGCCCTCGATCCGCCTGAGCCGCGTCAGATAGGCCTGCTTGTCTCCGCTGTACCCATGCATGGTCCTAAGGTACCCGCTGCCGGTATCGCTCACCTGAGGTCGGCGATCAGCTTCTCCCACTGCTCGCCCACCTCGTCGGCCGCGTGCCGGATCGCGGTGTCGAGCGCGCCCGCCGCCAGGGAGCGACGCCTGCGCTCGTCGTCGATCAGCGCCAGCAGCGCCGCCGCGAACAGTTCGAGCTCCACGCCGCCTTCCGGCACGAGCACGCCGTTGTAACCGGTCGCGACGTACTCCGCCGGTCCTCTGGCGCCCTCGTAGGCCACCACCGGCACCCCGCAGCCCATGGCCTCCAGGACGGTCATGCCGAGGTCCGCGCTGCGCGAGGTGTTGGCCACGATCGACGACTTGGCGAACTCCCCGGCCAGGTCGGGGGTGGTGCCCATGAAGTAGACGTGGTTGTGCAGGTCCAGCTCGGCGACCAGGGCGCGCAGCCGCCGCTCCTCCGAGCCGCCGCCGTAGAGCCTCAGGCGCCAGTCGGGCCGCTTGTCCGCCACGATCGCGAAGGCCCTGATCAGGCGGTCGTAGGCCTTCGCCGGCACCCATCTGCCGCCCGCCGCCACGATCCGGTTGTCCATCCGCGAGCGCGGCCAGGGGGCGCTGGGGAGGGCGTCGGGCACGGCGTGCACGGCCGGGCCGCCGTCGAGCAGCCTGGTCCACTCCTCCTGCGCCGCCTCGGTGGCTGTGACGACCGCGTCGAGCCGGGGGTAGAGCCTCTTGACCGGTCCGGGCACGGCCGGGCGGCCCCACTCACGGGCGAGCCGCAGCACCTCGCGGGGGGCGTGCCTGGCCGACTGGACACTCAAACCTGGCCTGGTGGTGATGAGGACGTCACACTTCAGGTTCCGCAGCACCCGCCACAGCGCCACCTCGGTGCGCACCTGCCCCTTGGGGAACAGGTGGCGGACGCCGGGCCTGATGTCGATGACCGTGCGCATGGCGACGTTCGGCCCGACGGGGAAGAACGGCTTCTCCTTCGGCCGCCTGAGGCTGATCACCTCGACCTCGTGCCGCTGGGAGAGCGCCGTGGCGAGGTTCAGGGTGGAGCGCACGTCGCCGCGCATGCCGTACGCCGAGGAGAGCAGCAGGCTGATCTTCACCCGCCCACCTCGATGCGCAGCTCGTCGTCGGCGGTGTAGGAGGGTCTGATGGGCACGCCGTCGACCCTGGCCGACGGGTAGTGCAGCCGGCGGCGCTTGCCGTCCACGTCGTCCAGCCAGCCGCCGAGACGCAGCGGCGCGGGCACCCCGTCCACCTCCAGCGACGGCTCCCAGGTGCCGGACGCCTCCGGGTCGGCCGCGAGCACGTCCACCAGCGAGACCGCGGCGTGGAAGCGCACGCCCTGCACGGTCGCGTTGGACGTGACCTGCGCGCCCGTCTGTCTGCGGTGCAGCGACAGCACGGCCTCGTGGCGCGAGTCGTCGTCGTCGAGCCCGGTGTAGGCCAGCAGGCCCGTCACCTCGAAACGGCCCTCCCTGAACCAGATCGCCCGGACCTCCGCCACCGGATCGGCCTCGTCGATCTTGAGCGCGAGGTAGCCGTTGCGGGTGCGGTAGGAACGGTAGGACAGGGTGCGTTTGCACAGGGCGTAGGCGTCGAGGTGGTCGAGCGAGAAGCCCGGGTCGATGGTGCGCAGCCGCACCCGCTTACCGCCCCGGCGCAGGTAGGCGTCCCAGCGCCCGGCGCTGAGCAGCAGCGGCGCGAGCGACACGGCCAGCGTGGCCTCGCGGGCGACCGCCCCCGGCGTGCCGAGCAGCACCCCGCGCTCGACCCCCGAGGTGCGGTGCCTGAGCACCAGCTCGGTCCCGCTGCGCAGTGGCTCCTGCATGGCCAGCCTCAAGGAGAGTACGTCCGCCAGGGTGACTTCCGCGTCTGTGACAACGACGCTCATCACGAGCCCCCCTCCCCGTCGAATAGAGCCATGCGACGTTGAGGTTACCGTGATTTTCCCGTTATGTGGATGGCAGATTTCCTGCCGTGGACCCTCTTGACGTACGGAACTTCTCCACAGGACCTGTGGAGAAGTCCGACTTTCTTCCGTCAGGAAGGGCTCTTGACCGATTTGATCAGAAGCTGGGCGACGTCCACGACCTCCAGCGACTGCTTGGCCTCGCCGGTGCCCTTCTTCTCGTTGATCGCGTCACCGAGCATCACCATGCAGAACGGGCAGGCGGTGGAGACCGTGTCCGGATCGGTGGTCAGCGCCTCGTCCACCCGCTCGGTGTTGATGCGCTTGCCGATGCGCTCCTCCATCCACATGCGCGCGCCGCCGGCGCCGCAGCAGAAGCCGCGGTCCTTGTGCCGGTGCATCTCCTGGGTCTGCACCCCGGGCACCTTGGACATGATGTCGCGGGGCTGGGAGTAGACCTTGTTGTGGCGGCCGAGGAAGCACGGGTCGTGATAGGTGATCTTCTCCTCGATCGGCGTGATCGGGGTGAGCAGCCCCTCGTCGACCAGCTTGGCCAGCAGCTGGGTGTGGTGCACGACCTCGTAGGTGCCGCCCAGCTGGGGATATTCGTTGGCCAGGGTGTTGAAGCAGTGCGGGCAGGTGGCGACGATCTTCTTGACGCCCGCTTCGTTCAGCGTCTCGATGTTCTGCTGGGCGAGCATGTTGAACAGATACTCCATCCCCAGCCGGCGGGCCGGGTCGCCGGTGCACGCCTCCATCGGGCCCAGCACCGCGAACTTCACGCCGGCGATGTGCAGCAGCTCGGCGACGGCCTTGGTGGTCTTCTTGGCCCGGTCTTCCAGCGCGCCCGCGCAGCCGACCCAGAAGAGGTATTCGGCGTCCTCGGGCATCTTCTCGTCGACCAGCTCGACCTCGAAGTCGAGCTCGGAGATCCAGTCGGCGCGCTTCGTCTCGGACATGCCCCACGGGTTGCCCTTGTTCTCCAGGTTCTTCACCATCACCCCCGCCTCCGACGGGAACGACGACTCCACCATCACCTGGTAGCGGCGCATGTCGAGGATGTGGTCGATGTGCTCGATGTCCACCGGGCACTGCTCGACGCAGGCGCCGCAGTTGGTGCAGGCCCAGAGCACGTCCGGGTGGATCACGCCGTCCTCGCCGACCAGCGGCTTCTCCAGCAGCGCCAGCACGTCGGTGCCGGCGTGCGGGTTGTCCTCGGGCTTGACCCCGGCGGCGGCCGCCATGAGGTACGGGGCGACCTTGAAGGCGTGGTCACGCTGGTCGAGGATGAGCATCTTGGGCGACAGCGGCTTGTCGGTGTTCCAGGCCGGGCACTGCGACTGGCAGCGGCCGCACTCGGTGCAGGAGTAGAAGTCGAGGAAGCCCTTCCAGGTGGTGTCCCCGATCTTGCCGCGGCCCAGCCGCTCCGGGTCCAGGTCCTCGTCCTCGAAGTCGACCGGCTTGCCGTCGACGCGCATCTCGACGGCCGCGCCCAGCGCGTCGGGCCGGCGGGAGAAGGCGATGTTGAGCGGCGCGGTGAAGATGTGCAGGTGCTTGGAGTAGACCACGATGACCAGGAACACCAGCATGAAGCCGATGTGCAGGAGCAGCGCGATCTCCTCCAGCAGCGCGCTGCGCGGCAGCACGTCGCCCAGCGGGATCGAGACGAACGCGCCCGAGGTGTAGGGGAAGTTGCCGTTGGCCGACGCGGCCGCCCTGGCCAGGAAGAGCGTCCAGATGATGTTGAAGATCATGAACAGGACGAGCCAGGCGCCGCCCAGGTGCGAGCCGGTGAAGCGGGAGTCGCGGCCCAGCGCCTTGGGCGAGTTCCGCAGCCGGATGACGGCGAAGGCGACCAGGCCGAGCAGGCAGGCGACCGCGATGAAGTCCTGCAGGAAGCCGAGCACCGCCCAGGTGCCGATGAGCGGGATGTGGAAGTCCGGCGTCCCGGTGATCGCCCCCTGGACGATCGCGCCGTACGCCTCGATGTAGACCGTCAACAGGATGAAGAACGCCCACATGACGAAGAAGTGCGCGATGCCGGACGAGGTCCACTTGAGCAGTTTCTTCTGCCCGAACACCTCGACGAGCTGCGCCTTCAGCTCGGCGCCCAGATGGGTCCTGGCATACGCGACCCGCTCGGGAGCCGGTGGACCCACTGTCGCGAGCTTGTAGAGGAACGACATCCTGCGGCCCGCGACGGCCACCGCCAGAACGGTCATCACGAGTCCGATGATGGCAACCCAGAGCACGGGGGTCCTCCCACAGACGACGTTGCTGTCAGCCTACTGACCTGGCCACTCCCCGAACTCTACTGCTGAGTAACATCCACGGGGTAACCGCGACTCACCTTACGGTCAGGACCAACTACAGAACAATGCTCTACCCGACGAAATAGCGCTGAATCGTCGGTGCCAGCAGCTCGACCAGCTCCTCCGGCTCGGCGCTCGCCATCGGCTCCAGCTTGAGCACGTAACGGGCCATGAGCACGCCGAACATCTGCGAGAAGGCCGCCTCGATCCGTAGCGGCGGCACCCCCAGCTCGGCCGCCACCCTGCTCAGCAGGGCATTGGACACGAACTCCTGGAACATCTGCGCGGCCCGCTCGTTGGTCATCGCCGACCGGATGAGCGCGATCATCGGCTCCCGCGTCTCCGGCGCGGCGGTCACCGTCAGGATCAGGGTGACCAGCCTCCGGCCGAGCTCCTCGCGCGGGCCTTCGAGCAGCGTCGGGAGCACCAGCTCAGGGGTGATCGGCAGCCGCATCGCCTCGGCGAACATCCGGTCCTTGGTGTCGAAGTAGTGGTGCACCAGGGCCGGATCGACCTTCGCCTCCCTGGCGATGCCGCGCACCGTCGCCTTGTCGAACCCCTTCTCCGCGAACACCTTCCTGGCCGCGCTGAGAATCTCCCCACGCGTGTCCGCCGAACCGGGCCTGCGCCCGGGCCGCCGCTTGACCGTCACCGGCCCACCGCCAGATAGACCCGCATCGGCACCGACAGCACGCCCTCGGGGAACTCACGCGCCAGCTCCGCCCGCTGCCGCCCGACCAGCTCGTCGGCCGCCTCCGGCGACAGCACCGCCATGAAGGAGTGGGAGCGGAGGTCGAGCAGGAAGTCCTCGATGGTGATCAGCCGGGTCCACGGGATCCAGCGCTCCCCGACCAGCTCCATCGCCGCCGCGATCGGCGGCACCGACCACTCCTCCAGCGCCTGCCCCCAGTAGCCGGGACAGCTCCGCGCCAGGCGCTCCTCGTAGGCGGCCAGCCACTCGGCCTGGGCGGCGTGGGTGAAGTTCCAGCAGCCGGCGATGGCCCCGCCGGGCCGCAGCACCCGCCGGGCCTCGGCGATGGAGGCCCCCGGGTCGAGCCAGTGCCAGGACTGGGCGTACGTCACCAGATCGGCGATCCCGCCGGCGAGGGGCAGCGCGTCTCCGTCGGCCAGCACCGCCGCGACACCACCTGCCACGTGCCCGGCAGCGCGGGAGCGCAGCCGGGCCAGCATCTCCGCGCCCGGGTCCACCGCGATGACCTGGGAGCCGCGAGCCCGCAGGGCGCGCGTCATGATGCCCGTGCCGGCGCCGACGTCCACGGCCGTGGCACCGTCGAACGCGACGCCCGACACCTCCGACAGCGCCCGGTAGAGCTCGTCGGGATAGCCGGGCCGGCCCGCGTCGTAGGCGTCGGCGACCCTGTCGAACACCCGGCCCAGCCCTCTCCTCGGCCCCACACTCATGGGGAGGCCGCCAGGTGGAGCCTGGCGAAGGCCAGACCCTCCGCCAGGTCGTCGATCCGCTCGCTGCGGCCGGTCGCCTTGCGGGTGTTGATCTCCAGCACGACCAGGCCGGTGTAACCATTGCCCGCCAGACGCTCCAGGATGGGGGCGCACGGCTGGTTGCCCCTGCCGGGCACCAGGTGCTCGTCCTTGTTGGTCACGCCCAGGCCGTCGGCCAGGTGCAGGTGCGCCAGCCGGTCGCCGAGCTTGGTGGCCATCTCCATGGCGTCCGAGCCCGACACGGCGGTGTGCGACAGGTCGAGCGTGACCTGCGGGAAATCGAAGTCGACCGGGTCCCAGCCAGGGGAGTAGGGGACCACGTCGTTGCCCCTGGCGCGCAACGGGAACATGTTCTCGACCGCGAAGGTCACGGCGGTCTCGTCGCGCATGCGCGCCAGGCCCGTCTCGAAGTCACGGGCGTAGTCGCGCTGCCATCGGAACGGCGGGTGCACCACGACGGTGGACGCGCCGAGCCGCTCGGCCGCCTTCTGGGCCTTGACCAGCTTGGCCCATGGGTCGCGCCCCCAGACCCGCTGGGTGACGAGCAGACAGGGCGCGTGGATGGCCAGGACGGGGATCTCGTAGTGATCGGAGAGCCGCTCGATCACGTCGATGTCCTGGCTCACCGGGTCGGCGCCGACCATGATCTCGACTCCGTCGTAACCCAGCCGGGCGGCCAGCTCGAACGCATCGGGAGTACGTTCCGGATATACCGAAGCAGTGGACAATGCGATCTTCGCATTGGGCACGCGGATGACATCAGCCACGCGACCCAGCCTAAGCCGGATGACCGGATATGGCGCGCCGGGCCTACGGTTGACCCATGCCCAGGATCGCGAGAGGCGCCATTCCGAGCCCGAACATCTGGCACACCCCGCAGGTGTACGAGCTGGAGAACCGGGCCGTCGACCCCGAGGACACGGCTGGCGCGGCCATGCGCGCGCTGCGCTCCTGGGACGGCGCGAACGTGCTCGACATCGGCTGCGGCACCGGCTTCCACCTGCCCGGCTACGCGGCGCGGGCGGCCAAGGTGATCGGCGTGGAGCCGCACGGCGACCTGGTGGCCCTGGCCCGGCGCCGCTGCGCGGCCCTGCCGAACGTCGAGGTGCACGCCGCCACCGCCCAGGACCTGCCGGTCCCGGACGCCTCGGTGGACGTCGCCGTCGCGCGCTGGGCGTACTTCTTCGGTCCCGGCTGCGAGCCGGGACTCCGCGAACTGTCCCGGGTCGTACGGCGCGGCGGCGCGGCCTTCGTGGTCGACCTCGACGCCACCCGAGGGGCGTTCGGCCGGTGGTTCAGCCACACCGTGCCCACCTACTCCGCCGGCGCCGTGGAGGCCTTCTGGGTCCGCCACGGCTGGCAGCGGCAGCCGCTCGACCTGCGAATGGTCTTCCAGAGCAGGGCGGACCTGGAGGCGGTGCTGCGGATCGAGTTCGCGCCCGAGGTCGCCGAGCAGGCCATCGCCGAGACGCCCGGCCTGGAGCTGCCCTACCCGAACGTGCTGCGCTGGCGGCACTTCTGAGGGCTTGACCTTGACGTCGGTGTCAACGTTTAACGTGAAACCATGCGCATCGGAGAGCTGGCCGAACGAACCGGGGTGAGCACTCGCTCACTCCGCTACTACGAGCAGCACGGGCTGCTCAGCGCACGGCGGGGCGCCAACGGCTATCGCCACTACTCCGAGCAGGACGTCCGGCTGGTGTCGGAGATCCGCGCCCTGCTCTCGGTGGGGTTCACGCTCGAGGACACGCGCCCCTTCGTGCACTGCCTGCGTTCCGGGCACAGCACCGGCGGGTCGTGCCCGGAGTCCATCGCCGTCTATCAGCGCAAGCTGACCCAGATCGACCAGGAGATCCGCGTGCTGCTGGCCCGGCGTGCCGAGGTCACCGCCCAGCTCGCCGAATCGTGCCCCGGCTGCTTCGTACGAGGAGAGACATGATCACGCTGACCACCGAGAACTTCGACGAGCAGGTCCTCAAGGCCGGCAAGCCGGTGCTCGTCGACTTCTGGGCGGAGTGGTGCCCACCCTGCCGCATGATCGCGCCCGTACTGCAGGAGATCGAGGCCGAGTACGGCCTGACGGTCGGCAAGCTCAACACCGACGAGAACCCGGAGATGATGGCCCGCTACGGCATCCTGGGCCTGCCGACGCTGCTGCTGTTCGACGGCGGCGAGCCGGTCAAGCAGATCATGGGCGCCAAGCCCAAGCGCATGCTCGTCAACGATCTGGGTTTGGGGTAAACCCTTAGGCTGACCGGCGAAGTCCTCCCCTGGGTTGATCCGCCCGGCCAGGCCGCGCCCTAGCGTTGGGCCCATGACCCGCACCGCCCTGGCCGGCCTGGCGGCGTTGACGGCGGTGCTCGTCGTCGCCCTGCTCGACCTGGCACCCCCCGCGCCCAGCCCGGCCGGCGCCCCCGCCGCGGCCTTCAGCGCCGCCAGGGCGCACGAGCACGTCCGCGCCATCGCCCGCGCCCCGCACCCGGTGGGCACCGCCGAGCACACCCGCGTCCGCGAGCACCTCGTCACCGAGCTCCGCGGCCTCGGCCTGGAGGTCCGCGTCCAGGAAGGCGTCGGCGTCCTCCCCCTGTCCCACGACGGCGTGGTCCCGATGGGCACGATGCGCAACATCGTGGCCGTGCGCCCCGGCACCGCCCCGACCGGGCGCGTCGTCGTCGCCGCCCACTACGACTCCGTGGGCGCCGGACCCGGCGCCTCCGACGACGGCGCCGGCGTGGCCACCATCCTCGAGATCGCGCGGGCCCTGCCCGCCGGCCTGCGCAACGACGTCGTCTTCCTCATCACCGACGGCGAGGAGGAGGGCCTGCTCGGCGCCGAGGCGTTCACCAGGGAGGATCCCCTGGCCAAGGGCACCGTCGTGGTGCTCAACCAGGAGGCCAGGGGCGTCCGCGGCACCGTTCAGATGTTCCGCGCCTCCCCCGGCTCCGCGCCGCTGGTCAGCCTGTACGGCGCGAACGCGCCCCATCTGTCGGCCGACTCGGCCTTCGTGGCGATGCTGAGCGTGCTGCCCAACAACACCGACTTCCACGTCTTCGACGAGGCGGGCTGGCTCGGCCTCGACTCCGCCTTCATCGGCGGCGGGGCCTACTATCACACAGCGCTGGACGACCCCGCCCACCTCGACCTGGGCAGCTTGCAGATGATGGGCGACAACGCGCTCGCCCTCACCCGCACCCTGGCCGGCACCGACCTGACCACGCTCCAATCGGGGGACGAGTCGGTCTACTTCACCCTCCCCGGGGTGCTCGTCCGCTATCCACTCTGGCTGGAGCTGCCCATCGCGGCCGGCGCACTGGCGCTGGCGGCGGCCCTGGCGTGGACGCTGAGACGCCGCGGGCAGGCGTCCCTGCCCCGCATCCTGGCCGGCGCCGGGCTCGCGCTGCTGCCTGTCCTGGGCGCCGCCGCCGCCGGTCTCGCGGTGCTGCCGCTGCTCACCTTGATCAGGCCCGAATACAGCGAGATGCTGACCGGCGATCCCTACCGTCCCTGGCTCTACCAGGCGGCGTTGCTGGTCTTCACGACCGCCGTCGTGCTGGCCTGGCGGCTCGTGCTGCGCCGCGTCGGACCTGTCGCGCTCGCGGCGGGGGCGCTGCTGCTGGTGGCCGTGCTGGGGCTGGTGTTCGCCGCGCTGCTGCGCGGCGGCGCGCACACACTGAGCTGGCCGGCACTGTTCGCCGCACTCGGCTGGCTCGTCTCACTGCGCCTGCGCGGCGCGGGATGGCGTACGGCCGCGCTCATTCTCGGGCTGGCGCCCGCCACGGTCCTGCTCGGCGTCACCGCCGTGGTCACGATGGACGTAGGCCTGGCGATCGGCGGCGTGATCGCGGCCCCGCACTTCGCGCTGCTGCTGATGCTCCTGCTTCCCCTGGTGGAGCGAGAGCGGCCGGGCGCCGCCGAGCCGGTAGACGGGCGAAGTCCCACAGCGGAGGACGCACCGGCGCCCAAGCCTCGCCGGGCCGCCCTCCCGCTGCTCACGGCCGTGGTCGTCACCGTGGGGCTGGTCGCGGCGGGCCTGTTGGTGGATCGCTTCGACGCCGCGCATCCCCGGCAGCACCGCCTCGCCTACGCCATGGACGCCGTCACCGGAGAGGCCGTCTGGGGATCGCGGTCGGAGCCCCCCAGCGCCGACAGCGAGCGCTTCTTCGGCACCGACGCCTGGGCGACCAGACCCGCCCAGGCCGCCGACCGGCGCGCCCCCGAGCTGTCCGTGGTCAAGGACGAGACCACCGGTGGGCACCGCACCCTGACGCTCCGCCTCAAACCGACCGGCGACGCCCCCATCACCGGGCTCGCCATCATGTCCGTCGAAGGAGCGGCGCCCATCTCCGACTCCGCGATCGGCCCCATCACGGTGAACGACCGGCGCATCGGCACGGGGACCGGCTTCGCCTATCACGCCCCACCCGAGGAGCTGGAAGTCACCCTCGTGCTGCCTTCGGGGCCGGCACGGATCCAGGCGTTCGAACAGACCCACAACCTGTCCGCCCTACCTGGCTACCGGCCACCACCCGAGACGATCATCATGTACCCGGAGGCCACCGTCTTCCAGGTGCACACGTTGTGACCACCCCACCGGGCTGCCATCCCGGCTCAGGCTGAACGACGGATACCTCATCCGGCACCGCACGAGAAGCAGCCACCCGCATTAACCACGCCGCACCCGGCGACCTCGGAGGGTCCACCGTCCCAGGGAAAACCCGCGTCTCGGCGATCTAGGGCCACCATTGCGTGGGCCTCGCGCTCGATCCTCGCGGGTCGGGGCATCCCGCACCGCCACCCGACGGCACAGTCCGACGGCCAGGGCGAGGGCCAGGCGAGGGTCACGGTGGGGGCCAGGGTGGGGGCGTTCGCCTGAGCTATGAGTCGGGTCGTAGGCGGATTGTCGGCGGGGACCGCTAGCCTGCTCGGCATGGCCAAGTCAGCGCAGAAGCCCGGATACCGCTGCGCCGAGTGCGGGTGGCGCACCATGAAGTGGGTGGGCCGGTGCGGCGAGTGCCAGGCGTGGGGCACGGTCGACGAGGAAGGCGCACGGGGCGGGGCGCACGTCGTCCAGGCCGGCGCCACGACCGCGCCGGCGATGCCGATCGGCCAGGTCAAGGCGGAGATGGCGGCCGCGCGGACAACCGGCGTGGGTGAGCTCGACCGGGTGCTGGGTGGCGGGCTGGTGCCGGGCGCGGTGGTGCTGCTGGCGGGCGAGCCGGGCATCGGCAAGTCGACGCTTCTGCTGGAGGCGGCGGCCCGCATCGCCGAGCGCGACACCGTTCTCTACGTGACGGGTGAGGAGTCCGCCGCGCAGGTCCGGCTGCGCGCCGACCGCATCGGCGCCATCCGCGACGAGCTCTACCTCGCGGCCGAGACCGATCTTGCGGCCCTGGTCACGCATGTGGAGAAGGTCCAGCCGAAGCTGCTGGTGGTCGACTCCGTGCAGACCGTCGGCTCGGCCCAGGCCACCGGCGTGCCGGGCGGGGTGACGCAGGTGCGCGAGGTGGCCGCCAATCTCGTGCGGCTGGCCAAGGAGCGCAACATGGCCACCGTGCTCGTCGGCCATGTCACCAAAGAGGGCTCGATCGCCGGTCCACGCACCCTGGAGCACCTGGTCGACGTCGTGCTCAGCTTCGAGGGCGACCGCCACTCCCGGCTGCGCATGGTCCGCGCGATCAAGAACCGGTTCGGCCCCACCGACGAGATCGGCTGCTTCGACCTGCATGAGCGCGGCATCGAGGGCATCACCGACCCGAGCGGCCTGTTCGTCTCCCGGCGCAGCGCCCCCGTGCCCGGCACCTGCGTGACCGTCACTGTCGAGGGCACGCGCCCGCTTCCCGCCGAGGTTCAGGCCCTGGTCGCCCGCACCGACGCTCAGCAGCCCCGGCGCACCTCCTCGGGCCTCGACACCTACCGTGTCCAGATGATCCTGGCCGTGCTGGAGCGCAGGCTCAACGCCAGGCTGGGCGGCTGCGACGTGTTCACGGCCACGGTCGGCGGCATCAAGCTGGCCGACCCGGCCGTCGACCTGTCGGTGATGCTCGCGGTGGCCAGCGCGGCCGGCGACAAGCCGCTCCCCGCCGGCCTGGTGGCGCTCGGCGAGGTCGGGCTGGCCGGAGAGCTACGCCCGGTCAAGGACGTACGCAGACGCCTGACGGAGGCGGCGAGACTCGGCTTCAAACGCGCCCTGGTCCCCGCGGGCTCCCTCGACCAGGGCACCCAGAAGCGCAACGGCCAGCGCTCCCTCGTCCCGGTGGGACCGGTCGCGTTCGCCCCGGGCTTCGAGGTGATGGAGGCGGAAAACGTATGGGACGCCCTCACCCACGTCACCTGACGTCCAGGACAGGACCCCGCACCAACGCTCTGCGCGATCTCGGCCCAGCGGGCACGGGGCGTTCGAGGCACAGGCGGCATCAGACGCCGAGTGGCCTATGACCCCTGAGACGCGAAACCGTCCAGACACCGGCAGGGCAGGCGTTGACGGGTTTCGGCCGGGAAGGCTTTGTGCCAGGTCAACACCTGGAGATGGCTGATCCGTACAAGACCTGAGACTGGGCGGGGAGGGACGATGGGCGCATGAACATGGACCTTTCCGCGGCCGATTCGTTCATGGCCACGCACGCGCGTGTCCTGGATCGTCGCCGCTTCGAGCTGCTGATGCACCGGACGACAGACCCCGCCGCCGTTCTGGCCGCCCTGGACGGCTACCGCAACGCCGACGGCGGGTACGGGTGGGGCTTGGAGCCGGACCTCCGTTCGCCGGAGAGCCAGCCGGGGGCTGCCCTGCATGCGTTCGAGGTGTTCGAGGACATCGGTCCGGTCAGGGCGCCGCAGGCCGTGGCGCTGTGCGACTGGCTGGAGTCGGTGTCCCTGCCCGATGGAGGGCTGCCCTTCGCGCTGCCTCTCAGCATCCCCGCCGGCACCGCGCCCTGGTGGCAGGGCGCCGACCCCACCGTGTCGGCGCTCCAGATCACCTCCGTGACGGCCGCCGCGGCCTGGCGCGTCGCCGCCCACGACCCGGCGGTGGCCGCGCACCCCTGGCTGGAGCGGGCCACCCGCTACTGCCTGACCGCGATCGAGGCGCTCGATCAGGCGCCGGCCGCGTACGTGCTGGCCTTCGCGGTGCGCTTCCTCGACGTCGTGCACGACAGCCGGCCAGAAGCGGCGAACCTCCTGCGCCACCTCAGCGCGTACGTGCCCGAGGACGGCCGGGTGCGGGTCGAGGGCGGCACCGAGAGCGAGACGCTCCACCCGCTCGACCTCGCGCCGTACCCTGACCGGCCGGCCCGGGAGCTGTTCGCGCCCAAGGTGATCGACGCCGACCTCGACCGCCTCGCCGCCCTGCAGCAGGACGACGGCGGCTGGATCGTCGACTACGCCACGATCTCCCCGGCGGGCTCCCTGGACTGGCGGGGCCACACCACGATCCACGCCATCGACCTGCTCCGCCGCAACGGCAGAAGCTGATCGAGCGGTCGCCGCAACCCGAGGGGCCTACGCACACAGGATCCGCCGTCGGACAGGCAGGTCCTCTGGCCTGCGGCCGAACCCCGTACGCCGTCATCAAGCTCTGTAGCCGGGAAACAGCCCACGATGGGCGATATGTCACGATGTCGCGACCTTCGCGGGCACTTCTCCCATCGAAGGAGTCACCTCTGGAATCCTCGACCTGAGGCGGAGGTGGACCTCAGCCGACACGGCTAAGCTGAGTTTGACGATTGGACACGGGGGTCAGGTGCCTAACGACAGGAGTCTTGACGACCGCCGTCGCGAAGCCCTGGCGGCGGTAGCCCCGGGCACACCGCTGCGCGACGGCCTGGAGCGGATCCTGCGGGGTCAGACCGGTGGGCTGATCGTGCTCGGCCACAACAGGGTCGTCGAGCAGGTCTGCAGTGGCGGCTTCGAGCTGGACGTGGAGTTCTCGGCCACGCGGCTGCGCGAGCTGGCGAAGATGGACGGCGCGATCGTGATCAGTGACGAACACAGGATCGTACGCGCTGCCGTGCATCTCGTCCCCGACCCGGCGATCCCGACCGACGAGTCCGGCACCCGTCACCGCACCGCCCAGCGCGTGGCCAAGGAGACCGGCCTGCCGATCATCGCGATCAGCAAGTCCATGCGGATCATCGCCCTCTACCTCGACGGCATCCGTTATGTGCTGGAGGAGCCGGCGGTCATCATGTCCAAGGCCAACCAGGCCCTGGCCACGCTCGAACGCTACAAGCACCGCCTGGACGAGGTGTCCGGCACGCTGTCCGCGCTGGAGATCGAGGACCTGGTGACGGTCCGCGACGTGTCGGCGGTGGCGCAGCGGCTGGAGATGGTCCGGCGCATCTCCGACGAGATCAAGGGCTACGTGGTCGAGCTGGGCACCGACGGCAGGCTGCTGTCGCTGCAGCTCGACGAGCTGGTCGCGGGCGTCGACTCCGAGCGTGAGCTGGTGGTGCGCGACTATCTCCCGGCGGCGGCGGGCCGTCGGCAGCGCCGCCTCGCGGAGTCCCTGCAAGAGCTGGACGCCCTGTCGGGCAGCGAGCTGCTGGACCTGTCGATGGTGGCCAACGTGCTGGGCCACCACGGCGGCGACACCCTCGACAGCCCGGTCAGCCCGCGCGGCTTCCGCCTGCTGGCCAAGGTTCCCCGCCTGCCCGCCACCGTCGTCGACCGCCTGGTCAACCACTTCGGCAGCCTGCAGAAGCTCCTTGCGGCCAGCATCGACGACCTGCAGGCCGTGGGCGGCGTCGGCGAGTCCCGCGCACGCAGCGTCCGCGAGGGCCTCTCCCGCCTCGCGGAGTCCTCCATCCTCGAGCGTTACGTGTGATCCCCGCGGCGGTCAGATACGGCGAGAAGCTGTTCTTCCTCGATGACCACGCCAAGGCCGAGATCGTCCTGCGTGAGGCGCTCGCACGAGGCGACGAGGGAGCCCAGGACTGGCTCTGCGACGTCCTGATCGCCACCGAGCGCCCGGTGGAGGCCGCCCTGCTGATGGAAGAACATCCAAACAGGGCACTGCGTGCGGCGGCCATCTGGGCCGACATCGTGGGCGACCGGGAGCGCGCCGATGAGTGGTACAGGAAGGCCGTCGACGGCGACGAGCCCGGCGCGCTCAACGACTACGGCGCCTTCCTCAGCGAGGACGACGCGCGCCTGGGGGAAGCCGAGGAGCTGTTGCGCCGGGCCGCCGAACGGGGGGACGCGCTGGCGTACAGCAATCTCGGAGCGATGGAGCTCGACCGCGGCGACCCGGAGTCGGCGGCCGTCTGGCTGCGCAAGGGGCTGGAGATCGAGGACCAGGCGGGCTCCACCGCCGTGCTGCGGCTGGCCGACGCCGTAGAGCGGATCGGCGACCTGGAGGCCGCCCGCGTGCTCTACGACCGCGCCGTCGCCGAGGACCTGGAGGACGCGTACCTCATGCGTGCCAGATTCCTCGCCGACCAGGGCGAAGCCGACGCGGCGGAGGCCGACTTCCAGGCGGGCCTGGCCCGCGACGAGGAGGGCGCCCACTACTACTACGGCGAGTTTCTGGTGGCGCGCGACCGGGCGGACGAGGCGGTCGGCCACCTCCACCAGGCCGTCGAGGACGGCTCGGACGCCGCGCACGAACTGCTGGGCCTGATCCACCAGAAGAACCACGCCTTCCAGGCGGCCGAGGAGCACTTCAAGGAGAGCATCGCCGCCGGGTGGCTGAGCGCCGTGTACGCGTACGCGGAGATGCTCAGGCAGGAGGGCCGTGGTGCTGAGGTCGCCGCGCTGGCGGCGGACGCCGAGCGCCTCGGGGCCACTCCCGGACGGCTTCGCGAGCTTACCGGTCAGCGCAACGAGCTGACCGGCTGAACGCAGCAGCGAGCCGACCGGTCAGACGCAGCGAGGTGGCCGGTCAGCGCAGGTGGAAGACTCCCTTCGGGCTTTTGAGCTTGCCCATGCGCGCCACCGCGACGTACGTGCCGGGCAGGGCGTTCGGCGGGTCGGCGCGGCAGTCGCCGCTGGAGCGGCGGCGGTCCCAGTCGAGCGAGCGGACGTAGGGAACGCCGCGCTGCAGCTCCTTGACCTCGACCCCGGCGCCGCTGACGCAGTCGGAGGTGGACCAGATCCGGTCCTCGCCCGAGGTGATCCGGATCTCCATGGCCCGCGGGCCCACGTCCGTCTTGCACATGACCGGGCCGGTGTTCACGACCGTGATGAGGAAGTTGGGGCGGGCGCCTCCGGCGTAGATCTCCTGCTTGCCCTGGAGGCCGATCACCAGGTTCGCCTCGGCGCAGGGCTCGCCGGCGCGGTGCGTCTGCGCCTCGGGGGTGGCCTTGGTGACACTCGGCTTGGGCGTGGGGCTGGCCGTGCCCATGGCGAGAGTGCGCAGTCCGGCGAGCAGCGGATCGGTGGCGGGCGTGGGGCTCTGCGAGGACTGGGCGCTGGACGGGCGCTCGGGCCCGGTCGAGCCGCTGGAGCACGCCCAGGCCACCACGGCCACCACCACAAGCACCCCGACCAGTACGCTCATGCGCCGCCGCCAGTAGACGTCGCCTCCGAATCCAGGGTCGCCAGGCATCGTATCCGGGTCCATGAGCACAGCATGTTTAATCGGCTGGCCACTCAGCGTGACGACACGCCGCGCCTTGCCATCTCCACATACGCTAGGGCGCGTGCTTGAGCCGAAACTCCTACACCTTCCCATTCTGGATTGGTACGAAAACAACGCCCGGGAACTCCCTTGGCGTGCCGGCGATTCGACCCCCTGGGGCGTGCTCGTCAGCGAGATCATGCTGCAGCAGACCCCGGTCGCCAGAGTGCTGCCGGTGTGGCTCGAATGGATGGCGCGCTGGCCCACTCCCAAGGCGCTGGCGGCCGAGCCTCCCGGTGAGGCCGTCCGCCACTGGGGCAGGCTCGGCTACCCGCGCCGGGCGCTGCGGCTGCACGCCTGCGCCAAGGCCATCGTGGCGGAGCACGACGGTCAGGTGCCGTCGGACCACGCGACGCTGCTGGGCCTGCCCGGCATCGGCGACTACACCGCCGCCGCCGTAGCGAGCTTCGCCTACGGCGGACGGCACGCGGTGCTGGACACCAACGTCCGCCGGGTGTTCGCGCGGGCGGTGCGGGCCGAGGAGTATCCCCCCACCGCCACGTCGGCCGCCGAGCGCCGGTTGGCCGAGGCGCTCCTGCCGGAGCTCGGCGCCGCTCGCTGGGGAGTCGCCGTGATGGAGCTGGGCGCCCTGGTCTGTACGGCCCGCAGCCCGCGATGCGCCGACTGCCCGATCGTCGGGGCGTGTGCGTGGCGCCTGGCCGGCAAGCCTCCGCACGCGGGCCCGGCGCGCAAGGGTCAGACGTACGCGGGCACCGACCGCCAGTGCCGGGGCCGTCTGCTGGCGGTGCTGCGCTCGGCGCACGGCCCGGTGCCCAAGGCGGCACTCGACGCGGTGTGGGACGAGCCCGTACAGCGCGAACGCGCCCTCGACGGCCTCATCACCGACGGCCTCGCCGAGCACCTGGACGACGGCACCTACCGCCTCCCTCACGCCTGAGAGCGGCGGCAGGTCCCGCCACGGTCAGCACGCCCAGGGCAGCGGCATCCGCTCGGTCCCTTCGGGGACCAGGTCACAGGCGCCGTCGGCCACGAGGCCGCCCGGGTTGTAGACCTGCACGCCGGCGGGAGCGGCCACGATCGCGGTGAAGCCGCGCTCGGCGTCCGCGAACAGCTGCCGCAACACGTCCGCTGCGAGCACCAGGGTGTCCCCTGCGGCCACCTCGAACCGTTCGCGTCCCACTTGCACGGCACACGCACCGTCCAGCCAGGTCCACACCGACTCGCGGTCGAAGGCGTGCAGCGGCCCCGCCATCCCCGGCAGGGCGTCCACCCGCCACACCGACTGTCCGGCCTCGCCCTGGGTGGGCGAGGCAAGGGTGGTCATGACGCCGTTGGGCGTCTCGATCCTGCGGGCTTGCGCGTCACGAATGACAGTCATGGCCGTCCTCCACTAAGATAGACAATGTTGTTGTCTAGATAGTGAACCAGGTTGTCTATCGTGTCAAGCGAGTCCCCCGGCTTCGAGCTGCCCCTGCGCCTCCTCATGGCCTTCCGCGTCCTGATCGACGAGCTCCACGCCGAGCTCGGCCGCCAGGGACACCCCGACATCCGCCCCATGTACGGCTTCGTCATGCAGGCCATCGGCCCCCACGGCACGACGGCCGTCGAACTCGGCCGCATCCTCGGCGTCACCAAGCAGGCAGCGGGCAAGACCATCGAGACCCTGGAAAGGATCGGCTACGTCCAGCGCACCCCCGACCCCGACGACACCAGACGCAAGCTCGTCCGCCTGACCCCCTACGGCCTGGACGCCCTCGCCCGCTCCGCCCGCATCTTCGACGAGCTGCGCGCCAACTGGGCCGCCGAGCTGGGCGAGGACCGCCTCCACGCCCTGGAGTCCGACCTGCGCAAGATGACCCCCGCCACCCTCTGGCGGCTCGACACGCCCGGCTGGTTCGGCACCCTGTGACCGGCGTCAGGCGGCCAGCTGAAGGCCCAGGCTGCTGAGGTTGGTGCGGGCCCAGTCGAGCTCCTGGGCCAGGAGCGACACCAGGGCGCCGGGGCCCTTGGCACGGCCAGGAACCATCAGGTTGTGCGTCTCGACCTCGATGTGGGCGCTGCCGTTCACCGCGCCGGCCAGCATCGCCGTGAGGGTGTCGTGGAGCACGGCTCCGGTGTTGAGCGTGTCGCCGGCGTGGTTGTGGACGTGGCCCAGCTTGACCACCGGCGCACCGCCCTTGGCCAGGCCGCGCAGGGCCTGACCGGGCTCCTCGGAGCCGCAGGCGAGGTGACAGGCGTCCAGGCAGACGCCCAGGTGCTCGGAGTCGATGCCGCCCACGCGCTCCAGCGCCTGCTCGGTCGTCTCCAGCACGCAACCGGGCCACGGCTCGAAGCCGACCCTGATGGTCTTGCCGGTGACGCTGTAGATGCCGCGCAGCTCGCGGGCCAGCCGCTCCAGCCGCCGGGTGGCGATGGAGTGGAGGTCGGCGGGCCAGTCACGACGCCAGCCGATCGGTATGGTGGAAATGCTGCCGAACCGTACGTCCTCGGGCAGCAGGAACGCCAGGATCTTGGCCAGCGCCATCGTGTACCGGTAGCGCTCCGGCTTGGCCCAGTCGGGGCCCGGCACCTCCTGGTTGCGGCCGCCGGTGCCGTTGAGGCTGACGACCTCCAGGCCGCGCTCCTCCAGCGAGCGGCGCAGCCGTACCAGCTCGATGCGGTCGGCGGTGAGGTGGTCGGCCACAGTGGGCGACAGCCACAGGCCGACGCCCATCCGGTCCACGCCGAGCCGCTTGCGCACCGGCACGGCGTAGCGGGTCAGGTGGGCGATCAGGTTCTCCAGGTCCTCAGCGGGGTGAACGCCTGCGTTGTAGGCGAGGTGAACGAGCGTTCCGTCAACGTGACGCAGGCGCATCGGTGTCCTCCACGGCTTGCATTGGTTGTCCCCTCGCCCGCTTGAGGCTCGTGCGGACCCTGTTGAGCATGGCTGCCCACGGGTGGCGCACGCGTCCGCCCTGAGTTGATTTCGTACTACTCCCCCGGGAGCAGTCCCCACCGTAAAAGCGCACTCTTGCGGCTGGCTTGGACAGGACTTGGCGAAGCTCTACGCAGTGTAGTACTACTTTCGGTGGCGCGTACAGCCGTACTGCCAACAATTCGGCAACGGCCGCTGTGAAATGGCAGGCACCACCCCCGGACAGCAGAAAACCCCTCGTGTTGACCACGAGGGGTTTTCTGCGCCTTGGCGCTCGGACCGTCAGCTCTGGATCGAACCGGCGATCGCCGCGGCCGAGTCGGGAACCACCGGGACGTCCTCGCCCACGAAGAGGAACTTGGCGTTGTCGCCCTCGCCCTCGATCGTGACCTTGACGACCTGCCCCGGACGGAGCTCGCCGTAGAGGATCTTCTCCGACAGGGAGTCCTCAAGCTCGCGCTGGATGGTACGGCGCAGCGGCCGCGCACCCATGACCGGGTCGTAACCGCGGTCGGCCAGCAGCTGCTTGGCGTCGGGCGAGACGTCGAGCCCCATGTCGCGGTCCTTCAGGCGAGCGTCCACCTGGGCGAGCATCAGATCCACGATCTTGATGATCTCGTTCGGCGTCAGCTGGTGGAAGACCACGATGTCGTCGACACGGTTGAGGAACTCGGGCCGGAAGTGCTGCTTGAGCTCTTCCTGGACCTTCGACTTCATCCGGTCGTAGTTGGAGTCGGCGTCGTTGGACTTCGCGAACCCGACCCCGATGCCCTTGGAGATGTCCCGGGTGCCGAGGTTGGTGGTCATGATGATGACCGTGTTCTTGAAGTCGACCACCCGGCCCTGGGCGTCGGTCAGGCGACCGTCTTCCAGGATCTGCAGCAGCGAGTTGAAGATGTCGGGGTGGGCCTTCTCGATCTCGTCGAACAGGACCACGGAGAACGGCTTGCGCCGCACCTTCTCGGTGAGCTGACCGCCCTCTTCGTAGCCGACGTAGCCGGGAGGCGAGCCGAACAGCCTGGAGACGGTGTGCTTCTCCATGAACTCCGACATGTCGAGGCTGATCAGAGCGTCTTCGTCGCCGAAGAGGAACTCCGCCAGAGCCTTGGACAGCTCGGTCTTACCGACACCGGACGGGCCGGCGAAGATGAACGAGCCGCCGGGACGCCGCGGGTCCTTCAGACCGGCGCGGGTGCGCCGGATGGACCGCGACAGGCCCTTGATGGCGTCGTCCTGGCCGATGATCCGCTTGTGGAGCTCGTCCTCCATGCGGAGCAGGCGCTGCGACTCCTCCTCGGTCAGCTTGAAGACCGGGATGCCGGTGGCCGTCGCCAGGACCTCAGCGATGAGCTCCTCGGTGACCTCGGCCACGACGTCCATGTCGCCGGCCTTCCACTCCTTCTCCCGCCGCTCGCGCTTGAGCTGGAGCTGCTTCTCCTGGTCGCGGAGGGCAGCCGCCTTCTCGAAGTCCTGCGCGTCGATCGCGGACTCCTTGTCGCGACGGACGTTGGCGATCTTCTCGTCGTACTCGCGCAGGTCCGGCGGAGCGGTCATCCGGCGGATGCGCATCCGGGAACCGGCCTCGTCGATGAGGTCGATCGCCTTGTCGGGAAGGTAACGGTCGCTGATGTAGCGGTCGGCCAGCTGCGCGGCGGCGACCAGCGCGCCATCGGTGATGGAGACCCGGTGGTGCGCCTCGTAACGGTCGCGCAGACCCTTGAGGATCTCGATCGTGTGGCTGAGCGAGGGCTCGGCCACCTGGATCGGCTGGAACCGGCGCTCGAGAGCGGCGTCCTTCTCGAGGTACTTGCGGTATTCGTCGAGCGTGGTGGCGCCGATGGTCTGCAGCTCACCGCGGGCCAGCATCGGCTTGAGGATGCTGGCGGCGTCGATCGCGCCCTCGGCGGCGCCCGCACCCACGAGCGTGTGCAGCTCGTCGATGAACAGGATGATGTCGCCGCGCGTGCGGATCTCCTTGAGCACCTTCTTCAGGCGCTCTTCGAAGTCGCCGCGGTAACGCGAGCCGGCGACCAGAGCACCGAGGTCAAGCGTGTAGAGCTGCTTGTCCTTCAGCGTCTCGGGCACCTCGCCCCTGACGATCTTCTGCGACAGGCCCTCGACGACGGCGGTCTTGCCGACGCCGGGCTCGCCGATCAGCACCGGGTTGTTCTTGGTCCTCCGGGAGAGGACCTGCATGACCCGCTCGATCTCCTTCTCACGGCCGATGACCGGATCCAGCTTGCCCTCGCGGGCGGCCTGGGTCAGGTTGCGGCCGAACTGGTCGAGCACCAGGGAGGTCGACGGGGCCGACTCCTGCGGGCCACCCGCGGCGGCCGGCTCCTTGCCCTGGTAACCGTGGAGCAACTGGATGACCTGCTGCCGCACACGGTTGAGATCGGCTCCAAGCTTGACCAGCACCTGGGCGGCCACACCCTCACCCTCACGGATGAGCCCGAGCAGGATGTGCTCGGTGCCGATGTAGTTGTGGCCCAGCTGCAAAGCCTCACGGAGCGACAGCTCGAGGACCTTCTTGGCCCGCGGGGTGAACGGAATGTGCCCCGACGGAGCCGACTGGCCCTGGCCGATGATCTCCTCGACCTGCTGACGCACACCCTCAAGGCTGATGCCCAGGCTCTCCAGAGCCTTGGCGGCTACGCCCTCACCTTCGTGGATCAAGCCAAGAAGAATGTGCTCAGTGCCGATGTAGTTGTGGTTGAGCATCCTGGCCTCTTCTTGGGCCAAGACGACAACACGCCTCGCTCGGTCGGTGAACCTCTCGAACATCTCGTCGCTCCTCACAGAGCGGTCAGTCAGGCCGGTTAATCCGGTCCCGTCATCCCGCATGCTAGCCCTGGCTCGGCAAACCTTGCCCTCTGCCGCTGACACGCTCTATAGCAGACACGTTCCCCGAGAGCAGGGCCTTCACCCTCTATCCAACTACCGTTCGGGGGTGACGTGTTCCCGATACGCCGCAAGCGAACGATGTTTAGGGCGCTCGCCTGAAGTGGGTCTAATTCCTCGGTGACGGCGCGGGCAGATCGGCACGGATCCACTGTCGGACGCCGTGGCGGGCCGGCCCAGGCCGCCTTCGCCCACTCATCCACGCACCGCGGCCGTAACTCTTACCCGGTCATCGTATGTGCTGGTGCAAACGCAGGCCAAGCGGCCGTGCAACGTATCACCCAGGGCGTAATCGCGGAGGGTCCGGTCAGGATCGTTACCGGTGGCGCCCCGGCGGCGTACCGGGCCGCGCGTTGGCCTGGATTACGGGACCTCCGCGTTCAGGCCAGGGGGTTGATTACCGGACCGCCCGCGCACAGGGCCGGGTGGATTAGCGGACCGCTCGCGTACAGACGAGGGGTGTGGATTACGGGACCGCCCGCGTACAGGGGGCGTGGATTTCAGGATCGCCGCGTACGGGGGCCGGGCGGTGGATACAGGACCGCCGTGTACGGGCCGGGGCGCCGTTTTCAGGACCGCCGTGTACGGGCTTGGGCGTGGATTTCAGGACCACCGCGTACGGGCCGGGGGAACGTGCGCCTAAACGGGCGGGAGGGAATGAGCGCGGCGGAGTGGCGTCGCGAGCCTCTTGGGGCGGCGGTGCGCCTGAACGGCTTCACGTGAAACAGTCCGCCGCGACGCGCCGGGAGAACGCCGGCGTGGGAACGCTTCCATGCCGGACTCTTCCACGAACCGGATCACCACGCGCGCCATAACGCGATCACCGTGAAGATCGGACGTGCCAGCATAACGCCGAATCCCGCCACCCCGGCACGGCCGGCCGGGGAAGCGGGAGCGTCAGGATGTCAGGCGGGGAAAGGTGGGGGCTCCAGGCAGCAGATCAACAAATGGCCGCCCATTCGCCGACGGCCCGCACCGCACCGTCGGGAAACACCGGCCCAAATGCCGAAGAATCAGAAGATCAACCCGGGAAACGTCCACTATTTGAGATTCGCCCCAAAATGATCATGCGCTTATGGCGGTCGCCGGGGTCCTAGGCGATCGGCATAAGCGCATGGTCGGGGAGTCGGCTCCTTAGTGGGCCGCCTCGTACTTCTCTACGACGGTGGAGGCGATACGGCCTCGCTCGCTGACCGGCAGGCCATGGGCCTTGGCCCACTGCCGGATCTCAGCGCTCTTCTCGCGGCTCATCGCACGCTGCCCGCCGCGTCCGCGACGGCGCGCCGATACGGCACCTGCCCGGCGAGCGTGCTGCACGAAAGGCGTGAGGGAGTCCCTCAGCTTCTTGGCGTTAAGGTCGCTGAGGTCAATCTCATAGGTGGAGCCGTCAATAGCGAAGCTGACCGTCTCATTGGCCTCGCCCCCATCGAGGTCATCGATGAGAATCTCCTGGATCTGCTTGGCCATCTACGCAATCCTTTCCCGGAGCATTGTTTCATTCGCCTGAGCCAAACATATACCCGGAAAGGCGTTAAGACAATTCAGAGCTGCAGTGATTCGCTGAGCCGCTGATCAGTTGTGGTTCTCGGCCTGATCCTGGCGGTTTGGACGCCGTCCGGCGCCCTCGGAGCGCACCAACTTCACCACGCCAAAGATGAAGGCGCCGCCCACGACGACAGGTGGGATGAGCGCCGACAATACGTCTGTTACGGCTTGCATTCGTCCTCGTCTCCACAGCGGACCGGGGTTTCAGGGGCGTTTATACACACGTCGCGGGAGAGCTGGGGCCACCCGGCCCTCATGTCACCCGAGGTGAGAGCACCGCCCGCACCCGACCATAGCGGCACACCGATGCCCACAGCCCGGCAGGGGGCACCAACATCCGGCAACCCGGACGTCCATAGCCTAATGCCAGTCTCTCCAGGCTCCTTACCGGATCAAGCGGAAAATTTTGTGAAAAGCCATCGAGCCAGGTACGAGTGGCTCAACGAAGATCTTTGACCACCAGCGTTCCCGCGAGTCTGTCATGCGGCCCACGCTGGAGTGGCTTGTCGATCAAGATGAGCAGACCGACGCCGAACACGAACATTCCGGCCAGCAGATTGACCACCGGAATGCCCATCACCATAGCGGGCGCCGGATAGAGCAGGGCTCGTTTGAGCCGCTCACGCGGCGGAAGGTCGCCCGGCGCAACCCGAATCTTCATGATCGCCTTCCCGAACGTGCGCCCGCCTCGGGAAAGTTGACGCCAGTCGTAGGCCGTATATGCCAGCCCCGCGAGCACCCAAGCGAACACCCCGGGCAAACGTCCCTCGAACGCGTCCAGAACCCCGACAGTTCGGAAGATGCCCCATAGCGCAATGAACAGAATGTAATAGAAGACGCCGAAGACGAGCGCTTCAATGAGCCTGGCGACGAGTCGTTCCCACCATTCAGCGGGCATCAGGTCCACCTGCGGCGGTGTCCCGGCCATAACCTCACCTCACCCCATCGCAGGCCCGTCAGAGCCTTGCAGGGCCCATTCTGGTACCGGATCGAGGCACAAAACAGGGGCCGACGGGATGCCGGCCCCTGTTGCGCGTGGTCTGCGCTACTTGATCTTCACCACCACGGTGCCGGCGAACTTGTCGGCGAACGTCTGCTGCAGCGGCTTGTCCCAGAGCTGGGAGGCGGCGTTCACACCCACGGCGATCACGCCGAGCAACGGGCCGACCAGCGGGACGATGCCGAGCACATAACCACCCCAGGTGCCACCCGCACGCTTCAGCGCCAGGTCGGTCGGCAGCCCGCCGGGCGGCAGCGCCTGCCCCACCGGGACGACCTTGATCCCCATCACCATCTTGCCGAGCGTCTGCCCGTTCATCTTGGTCATGAAGAACTCGTAGGCCACGTACAGCGCCGCCAGGAGGAGGTACTGGATGAGCCCCGCAAGGAAGGAGGAGGCGCCCACGAAGCCGCTCGTGGCGCCGGTGACCGAGCTGTAGCTCGCGACGAACAGGGCGGTGATGACGAGGGACACCAGGAAGGAGATGATGCCGAAGATGACGCCGTCGATGAGACGGGCCACCAGGCGCTGCCACCACTCCGCCAGCGGCGCCGGAGCGCCGGGCGGCTGCACCCCGACCGGCGTGCCGTACGCCTGTCCATAGGGCTGCTGGCCGTAGCCGGCCTGCGGCGCCGGCTGCCCGTAGCCCTGCTGGCCGTACTGCGGCTGCTGACCGTACTGGGGCTGCTGTGCGTAGCCCTGCTGGCCGTAAGCCTGCTGCTGCCCGTAGTCCGGCTGAGAGGCCGGCTGCTGGCCATAGTCAGGCTGCCCGTACTGCGGTTGCTGACCATAACCCTGCTGCCCAGAAGACGGCTGCTGGCCATAGCCCTGCTGCTGCCCGTAAGCCTGCTGCCCCGAAGGCGGCTGCTGACCGTAGCCTTGCTGCTGCCCGTAGTCAGGCTGCTGCTGGCCATAGTCGGGCTGCTGCTGGCCGTAGCCCTGCTGCTGTCCATAGCCCTGCTGCTGGCCGTAATCCGGCTGGGGCTGCTGTGCGTAGCCCTGCTGGCCGTAAGCCTGCTGCTGCTGCCCATAGTCCGGCTGAGAGGCCGGCTGCTGGCCATAGTCGGGCTGCCCATACTGCGGCTGCTGACCATAACCCTGCTGCCCAGAAGACGGCTGCTGGCCGTAGGCCTGCTGCTGCCCGTAACCCTGCTGACCCGACGGCGGCTGCTGGCCGTAGCCCTGCTGCTGCCCGTAGTCGGGCTGCTGCTGGCCATAGCCCTGCTGCCCGTACTGCGGCTGCTGGCCGTAGCCCTGCTGCTGCTGTTGCCCGTACTGGGGCTGCTGGCCATAGGCGTCGTCGGCCCGGTAGCCGACGATGGTCACGTCGGGGTCGGGCTCGCCCTGCTGGCGTCCCGTGTTCTGCCCGTATTCAGGATGTCCGTACGGCGGGTTGTCGCCGGAGTTGTCCTGAGGATACGGCGGCTGTCCTGTGCTCACCGTGTCACCTCGCTTCGAGTGCGCATGTGGCACGTGTCAGGGCACATGCCTGTCCTGGCCCAAGGTATCGACATAGGTATCAACAATCACCTTTCCTGTCAGTCAAGGACCTCGTCACCCGATGCCAGGTGGAGCAGCATACGCGTGTTGCCCAGGGTGTTCGGCTTGACGTGCTCCAGGTCCAGGAACTCGGCCACGCCTTCGTCGTAGGAGGCCAGCAGCTCTGCATAGACCTCAGGTGAGACCGGGGTGCCCTGGATGATACGGAACCCGTGCCGGGCGAAGAAATCGACCTCGAAGGTGAGGCAGAAAACGCGCTGCAGCTCCAGCTTCCTGGCGGTGCCGAGGAGAGCCGAGACGATCCGGTGGCCGATGCCCAGGCCCCGGGCCTCCGGGTGGACGGCGACCGTGCGGATCTCCGCCAGGTCCTCCCAGAGCACGTGCAGGGCGCCGCAGCCGACGACCTCGCCGCCGCGCTCGGCCACCCAGAACTCCTGTACGTCTTCGTACAGGGTGACGGTCGCCTTCTCCAGCAGCCGATGTCCGGCGCCGGCATAGGTGTCGACCAGGAGCTTGATGGTCCGGACGTCCGGGGTCCTGGCGCGCCGGACGACGACCTCTGTCTCTGGGACCGTGAGTTCGGCGACCTGCTCCATGGACATCCAGCGTACAGATGTCATTACGGCTCAGCCCTAACTCTCACCTCTGCCCCATCCTGTGACCTCTCGTGTTCGGGTGAGCACGCTCGGATTTGCACGGTTCCTACAGTCCCATCCCCCGACGAACCTAGGGCAAAGGGGACATAAATCCTTTTCTGTACGGGGTGCCACGAGATCACCTTGTGACCCTTCGGTTGTGAAACCTCTACAGACTCTGCAGTTCCGGTTGAGCAGGAACCTGGAGTGCATTAGTGTCCAGCGACGATGTCCCCCGCGATTCTCGTACGGGACGCGCCCAATCCCCGCAGGGGAGCCGGGGAACCACAAGTGGTGCCCGCACAGCACCACCAGGGGTGAATCCGAGTTTCGGCTCGGTAGGGCTGCTTCCGGCCCGAACCCGTCAGCTAACCCGGTAGGCGTCGATGGAAGGAGCTCGGTCGGTGAAGCGCAGCGGGACCAAGGAGAAACGGGTCCTCCGGCTCGGCGTTGTCGGCGTGACGGTCGCCGCCCTGCTCATGGCCGGCCCGCCCGGCTCCGCCGCCGCCGACCCGAAGCCCTCGCTCAAGCAGCTCTCCAAGCAGGTCGAGGAGATGCACGTCGAGATCGAGACGCTGACCGAGAACTACAACGGGCAGCGCGAGAAGCTCAAGGCGGCCCAGAAGTCCGCGCAGAGCGCCAAGAGGACGCTGGCCGTCAGTGAGGCCGAGCTGACCGCCAAGCGCTCCAAGGCGATGGTGCTCGCGCAGAACGAGTACATCACCGGCGGGCTCGGCAACGCCCTGACCTTCGCCGGTTCGATGGACCCCGAGAACTATCTCGACCGGGCCGCCACCACCTACGCGCTCCAGCAGCAGCAGGGCGAGGAGGTGGTCCAGCTCACCAAGGCCATGAAGGCGGCCGAGCGGGCCAGAGCGGGCGCCAAGGCGCGGATCGACGAGGTGACGGAGATCGTCAAGGATCTCGACACCAAGCGCGACAAGATCGTCAAGATGGTCGCCAAGGTGGAGAGCAGCCTCTTCAAGCGCGCGCTCGGCGAGGCCGGCCGCCCGGGCACCCCCGCCACCCGCGTCAGCCTGCCCATCCCCGGCTCCGGCAAGGCCGCGCAGGCCGCGCAATGGGCGCTCACCCAGCAGCTCAAGCCCTACATCTGGGGCGCCGAAGGCCCACGCGGCTACGACTGCTCGGGCCTGGTGATGGCGGCCTACCAGCGCGTGGGGATCTCGCTGCCGCACTACACCGGTGACCAGTGGACCGCCGGCAGGCACATCCCCAAGGAGGAGCTGCGCCCCGGCGACCTGGTCTTCTTCTACAGCGACCTGCACCACGTGGGCATCTATCTGGGCGGCGGCATGATGGTGCACGCGCCGCGGACCGGTGACGTGGTACGCATCGCGTCGCTCGACCGGCGCCCCTACGCCGGAGCCGTGCGCATCGCTGACTAGATCACCTAGCGCTGGATCGCCTCACGCTGGATCACCTCGCGGGCTAGATCAGCTGTCGGCGTGCCGCCCAGGCCACCGCCTCGATCGCGGTGGCCACGCCGATGCGGTCACAGATCCCCCGCAGTCTTCGGCGCACCGTCCGCCCGCTGATGTCCAAGCGCCGTCCCACCCGATCCACCGTTACCCCCTTGGCGAGCTCGGCCAGCAATGCCAGATCGGCATGGCTGAGCTCAACGCCTTCAGTGAGCACATTCATCGGGAGCCCTCCCTCCCACCAACAGCACGACTCGGAGACGTCATTGATCCGAGCGAGGCTGCTCGTCCCGCCAGACGGTAAACGCATGCGGGAAAGGTCGTCAAGCACGAGATCGGCATGACTCGACGCGCCTCGCCGCAGCTGAAGTACTCGCTATATGTCGGCAAATATCGGGGCGCAATGATCGCGGTGGTGACACCTGCACAGCTTCGCTCCGCCGTCCCGCGCGGACGGCGGAGCCGCTGTCGGAAAGAGCCCGCTCAGCCGGTCGGTCTCACCAGCGGGAACAAGATCGTCTCGCGGATGTTACGACCGGTGAACGCCATGACCATGCGGTCGATGCCGGCGCCCATGCCACCCGTCGGCGGCATCGCGTACTCCAGGGCCTGCAGGAAGTCCTCGTCGAGCTGCATGGCCTCCGGGTCGCCGCCCGCGGCCAGCAGGGACTGCTCCACCAGGCGGCGGCGCTGCTCGATCGGGTCGATGAGCTCGGAGTAGGCGGTGCCCAGCTCGGTGCCGAACCCGATCAGGTCCCACTTCTCCGTCAGCATCGGGTTGTCGCGGTGCTGGCGGGTCAGCGGGGAGGTCTCCAGCGGGTAGTCCATGACGAACGTGGGCTGGATCAGGGTGTGCTCCACGAGCTCCTCGAACAGCTCCTGGACCAGCTTGCCCTGCCCCCACTTGGCGTCCCAGTGGACGTCGTGCTTGTCGGCGAGCGCGCGGACCCGCTCCAGCGGGGTCTCGGTGGTGAGCTCCTCGCCCACCGCCTCCGACACCGCGTCGTACAGCCTGATCCTGGGCCACTCGGGGATGCCCAGGTCGACCTCGACGCCGTCGTGCACCACCACGGAGGTGCCCAGCGCGGCGACCACGGCCTTCTGGTACATCCGCTGGGTCAGGTCCGCCATGTCGTTGTAGTCGAGGTAGGTGCCGTAGGCCTCGATCATGGTGAACTCGGGGTTGTGCGTGGAGTCGGCGCCCTCGTTGCGGAAGTTGCGGTTGATCTCGAAGACCTTCTCGATGCCGCCCACGACCAGCCGCTTGAGGTAGAGCTCGATGGCGATGCGGAGGTAGAGCTCCATGTCGTAGGCGTTGATGTGGGTCTTGAAGGGCCGGGCGGCGGCGCCCCCGTGGATGGGCTGCAGCATCGGCGTCTCGACCTCGAGGTAGCCCTCCTCGTGCCAGAAGTCGCGCACCGCGCGCACGGTGGCGCTGCGGATCCGGGCCATCTCGCGGGCCTCGTCGTTGACGATGAGGTCGACGTAACGCTGGCGCACCCGCGCCTCGGGGTCGGTGAGGCCGACGTGCTTCTCCGGCAGCGGGCGCAGGCACTTGGCGGTGATCTGCCAGCTGTCCGCCAGGATCGACAGCTCGCCGCGGCGGGAGGTGATCACCTCGCCCTCGACGCCCACGTGGTCGCCCAGGTCGACGTCGTGCTTCCAGGCGGCCAGGGACTCCTCGCCGACCTTGTCGAGGGAGATCATGACCTGCAGGTCGCCGCTGCCGTCGCGAAGCGTGGCGAAGCAGAGCTTGCCGCCCACGCGGTTGAGCATGACGCGCCCCGCGACCCCGACCCTGTCGCCCGTCGCGGCGTCGGATTCGAGGCTCTGGTATTTCTCCCTCACCTCGGCGTTGGTGGCCGTACGGGGAAAGTTGACCGGGTAGGGATCGACGCCCTGACTGCGGAGGCGGTCGAGCTTCTCCCTCCGGATGCGCATCTGCTCGGGAAGTTCTTCGCTCACACCACCAAAGGGTAGGGGATACGGCCACCTGCAAGCCGTCGTCGGCTCCCTGCAGGGGCGTCGCAAGAGCTCCCGGTTACCAATGACACACGAGCGGTCCCCTTCCCGAGCAGGGGGCCGCTCGTCCTAAGCGGTATTGCGGGCGTAGACGAGGCGCAGGCCGATGAGGGTCAGCCACGGCTCGTGCACGTCGATGGAGCGGGACTCGCCCACCACCAGCGCCGCGTGCCCGCCGGTGGCCACCACGGTCACCTCGTCGGGGTCCTCGGCCAGCTCGGCGGCCATCCGCTCGACGATGCCGTCCACCTGGCCGGCGAAGCCGTAGATGATGCCCGCCTGGAGCGCCTCCACGGTGTTCTTGGCGATCACCGAGCGCGGCCTGACCAGCTCCACCTTGTGCAGTTGAGCGCCGGCCGCGGCGAGGGCGTCGACGGAGATCTCGATGCCGGGGGCGGTGACCGCGCCGACGTACTCGCCCTTGGCGGACACCGCGTCGAAGGAGGTGGCGGTGCCGAAGTCGACGATGATGCACGGGCCGCCGTACTGGTCGATGGCGGCCAGCGCGTTCACGATGCGGTCACTGCCCACCTCCTTGGGGTTGTCCATCCGTACGGGCACGCCGGTGCGCACGCCGGGCTCGACGATCACCGCCGTGACGTCGCCGTAGTAGCGGCGGCACATCTCGCGCATCTCGTTGAGGACGCTGGGCACGGTGGAGCAGATGGCGATGCCGCCGACGTCGGCCCCCTTGAGCAGCGGCGACTGGCCGAGCAGCCCCTGGAGGACGACCGCGATCTCGTCGGCGGTGCGGCGGGCGTCGGTCGCCAGCCGCCAGTGCTCGATGACGTCCTCGCCGTCGAAGAGGCCGAGCACCGTGTGCGTGTTGCCGACGTCGATCGTGAGCAGCATCGATTACCCCCGTAGATCCAGTGCGACGTCAAGGGCCGGCGCCGAATGGGTGAGCGCTCCGACCGCAAGGTAGTCAACGCCAGTCTCAGCCACATCACGTGCCAATTCCAAGGTCAATCCCCCGCTGGCTTCAAGAGCAACCGCGCTTTTCGCACTATTTTTCGCGATTTGCACGGCATGTACGGTCTCTTCGACCGTGAAGTTGTCCAGCAGGACGACCTCGGCCCCCTCCGCGAGCACCGCCTCCAGCTGCTCGACGCTGTCCACCTCGACCTCGATCGGCAGGTCCGGGTAGCGCTCGCGCACCGCCAGGAACGCCTCGGCGACGCCTCCCGCGGCCACCACGTGGTTGTCCTTGATGAGTGCCGCGTCCGACAGCGACATGCGGTGGTTGACGCCGCCGCCGCAGCGCACCGCGTACTTCTCCAGCGCCCGCAGCCCCGGCAGCGTCTTGCGGCTGTCCCGCACCCGTGCGGTCGTGCCGCTGATCGCCTCCACCCACCTGCCGGTCAGCGTGGCGATGCCGGACAGGTGCGTGACCAGGTTCAGCGCGGTGCGCTCCGCCGTCAGCAGGGCCCTGGCGGGCCCCTCGACGGTCATCAGCACCTCGCCCCGGCGCACCCGCTCGCCGTCCTTGGCCTTCCGTTCCGTACGCGTCGCGCCCAGCCGTACGAAGACCGCCTCGGCCACCGCCAGGCCGGCCACCACGCCGTCGGCGCGAGCCACCAGGTCCCCCACCGAACGCTGCCCCGCCGGGATCGTCGCCAGGCTCGTGACGTCACCGGCCTCCTGCAGGTCCTCCGCCAGCGCCCGGTCGATCACCGCGTCGACGTCGGCCGGGTCCAGCCCGGCGGCGGTGAGCTCCTGGGCCAGGCGGTTCGGCATCGCGTCACCGTGCGGCGTGTAGGTCATCTGCGGGCCCTCCTCGGTCAGGGTCACGTCCAGGTGACCCAGCCATTCGTCGTCGTCGCGGTCGGGGAAGTCCTCACGCCAGTGCGAGCCACGGGTCTCCTGCCTGGCCGCCGCCACGCCGGTGAGCACGGTGGCGACGGTGAGCAGGTTCGTCGCCTCCCACGACTCGGTGCAGGCGGCCACCTGGACCGGGGTCCAGCGGGCGTCGCGCAGCGCCTGTGCCGTGGCCGCGAGCGAGGCGTGACTGCGCAGCACGCCCGCCCCGGTGCTCATGTGGGACTGGATCCGGCCTCGCACCCGCGGGTCCGCCAGGCCCGTCGGCGCCTGGGACGCCACCGGCTCGCCGGGCGCGCTCCGCAGGTGATGGATGTCGTCGGCGATCCGCTCGGCGAAGACCAGCCCTTCGAGCAGCGAGTTGGAGGCCAGCCGGTTCGCGCCGTGCACCCCCGTGCAGGCGACTTCACCGCACGCGTACAGGCCGTCGATGGACGTACGGCCACGCAGGTCGGTACGGACTCCGCCGCTGGCGTAGTGGGCGGCCGGCGCCACCGGGATCGGCTGGGTCACCGGGTCGATGCCGTGCTCACGGCAGACGGCGTAGATGGTGGGGAACCTGGTCCGCCACTTGTCCTCGCCGAAGTGGCGGCAGTCGAGCAGGACGTGGTCGCGTTCCTTCTCGCGCATGGTCCGCATGATCGCCTTGGCCACCACGTCCCTGGGCGCCAGGTCCGCCAGCTCGTGCACGCCGGTCATGAACCGGTCGCCCTCGTGGTCGACGAGGAAGGCGCCCTCGCCCCTGACCGCCTCCGAGATCAGCGGCTGCTGACCGGTCGCCCCCTTGCCGAGCCAGAGCACGGTGGGGTGGAACTGGACGAACTCCAGATCCCGCACCACGGCGCCGGCCCGCAGCGCGAGCGCCACGCCGTCACCGGTGGAGACGAGCGGGTTGGTCGTGGAGGAGTAGATCTGGCCCATGCCGCCGGTGGCCAGCACGACGGCGGGCGCGCGCACGGCGCCCACGCCGTCACGGGCGCCCTCGCCCATGACGTGCAGCGTCACGCCGGCCGTCCGGCCGCGCGCGTCCTTGAGCAGGTCGAGCACCAGCGCGTGCTCGATCACCTCGATCCCGCCGGCGCGAACCGCCTCGATCAGCGCCCGCTGCACCTCGGCGCCGGTGGCGTCGCCGCCGGCGTGCACGATCCGGTGCCGCCGGTGGCCGCCTTCCCTGGTGAGCTGGAGGTGGCCGTCCGGGGTCCGGTCGAAGTCCGCGCCCCGGTCCATCAGCCGCCGCAGCGCGCCCGGCCCCTCGGTGACCAGCGTCCGCACCGCACGCGTGTCGCACAGGCCCACGCCGGCCAGCCGCGTGTCGTTGAGGTGCTCCTCGGGGGTGTCCGCCGGATCGAGGACGGCCGCGATGCCGCCCTGCGCCCAGCGGGTGGACCCGGCGGCGAGCACGTCCTTGGTGACGACCAGGACCCTGGCGCGCGGCACCAGCTCGGCGTAGTGCAGCGCGACGGTGAGCCCGGCGATGCCCGAGCCCACCACGACCAGGTCGGCCTCGACGGTCCAGCCGGGATCAGGCGCCACCAGCCGCAGAGGGATCGCCGGTGCACTCATGGAACCTCCTTGAGGCGATTTCGTCACACTGACGATAACGCCTGACCTCAGATGCTCCGCACCCGGGGCACCCCGGATCAGTGGCCCCGATCAGCGCAGCGTGATGACCGCGTTGTCGATGAGCCGGGTGGCACCGACCCGGGCGGCGACCGCGAGCACCGCCTCGCCCGTGTGGGACTCGGGCACCTCCCCGAACGTGGCCGGGTCCACCAGCGCCAGATAGTCGAGCTCCAGCGCGGGCGCGGCGGCGTCGAGCACCTCTCGCGCGGCGGCGCGGATCTTCGCCGGCTCCCGCTCGGCGGCACCGGCGCGCAGGGCGCGGGACAGCGCCAGCGCGACCTGGCGCTCACCGGCCGACAGGTAGCGGTTGCGGCTCGACAGCGCCAGGCCGTCGGGCTCCCGAACCGTGGGCGCGCCCACGATCTCGACGGGCACGTCCAGGTCCGCGACCATGCGCCTGATCATGGCGAGCTGCTGGGCGTCCTTCTGACCGAACACCGCGACGTCGGGCCGTACCAGGTTGAACAGCTTGAGCACGACCGTGAGCATCCCGTCGAAGTGGCCCGGCCTGGAGGCGCCCTCGACGATCCGCCCCATCTCGCCGGAGTGGACGCTCACCTGGCGGTCCGGGGGATACATGTCCTGCGCGGCCGGGGCGAACACCACCTCGGCGCCCTCCTCCCGGCACACCTCAAGGTCGGGGTCGAACGTGCGCGGATAGCGGGAGAAGTCCTCGTTCGGCCCGAACTGCAGAGGGTTGACGAAGATGCTGACCACGACCTGGTCGGCACGCGCGCGGGCCGTCCGGATGAGCGAGCGGTGACCCTCGTGCAGGGCTCCCATGGTGGGCACCAGGGCGACGGTCCCGGCACCGCGAGCCTTGATCAGGTCGGTGCGGTTCCTGGCGACGATCAGGTCCATCCGGGGCCTCCGAGAGCGGCGGTCAGCGAGGTGGCGGGTCCACGCCGTGACCGGCTGCGGTCAGGTCCATATGTTGCCACCCAGCGCGTCGAGCAGCCGCTCCGCCTCCTCCGGCTTCAGCAGACCGGCCGCCAGCGCGCGGTCCGCGGTGAGCCTGGCCAGCGCCACATAGGCGTCGGCCGCCTCGGGAGCGCTCAGGATCAGCGCGTCGACGTGCTTGCGCACGGTGCCCGCGTCGCCGCGCACCACCGGCCCGGTCAGGCCCGCGAGGCCCAGCCTGAGCACGTTGTCCAGGGCGGCGCCGAGCAGCGGGCCGAGCATCCGCCCGGGGTGCTCGACGCCGATGCGCCGCAGCAGCTCGCCGGACTCGGCGATGAGCGTGACCATGTGGTTGGCCGCGCTGGCCAGGGCCGCGTGGTAGAGGGCACGGTCGGCGTCGGCGATCCAGACGGGCTCGCCGCCCATCTCGATGACCAGGGCCTCGGCGATGGGGCGCAGCGGCTCGGGCGCGGTGACGCCGAACGAGCAGCCGGTGATCCGGTTGAGGTCGTCGTCCCTGCCGGTGAACGTCATCACCGGGTGCAGCGCGAGCGGCAGCGCGCCCGCCTTGGCCGCCGGCTCCAGCACGGACAGCCCGTAGGCACCGCTGGTGTGCACGAGCAGCTTGCCCTGAAGAGCGGCCCCCGTCGCCGCCAGGCCGCCGACGAGATCGGGCAGCGTGTCGTCGGGCACGGTGAGCAGGATCAGCTCCGCCGCGCCGACGACCTCGTCCGGCCGGGTGGGCTCGAGACCCAGCCGGTCGATCACCCATCCCCTGGAGGCGTCGGACACCCCACTCGCTGCCACGACCCGGTGGCCCGCCTGCGCCAGAGCGGCGCCGAGGGCGGAGCCCACCTTGCCTGCTCCCAGCACGCCGACGGTCAGCCGTGCCGGGCGATCACCTGCGTCCATGCCGTCTCACCCCTGTCGACCCAATGGCGCTGCCGACCAGCGTAACGGCCGGGCGGAGGCACGTATGTGACCGGGGTTTTGCCGCATGTCGCGTTATGGACAAATGGGACAAGGGCATACAAATGGTGCACCCCCTGTCGGGATGAGATGAGGAGAGGGGTTCATCGCATGGCAGCGGGCGCCGAGTCGCAGGACCCGACGCCCGCACAGTGCGCGAACCTCTTGGAGGTGCACCGGTGGCCACCACCGCCGATCGGCGGCCACTCGTCGAGCTCGGACCGGTCATCGGCCGGTCCGAGCCCTTCATGCGTCAGCGGACGCTGGAGCCGCCCTTGCAACCGGAGACGGCCTGGCCGATGGCTGCGACGGAGTTGCCGCAGACGTTGATGGGAGCGGTGATGGGCACGGTGACGGCGTTTTCGGAGAGCACGTCGTTGTGGCCGGGGACGATGCCGGCCTGAGCCGGTGCGGCCAGTGAGAGCATGGCGAATGCACCGACCACGACGATGGTCTTCTTGGACACGAGAGCTCCTCTCGAAATGCGGCAGAGCCGCAGGGATGAGCCACCACTCGAATTACCGTGAGCAGTCACTCGGTAACAACGAGTTAACGATAGAGCAAGTCCTGCACATTGTGTAGCGACAAAATAACGCATTGTGTAGCGTGAGATATTTCTAATATGTGGCTCACCTGGCGTGCCGCCATGGACCGCGCGCTGTACAGCGAGAGCGGCTTCTACCTGCGGGAACGGCCCTCAGGTCACTTCCGCACCTCGGTCAGCGCCTCGGCGGTGTTCGCCGAGGCCGTGCTGTCCCTGCTCGTGCAGGTGGACGCGGAGCTCGGCATGCCGGGCAAGCTCGACCTGGTCGACATCGGCGCCGGCGAGGGGGTGCTCGTCGGCCGGGTGCTCGGCGCGGCCGACCCCGAACTGCGCAGCAGACTCCGGGTGACAGCCGTCGACCTGTCCCCGCGGCCGCCGGGCCTGCCACCTGAGATCGACTGGCGTGCCACCGTCCCCGCCGGGATCAACGGCCTGGCCATCGCCAACGAGTGGCTGGACAACATCCCGCTGGACGTCGCCGAGCAGACCTGCGACGGGCCCCGGCTCGTCCTGGTCGACACCGAGACCGGCGCCGAACGGCTCGGCGACCCTCCCACCGAAGCCGATCGGGAGTGGCTCGATCGATGGTGGCCGCTGTCGGGCACCGGCGCGCGGGCCGAGATCGGGTGGCCGCGCGACGCCGCCTGGGCGACGGTCCTGGCACGGCTCGAACGGGGTCGCGCGATCGCCGTTGATTATGCACACCCTGTGGATAACCGTCCCCCTTGTGGCACGCTCACGGGATACCGCGACGGCGCGGTGGTGATGCCCGTCCCCGACGGGACCTGCGACATCACCGCTCACGTGGCGCTCGACGCGTGCGCCGAGGCGGGCCGGTGGGCCGGTGCGATATCCACAACGTTGTCCACACAACGCGTCGCGCTGCGTGCTCTGGGGATCACCGGCACACGCCCGCCGCTCGACCTGGCCCGGGTCAACGCGCGCGGTTATCTCAGGTCCCTCGCACGGGCCTCGGAGGAGGCCGAGCTGATCGATTCGTCTGGTTTGGGAGGATTCGGCTGGCTCAGTCAGAGCCGGTGAATCAGGGCCGGCGGATCAGGCCACTCTGAGGTCGAGCGACTCCAGGCCCCGGATGACGTAGCCCGGCTTCCACACCGGCTCCCTGACGAGCTCCAGCTTCGGCGCGCGGTCCATCAGCGCGCCGAACGACTCGATCAGCTCGATCCTGGCCAGCGGCGCTCCCAGGCAGAAGTGGATGCCCGCGCCGAAGGAGATGTGCGGATTGTCCACCCGGCCCACGTCGAGCCGGTCCGGGTCGCCGAACACTTCCCCGTCGCGGTTGGCCGAGCCGAACAGCAGCGCGACCTCCACGCCGCGCGGGATGACGACCCCGCCGACCTCGATGTCCTCCAGCACCCAGCGCTCGAACATCTGCAGCGGCGTGTCCCACCGCATCAGCTCCTCGATCGCCGTCGGCAGCAGCCCGCGATCCTCCCGCAGGCGTGCGAGCTCGGCCGGGTTCCTGAACAGGGACCACCAGCCGTTGCCCGTCACGTTCACCGTGGCCTCGTGGCCCGCGTTGAGCAGCAGCACACAGGTGCCGACCAGCTCGTCCTCGGTGAGCTCGTCGATCTGGGCGAGCGCGCTGATCAGGTCGTCGCCGGGCCGGGCCGCCCGCTCGCGGGCCAGCTCCTTGAGGTAGCCGGCGAACTCCGACGCCGCCCGGACGGCCGTGTGCTGCGCCTCGGGGGCCGGGTTGAGCTCGTACATCCCGCAGATGTCAGCCGACCAGGGGCGCAGCAGGTGGCGGTCGGCGTCGGGGATGCCGAGCATCTCCGCGATCACCGTCACCGGGAGCGGCTCGGCCACCTCGGCGACGAGGTCGCCGCCGCCCCGCTCGACGAACGCGTCCACCAGGCCGCCCGCGATGGCCCGCACGCGGGGGCGCAGCGACTCCACCATGCGCGGGGTGAACGCCCTGGAGACCAGGCGGCGCAACCGGGTGTGCACCGGCGGCTCGACGTCGAGCATGCCCGCCCTGATCACCCGCCAGAACGGCTCCTGGAACTCCGGCTCGGGCTCCTGGCCGAACTCCTCGTGCGTGGCCACATGCAGGTAGGACCGGCCCAGGCGGCGGTCCCTGAGCAGGGCGTTCACGTCGGCGTGGCGGGCGATCAGCCACTGGCCCGTCGGCTCGAAGAAGCTGACCGGGGCCTGCTGCCTCAGCTCGGCGTAGACCCCGTACGGGTCGGCCACGAAATCGGGATTCCAGGGATCAAAGTGCACAAGTGCATCCTAAAGGCGGGGGTTGCCTTTCATGGGCGGGTGTCGGTTATAGTGCCTGACGTAGGTCATGAGTGCCAGCGTCAAGCCCCGGCTCGCTGGCCGGCAACCCTCGCGTCCGCGGCGGGGTGCCCCGGGTGAAGACCTGGTCCGTCACGAGGTGTGGCGGGCAAGCGCGGGCTCCGTGGTCTCCAGGGGTCCGACGACCTCAGGAGTTTCGCCGTGCCCACGTTGACGATTTTCAGCAACGCTCCCCAGCAGGACCAGGCCGCCGCCCCCGTCCGGCAGGGCAGGACCATCCCCGCCGTGCTCGGCGCCGACCTCGAGGTGCCCGTCAAGGGCGGCAAGCTGGTCGGCTACGCCAACCTCGACTACGCCGCCAGCGCCCCCTGTCTGGAGCCGGTCAGCGCGGCCGTCACGGCAGCGCTCCCGGCCTACTCCAGCGTGCACCGCGGCGCGGGATACGCCTCCCAGCTCACCACCGCCCGCTACGAGCAGGCCCGCCACACCGTACGGGCCTTCGCCGGCGCCCGCCCCGACGACGCCGTCATCTTCACCCGCAACACCACCGACGCCACCAACCTGCTGGCCCGCTGCCTGCCGGACGACACCACCGTGATCGTCTTCGACACCGAGCACCACGCCTCACTGCTGCCCTGGAAGCGGACCGTACGACTCGCGCCGCCTGCCTTCCCCGGCGAGGCGGTCCGCGCCGCCGACGAGGCGCTGGCCGGGGTCGACGGGCCCAAGCTGCTCGTCGTCACCGCCGCCTCCAACGTCACCGGCGAGCTGTGGCCGATCGCGGCCCTGGCCCACATCGCGCACCGGCACGGCGCCCGCATCCTGGTCGACGCCGCCCAGCTCGTGCCGCACCGCCCGATCAACCTGACGGCGCTCGACCTGGACTACGTGGCCTTCTCCGGGCACAAGCTGTACGCCCCCTTCGGCGCGGGGGTGCTGCTGGGCCGCCGTGACTGGCTGGCGGACGGCGAGCCGTACCTGAAGGGCGGCGGCGCGGTGCGCTCGGTCGGGGAGGCCGGGCAGTCCGGACAGGCCGGGCAGGTCGGGCAGGCCGACGACGGCGCCGACTGGCACGACGACCCCGAGCCCCGGCACGAGGCCGGCACGCCGAACGTGCTGGGTGCCATCGCGCTCGCCGCCGCCTGCGACGCTCTCACCGCCACCGGCTGGACGGCGCTGGTCAAGGAGGAGGAGCGCCTGGTCGCGCGGCTGCGGGCGGGTCTGGCCTCGATCGCGGGCGTGCGGGAGCTGTCACTGTGGGGACCCGCCCACCCGCGGGTGGGCATCGTCTCCTTCACCGTCGACGGTCACTCCGCCCGCGAGGTCGCCGAGGTGCTGTCCGGCGAGTACGGGATCGGGGTGCGGGACGGCAAGTTCTGCGCGCACCCGTTCGTGCGGCACCTGCTCGGCACCGCCGACGGCGGCTGCGAGGACGACACCGCCTCGGCCGTGCGGGCCTCGATCGGCATCGGCTCCACGCAGGAGCACGTCGACCGGCTCGTCGAGGCGCTGCGGGACCTCGTGGCGCGGTGACGGATCAGCGGTTGGGCGGCTTCGGCGGCCTGCGCTGCTCGTCACCGATCAGCGCGTTGACGTCCCGCATGTCCTCCTCGCTGAGCGCGTCGGACCGGTGCCCGGACGGCTGCCTGGGCACGGGGTGCTGCCGCGTCTCGTCCTGAGGCCCCGGCCCCGCGTCCTCCCGGTATCCGGTCTGGGTGTCGTCCCTGTATCCGGTCTGGGTGTCGTCCCTGTACACCGGCTGCGTGTCCTCCCTCGGAGGCCGCTCCGGCCGGTAGCCGGGCTGCTCGTCCCGGTAGACCGGCTGGGTGTCCTCGCGGTGGGCGGGTGCCGGCCGGCCGGCCGACGCCTTCTCGGCCGCGCGCCGCTGCGCGCGCTTCCGGTAGATGCCGTGGATGATGCCGTCCAGGCCGAGCCTGCCGCCGCCCAGCGCCAGGAGCAGCAGCGCGACCGAGCCCAGCGCGGCGGCCAGCTCCCAGCCGCCCTCCTGGACGAAGACCCCGTTGTTCCAGTGGGCGAACGCGATCGCCCCGATCATGCCGATCAGCAGCAGCAGCGCCGCGGGTCGCACCAGCAGGCCGATGATCAACAAGGCACCGCCGACGGTCTCGACGACCGTGCTGAACGCGGCGGCCAGTTGCGGCTGCGGCACGCCCATCTGGGCGAACCCCTCGGACGTGGCGCCCAGACCGCCTTGCCACTTCTGCCATCCGTGCGCGACGAAGATCACTCCGACGACCACCCTGGCGATCAGGGCAGCTATGTCGTACACAACCCTTTTCATGATGATTTCTCCCCCGTTTCCGGTATTACTCCCCCTGACCGGCTAAGGGATGCACCCGCATACCGTTCCTTGACCTGCCCCAGCGCTGGATCACCACTGCGCCCGGTGGCAGCATTGCTTTTATGACGGAACGCGTAGTGGGAATCGGAGCGGGCGCGAAAGAGCTGGCCACCGAGGACATGATCCTCAACATCGGCCCGCAGCACCCCTCGACGCACGGCGTGCTCCGGCTCCGCCTGACTCTCGACGGCGAGCGCATCTCCACCGCCGAGCCGATCATCGGCTACATGCACCGGGGCGCGGAGAAGCTGTTCGAGGTCCGCGACTACCGGCAGATCCTGGTCCTGGCCAACCGGCACGACTGGTTGTCGGCCTTCGCCAACGAGCTGGGCGTGGTCATCGCCGTCGAGCGCATGCTCGGCATGGAGCCGCCGGTCAGGGCCGTGTGGTCGCGCACCCTGCTGGCCGAGCTCAACAGAGTGCTCAACCATCTGATGTTCCTCGGCTCCTACCCGCTGGAGCTGGGCGCCATCACGCCCGTCTTCTACGCCTTCAGCGAGCGCGAGCGCATCCAGGCGGTGATGGAGGAGATCTCCGGCGGGCGCATGCACTACATGTTCAACCGGGTCGGCGGACTCAAGGAGGACCTGCCGCTCGGCTGGCTGGACCGGGTCGCCGAGGCCACCGCCGAGACCAGGCGCCGCATCCCCGACATCGAGAACCTCATTCTCAACAACGAGATCTTCGTCGCCCGCACCCGGGGTGTCGGCGTGCTCACCCACGAGCAGATCATGCAGTACGGCGTGAGCGGTCCCGTCGCCCGCGCCTCCGGGGTCGACTTCGACCTGCGGCGCGACGACCCGTACCTCGCCTACTCCGAGCTGCCCGTCAAGGTCGTCACCCGCGGCGCCGGCGACTGCCACGCCCGCTTCGAGGTGCTGCTCGAACAGCTCAAGGTATCGCTCGACCTGGCCGACGCCTGCGTGGACCGGCTGCGCTCGCTGCCCCCCGGCCCCATCAACCAGCGCCTGCCCAAGGTGCTCAAGGTGCCGGAAGGCCACACCTACGCCTGGACGGAGAACCCCCTCGGCATCAACGGCTACTACCTGGTGTCCAAGGGCGACAAGACCCCCTGGCGGCTCAAGCTCCGCTCCGCCTCCTACAACAACATCCAGGTGCTGCGCGAGATGCTCCCCGGCCACCTGGTAGCCGACATGGTGGCCATCCTCGGCTCGATGTTCTTCGTGGTGGGTGACATCGACAAGTGAGCTCCCCCACCGTCCAGCGGGACAAGTACGTCGACTGGCTGCGCGCGCTCAGTCTCATCGTGGTGGTCGTCTGGCACTGGGCCTTCACCATCCTGCAGTGGAAGTCCGGCGTGCCCGAGCCGACCAGCCCGCTGGGCTTCACCTCGGGCTTATGGATCCTCACCTGGCTGCTGCAGGTGCTGCCGCTGTTCTTCTACGTCGGCGGACACGTACACCTGCTGTCCTGGGGCCGCGCGCAGCAGCGCGGCACCGGCATCGGCGCGTTCGTCTGGCGGCGCATCCGCGCTCTGGCGATCCCGGCGCTGGGCCTGTCCGGCGTGTGGATCGCCATCGGCGCGGTCGTCACCTGGGCGTTCGACGTGGAGTGGATGGGGCGGGTGGTGCTGCTCGTGCTCAGCCCGCTCTGGTTCCTCGGCGTCTATCTGGTGCTGATCGCGCTCCTGCCCGTCGCGCTCTACCTGCATCGCGAGTACGACGTGCTGGCGCTCATCTGGCTCGGCGGAGCCGCCCTCGTCGTGGACGTGATCCGCTTCCGCTACGGCGTGGAGTGGGTGGGCTGGCTGAACATGCTCATCGTGTGGGGGCTGGCGCACCAGGCCGGGTTCTTCTACGACCGGGTCGTCGCGCTGCCCCGGCGCTACGACGTGGGCGTGCTGTGGACGGGCTTGTTCGCGCTGTTCGGCCTGGTCTACTCGGGCATCTACCCCGGCTCCATGGTGGGCGTCCCGGGTGACAAGTGGTCCAACATGGCGCCGCCGACGTTCGTCATCGTGGCCCTGCTCATCTTCCAGATCGGCCTGATCGAGGTGCTGCGGCCGTCGATGGAGCGCGTGCTCGTCAAGCCCGGCTGGAGCCGCGTCAACGACGTCATCAACCGGTTCGCCCTGCCGCTGTTCCTCTTCCACACCACCGGCATGGCCATCGCCCTCGGCCTGTCATGGTGGCTGTTCGGCTCCCCGACCCCCGAGGTGCCACCGGACCTGTGGTGGTGGCTCGAACGCCCCCTCGCCGTCGTCGGCCCCCTGATCTGCACCCTCCCCGTCATCTACCTCTTCGGCCGCCGCCGCACCCCCGCCGAACAAATGCAAGACAAACGTTGAACACGAGCCTATCCTGGGACTATGGCGAACATCGGTTTTCGTGCCACACCAGAAGACGAACGCATCATCGAGGCCGCCATGCAGGAGGGAGAGCGGACCAGCGACGTCATCAGACGCGCACTCCGGTTGCTCGAACGAGAGGTATGGCTCAAGCAGGCCCGAGCCGATGCTGAGCGACTCGTGGATGAAGATCTCTCCACGGAAGGGGATGCCTGGTGATCCGCGGGGCTGTGTACCGCGTGGACCTCGGCGAGGCGAAACGAGGCTCTGAACAGCGGGGCAAGCGCTTCGGACTCGTGTTGAGCCCGACCTCCATGCCATGGAGCGTCGCCACGGTCATCCCCACGTCCACCCAGGCACAACCTGCCGCCTTTCGCCCCGAGATCGAACTCGGCGGGAGGATGACGCGTTTCCTGGTCGACCAGATCCGCACCATCGACACCAGCTTCATCCACGGCGAACCCGTCTACTACCTGGGCAGAGACGAGATGGCCGACGTGGAGCACGCGGTGACGCACTACCTGGGGCTCTGATCCTCAGGGTCCTTGGGGATGCGGCAGGCGTACTCCAGGAAGAGGGCGGCGGCGATCAGCGCCACGCACGACAGGAACGAACCGGTCGCGATGAAGAACTCCGCGCGCGGCGTGTCCTTGGCGAACAGTTGCAGCGTGTGGAGGGCGAAACCGGCGAAGAGCCCGGCGAAGACCGCGCCGCCGTAGGCGGAGGCCTTGGCCAGGGCCGCCATGCGGGCCACCGCCAGCGGCTCCACCGGCTTGGTGCCGGGCCTGCGGTCGATCCTGGCCTTGATCATCCAGCCGCTGTAGGCCTCGCCGATGGCGAGCAGCAGCACGGTCGGGACCGCCGTCCACGGCAGGATCACCAGGTCGGTGTAGATCAGCCTGACGAGCAGCCAGGCGGCCAGCGCGACGACGACGACGATGCCGGCGAGGACACCAGGGCGGGTGGGCCTCAATCGGGCTCCTGCAGTTTCAGCTCGCGTCGGAGCCGCACGCCCTGCCGGTCCAGGCCCGCCAGCAGCTCGGCGATCCTGCCCCGGCCGGGCAGCTCGCCCTCGGGGTCGACCTCGAACCACGGCACGAGCACGAACGCCCGCTCGTGCGCCAGCGGATGGGGCAACGTCAGGTCGGGCTCGTCGCAGACGATGTCGCCGACCACGATGAGGTCGATGTCGAGTGTGCGCGGCCCCCAGCGCTCGGCGCGGACCCGCCCGAAGGCGTTCTCGACGCCCTGCGCCCGCTCCAGCAGCGTCTGCGGCGCCAGCGTGGTCTCCCCGACGACGATCGCGTTGAGGAACGGCCGCTGCCCCTCGGGGCCGCCGACCGGGTCCGTCTCGTAGACCGGGGAGGCCCTGACGAAGACCAGGCCCGGCGCGTCGAACAGGGTGTCGATGGCGCCCTGCAGCGTGTCAAAGCGTCGGCCCAGGTTGCTGCCCAGGGACAGGATTGCCTTCATGGACGACTCCGCTCGATGGTCACCACCACGTCGTCGAACGGCAACGGGATCGGTGCGGCCGGCTTGTGCACGCTCACCTCGACCGACTCGACGATCTCACTGCCCAGGCAGACGTCGGCCAAGCGCTGTGCGAGCGTCTCGATCAGCTCGACCGGCTCGCCCTCCACCACCTTGACCAGCGCCTGAGCGAGCTCGCCGTAGTCGACGGTCTTGGCGAGGTCGTCGCCCGCGGCGGCGGGCGCGGTGTCGAGGAACAAGGTCGCGTCGACGACGAACTCCTGGCCGAGCTCCCGCTCGGCGGCGAGCACGCCGTGTCTCCCCCTGGCCCGCAGGCCCCTCAGCACGATCCGGTCAGCGCTCAAGCTCGTCTTCCTCCTCCTCGTCGTCGTCACTTTGCAGCACCGGCGAACCGTGGTGCATCCACAGCCGCCAGCCCTGCGCGGTGCGGACATAGACGTTGCTGGCCACCACCTTGCCCGCGGCGAAGCTGGACTCGCCCTCCTCGCCCGCGGTCAGGATGTTCTCGACGCAGGTCAGGACGGCCACGTCGCCCAGCACCGTCGTGCTGACGTCGGTGAGCACGAACTGGATGTAGGTGGTGTTGGCCATGATCAGCGCCCACGACCGGAGCACCTCCGACCGGCCCGCCAGCAGGGTCCAGCCCGGATGGACGCAGCTCACCTGCTCGTCGGCGGAGTCCTCCGCCCAGATCTCGGTCATCCTGTCGAGGTCGGCGTCCTCGATGGCGGTGTAGAAGTCCTGGTTGACCGTCTCGATCGCGGCCGTGTCGACGCTCATGTGTTGGCTCCGGCTCTCTTCCATGCTGCGGCCACGCGGACGGCATCGGCATTGGGACCTACGTGGTGCACCCGCACACACCAGGCGCCCTCACGGGCGGCCAGCGCGGTCACCGCCAGCGTGGCGTCGTCACTGTGGCTGAACGGGCGCGGCGTGCCCTCGGCGTCGGCGAGCAGCCGTCCGAGAAATCTTTTGCGCGAGGCGCCGACGAGCAGGGGATAGCCCAGCTCGGCCAGGCGCGGGAGGGAGGCGAGCAGCGCCCAGTTGTGGGTGGCGTTCTTGGCGAAGCCCAGCCCGGGGTCGAGCACGATCTGCTCCTCGGAGACGCCCTCGGCCAGCACCAGGTCGACCCGCTTGGCCAGCTCCTCGCGCACCTCGGTCACCACGTCGGCGTAGACGGCGCGGCGCTCCATCTCCTGGCTGTGGCCCCGCCAGTGCATCACCACATAGGACACGCCGGTGGCGGCCACCACGCGGGGCATCTCGGGGTCGGCCAGGCCGCCGCTCACGTCGTTGACCAGTCTCGCGCCGGCTTCGACCGACGCCAGGGCCACCTCGGCCCGCATCGTGTCGACGCTCACGGCCACGCCCTCGGCGCTGAGCGCCCTGATCACGGGCACCACCCGGGCGAGCTCCTCGTCCAGGGACACCCTGGCGGCTCCCGGCCTGGTCGACTCGCCGCCCACATCGACGATGTCGGCTCCCTCGGCGACCAGCCCGATCCCGTGCCGGATGGCGGCCTCCTCGTCGAACCAGAGACCGCCGTCGGAGAACGAGTCGGGCGTCACGTTGACCACGCCCATGACGAGGCATCGGTCCTCGTCGCCCAGCCCCGGCACCCTAGTCATGTGCCCAAGCCTAGGCGCTCTGCCATACCCGGTGATATCGCGGGTCCCCAGTTGTGGATAACGATCCCTGCGCGCTTGCGACGCGTGCGGATCACGTACGGGATCGCCCTCAGCACGCCGGTGGGCCGGGGCCGCGAGGCCCCGAGCGGGAGGACGGCGGGCTGTGCGCGGGGCCCCGGAGCCGGCAGGACGCCGGGCTGTGCGCGGGGCCACCCATGGCGGAGGGAGGGCTGTGCGCGGGGGCGGCGGTGGCGGGGGGCGGCCAGGCGTCAGCGTCCGAGGATCAGCGCCATCGCCTCGGCGCGGGTCTTGTCACTGGTGCGGAAGTCGCCGCGGACGGCCGACGTGACCGTCTTGGCGCCCGGCTTGCGGACACCGCGCATGGTCATGCACAGGTGCTCGGCCTCGATCACCACGATCACCCCGCGCGGCTCCAGCACCCGCATCATCCCGTCGGCGATCTGCGAGGTCATGCGCTCCTGGACCTGCGGCCGCCGGGCGAACACGTCGACCAGGCGGGCCAGCTTGGACAGCCCGGTCACCTGGCCCTGCGCGTTGGGGATGTAGCCGACGTGGGCGACGCCGTAGAAGGGGACCAGGTGGTGCTCGCAGGTCGAGTAGACCTCGATGTCCTTCACCAGGATCATCTCGTCGTGGTCGACGTCGAAGACCTTGGTGAGCACGTCCTCCGGGATCAGGCCGAGGCCGGAGAACTGCTCGGTGTAGGCGCGGGCGACCCGGGAGGGAGTCTCGAGAAGGCCGTCACGGTCGGGATCCTCGCCGATGGCGTAAAGGATCTCGCGGACGGCCTTCTCGATCCGTCCCTGATCTACGTCATGCGATTTCACGCACTGTCTCCGGAGGGCAGCGCGTCCTGGTGGCCCGTGGTGAGCGAGCCGTTGCCCGACTGCTCCTTCGGGGTCAGGATCGGCGGCCGGTCTGAGGGGAGCCGCTTGCCGTATCCGGCGTAGGACGGCCGGTGCTCCCTGACCACCACGGAGGCGAAGATCTCCACCACCTGCTGGCGGGAGAGCGTCTCCTTCTCCATGAGCTCCAGCACGAGGTTGTCGAGCACGTCGCGGTATTCGACCAGGATGTCCCACGCCTGGTCGTGCGCCGTCTCGATCATCCGGCGGACCTCCTCGTCGATCGTCGAAGCGATCTTCTCGGAGTAGTCGCGCTCGTGGCCCATCTCGCGGCCCAGGAAGACCTCGGCGTTGCCGGTGCCGAACTTACGGGCGCCGAGCTGCTCGCTCATGCCGTACTCGGTCACCATGCGACGGGCGACGGCCGTGGCCTTCTCGATGTCGTTGGAGGCGCCGGTGGTGGGCTCGTGGAAGACGAGCTCCTCCGCCGCGCGGCCGCCGAGCAGCATCGCGAGCTGGTCCATCATCTCCGACCTGGTGGCCAGGAACTTGTCCTCCATCGGCAGCGTCATCGTGTAACCGAGCGCGCGGCCGCGGGACAGGATCGTGATCTTGTGCACCGGGTCGGAATTGGGCAGCGCGTGCGCCACCAACGCGTGACCGCCCTCGTGGTAGGCGATCATCTTCTTCTCCTTGTCGGACATGACCCGCGTCTTGCGCTCGGGCCCTGCCATGACACGGTCGATCGACTCCTCGAGCAGCTCCATCGTGATCAGCTTCTGGTCGGCGCGCGCGGTGAGCAGCGCCGCCTCGTTGATCACGTTGGCCAGGTCGGCGCCCGTGAACCCGGGGGTCCGGCGGGCGATGACGTCCAGGTCGACGTCCGGCGCGAACGGCTTGCCGCGGCCGTGCACCTTGAGGATGCCCTTACGGCCCTCAAGGTCAGGACGGTCGACGGTCACCTGCCGGTCGAACCGGCCGGGACGCAGCAGCGCCGGGTCGAGGATGTCGGGCCTGTTGGTGGCGGCGATGAGGATCACGCCGCCCTTCACGTCGAAGCCGTCCATCTCGACGAGCAGCTGGTTGAGCGTCTGCTCGCGCTCGTCGTGACCGCCGCCCAGGCCGGCGCCGCGGTGGCGGCCGACGGCGTCGATCTCGTCGATGAAGATGATCGCCGGCGCGTTGGCCTTCGCCTGCTCGAACAGGTCGCGCACCCGGGAGGCGCCGACGCCGACGAACATCTCGACGAAGTCCGAGCCGGAGATCGAGTAGAAGGGCACTCCGGCCTCACCCGCGACCGCGCGGGCCAGCAGGGTCTTGCCGGTGCCGGGCGGGCCGTACAGCAGCACGCCCTTGGGGATCTTCGCGCCGATCGCCTGGAACTTGGCCGGGGCCTGCAGGAACTCCTTGATCTCCTGGAGCTCCTCGATGGCCTCGTCCGCGCCCGCGACGTCGGAGAAGGTGGTCTTGGGGGTGTCCTTGCTGATCAGTTTGGCCTTGGACTTGCCGAACTGCATCACCCGCGAGCCGCCACCCTGCATCTGGTTCATGATGAACAGGAAGATCAGCACGATGATGACGATAGGGAGGAAGCTCACCAGCAGGCTGACCAGGAAGCTCTCCTGGGGCACGTCGGTGGCGAAGCTGTCGGTCTTCTTGGCGTCGACCTGAGCCTGCAGCTCGTCGGTCAGCTTGGCGCCGTAGCCGGTGACCCAGTCTGACTGGATCGTCTTGGTCGGGGTGTCGCTCCCGCCGACCGTGATCGGCTTGTGCAGCGTCACCTCGATGCGCTGCTCTTTGTCGATGATCTTGGCGTTGCTGACGTTTCCGGTGCGGATCTGCTGAAGCACCGTTGACGTGTCGGCCTGCTTGAAGTTGCCGCCGCCGCTCCAGAGCTGGGTGACGAGCAGGAGCAGCACGACGATGCCCAGGATCCACAGCAGTGGCCCACGTGTAAATCGCTTGAGATCCATCCGATGCGGAACCCCTTGCGGGCCCGTCCCTTCCTGACCATGGCCTGGAACCCCGGGTCGTCCCCGGGGCCGCGGCATCCGACGCCGCGACTTCTTGACTACCCGAAGGGGACGCTGGGTCACCCTCCCGGAGTCAGAAGGTACACCGGAGAAGCGCGCGGAGGGACCGCCCGCTACACCGGCCTTGCCCTACCAACGTACGTCAAGGTGTGTGGTGTTCCGCCGCGGCGGAGATTGCTATCTGTAAACGTGTGGCGCAAGGGTCCCGATGAACGGAAGGTTCCGGTAACGCTCGGCGTAGTCGAGCCCGTAGCCGATGACGAACTCGTTGGGAATGTCGAAGCCGACGTACTTGACCTCCATCGGCACCTTGATCGCGTCAGGCTTGCGCAGCGCGGCGCAGATCTCCAGGGACGCCGGGTTGCGTGACTTGAGGTTCTCCAGCAGCCAGTGGAGGGTCAGGCCGGAGTCGATGATGTCCTCGACGATCAGGACGTGGCGGTCCAGGATGTCGGTGTCGAGGTCCTTCAGCACCCGCACGACGCCGGACGACCTGGTGCCCGCGCCGTACGACGACACCGCCATCCAGTCCATCTGCACCGGCACGTGCAGGGCTCTGGCCAGGTCGGCCATCACCATGACGGCGCCCTTGAGCACGCCTACGAGCAGAAGTTCCTTGCCTCGGTAGTCCTCGTCGATCTGGCCCGCCAGCTCTTTGATCCTGGCCTGGAGGTCGTCCTCGGGGATGAGGACTTTCTCGAGGTCGTTGCCCATGTCGGCAGAGTCCACCTGTGGTTCCTTACGCGATGGGACTGATGGCGAGTATCAGGGTGCCATACCGCCGCATGGCCGACAGACCACCGGGCAGGTCCAGAGCCTTCTGCCCGTGCCAGTGGGTGATCAGGCGCTCCACGGCGAGCACGTGCGCCGCCGAGAGCGCGCCGGAGGGCGCGCCCGCCGCGATGGCGGCCCGCCGGAGCACCCGCCGCCGCACCGCTCCCGGCGCCTTCTCCAGCCCCGGTACGGCCAGTCGCAGCCGCCCATCGTTATCGCTTAGAGCGCAATCCCTGAAGACCGTTTCGGCCCACTCGTCGAGGGCGTCGGCGTCGTCCCTGGCGAGTCTGGCCGTCCTGGCGAGCGCCTCGGCCACCCCCGGCCCGAGCTCCTCCTCCAGCACCGGCAGCACCCGGGAGCGCACGCGCACGCGGGTGTAGCGGACATCGGCGTTGTGCGGGTCGTCCCAGTAAGAGAGCTCCTGCGCCCGGCAGGCGGCGACCGTACGGCTCCTGGGCAGGTCCAGGAGCGGCCTGCGGTAGAGGCCGGCGGCCGGGGCCATCCCCGACAGCGATCTCAGGCCGCTGCCCCTGGCCAGCCCCAGCAGGACGGTCTCGGCCTGGTCGTCGCGCGTGTGGCCCAGCAGGACCGCGTCGGCGCCCAGCCTGCCGGCGGCCTCGGCCAGCGCCTGATATCTGGCGTCTCTGGCTGCGGCTTCCGGGCCGCCCGCCGTACCGACGGTGACGGTGAGGACCTCGCCGAACCCCAGCCCGAGCGCGGGCGCGAGCGAGACGACCTCGGCCGCGCGCGCGGCCGAGCCCTCCTGCAGCCCGTGATCCACGCTGAGCAGCCCGGCCCGCAGGCCCGCCCTCGGGGCGACGAACCCGAGCGCGGCGGCCAGAGCGAGCGAGTCGGCGCCGCCACTGCACGCGGCGAGCACCAACCGGCCCTCGCCGATGCCCGCGAGGGCCTCGCGCACCGCCCTGCGGACGTCGGCCACGGCCGGATGTGGTCCCACACCCGCCATTCTCCCGCCACGAGGACAGGGAACCGCCCATCGTCGCGGGCGGTGGCTCAGCTGGGCAGGGCCGGGGTGCCGATGACGCGGCGGACCCAGGCGTCGGGGTCCGAGACCTCGGCCGGGGTGGGCAGGGTGTTAGGAGAGGTCCAGACGCGGTTGAAGCCGTCCATGCCGGCCTGGTCCACGACCTTGCGGACGAAGGCCGCCCCCTCGGCGTACTGCTTCATCTTGAGGTCGATGCCCAGCAGGCGGCGGATGGTGCGGTCGAGCTTGGAGCCGCCCTCGCGACGCTGCGCGAACTTGGCCCGGATCTGCGCCACCGACGGGACCACCGAGGGGCCGACCGCGTCCATCACGAAGTCGCCGTGGCCCTCCACGAGCGTCATGACGGCCGTCAGGCGGTCCAGGATCTCCTTCTGGTGCGGCGTCTGGATGACGTCGATGAGGTTGCCCTCACCACCCCTGACCACGTCGGCCACCGTGTCGGCGGCGCCGCGCAGGCGGTCCACCAGGGTCGGCAGGTCGAGGTCGGAGGCCAGCAGGAACTCGGTCATCTGCGAGCGGACGTACTCGCGCAGCCACGAGACACCGGTGAACTGCACCCGGTGCGTCTCCTCGTGCAGGCACACCCACAGGCGGAAGTCGTGCGGGTTGACGTTGAGCTCGCGCTCGGCGTTGACGATGTTGGGCGCGACGAGCGTGAGGCGGCCGATCGGCTCGCGGCCCGTCGGGTCCGGCGGCAGGAACAGCTCGTACTGGCCGAGCACCCGCGTGGCGAGGAAGGCCAGCACCGCGCCCACCTCGACGCCGGTGATCCGGGAGCCGACGGCGCTGACGATGGCCGGCGGCGGATTGGCGGAGCTGCTCACCCGCTGGGTCAGCGGCTCCAGCACGACCCGGAAGCCCTCGACGTTGGCCTTGATCCAGCCCGGCCGGTCGACGATGGTCGCCACCTGCGGCGCGGTATCGGTGTGAATCCTGGTGAATTCGCGCACGTGCCCTTCGGCCTCGCGCGACAGCGTGCGGAGCTCGGCGACGGCCTGCCTGGCCTCCTCGCGACTCACTTGAGGACCGGGGCGCACAAGGCGCGTGCCGGTCGTGACGGCCAGATCCCAGTCGATCACCTGCATGACATCCACCGTACGTGCTCGTTGCCCGGCCCGCGAAAGAGTGCTGTCAGGAGCGGGCGACGATGGCGGCCAGTCTGTCGAGCGCGGGCTCGGCGTACGCCGGCACCCGGTCGGCCAGGAAGGCGAAGGTGACGAGTCTGCCGTCCTTGGTGGTGGCGAGGCCGGCCAGCGTGTTGACGTTGTTGAGGGTGCCGGTCTTGGCCCGGACCAGCCCGACCTGCCCCTTGCTGTCGCTCCTGGTGAAGCGCCTGCCGTTGCCCAGAGTGCCGGAGAAGCCCGCGATGGGCATGCCGGAGGCGACGGCGTGCAGGCCGGGGTGGGTGGGCGCGGAGGCGAGGCTGAGCAGCCTGGCCATGGCGTCGGCGCTGATCCGGTTGCGGATGGACAGGCCGCTGCCGTCGTGGACCTCGACGCCCTTGGTCACGCCGAGCCGCTGGAGCACCTGGGTCATGGCCGCGGTGCCGCCCTGGAAGGAGGCGGGCCGGCCTTCCTTGATGGCCACGTGCCTCGCCAGGGCCTCGGCCAGGTCGTTGTCGCTGAGGGTCAGCGTGCGCTCGACGAGGGCGTAGACGGGGGCCGATTCGACCTTGCCGAGCTCGGCGGCCGTGGGGGCGGCCTTGGCCGGGCGGATCGTCCTGGCGGCGGCGATGCCGTACCTGCGCAGCAGTTTGGCGAAGGCGGCGGCGGCGTACCTCGGTGGGTCGGACACCCGCGGCTGGCGGTTGGCGGGGTGCTGCCTGCCCTCGTCGATGGCCAGCGCGTGGACGGGGGCCACCTCCCCGTCGGGGATGTAGCCGGGCTTCCAGCCGGGGGCGATCGGCGAGCCGGTGAACAGGGAGTCGTCGTAGGAGAGCGTGACCTTGGTGATGCCCTGGGCCTTGAGCGCGGCGGCGGTGCGGGAGGCGAGCGTGGCGAGCGACGCCTGCTCGGGGTAGGGCTTCGCCTTGGCCAGGGGGCCGGCCAGGGTCGGGTCGCCGCCGCCGACCAGGACGACCGAGTCGCGGGTGGCGCCCTGCACCACGCGGGTGGCCAGGCGGACGTCGGGGCCGAGCGAGGCGAGCGCCGCCACGCACGTGGGGATCTTGGTGGTGGAGGCGGGGACGATGCCCGCGTCCGGGTTGGCGGCGAAGATCCGCTCGCCGGTGACGGCGTCGAGAACGACGGCTCCCACCCGGTTGCCCAGCGCTTTGTCACCCAGGGCATCGGTGAGCTGCCGGGTCAAAGTACCCTTGGTCGGGAGAGGTCCGTCTCCTGATCTCACCGGCAGCTGGGCCAGCACAGGCCCCGCGGTGACCACGGGGGCGGGGGAAGCCCCTTCAGGAGACGCGGTCGGCTCGGTCGGTGATGACAGCGCGCTCAGGTCGAGGTCGTTGTTCATCGCGTAGACGCCGGTGACGATGGTCACGACCTGCAGCATGGCGAGAGTGGTCAGCATCACCAATCGCTCGTGCCGTACCACGTCACCTGACCTCTCTCCTGGTGTTCGCCTACGAGACATTAACGCCCGACCGGGGGTGCCCGGGGGTGCGAGTGGAGGAACCGCGGTGGAGTTCGACGTTGTCGTTGAGATTCCCAAGGGACAACGGAACAAGTACGAAGTGGACCACGAGACCGGCAAAATCAGGCTGGACCGGCTGTTGTTCACCTCCACGCAGTACCCCGCCGACTACGGCTTCATCGAGCACACGCTCGGTGAGGACGGTGACCCGCTCGACGCGCTGGTGCTGCTCCAGGAGCCGACGTTCCCCGGCTGCTACATCACCTGCCGGGCGGTCGGCATGTTCCGGATGACCGACGAGAAGGGCGGCGACGACAAGGTCCTCTGCGTTCCCGCCACCGACCCCCGCATGGCCCACATCCAGGACATCCACCACGTGCCGGAGTTCGACCGGCTGGAGATCCAGCACTTCTTCGAGGTCTACAAGGACCTGGAGCCGGGCAAGTCGGTCGAGGGCGCCAACTGGGTCGGCCGCCTGGAGGCCCAGGCGGAGATCGAGCGGTCCTTCCAGCGGGCGAAGGACGAGGGCTTCAACCACTGACCTGTCAGCGGGGCCTGGTGGCGCCCACCAGGTCCCCCCGCCACATCGAGGCGACCCTCACGACGTCGCCGGTCTGCGGCGCGTGCACCATGAGATCCCGCCCGACGTACATGCCGACGTGATGGATGGTCGTGGCGTCGTGCTTGTCGTGACCGAAGAACAGCAGGTCGCCGCGGCGTAGCTGGTCGAGGGGGACGTGCGGGCCGGAGGTCCACTGGGTGCCCGTCCAGTGGTCGATCCGCACGCCCGCCTGCTCCCATGCCCGCATGGTCAGGCCCGAGCAGTCGTAGCTCGACGGCCCGTCGGCCGCCCACAGGTAGGGCTTGCCGAGCTGGGTCAGCGCCCAGTTGGCGGCCACGTCACCGTTGGCCGAGCCTGTCGCGGCGCCCTTCGCCGAGAAGCCGAGCCCGATCCGGTCCAGCATCGCCGCCCGCCGCCTGGCCAGCAGGTCCGCCCGGGTGCGCGCCGCGGCCACCCGCCGCCGCATCTGGTTCCTGTCGGCCCGCAGCGCCCGGGTGTCGCGCCGCTGCCTGGCCACCGCGGCTTCGGCGGTGTTCCTGGCCTGGGCCGCACGGTCGGAGGCGGCCTGCTGGACGGCCTCGGCCCGGGCCGCGTGCACACGCAGGATGGTGGCGACCTCCTCCGCGTCGCGCAGCCGGTCGAGAAGGTAGGCGCGCTCGCGGCCGAACTGCTCCAGCACGCTCATCCTGTGCAGGTAGCCGTCGGTGTCGCCCTGATCGCTGAGCAGCGTGACCATCCCGCCGTCCAGGCTCATCCCGCCGTACGCCTGCGCGGCCAGCAACGCCACCGGCTGCCGGGCCCGATCGACCTCGGCCTCCGCGGCGGCGGCGCGCGCGTCGGCCCGCTGCCGCTCCTGCTCGGCATGCCTCAGCCGGACGAGCTCGCCGTTGTAGGCCTCGACCAGCCGCTCCGCCTCGGCCGCCAGCGCGTCCAGCCGCCCTTGCGCCTCGGCCAGCCTGGCCGCCGCGACGCCCAGCTGTTTCGACCGATGATGTACGGCCTGCCGCGCCTTGGCGACGTCACGCGACGACGGCGCGGGCTCGGCGTAGACCGGCGGGCAGAGCACGACGATGAGGCAGACGGCCAGAAATCCGGCTCTGACGTGCATAGAGTCCCCCCGCAGTCACTCTATGCACACAGTTCCCTACTGTTACCGTACGTAACGTTACTTCGCCACCGAATCAGGTGTGACCGTCACGGTGGGCGGCGTCTGGCTGGGCGCCACCGTCGGGTCGGCGGTCTGGGGCGGCGGGCTCGTGGGGGGCTGGGTGGTCGGCCTGGTCGGCGGCGGCGCCGGGGTGACGGTGGGAGTGGGCGGCAGGGTGGGAGTCGGGCAGGGGGTCGGCTTGGGCATGGGCTCGGTCGGCCGCAGGGTCGGGTCGGCCGCCTGGGAGCTGCGGGACGGGGACAGTGACAGTGATGGTGCCTGTGACGGCCGCCCGTCGTCGACCGGGTCGAGCAGGGAAGGCCGCGGGCTGGTGGTGACGATGCTCACGGGCGTGGCGGTGGGCGTCGTCCCGAGCGGGTGGGTGGCCGTACCGTCCAGGAGCGGTTGGACGTCGTCGCGCTCCGACCGCACCCGCGACTCCCAGGGAAGCGTGAGGCCGGGCGGCTCACCCGCGGGCGGGAAGGCCACCGTGGCGACGCCCGGCAGGCCGTCGACCTCCTTGCCGAAGAAGTCGAAGATCACGCCTATCGCCACCACGGTCGCGACCGCCGCCGCCACGCCCGCCAGCGCGCGAGGCCACGCGCGAAGCCGCCGTTCGCCCACAACGGGAAATCCGGCGGCGTCCAGAGCCTCCGACCTCCTGGCCACATAGCGCCGATAGAGGAACAGCTCCGGGTCGACGACGCAGCTCAGCACCCGGACCCTGGTCGCCTCCGGCAGCGTGACCTGGGGCAGCAGCTCGAACACCTTGGCCGCCGACACCTGCCGGCTCAGATGCGGGGCACAGGTCTCGCAGATCGGCAGATGGCCGACGAGCCGCCGGCGCATGTCGGGGGTCAGCTCCCCCGCGAACCCGGTCAGGATGCGGGCCCGCGGCGGGCAGTCGTACGGGCCCTTCCTGGCCAGGATCTCCGCGGTGATGGCGTCGCGCAGCCGCTCGCGGGCCCCGTCATAGATCTCCACCACCTGGTGGACGGCCAGGCCCAGCACGGGGGCGAGCTCCCGCGTGGACAGCCCGTGCCTGGCCGTCAGGTCGAGCACCTCGGCGTCGGCCGCGGACAGACTGCGCACCGCGTTGGCGGCCATCAGGCGCAGGTCGGCGTCCTCCTGCTCCGGAGCCCCGTCAGGCGCCTCCGCCGCGTCCTGCCGCACGGCGATCCGCCGGCGGGTGCACTCGCCGCGGGCCAGCGCGTAGAGCCACGGCCGCAGCATGCCGGGGTCCGACAGCGCGGCGGCGTGCGCCTCCGCCGCGATCAGCACGTCCCGCAGCGCCACCTGAGCGCTGTCGGTGTTGCGGAGAAGGAACCAGCAATATCGGTAGATGCTCTCGGCGTGCGTGTCGTACAGCGCGGCGACGGCACCCGGATCGCCCGCGCGCAGCGCCTCTACCAGGACGCGGTCATTCATGTCACCGAAGGTAATGGATTAGTAACTTGTAGTTCTACCGTTTCTGCGCGATAGCCGTACCTTGTCACCTCGAAGCCATAAAACACTTCTCACTTTGTCCGTGAATAGCCGGACAGCACCATGCCCGATTTATTGAGCTATTTCCCTGACATTTCGTCGATATTTACTGCTCTCGACCGGTCATCGCCTGACTTCCCCGGTCCATCTGGAACGGTTCCGTGGTCGGCTTGATCGTGTGCAGGGGCACCGCGCCGCCGAGCGCCAGGTCCTCGAACGGACGCCCGGTCGAGCCCCAGGTCCGGGCGCTCACATCGGTCTTGGCCACCGCGCTCCCCTTGGGCAGCCCCGCGACGGTCAGGATGAACCGCGGCGGACTGCCCGCCTTCACGTCGTCCACGAACGTGCTGCCACCGCCGAGCAACTTGCCCGCCTTGTCCCGCAGCAGCGCGTTCACCACCAGGCTGCTCGCGGGAAGCCGGTACGGATTTCCGATGTAACCCGTGACCAGGTACGAGCCGTCCTTCTGCGGCAGCGTCTGCACCCGCGACACCGGGAACGGCCTGAAGGCCGAGGCGATCCGGGCGGCCGGCCGCCACTGCGCGGGCCGGTAGTCGATGGTCACCTTGACCGGCTTCTCGGCGGCCCTGGCCTCGCCCGTGAAGGCCAGCGACCCACCGGGCGGCACCGCGTCCAGCGGCTGGTCCATCCGCACCACCTCCCGACCGGCGGCGTCACGGCCGACGACGGTGGCCACCACGTGCTCGCCGAAGTGCCACGGATTGACGTTGGCGAGCACTCCGGCCCAGTTCACGGCGTAGCCGTCGGCTGACTTGACGACGTTCGACGCCTGTTCCTTGAGCGTGAGCGGCTTGAGCTGCTGCTGTTGCTGAGACGGCCCCTCCTTCGAGCACCCGGTGAGGCAGATCGCCCCGAGTGCGAGGAGGCTGACGGTTAGGCTACGCGGGATCACTTTGCCGTGATAACCGGTTCATCGACACGAACGGCATATGACACGCGCCAGCCGTACCAAGTCTTTAACCGGACTCTTCGCCAAGGGCGCTCATCCGCGAGGCCGCACCACGCGCCTTTCGTCCCAGACCGGCTGCGGCGATTCGTACACCATGCCGTCGGAGCCGAATACCAGATAACGGTCGAAATCAGCGGCGAACCAGCGGTCGTGGGTGACCGCCATGACCGTGCCGTCGAAGGCGTTCAGGCCCACCTGGAGCGCCTCGGCGCTGGCCAGGTCGAGGTTGTCGGTCGGCTCGTCGAGCAGCAGCAGCGTCGCGCCCGACAGCTCCAGCAGCAGGATCTGCAGCCGGGCCTGCTGACCGCCCGACAGCGTGTCGAACCGCTGCTCGGCGACCAGGCCCGCCAGCTCATAGCGGGCCAGGACCTTCATGGCCTCGTTCTTCAGCCTGGCGTGCTCGGACATCACGATCTCGACGGGCGTGCGGCCGAGCAGGTCCGGCCTGGCGTGCGTCTGCGCGAAGTGGCCGGGCACCACCCGGGCGCCCAGCCGGGCGACCCCCGTGTGGGCGACCGGGGCAGTGCCCGCGATCAGCCGCAGGAAATGCGACTTGCCCGAGCCGTTGGAGCCGAGCACCGCCACCCGCTCGCCGTACCAGACCTCCAGGTCGAACGGCCGCATGAGGCCGGTGAGCTCCAGCCCCTCGCAGATGACCGCGCGCTTGCCGGTGCGTCCGCCGCGCAGGCGCATGCTGATGTTCTGGTCGCTGGGCGTCTCCTCGGGCGGCCCTGCCTCCTCGAACCTGCGCAGCCGCGTCTGGGCCGCGTGGTAGGGCGCCGCCATGCCGTCGTTGTAGCGGGCCTTGTTCTTCAGCATGTTGACCAGGGCCTTGAGCTTGGCGTGCTCCTCGTCCCAGCGCCTGCGCAGCTCGTCGAGCCGGTCGTTGCGCGCCTTCCTTGCCTCGGCGTAGGTGCCGAAGCCGCCGCCGTGGATCCAGATGCCGCCGGACTCCACGGTGACGATCCGGTCGGCGGCGTTGGCCAGCAGCTGGCGGTCGTGGCTGACCAGCAGCACGGTCTTGGGCGTCTCGCGGAGCTGCTGCTCCAGCCACTCCTTGCCCGGCACGTCGAGGTAGTTGTCGGGCTCGTCGAGCAGCAGCGTCTGGTCCGGGCCGCGCAGCAGTGCTTCCAGCACCAGCCGCTTCTGCTCACCGCCGGACAGCGTCGACACATCCCGATATTTCACGTTGTCGTACGGCACACCGAGGGCGGACACCGTACAGGTGTCCCACAGCACCTCGATGTCGTAACCGCCGGCGTCGGTGTAGTCGGTGATGGCCTGCGCGTAGCGCATCTGCGTCTTCTCGTCGTCGCGCTCCATCATCACCAGCTCGGCCTGCGCCAGCCGCTCCGCCGCCTGCCGCACGGCCGGAGGCGCGACGCCGAGCAGCAGGTCGTGCACCGTGCTGCCGTCACGCACGCTGCCGATGAACTGACGCATCACGCCCAGCCCGCCGGAGCTCGCCACACTGCCGTCGACCGGCTGCAGGTCGCCCGCGATCAGCCGCATCAGCGTGGTCTTGCCCGCACCGTTGGGCCCGACGAGCGCGGCCTTGACCCCCTCGCCGATCCGGAAGGACACGTCGTTGAGCAGCGGCCGCCCATCGGGCAGCACGTATGTCAAATGTCCTACTTCGACGTGAGCCATGCGCTGCAGATTATCCGCCCAGCACCCAGGCTCGCACTCTCAATTCTCTGCACGCACGGTACGACGCGGCACGGACCGCAGAGCGGACCCTCGGCCGGGAGGTGAACGTCACCCGAATCTCATCGGAGTCCTGGACGGGCAGCACTCCCGACCCGTTCGTGACGATGACGTTCAGCGGATATGGCCAAGGCGGCCCACAAGGTGCTGGACCGAATGAGGCCGTACCGAGTTCCACGGGAACCGTCGGTCCGGGGCTGCGGGAGGGTGGTTGCGAAGAGGCGGGATCAAGTGATCACCCTCCCAACCCCACCCGACGTCGAGCACAAGTGTTCACACCGCGAAGCCATACGAACGGTTAATCGGTAAGTGTTCACATGGACGCGTAGGAAGATCCTCACGTCTCCGTCCGGGGGCAGAGCGCGCCCGCGATGATCTCCAGCAGCGAGGCGGCCGCCAGAGCCACCGCGGGATGCCAGGACAGCAGGAACGCGCCTGCCAGGGCGCCGACGAACATCGCGGCGACGGAGGCCAGCTGACGCCCCGCCCTCCCGTGCGACGGCAGCATGAACACCCCCGCCAGCGCCCGGGTCACCACCGTGGTGGGCAGGTCGCGCGCGGCCACCCGCAGCACGGTGACGTTGCGTGAGCCCATCGCCGCCGCGAGCACGACGATGACGGCGAAGCGGTGCGGTGTCTGCTGGGAAGGGTCGGCGGGCAGGCCGAGGGCGACCAGCGCCGCCACCATGATCAGTGCGCCTTCGCCGCACACCGCGTACGTCAGCCAGCGTTCCGGTCGCCTGCGGCTCAGCGCGACGTTGGCCCGGTGACCGGCCAGCGCGCCGAGCGCGAAGGCCACCAGCGCCACGGCCGACCCGGTGACCGGGATCGAGGGGTCGACCAGCCCGAAGCCGACGAACAGCACGTTGCCCGTCATGACGGCGGCGAAGACGTGGTCGAGCCCGATGTAGCTGACCGCCTCGACCACGCCGGTGACGCCGGTGAGCAGGACCAGCGCCGGCGTCAGGCGTGACGTCGCGAAGGGCATCCTCCTTCATACGCGCTCACGCGGCGCCGGTGCCGCGCGCTTTGCCCAGCCGGGTGCGGACCCCGGCAAGGGCCTTACTCACCTTGCCCGGCCGAGTCCAAGTGCCTTACTCGCCTTGCCCGGCCGAGTGCGAAGGCCTTGCTCACCCCAGCAGGCTCGCCGCCCGCGCGCGCAGGTCGGCCGAGGCCGTCCGCGGCGAGCCGGCGTCGAACGGCGGCTCCGGGTCGTACTCGATGACCAGTTGCACGGCCTCGGCGGTGTCCTGGCCGGCCGCCTGGGCGAGCAGCGTCAGCGCCATGTCGATGCCGGCCGAGACCCCGGCGGCGGTCACGATCTTGCCGTCCACGACCACCCGCTCGTGCACCGGTTCCGCGCCCATCCCCGGCAGCTGGTCGATCAGCGCCCAGTGGCTGGTCGCCCTGCGCCCCTTCAGCAGCCCGGCCGCGCCCAGCAGGAACGAGCCGGCGCAGACGGAGGTCGTCCAGCGGGTGTGCTCGTGCACCTCGCCGATCCAGCTGACGAGGGCCTGGTCGGAGAGCGCCTCGATGGTGCCGATCCCGCCCGGCACGACGATCACGTCCGGCCTCGGCACGTCGGCGTAGCTCGCGGTGGCCTGGATGCTGAGGCCGCCCTGGTCATCGGTCACCGGCCCCGGCTCGGCGCTCACGAAGGTGACCTCCCAGCCGGGGGCGAAGGCCAGCACGGTGTAAGGGCCGATGGCGTCGAGGCCGGTGTAGCCCTTGTAGAGGGGGATCGCGGCGTGCATGGTCAGGTCTCCTTCGAGTGACATCAGCGCCGTTTCAGGTCTTTCATCCTGATCAGGACGTGTCGTTGCGTCAATGAGATGACCATTGCGCTTTACGCCGTCCAAGCTCGGCGGGCCTTTACCCACGCACGCGCGTCATGACCTTCCGCATGCGAATGACCACGCTAAGTTACGGGTGTTCTCACAACCTCATCGATCAAGGAGATCCCCTGTGAGGCTGTCCACCCGAGTCGCCGGCGCCATCGCGGCGGCGGCGCTGTTCACCCTGGTCGCCCCGGTCCCGACCGCGACCGCCAGCCCTCGTTCCACCTGCTACGGCGGCCGCGTCTGCCTGTACGCCGGCTTCGACTACAACCGGGGTCAGACCGACCACTGGCGTGACTTCGTGCACGACGACTCCAACCTGGACGACGACAACTGGCTCAGTTGGGACTACAGCAACTCCTGGCACAGCATGAACAACGAGTCCAGCTCGGTCAGGAACCGCGTCGGCTGCCCGATCACGCTGTGGCAGCACGCCTACTTCACCGGCGCGCACAGCACCTTCCTGAACGACTCCAACGACGGCTTCCTGGCCAACAATGCCGTCGGCAACAACCGCACCAGCTCCATCGACATCTGGTGCCGCTGACCCGAAGCAGCGCCGGTTTCCGGGCCACACCGGAAACCGGCCGCCACGCCGGACCGCCGCTCGTGCTCGGCGCCCTCCTCGTGGCGGTCACGGCCTGCACGCAGCCACAACAGGCGCCCGAGCCCACCACCGGCATCAGCGGAGTGGCGGATCTGAAGCTGCCGTTCGACGCCTACAAGCCCACGCCCGCCCAGCGGGCGCTCCTGGGCAACGCGCACAACCTGGTGGTCGTACGGTGCATGCGCCGGCACGGCGTCACCGTGCATCCCCCGGGCACGGATCAGGAGGCCATCGCCGCCGCCGACCCGGGCAACACGCGCCGCTACGGCGTGGTGGACCCGGAGCAGGCGGCGCGCTTCGGCTACCACCTGGCCCGCCCGGCGTCGCCGCCCGAGGCGTCGCAGTGGGCGGCCGACCTGCGCCAGACCGCCCGCCGGCACCTGTACGGCACGCAGGGCAGGCCGGGGTGCCTGGACCGGGCGCCGGACGCGCTGTCCCGCAGCGCCCCGGATGCCGACTGGCAGTGGCTGGCGATGCAGGACGCGCGCACCCTGGAACGGGCCGCCAAGCGGGCGGTGGTACGGCGAGCCGTCGGCAAGTGGGCGGCGTGCATGAAGGCCGCCGGTCACTCCTACCCCTCGCCGGAGGCGGCCATCGCCGACCCCCGCTGGAACCTGGAGGGCGCCGAGATCACCACCGAGGAGAAACGGGTCGCGGTGGCGGACACCTCGTGCAAGTGGTCGTCCGGCCTGGTGGCCGCCTGGTTCACCGCAGACGCCGAGTTGCAACGCAGGATCGTGCTCAAGCACTCCGACCGCTTCGCCGACCTGCGCGACAATCTGGGGAAGCGGCTCGACCAGGCCACCGCCATGCTGGAGCGCCAGGGGCTCACCGGCTGAGCAGGTCCCGCATCTGCGCGATCTGCGCCCGGCGCGACTCCTGCACCTTCGCGGCCCACTGGGTCACGGCCGGTGCGACCCCGTCGCGCACCTCCTCCGCCGCCATCTGGACGGCGCCGTCCTGATGCATGATCAGCAGGGTCAGCAGGTCGGACTCCAGGGTCTTGGACCGCTTGAGCTCGGCGATCCGCTTCTGGTCGATCTCCGGCAGCCCGCCGTGATGATCGTGCGCGCCGTCCGCCGGGGTGAGCGGTTGCTGCCAGGAGTGCAGCCAGCGGAGCATCATCTCGACCTCGCTCTGCTGGGTGCTCACGATGGCCGCCGACAAGGTCTTGAGCTCGGGGGTGGTCGCCTTGGCCGCGCCCACCTCGGCGATCTCGATGCCCTGCCGGTGGTGCTGCACCATCATCTGCACGAACCTGACGTCGGCGACGTTGACCGGTGGACCGCCCGTCCCGCCCGACCCGCAGGCGACCATGAGTAAGAGCCCGAGCGCCGCTAAGACGTACCTCATGGCTCGTCAGCGTGACACGCGGGCGTCCGATCCGTCGAGGGCCTCACGCGACCTTGGACGAGGGCGCCTTCCAGGTGTTGCACACGCTCGGCCCTCCCGCCTGATAGCCCTTCTTGGACCAGCTGAGACGGTTGGCGAGCTTGCCCTCGCCCTTGAGCTTGTCGAACTCGGGCGGGTCCGTGTCCTCGAAGACGGACTTCCAGTTCTTGACGGTCAGTCCGAGGCTCTTGTAGGAGGCTGCGGTCAGGCAGTCGGCCTGGAGCTGGAGCCGGCGGAGCTGCTCGTCGATCTCGGGCTGCTCGCCTCCGTTGGGCAGTGCCTGCCAGGCCTCGCCGATGCCGGTCTGGACCTGCACGATTCCGCTCCACGCGTCCGTGACGGCGGCGAACACCTCCGAGTCGTCCTTGGCCTTGATCCAATCGGCGGCCAACCGTACTCGGATGAAGCTGAAGCACTGCTCGGCGAATGATCCTTTGGCTTCCCTGCGCCAGTTGCAGGTCCGATTCTCATCCCTGTCCACGAACCCCACCTGCACAGGCTGGAAGTTGGGGATCGACGACTTCCAGGTCTTGCTCATGCAGGCGACCAGGTCGGTGACGTACTTGGTCGTCGAGGCCCTGGTCGTGCCCTTGACCAGCTTGCACGTGGTCTTGGGGAGCTTGCCCTTCTTGTAGAGCTCGTTGTGGGTCAGCTCGGCGGCGCCCTTGACGGGGTAGGCGTGCGCCGTACCGGAGACAAGCATCAGGCCGGCGGCGGCCACCGCGCATACGCGAAAGATCATGCGCCGAACATAGGGGGAAGGTCGCCGGATTGTCAGTGATTTATTCGGAAATTTCGTGATTTACCGGTGTCCGGCACTTTCGGGTTGAGCGCCCTGCATGCGTTGCCTGCGCCGCCGGCGCAGCCAGGCCAGCCCGAGAACCGCCAGCCCGATCGGCGTACGCGCCAGCCGGCGTGCCACCAGGAACTTGAAGAGTTTCTTCATGACCGGACCCTGCCCCCCAGCGCGGCGAGCATGCTCACCCGGACATCGCCCCGGCCTCCGGCGCCGCGCTGTCCACCACGCGCATCCACAGGCCTGTGGCCGGCGGCGCTTGACTCACCCGGAGCCGTTCGAGCCTGACGTTGGTCCCGCCCGGGTGGTCGAACAGCCGCACGCCGTCACCGAGCATGACCGGCGCGATGAGCACCAGCACCTCGTCGAGCACGCCCGCTTCCAGGCACTGCCGGGCCACGCTCGCGCCCAGGACGTTGACGTACTTGTCCCCCGCCGCCGCCTTGGCCGCGGCCACGGCGCTGTCGAGGTCGCCGACGAAGGTGACGCCCGGCACGGACGCGCGCGGCACGCGGTGGGTGAGCACGAACTGCGGCCCCGCCCACCCGCCGCCGAACGCCTCCCCTTCCTGCTCGGTGCCCTTGTACGGATCGTCGCCGCCGAAGGTCGTGCGCCCGACGAGCAACGCCCCGACCTGGCCGATGAGCTCGTCCACCAGCGGATCGGGCCCCAGATGGTCGGCCAGCCAGGACATGTCACCGCCGGGACCGGCGATGAAGCCGTCCAGCGACATGGTGACCGAATACAGCATCTTGGCCATGGACCCTCCCTGCGGATCGACGGGTTCGCACCCGTTGAGACCGGGAACCGTACCCGAACTCATCGGTCCCACGGATCAGACGTGACAGGCCCCTCGCGACCGCTGTCGCGAGGGGCCTTCGGAGGCTACGGACGGCTGACCGACTCGCAGCTCACCGGAGCGTCCGCCGCGTCGGCGGTCGCGCTGTCGCCGGACCCGTTGCCGCAGTCGATCAGGGTGTCCTTGGTGCCCTGGATGTCATCGGCGTCGATGATGTCGTCGCCCCCTCGGCCGCTGAGGGTGTCGGCGCCCTCGCCACCGATCAGCCTGTCGAAGACATCGCTCCCGGTCAGGGTGTCGGCCCTGACGGTGCCTTCGATGGTCTCCACGTCCCGGGTGACGTCGTCGTTGTCGATCGATCGGCCGTCCGGCCGTGAGCTGTCGTCCTTGGTCACGGTCACGGCCGAGCCGCTGGAGCCGTAGTCGACCTTGTCGGTCCCGGATCCGCCCTTGTAGACGAAGCTCGTCCCGTCGAAGCCGAGCCCGGCCTGGAAGGTGTCGCCGCCGCTGCCGCCGTCGATCGTTCCCCCGATCCCCACCCGCGACAGGAACCGGTCGTTGCCACCGCCCAGGGTGGCGTTGACCTTCTCGACACCGCTGCCGCAGTTCACCTCGTTGCCGGAAACCTGCTGACAGCCGGACCCCGTCGCCGCCACGACCTGCCCGAACACGTGCAGCCGGCCGCTGACGGACTGGAGCGTGATGTTGTCGTCCTTGGCGATGGAGCCCGCCGTGATGGTCACGATCGCGCCCGCCCTGCTCACCGTCGGCTCACCGGCGGCGGCCTGGCTCACCCCCGGCGCCACGGCCAGCAGACCGGCGGCCAGACCGCCGAGCACGGACAGCCGGACTGCGCCACGCTTGAACTCGTTCATGGTCATTACCCCATATGGATCTTGGCGGGCTCTCTGAATGAGCGCCGCTCGCATTCGACCCAACGATGAACCAGAACATTATTCTCTTCTGCGCACAAGTCCATGTATCAAAGGCCACCGAACACGTAAAAGTACGCATTCTCGGGCGGTCCACCGATCACGCACCACCGCGGCGCCCAGCAGCCGGTCATGCAGCACCCTGCCTTCCGCGTCGAGCAGCATCCACAGCCCGTCCACGAGAAGCCACAGCAGCCCCACGCCGGGAACGAGCACGACGAGAGGAAAGGCCAGCGCCCGAAGAGCCGCCCTGCCCACGCCCAGCCGCCCCCCGGTCCCCGCGCCGACGACCCGCACGCCCAGGAGCAGCTTGCCCACCGTCCGCCCCCCAAGGGCGTGCGACCCCCAGAAGTAAAGGAACAACCCGAACACGACGACACCGAGCACCCCGACAGCGATCACATAGTCAGCCAGCCCCGCCACCCGCCGACCCGTCGCCTCGCTGTCCCCACGACCGACACACACGAGAAGGCCGAGAAGAACCACGAAGGCCGGCCCCGCCCTCTTCACCGCGAAGTCCAGCACCACCGTCAGATCACTCCGCAGAGGGGCGAACGGAGACAGCGTCGATCTGGGGAACAGCCGCACCATCCCATAGATCACGCCGACCACCTGTACGGCACGACGCTCCTGCTGTTCACCCCGCCCTATTCGTCAGGGCCGCCCGTTCCAGGCAGCAGGCCGAGCACGCTCGCGAGGACGTCGATGGCCTCGCCGGGCCCCCGAATTCGCCCAGGCGAAGACCGGCCGGCACGATCTGGCCGCCACTGTGGATCATGCCAAGCGGCCGTAGTGGAGGTTCTGCCGGGCGTCAGCCTTCCTCTGCCACTCCCAGGTACATGACCCTCGGGTTCGAGGGGTTGTAAGCGATGGAATTCACCCGGTCGTACCCGTTGCGGGTGACGCTGACCCCGCCCCGGCGGGCGTTGTAGGTATAGAGGTACGTGCCGGTCCCGGCCCACGCAGTGCCCCAGACGAAGGTGAGCACGCGCGGGTCCTTCGGGTGAGCGGCGAGCAACGGCCCGTTGGACAGGGTGATCTCACCTCCCTGGTCCACGACCGGGGTGAAGTGCCGGCCTCCGTCGTGCGAGCGGTAGATGTGCCGGCCGCCCGACGGCGCCCCCGCGTCCAGCTCGGCCAGGTTGAGCCCCATCGCGTACACGACCTGCGGCGCGGCCGGGGAGATCGTGGCGCTGAACACGTTGACCCGCGTGCCGACCTCGCCCAGCCCGGTGGACGTGGTCCAGGTGCGCCCGCCGTCGAAGGTGACCCGGGCGCCCTCGGTCGCCGCGCCCAAGACCACGTGGTTCAGGTCGTACGGATCGAACACCGCGGTGTAGACCATGAGGAGCTCGTTCTGCTCCCAGGCCGGCACCCCGACGGGGGTCCAGGTGCGCCCGCCGTCCCTCGACTCGTGCAGCTGCCCGTCCCCGTCGGCCACCCGCAGGTGGTCGCCCCGGCGGTGATCCGTGCCCAGCCCCACCACCTCGGCGGCCGGTGAGGCGAGTGGCGTGCCGCCGTCGGGCGTGGTGAGCGTGAGGTTGCCGTCGCGGTCCCAGGCGTACGCCTGGCCGCCACGGGCGGCGGTCAACTCGATGTTCGAGCCGTTCAGCTTGCCCACCGGCGCCCAGCTGCAGCCGGCGTCCATCGACCGCGACAACATGTTGTTCGCAACGGAGAGCAGCACATTGGGACGATCAAGAGTGACGAGCCCGCGCGTGTAGACGACCGGCTCCAGCGTCTTGCTGGTCGGCACGATGCTCCTGCCGCCGTTCCGGGTGAACGTCACCGAGCCGTCGCCGGCGACCGTCTCACAGGCGGGCTGGCGCCACCGGTGGAACCCATCGGCGGCTGCGGGCCCGACGCCCGACAGAATCGTCAGCGCGGTGGCCAATCCGATGGTGAACGTCTTATTCACGACTGCCTCCCAGACAATGCATGGTCTCGGGGCACCGAAGCCCCGGGTCCCGTCCTATCGGTGAACGGCCCGCTCGGGCTAGGCGCAGGGTTTGGCAGATTTATGACATGACACGAATATGACATCCTTACGGATCATGAAAACGCATGACAACGCGCTGTCCGCCGTCGGGGTCGACGCCGAAGACGAGCGAATCTACCGAGATCTGCTGCGCCGGCCGCGGGCCACGCTCCACGAGCTCGCCGAGCACACCGGGCGCACCACGGTGACTCTGCGCCGCGCGTTCACCCGGCTCGAAGCGCTGGGCCTGGTCAGCCGCATGGCGGGCCGCCCGGTGCGGTTCCTGGCGACCCGGCCGGATGTGGCGGTGTCCGCTCTCATCTCCCGCCGGGAGGAGGGCCTGGCCCAGGCACGGCTGGCCGCGCTGACGCTGCTCGCCGAAACCCCGCGCACGGAGAACCACTCCCCTGAAGAACTCGTCGAGGTCGTCCAGGGCCAGGCGGCCGTGGTGCAACGGTTCACCCAGTTGCAGCAGACCGCGACCGAGGAGCTCCTGGTGCTGGACCGGCCGCCGTACGCCCAGGATCCCGGCCGGCAGAACGTCACCGAGATGGAGCGCCTCGCGCACGGCGTCCTCGTCCGCGGCATCTACGACGCCTCAGCCCTGGAGATCCCCGGCAAGCTGCGCCTGGCGCAGGAATCGGTGGCCGCCGGAGAACAGGCCAGGATCAGCCCGGACGTGCCCATGAAACTGGCCATCGCCGACCGAAGGATAGCGATCCTGCCGCTGAGCACCGATGCGTCCGCCCATTCCGACAGCGCGGTCATCGTGCACTCCTCGTCGCTGCTCGACGCTCTGGTCGCCCTGTTCGAGGTGCTGTGGCGATCGGCATTACCGCTGCCGGCGAGGTCGGCCGAGCTCCCCTCCGGCGACGGCGCGGACCTTTCCGACCCGGAGCTGTTCACGCTGCTGGCGGCCGGCCTCAAGGACGAGACCGTCGCACGCCAGCTGGGAGTGAGCCTGCGGACGGTGCACCGCCGGGTCAGCGAGATGATGGACCGGCTCGGCGCACGCACCCGGTTCCAGGCCGGGCTGCTCGCCGCCCGCCGCGGCTGGTGGGGCCAGGACGACTTCCGAGGCCCCTAGCAATCGGGCGCATCTTCGCAGTATTAAGCGGAGCCAGATGCCACGCGTCGCCTTACTATGGCAAAAGAAACAATAGCAAGATCAAATAATGATGATCTTTGCTGCGGGACTACCGGCGACGAAGCCGGCGCATCTGGCCGCTGATCGTCGTCACCCTCCAACTCCTTCAGCATCACTGCAAAGACAGGCGTCCCCGGCACAGGGGTTCCGCCCGAAGTCATCTCTCGATGCCGGGTGACCAGGCGTATTCCCGACGTATTCCACGCTGCTGCCGACGCGTGCAACGATCACTCCGGTGAACCTCGGGCCGCCGGGATCGCTCATGTCAGAAGCCTCGTCAGAGGCC